>JAIRXU010000029.1 GCA_031268095.1 Oscillospiraceae bacterium | reverse complement strand
CGCGCCAACCGCCGAAAATTCAAGGGCCAATGGTTCAATCGACTGCTGCATACCTGCTCGCTTAATTCTCCTGTGACATATAGGCAGCTCGTTCGGAGCTGAGTTGCGGGTCATATTTTAAATTATTTATTTTAGATGGAGAACCCATGGCCATTGCATCCCTGCAAAATCTTTCCTTCTCCTTTGAGGACCGGCTGCTTTTTTCCGGCGTCAACCTGATGGTGGAACCCCGGGAGCGCGTCGGTCTGGTGGGACCCAACGGCTGCGGCAAAACAACCCTCCTGCGCCTGATCCTCGGGGAGCTCGAGCCGGAAAGCGGCGCGGCGGTCCTGGGCAGCGGTGTCCGGGTGGGCTTTGCCGCGCAGATGACCGGCGACGGGCAGGACGGCCCCGCCGGCGGGGAAGCCACTGTATCCGAGGAACTGCTGGCCGTCTTCGCGCCGCTGATGGAACTCGAACGGCAGCTGGAAGACCTCCACCGGCAGATTCACGCGCACCCGGAAGAAGCCCTCCTTCACCGGCAAAGCGAGCTGACCGAGGCCTTCGAGCGCGGCGGCGGCCTGACCTTCCGCAGCCGGGCAAAGGCGGCGCTGGCAGGCCTCGGTTTCCCGGAGGAGACGCACGGCCTGCCCTGTTCCGCCCTCAGCGGCGGGCAGCGCGCCAAACTGCGGCTGGGGCGGCTGCTGCTCTCCGGCGCGGATCTGCTGCTGCTGGACGAACCGACCAACCACCTGGACCTGTACGCCTTGGCCTGGCTGGAAGATTTCCTCGCCGCTTATCCCGGCGCTGTGATCCTCGTTTCCCACGACCGCTTCTTCCTCGACCGGGCCACCAACCGCACCGCCGAACTCAGCCACCGCCGCCTGCGGCTCTGGAAGGGCGGATACTCTGACTATCTTGCCCAGAAGCAGACCCAGGCGGAGCTGGACCGGCGGCATTACGAAAATCAGATGGCCGAGATCCGCCACATCGAAGAGATCATCGAACAGCAGCGGCGTTTCGGCCAGAAGCGGAACTTCATCACCATTGAGAGCAAACAGAAAATGCTGGAGCGAAAAAAAGCGGAGCTGACCGTCCCCGAGGGCGCGGAAGGCGCCGTCCGTTTCCAGTTCCCGCCCGTCCTGCCCAGCGGCAACGAGGTCCTGCGGCTGCGGGGGCTGGCGAAATCCTACGGCGGGAAAATTCTCTTCCGCAACCTCGAGGCGCTGATTGAGCGCGGAGACCGGGCGGTGATCCTCGGCCCCAACGGTTGCGGCAAAACAACGCTGCTGCAAATCATCCGCCGCCGCCTGCAACCCGACGCGGGCTATGTCTCCCTGGGGGCCAGCGTCCGCCCCGGCAGCTACGACCAGGACCTGGCGGGGTCTCCGTCGCCGGCCTCGGTGCTGGACGACGTCTGGGACGCCCGCCGCTCCCTGACCCAGACGGAGGTCCGCTCCCTGCTGGCGGCCTTCCTCTTCCGGGGGGAGGACGTGTTCCGGCCCGTCCATTTGCTCAGCGGCGGCGAGCGAGCGCGGGTGGCGCTGTGTAAGCTCATTCTTTCCGGCGCGAATCTGCTGCTGCTGGACGAACCGACCAATCATCTGGACGTCGCTTCCCGGGAGACGCTGGAACGCGCGCTGCTGCAATTTGACGGCACGATTCTCGCCGTCTCCCACGACCGCTACTTCATCAATCGCCTGGCCACCAAGGTCTTTGCCCTGACGCCGGAGGGCCTGACGCCCTGCGGCGCGTCCTATGACGACTATCTGACGCTCCAGGGGGGCTCCGCTGCCGGTCAATCCGCGGCGGACACGCCCGCAAAAGAAGAAAAGACCCCCAACGAATACCAGCTGCGCAAGCAGCACGCCGCCGAGGAACGCCGCCGCCAGACGGCCCTGGTCCGCTGCGAAGCGGACATTGCCCGGCGGGAAACCGACCTGACAGCGCTCCAGACCCGCCTCTCCGCCCCGGAGACAGCCGCCGATTACGAAACCCTCCTGGCCCTCACCCGGGAGGCTGAGGCTGCCCAGGCCGCGCTGGAAAAGCTGTACGCGGCGTGGGAAGAACTGGAGAACAAAGGCGCGGACCTCCCGACCTGAATCCCCGGCTTCCATCCGTCGGACTTTCCAATATGCAGAAAGGCTTTTCCATGACGCTCTATCTTTCCGACCTCGACGGCACGTTGCTTTCTCCCCAGGCGGCGCTCTCCCCTTTCACGGCGGAAACCCTGCGGCGGTTGCTCCGGGCGGGGCTGGCTTTTTCTGTCGCGACGGCGCGGACCCGGGAATCCTCCCAGCTGATCCTGGCCCCCTGGGGCCGCTGCCTGTGCCGGTCGTGCTGATGAACGGCGCGCTGCTCTATGACATGGCCGCCCGCCGCTTCGTCCAGAAATCTGTCCTCCCGGCGGAGGTTGTGCGGGAGATCATCGGCCATATGGAGGACTGCGGACAGAGCGGGTTCTTCTATAGCCTGCGCGGCGAATGTATCCGACCCCACCATCTGCCCCTGACCCGGCCCGGCCTGCTCATGTTCCGTCAGCTGCGGCTGGAAATCTACGGCAAGGAGTTCGTCGAGACGGCAGATCTGCGCGCCCACGCCGGAGACGACATCGTCTACTTCACCACCAACGACCGCCGGGAGGCTTTGGAACCCCTTTATGAGCGGCTGCGCACCCTTCCCGGCCTGACCTCGGTCCTTTATACCGACGCGTATCAGCCCGGCAACTGGTACCTGGAATGCCTCAGCGCCGCCGCTTCCAAGCGGTACGCCGCCGAGTTTCTCCGCCGCAGCTGTGCCTTCGGCCGCCTCGCGGGCTTTGGGGACAACCTCAACGACCTGCCCCTCTTCGCTGCCAGCGACGAACGCTATGCCGTCGCCAACGCCCAGCCGGAGCTGAAAGCCCAGGCGGACCGGGTCATCGGCCCCCATACGGAAGACGGGGTGGCGCGGTTCCTGCTGGAACGGGTCCAAGCGACAAGAGATTGACAGTTTTTTCCGCGCAAATTAACGCGTTCACACATCATCATAACGGAGGGATTCCCATGACCGTCCGCCCCTGCATCCCCGCCGACGCCGAGGCCCTGCGCGTACTCTGCCTGACCGCCACCCGCCTGCGCAAGCGCACCGAAGTCGAACGGCTGGTGATCACTCTTTCCCGCTGCCAGTACTACCTGGACTGCGAGCCGGGGCACAGTTTCGCGGCGGAAGGCGAACACGGCGAACTGGCCGCCGCCGTGCTCTGCGCGCCGAACTGCGTCGATTACCAGCGGCGGTTCCAGGAACGCTTCCTGCCCCGCTGCGCGCCCTACGGCCTTTCGGCTGCGGCGGAGGCGCGGCACGTCGGGCTGCTGCACCAGACCGTCGCGGGGTATTATCCGGCCCACTGCCTCTTCCACCTCCCGGACAGCCAGGTGAACGAAACGTTCCCGCTGCTGCTTGCCGCCCTCGCGGGGCACCTGGAAGCGCTGGAATGCCGGGGTGTCTGCACCTTCACGGAAAAAAAATCCCCCCTGCCCCCCCTGCTCACGGCGGCCGGGTTCGAGCCCCTGCGCAGGCAGAACGGCGTACTGATTTGGGGGAAAGAATTATTTTAACGAGACTGCATGGAGGGACGCGCGATGATATCTTTGGCAACGGTAGGAACTTCCTGGATCACGGGGGAATTCGTCCGGGCAGCCGAGGGGACGGGGCTGCGGTGGGCCGCCGTCTGCTCCCGGGATCCGGTGCGGGGGGCCGCCTTCGCGCAGGAGCACGGCGCCCCGGGACTGCCGGTGCTCTCCCTGGACGAGCTGGTCCGGGACGAGAGCATTGAGGCCTGCTACGTCGCAACCCCCAACCGCTTCCATTTCGCGCAGTGCGCCGCGCTGCTGGAGGCGGGGAAACATGTGCTGTGCGAAAAGCCAGCGACCGTCACGCCGGAGGAGCTGGAAGCCCTCCAAACCCTCGCCGAGCGGCGGGGCGTGGTTTTTCTGGAGGCCATCATGTACCTACACACCCCGGCGCGGCGCGCGGTGCTGGAGGCGCTGCCCTCCCTGGGGACCGTCACGTCCGCCCACCTGGATTTTTCCCAGCTCTCTTCCCGCTGGCCGCGGCTGCTGGCCGGGGAAACGCCGAACATCTTCAACCCCGCGCTGCGCACCGGAGCTTGGATGGATTTGGGGATCTATTGCCTGTATCCGGCGCTGGACTTCTTCGGGGAGCCGGACGACGTCCTGGCGGCGGCGCATTTTCTGCCCACTGGAGCCGACGGCTGGGGAACCGCGCTGCTGCGCTATCCGGACAAACTTGTCACGCTGACTTTTTCGAAGGCAGGGCAAAGCCAGGGCGTCTCCCAAATCCTAGGGGATCAAGGTACGCTCACTATCGCGTCTATCTCCCAATTTCAGGGGATCCGGCGTTTTGGCCATGACTGTTCCGGCGACGCCGGCTGTTTCCTTGCTGAAACGCTGTCCAAAACGGAGGTCATGCGCTGCGAGGCCAAAGCTTTCTGCGGCTACATCACCCGCCAGCCGGATCCGCTCGTCTCCTATGGCAGTGCCAGCCGCCTGGCCCTGCGCGTCAGCCGCCGGATGGCGGAAGTCCGGGCATTGGCGGGGCTGCCGTTCTGAAGAAAGATCTTGAGAGAGATCTTGATTTTGCGGTGATCTTCCGTGCTCGGCGGAAAAATGCTGTTGCAAAACGGAAAAATTTATGGTATACTAGAAATGGTATTTTCTGTGGGCGTCGGCGGTTGCTCTTTTCCCTCCGAACCGTCCGCCGGCCCACTGCCAAGTATTTTAGACATACTTATGCATCCTGCGCATCTTGTCGGTTCCGCGAAAGGACGTGTTTCATTGAAAAAGACGTTGATTGCCATTGGCGTAACGGTGCTGCTGCTGATCGGTCTCGCGGTATGGAGCCGGGTGACTGGTTCTCAGGCAGAAAAGCCCGTCTCGTCCGCAGCCCATCTCCCCGCGGCAAACACGGAGGCTCCGATCGCTTCCGCAGCGCAATCTGCCGCCCCGGTCGGCGCCCCGGCGGCAAACACGCCAAAAAATCCTTCCTCTGCTGGGAGAGCGTCTGTTGCCGCTTCTTCCGCCGGGGCTGTTTCGGCAGGAAATATCACAGCGGACGGGAGCTCCCCGGCGGGGCAAGTGGATCCCCAGCCGGATGACCCAGCCACCACGACCGCCGCCCAGCCCACCGAGCCGACGAGCCAGCCGGTCACCACCAAACCGCAGGAAATCATCTCGGCGGTCCCCATCAAGCCGTTCTCCTGAGCGAGCCTCCCCGCCGCGCCGGATTTTGGAGGCGGAGGAACCATTTCAACAATGTCGGAGGCCGGAGATATGCGCCAATCCGAAAGACTCCCCCAAGGCCAAAATTTTCTGCTGTCCCCAAACTCCTCTCATGGCCAACTATCCCGTGTGCGGTCCCTGAGGCCGCTGGCTGCCGTCTCGCTGGTGAGCGCGGCGGCCGTGTTGTTTTTTTGCACGAAATCCTCTCCGTTTTATCCCATCAATGATTGGCTGGACGCCAATTGCTTCCTGACGGTGGGGAAGGCCATGTTCCAGGGGCAGGTGCTGTACCGGGATATTTATGAGCAAAAGGGGCCGTTGGTCTATTTTCTCTATGGCTTGGCGGCGCAGGTGTTTCCCCGCTCCTGGCTGGGCGTATACCTGCTCGAGGTACTCTCCGGCGCGGTTTTCCTGTTCTTTTCCGGCCGGACACTGCTGTTGCTGGCGCGTCCGGAAGAAATTCCCCGGACGGTATACGGTCGTTCTCTCGCCGCCGTGCCGCTCTTGGCGGCGCTGACGTTCACGTCCCACGCGTTCTATCAGGGCGGGGGCAGCGTGGAGGAGTACGCGCTGCCGGTCTTCGCGCTGGCGCTGTATCACCTGGTCCGCGGACTGCGGGAAAAACGGGAGCTCTCCCTGGCGGTCTGGTTGCTGCACGGGCTCCTGGCGGGCTGCCTGCTTTGGATGAAATATGCGGTCCTGGGGTTTTCCGCCGCCTGGTGCTTCGTGATGGTTTGGCCGCTGCTGCGGCGGCGGCGCTTCGGCGCGGTGATCCTGCGTACGGCGGTCTTCCTGGGAGGGATGAGCCTCGCCACCCTGCCCTGGATCGGGTACTTCGCGGCCAATCACGCCCTGGGCGACTGGCTGAGCGCTTATGTTTATCATAACATCGTTCACTACCAGGCTGCCCCGCTGACCGCCGGAAAGTGGCTCTACAACCTTGCGACGGCGGCGGGCTTCAACGTGTCCCTGACGGGGCTGGGGCTGCTCTCCCTGCGGTTCCTGCGGTCCCGGCCCGCCTGGCGGGGCTGGGTGCTGGCGCTGCCGCCGCTGGCGTACCTCGCCGGGGCCTACCTCGGCGCCCGCACGGCCTATTCCTTCCTGCCCATGGCGGTGCTCACGCCATTAGGACTGGCCGCGCTGGCGCGCTGGGTCTGCGATTCAAACAACAGCCGTGCAAACCGGCGAGACGCCGGGCACGGCTCTTCCGGGCCGCCTGCCGCCGCTCTGTCTCGCGTCAGGCGGTCCCGGCGGCAGGCCGTTTTGGCGGCGGGGCTGGGGCTGGCCGTGCTCCTGCCCCTGCCCTGGAGTTTCCGGCACACCCACGTGCGCTACGCCCGGCAGGACCTACCCCAAGTGCGGTTCGCCCAGGTGATCCAGGCGGATCCGCGTTACCCTAACCTCTCGCTGCTCGATTTCAGTCACCTGGACTACGGGTTCTATCAGGCGACCGGGATTTTGCCGGACGTGAAATATTTCTGTGACCTGAACATCCATTTTGACGAGATTACGCAGGCCCAGCGGCAGTGGCTGGAGGAAGGCCGCTTTGACTATGTCGTCTGCTTCGATCCTGCGCCGCGGGCCATGACGAAGCAGCCCCTCGCCGGACTCATCGCCAGCGGGCGGTACCGCCACGTCGCCTCAGCGTCATACGTCTACGAGCGAAAAGAGCGCAAGTTCCTGCTGCTGGCGCGGGCGGGGGAAGGGGAGGAAGGATAAGAATTCCTTCCTTCCGGACGCCCTTCTGCTTCAGGCGTTGACCCGGTTCTGCGGTTCCCCGGCCAGGAAGGCGCGGAGGTTGTCCGCCGCGATGGCGATCAGGCGGGTGCGGGCCTCGGCGGTGGCCCAGGCAATGTGGGGCGTAATGACACAGTTCGGCGCGCGCAGCAAGGGATTATCCGGGTCGGGCGGCTCAACGGAAAGCACGTCCACCCCCAGGCCGCCCAGCGTTCCCGCCGTCAGCGCGTCGGCCACGTCCTGTTCCCGCAGCAGCGGCCCCCGGGCCGTATTAATCAGCAGCGCCCCGGGCTTCATCCGCGCCAGGGTGCTTCGGTTGATCAGTTCCTTTGTTTCCTCTGTCAGCGGGCAGTGGAGGCTGACGACGTCCGAAGCCGCCAGCAGCTCTTCCAGGGAAACCAGCGACGCCCCGTCCGGTTGGTCTTTCAGGGTTTTGTCGCAGGCCAGCACACGCATGCCGAACGCCAGCGCCACGGCGGCGACCGCCCGGCCAATCTGTCCGAAGCCGACAACCCCCAGGGTCTTCCCCTGCAACTCCATCAGCGGCCAGCGCCAGAAGCAGAAATCCCGGCAACTGGCCCATTCCCCCTGGCGCACCAGCAGGCTGTGGCCCGCCGCATGATTGGTCAGCTCCAGCAGCAGCGCGAAAACCATCTGCGTCACGGCGGGTGTGCCGTAAGCAGGGATGTTGGTTACGGCAATGCCCCGCGCGCTGGCGGCCGCGAGGTCAACGACGTTGTATCCGGTGGACAGCAGGCCAATGTACCGCAGCGTCGGCAGGGCGGCAATCTCCGCCGCGCCCAGCAGCGTCTTGTTGCTCAGCACGAGTTCGGCTCCCGCCGCCCGGGCCAGGGTCTGGTCCGCCGGGGTGTGGTCGTAGACCGTCAGCTCCCCGAGCCGCGCGATTTCCCCCCAAGAGAGATCCCCGGGGTTGGTGGTGTGCCCGTCCAAAATAACAATCTTCATGATGGTCCTCCTGTTGTTTGGAATCTTACCTGAACTGAGACCTGGGACCATTGTATCACAAAGCGCCGCCGGAAGCAAGCCCCAGAAAATCACGCGAGGCAAGGAAACAGCCGCCAACGTCTTTCAGGTTGGCCGTTTTCTTGCCTCGCGTGGTGTTATTGTCAAGCGCTTTTTTCTGTCAGCCGCTCCCGGGCCACCGACAGCATGAGCTTGATGCGGTTTTCCTGATTGGTGCGGGTTGCGCCGGGGTCGTAATCGACGCAGACGATGTTGGCGTCCGGGTGGTCCCCGCGGATGGCGCGGATCATCCCCTTGCCCACGATGTGGTTGGGCAGACAGCCAAACGGCTGTGTACAGATGATGTTGCCAATGCCCGCGTGAATCAGCTCCACAATTTCTCCCGTCAGCAGCCAGCCTTCGCCCATCTTGTTGCCGTCGCTGACGTAATCGCCCGCCAGGCGCTTGATGATCCCGAAGTCCGCCGGAACCCGGTAGCTGGGGACCTGTCGGATGGCCCGGATCAGGCGGCGCTGGAAAAAGGAGAAAATCACCTTAATCAGCGCGGAAACCAACCCTTTTTTCCATTTGATCCTATACCGCCGTGTGTCCACCAGATGATGGTCCCCCATAAAGATGACGAAGTCCAGCAGCCCGGGCACCACCACTTCGCAGCCTTCGTCCGCCAGCAGCTGTTCCAGGTTGTTGTTGCCCAAGGCGGCGTATTTGATGTAAATTTCCCCGACGACGCCGACCGTCACCTTCGGTTCCCGCCGGACGGGGATGGCCGCGAAGTCCGCCGTGATGGCGGCCAGGGTGCGGCTGAGACGGCGCACACTCAGTTTCTGCTCCAGCAGCCGCTGGGTCCAGCGCTCAATCATCGCGTCCGCGTCCCCCGCGCGCAGTTCATAGGGCCTGGTCTGGTTGGCCAGGTTCATAATCAGGTCGGCGTAGACGACGATGCCCAGCATCTCGAGGTATACCTTCGGCGAAAAGCGGAACCCGGGATTTTTCTCCATCCCGGCGAGATTGAAGGAGATCACGGGGATGTGACTCCATCCGCGCTTTTGCAGGGCTTTGCGCAGCAGGTGAATGTAATTCGACGCGCGGCAGCCGCCGCCAGTCTGGGTGATGATCAGCGCCACTTTGTCCATGTCGTATTTCCCGCTTTCCAGCGCCTCCATCATCTGGCCGATGACCAGCAGCGCGGGGTAGCAGGTATCGTTATGGACGCTTTGCAGCCCCAGGTCCGTGATGGCGGGGCTGGTAGACGTCAGCAGCTCCACCCGGAAGCCCTGCTCCCGCAGGATTTTCACCAGAAACGTCATGTGCACCGGCAGCATCATGGGCACCAGGATGGTATATTCCCGGCGCATCTCCTCGGTGAAGAGCAGACGCCCGGTTTCGTCGTAGATGAGTTCAGCCATACAAGCGCCTCAGCTTTCGTTCTTTTTTCTGCGCCGCGCCGGGTTCACGCCCGCACCGCCTCCAGCAGACTCCGCAGGCGGATCTTCGCCGCGCCGAGGTTATTGATCTCGTCGATCTTGATTAGGGTGTAGATTTTCCCTTCCCGTTCCAGGATGTCTTTGACCTCGTCTGAGGTGATGGCGTCCAGGCCGCAGCCGAAAGAGATCAGCTGAACCAGCTGAACGCGGTCCCGCGCGGCGGCGAACGTTGCCGCGGCGTAGAGCCGGGAATGATACGTCCACTGGTTGAGCACCTTGACCGGAACCTTCTCTCCGGGGCGCAGGCAGTCTTCCGAAAGCACAACGCAGCCCAGCGAGCGCAGCAGCTTGTGGATGCCGTGGTTGACTTCCGGATCAATGTGATAGGGCCGCCCGGCCAGAATCACGGTTTCCCGCCCCTCGTCCGCCGCGCGGGCCAGCGCCTGGTCTCCGAAGGACCAGACAGCTTCCTGGTAGGCGGCGTAGGCCTCGTAGGCCTTGCGGACGGCAGCCTTGGTCTCGCCGGAACGGATCCCAAATTCTTCCCGAAAATACTTCGCCGCCCGGCCAGGGAAGGTCTTCGCGTGGGGAGCAAGGTAGGGCGTGAGGCAGCGGATCTTCCCCAGCTGCGGGATGTTCGCCGTCAGCAGTTCGGGATAGAACGCGACGACGGGGCAATTATAGTGGTTGTCTCCCATCCCCTGGTCGAAGTTATAGGGCAGGCAGGGGTAGAAGATCGTGTCAATTCCCTGGGCCAGCAGGGCTTCGATGTGGCCGTGGGTGAGCTTGGCGGGGTAGCAGACGGTATCGGAGGGGATCGTGTGCTGCCCGGTGAGGTAGAGCTCCCGGCTGGACAGCCCGGAATGGTGAACTTCAAAACCCAGCTCGGTCAGCAGCGTGTGCCAGAATGGCAGCAGTTCATACATCCCCAGCCCCAGCGGCAGGCCGACCTTCCCGCGCTTTCCCGGCCGCGGCGCGCAGGCCAGCAGCAGGTCCTTTTTGTATTCGTAGGCGTCGTCTGCCGGGCCGCCCCCGCCGGCCGGGCCGCCGGGCAAACCCAGCGGCGCTTCGCAGCGATTGCCGGAAATGTACTTTTTCCCCTCCTGGCTCCCGCCCCGGAAGGTGCTGACCGTTAGGCGGCAGCGGTTCTGGCAGCGGCCGCAGCGGGCACTTTTCGATTCGCAGGAGAAGGCCCGCAGATCCTCCAGGGAAAGCAGCGTACTTTCCGCGTCCGCCCCGGCCGTGTGTTCCCGGGCATAAAGCGCCGCGCCGTACGCCCCCATCAGCCCCGCCAGCGCGGGCCGGGTGACGCTGTGCCCAATCTCCAGTTCAAACGCCCGCAGAATGGCGTCATTGAGGAAGGTCCCGCCCTGGACAACGATATGTTCCCCCAGATCCTTGGCGTTGCGGGTGCGGATGACCTTATATACCGCGTTCTTCACGACACTGACGCTCAGCCCTGCCGAAATGTCGTCCACCCCAGCGCCGTCATTCTGCGCCTGCTTGACGGAGGAATTCATGAACACCGTGCAGCGGGATCCCAGGCTGACAGGCCGCTTAGCGAAGAGTCCGAGCTTGGCGAATTCTGCGGCGGAATATCCCAGCGCCCCGGCGAAGGTCTCGATGAACGAGCCGCAGCCGGAGGAGCAGGCCTCATTGAGCAGGATGGAATCCACCACCCCGCGCCGCAGCCGGAAGCACTTCATGTCCTGCCCGCCGATGTCGATGATGAAGTCAACGGCGGGGTCGAAGGCGCGGGCGGCGGTGTGGTGCGCGGTGGTCTCAACGATCCCGTGGTCGGCGGCGAAGGCGTTTTTCAGCAGTTCCTCGCCGTAGCCGGTCACCGCCGTGCCCCGGATGGTCACCCGCCCGGCGCAGCGCTCCCGCAGGGCAATCAGCTGCGCCCGGACCACCGGCAGCGGCTCGCCATTGTTGGGGGCATAGTAGGAATAGAGCAGCCGCCCGTTCCCGTCCATCAGCACCAGCTTCGTGGTGGTGGACCCGGCGTCGATCCCGAGCCAGGCTCCGCCTTCATAGCTCTCCAGGTCTGCCGCGGGAACTGTCGCCTTCGCGTGCCGGGCCCGGAAGGTTTCGTATTCTTCCTCGGAGGAAAAGAGCGGCGGCAGCGCCTCCTGCTCCTCGCCCTCCTGCCGCCGGGCGTGTTCCAGCCGCTCCAGGACGCCCGGGAGGGTATGTTCCTCGGTTCCCCGGCTGCGCAGGGCCGCGCCGATGGCGACATAATATTCCGCCTGATCCGGGAAGACGGCATGGTTTTCATCCAGGCCCAGGGTTTCCGTGAACCGGACCCGCAAGCCCTTGAGGAACGTCAGCGGCCCGCCGAGGAAGCACACCCGGCCCTTGATCTCCCGTCCCTGGGCCAGCCCGGCAATGGTCTGGCTGACGATAGACTGGTAAATGGAGGCGGCAATATCTTCTTTCACCGCGCCCTGGTTGAGCAGAGGCTGAATGTCTGACTTGGCGAACACCCCGCAGCGGGAGGCGATGGGATAAATCTGTTTGTGCCGGAAACTGAGGGCGTCCAGTTCCTCCAGCGAGAGGGAAAGCAGCGCGGCCATTTGGTCAATGAACGCGCCGGTGCCCCCCGCGCAGCTGCCGTTCATGCGTTCTTCCATTCCGCCGGTGAGGAAGAGGATCTTCGCGTCCTCGCCCCCCAATTCCACCACCGCGTCCACATCCCCCAGCCGCTCCTGGACCGCCAGGCGGGTGGCGAAAACTTCCTGGACAAAGGGGAGCGCCGCCGCCGCCGTCAGCTTCAGCGCCGCCGAACCGGAGAAGGCCAGCGTCACCGGCCCGTCCGCCGCCGCCGCCGCCCGGCGCAGCATCTCTGCCGCCGTCTCCCGGGACTTGGCGTGATGCCGCCGATACTCCCGCCAGACTGTCTCCCCCGTCGCCGCGTCCAGAACGACCACTTTGACAGTCGTGGAGCCAACGTCAACGCCGATGTGAAACTTCGTCATACGCCTGTCCCCTTCACTTCCGCCTCTGTTTTCTTCTTCTGGAATAATTTGTTTTCCGTGTGGTTCCGCAGCCGCCCCAGGTTGGACCGGTGGGTGAAGACGATGAGCGCCGCCTGGATCAGGGCCAGCCAGAACAGCCCTCCCAGCGTCCCCCGCTGCCAGGCCAGGGTGCCCCAGGGCAGCAGCAGAGCGCCCGTGACCGACGCAACGGACATATATTTCACCGTGAAGAGCAAAATTAAAAAGGGAATCAAGACCAGCAGCAGAACCACCGGCTGGAGTATCAGCGTCACCCCCGCCGTCGTCGCCACGCCCTTGCCGCCCTTGAATTTGAACAGCACAGGATAGATATGGCCGACGATCACCAACAATCCCGCCAGCGCGGGCCAGAAATCCGGGCCGGGCGCGGTTTCGTTCCCCAGCAGCGCCTTCGCCAGCAACACCGCCGCGGCGCCCTTCAGCGCATCCGCAAACAGCACCAGCGAACCCGTCAGTTTGCCCAATACGCGGAAGGCGTTGGTTGTTCCGGGATTTTTGCTGCCAAATTGCCGGATATCTTTATGATGGAAAACGCGGGAAAAAATAATACCGGAATTGAAATTCCCCAGAAAATAGGCGGCAGCCATAACCAGAATTTTCATCAGCATACGGAAGATCGCTCCTTTCGGTGTTGCGGAATGAATGCGCCAATCCCCGAACCACCGGCCCGGACGCGTCGCATGACAGTCTGTCGTTCCTTCCGTCAAATATCCTCTTTGGGCTTCCCATCCAGTATGAGTCGCAAGGGACAGGATGATTCTTTCCAAAAAAGAAAGGCCCCCGTCAGGCAGGCGGAAGCCTAAAAAACACCAAACAATTTCTTGTTTTATTCCCCATTTGTTTTTGTATTAAAAGCCTAACTTACACAGTGAACTTATTTCATGCCAAAAGCCCAGTGTTTAAGGGTTTTGTGTCGTGCACAACTCGCAATTCTGGATATATTATTGCGAAACAGGCTATCCGCACTCCTAGAACCCATATATATCAAGAAATTTTAAGTCCACTGTGCAAGTTAGGCTTTTTGTATTATTTCC
Organism: Oscillospiraceae bacterium; assembly: GCA_031268095.1. Lineage (GTDB taxonomy): Bacteria > Bacillota > Clostridia > Oscillospirales > Acutalibacteraceae > WRMQ01. The sequence goes on along the minus strand of JAIRXU010000029.1, from coordinate 9,297 downwards.
CTCGGATGTAGGCGTCAATTGAGGCCGCGGCGCGCTTCCCCGCCCCCATTGCCTGGATCACCGTCGCCGCCCCGGTGACGATATCGCCCCCGGCATACACCCCGTCCCGGCTGGCGCGCAGGGTCTGCTCGTCCACGATCAGGCAATTGCGGCGGTCGCGCTCCAGCCCCGCCGTACCCTCCTCCACCAAGGTATTGGGCCGGTTGCCGATGGCGACGATCACGGTGTCCGCCTCCAGCACGAAATTCGACGCCGGAACCTCGCCGACGCTCCGGCGGCCGTCCTGCCCCGGTTCGCCCAGCGCCATCCGCACACACTCCAGCCCCCGCACCCACTGCCGCTCGTCGCCCAGCACCCGCACCGGCGCGGCAAGCATAACAAAGGAAACGCCTTCTTCCCGGGCGTGACGAATCTCCTCCTGCCGGGCGGGCATCTCCGCTTCCGAGCGGCGGTAGACGACGGACACGTTTTCCGCGCCGAGGCGCAGGGCGCAGCGGGCCGCATCCATAGCAACGTTGCCGCCGCCGACGACAGCCACCCGCCGGCTGCGGATCACCGGGGTATCGTAGGCTTCGTCGTACGCCCGCATGAGGTTGACGCGGGTCAGATACTCGTTGGCGGAAAATACACCGCTGAGGGATTCGCCCGGAATTCCCATAAAGTTCGGCAGCCCCGCTCCGGTTCCCAGAAAAACCGCCGCGTGGTCCGCCAGCAGTTCTTCCGCCGTCAGCGTTTTCCCGACGATCACGTTCGTCCGGATCTCCACCCCCAGCCCCCGCAGCTTATCGATTTCATAGGCGACGACATCCTTGGGCAGCCGAAAGGCCGGTATGCCGTAGGTCAACACCCCACCGGGCCTATGGAACGCTTCAAAGACGGTCACCGCGTATCCCAGCCGCGCCAGATCCCCGGCGCAGGTCAGTCCCGCCGGCCCCGCGCCGACCACCGCTATTTTCGCCCGCGCGGCGGCATGTCCTCCCGCAGGCTCCTCCGGCGCCGGAGACGGGGCCGCCCGCAGGGCATCGGCCGCGTACCGCTCCAGCCGGCCGATGGCCACCGGCTCACCCTGGATCCCCCGGACGCAGCGCCGTTCGCACTGGATCTCCTGGGGGCAGACCCGGCCGCAGACGGCGGGCAAGGTGTTCGAGGCATAGAGGACCTCAAAGGCACGACTGTCCTCCCCCGCCGCGATGCGCGCGACGAAGCCTGGGATGTCCACCCGGACAGGGCAGCCCGCCATACAGGGCCTGTTTTTGCATTGCAAACAGCGCTGGGCCTCCTGCCGGGCCTGCGCGGGCGTGTATCCTAAGGCGACCTCGCCGAAATTTTGGGTCCGGGCCTTTGGATCCTGCGTGGGCATAGGTTCTTTGGTTGGCGACAGATTGGGCATACGTTCCTCCTTCATATAGGCGCTTATCCATACGATCTATATGTTCGCTATTTTATGTTCGCTCCCGGCTCTTTACGGATCCCGGGCGATCGTTATATTCCCTGCCCGAACAACCGACAGGCGTCCCGCTCATGCTCCTGGTAGGCGCGGTTGCGGTTTTGCAGCTCGTCGAAATCCACCTGGTGGCCGTCAAAGTCCGGGCCGTCAACGCAGGCGAACTTTACCTGATCCCCCACCGTTACCCGGCAGCCGCCGCACATTCCAGTCCCGTCCACCATAATGGGATTGAGGCTGACAACGGTCCTGAGGCCAAAGGGCGCCGTCACCTGGCAGACGGCCTTCATCATGGGAATGGGACCGATGGCAATCGCCAGGTCGTACCCCGCCCCGCCGCCGTCAAGCAGCTCCCGCAGCGCGTCGGTGACGAAGCCCCGGCAGCCGTTGGAGCCGTCGTCGGTCATGATCGTCAGCCGGTCCGAGACGGCGCGCATCTCTTCTTCCAGCATGATGATATCTTTGGAGCGGAAGCCCGCGATCACCGTCACTTCCGCGCCCTTTTCGTGGAGGGCCTTGGCGCTGGGGTACGCAATGGCGCAGCCCGCTCCGCCGCCGATGACCACTGCCTTCCGGTACCCGTCCAGCTCCGCGGGCCGCCCCAGAGGCCCCGCCAAATCCAGCAGGGCGTCGCCCGCCCGCAGCGTATCCAGCAGCATGGTGGTTTTCCCGACGGTCTGGTAAATCACATCGATGGTCCCCGCGGCGCGGTTATAGTCCGCGATGGTGAAAGGCGCTCTCTCTCCGGTCTCGTTGACGCGCAGGATGACAAACTGCCCGGCCAGCGCTTTTTTTGCAACCAGCGGGGCATTCAGCGTCATTTTGGTCATCTGCTTGCTGAGCGCCCGTTTTTCCAGTATTGTGTACAAATCCGCATCCCTCCTGTAGGTGGGGTAAAGTCCGACAAAGATATCATACCACATGGCGGCCAAAAAAGCAAGGGGGAAATCGTCTCCGCGGCAAAGTCTCCGGCTTCCAGAACAAAAAAATGAATTTCTTTTTCATCCCTCTTGCAAAACGGCAGGCGGTGTGGTATACTGTTGGCACTTTTATAAAAGGGAGAGGTTACTTATGTCTTATGTTAACAAAGTCCTGCAAGAACTCATTGCCCACAACCCCAACCAGCCGGAATTCCATCAGGCCGCAACGGAAGTGCTCCAGTCCCTCGCGCCGGTGGTTGATCAAGACCCCAAGTACGCGAAAATCGGTCTGCTCGAGCGCTTGGTGGAGCCGGAACGTCAGCTGCTCTTCCGCGTTCCGTGGGTGGACGACAACGGCCAGGTTCACGTCAACCGCGCCTACCGCGTCCAGTTCAACAGCGCCATCGGCCCCTACAAAGGCGGCCTGCGCTTCCATCCCTCGGTCACGCTGAGCATCATCAAATTCCTTGGCTTTGAGCAGATCTTCAAAAATTCCCTCACCGGCCTGTCCATCGGCGGTGGCAAGGGCGGCAGCGACTTCGACCCCAAAGGCAAGTCTGACCGGGAAGTCATGGCCTTCTGCCAGAGTTTTATGACGGAGCTTTGCCGCCATATCGACGCGGACACCGACGTTCCCGCGGGCGACATCGGCGTCGGCGGCCGGGAGATTGGCTTCATGTACGGCCAGTATAAGCGCATCAAGAACGTCAGCGAAGGTGTACTGACCGGCAAAGGCCTGACCTACGGCGGCTCCCTGGCCCGGACCGAGGCCACCGGCTACGGACTGGTCTACTATGTCTCCGAAATGCTGAAAGATCACGGTCAGTCCTTCGAAGGAAAAACCGTCGTCATTTCCGGTTCCGGCAATGTGGCAATTTACGCGGTCGAAAAAGTCGCCCAACTGGGCGGCAAAGCGGTCACCCTCAGCGACTCCACCGGCTGGATCTACGACAAAGACGGCATTGACCTGGCCGCCGTCAAGGAGATCAAGGAAGTCAAACGCGGCCGGATCAAAGATTACCTGGCCTATCGTCCTGCCGCCGAATACCATGACGGCAAGGGCGTTTGGGGCATCCGGGCCGACGTAGCCCTGCCTTGCGCCACCCAGAATGAATTGGATCTCGACGACGCAAAGGCGCTGGTCGCGGGCGGCGTCATCGCCGTGGGCGAAGGCGCGAACATGCCCACCACCCTTGACGCTACCAATTATTTCATCGAGCACGGTGTGCTCTTCGGACCCGGCAAGGCCGCCAACGCCGGCGGCGTGGCCACCTCCGCGCTGGAGATGAGCCAAAACAGCGCCCGCCTCTCCTGGACGTTCGAGGACGTGGACGCCCGCCTGAAGGGCATCATGGAGAACATCTATCACAGCGGCGCGGACGCGGCGAAAGAATACGGCTACGCGGACAACTTCGTCGTCGGCTCCAACATTGCGGGCTTCCTGAAGGTTGCCGACGCGATGATGGCCCAGGGAATTGTGTGACCCCCTCCCCTTCTGTCTCTTCCGGAACACACCGCCGCCCGGCCGGGAATCCTGGCCGGGCGGTTTGTTTTTTCCCGGACCGAATCTCCCGCAATTTCTCCCTTGACATTCCCTTTCCAAAAGTTTATAATACTGTTTGTCAAGTTGTCCGGCTTTTGTCAGCAATTCACCAAAAAAGGAGAATGACCCATGAAACACAGAATCCTGGCCGCGCTGCTGACCGGCGCGCTGTTGCTTTCCGTTTTGAGCGTCGCCGCTTCGGCCGCCCCCGCCTATCAAATCGGGAACCCTTACGCCGCCGTGAACTGGGATGCCTGGAAGGGCTACAAAACCCAGCTGCACTGCCACACCAACGTCAGCGACGGCGAAGTGCCGCTAAACGAGCAGGTCGAGGAGCACTACCGCCTGGGCTACGACGCGCTGTGTATCACTGACCACATGAGCCTCGGCGTCCCCTGGAACCAGATCCCCAAGACCGTTCCTTTTATGCGACTGGTGAAATATTCCCGGACGCAGATGCTGCCCATCGCGCCTCTGACCGACGAGCGGCGGCAGGAAATGCTGACCGGCGTGGGCCGGGACGGCCAACCCATGCTGGAAGTCACCCAGGGCGTGGAGCTCAACGGCGCGGTCCCCAGCAACAGTCATTTGCAGGGCTGGTTCTGCGACTACGGCCAAGGCAAGATCGGCGTGGACGGCGACTATGAGACCCCGGTCAAGGGCGTCCAAGCCGCCGGGGGACTGAGCAGCCTCAATCATATCGGCGACACCTCCAAGGCCGACGTCAGCGACGACCCGCTGAATTTCTACCAGGAAAATCCCAAATGGGCCAATAAACTCAGCAATATTTTTATTCAATATTCCGCGCTGATCGGCATGGATATCAACAGCGGTGAAGATACCCACACCAAGTACGACAGCATCCTCTATGACCAGATCCTCCAGAAGGTGATCCCCTACGGCCGCACTCCCTGGGCCTTTACCTACAGCGACGCCCACAGCCCCGGCCAGTTCGACCGCGCCTTCACCGTGCATATGATGCCGGAGCTGAACCTGACCGCCCTGCGCAAGAGCATGGAGACCGGCGCTTTCTTCTCCGTCGCCCGCTATGCCCGTCTGGAAGTGGACGAAGACTTCGTGGGCCAGGGCGCGGTCCCCAAGGTCACGCGGATCACCGTCAGCGAGGCCGACGCGAAGATTACCATCGACGCCCAGTATGCTGACACGATCGTCTGGATCTCGGACGGCAAGGAAATCGCTCGGGGCGCGACGCTGGATATCGCCGCCAACGACGCAAAAATCGGCTGCTATGTCCGTGCCTACCTCACTGGCTCCGGCGGGATCCTCTATGTGCAGCCGTTCACCGTCCTGCGGGCAGGGCAGCCGCTGGCCAAGGAGCCGATCCCGAAGGTCTTCGACTACTCCAACGTCCTGCGTTTCCTGGCGGACGCGATCACTTTCCTCTCCCCGAAGTTTACCCCGCAATGGTTTGCCTGGCAGCTGCTGACCAACTTTGACCCGGCGGTGGACCTCGCCTGGCTGACGAACCTGTTCCGCTGACAGCCCCGTCCCTGGACCAACGGCTTGGAGGGCTCTTCCTCCAAGCCTTTATTTCATCACAGAATGGAGGCCTCCCCATGAACCCTCTCCGCCGCGCGCTTTCCGCCCTGCTCGCCCTGTCGCTGCTGTGCGCCTGTGTGACCGTCTCCCGCGCCGCGCCGGCGGCGGACAACACCCCCATCATTATCTTGCCCGGCTACACCGCCGACCAGCTCTTTCTGCGCCCGGACGCGGACGACCGGGAAGTGGTCTGGGATCTGGATTTCAGCGCCGTCGGCACGGAAATCCTCCGGGAACTGCCCCGGCTGTTCTTCGGCCTGGTGCAGTGGACCCTGACCGGACGGGACGCTCTCTTCGTCGAGGGATTCCGCCGGGCGGCGGCGCGGGTGCTGGGAATCTTCGCGGTGAACCCCGACGGGACTTCCGCCCAGCCCGTGGGCCCCTATCCCACCCGGGCGGCGGATTGCAGCGCGGCGGCCCTGCGCGACCAGCCCTACGCGGGCCTGATCCGCAACGGCAGCTTTGTGCGCAAGTTCGAGCAGCAGGTCGGCGCGGACCGGGTCTTTGTGCTCCAGTTCGATTGGCGCGCCCCGGCCGGCGAGAGCACCCGGCAGCTGCGGACCTTCATCCAGGAGGTCAAGGCCCTCACCGGCAGCGATACGGTGCGGCTGTTCGGCTCAAGCTACGGCGGGCTGCTGGCGGGCGTTTACCTCTATGAATACGCGGAGGAAGGCGACGTCAGCCGGGCAGTGCTGGAATTCCCCGCCCTTGGGGGCACTTCCATGGTTCCGCCCCTGCTGACCGGAGAGGAATTCGCGCTCAACACCGAGACCCTCACTCGTTTTGTGCAGTCGTACATGGGCACGGAACTGGAGCTGGATCCTCTCACCCGCTGGCTCTGTCTGGACTTTCTCAGCGGACTGGCGACGGACCTGCTGCAAACCGCGCTGCTGCCGGTGGTGAAAACCTGGGGCAGTCTCTGGGATCTGGTCCCCGCCGCGTCCTATGACCGGGTCAAAGCGAAGGTTCTTGCCCCCGGCGAACACTACGCCTGGGAAACGGACAGCGACCGGCTGCACCATGTGATCATGCCCGGCATGGGAGCTGCACTGCGGGCGGCGGAGGCGGCGGGCACAGAGATTCGGATCGTCGCCAACACCGGCAGCCTCCATCTTCTCGGGACCGACGGCGTCAACAGCGACGGCCTGCTGGACGTGGCGCTGACGACGGGCGCGGCGGCCCTCCCTTTGGGAAAACACGGGCTCTCCCCCCTGCCCGATCCCGTCTGCGCGGACAATTCCCACCGTCACCTCTCCCCCGGTCAGGACATTGACGCGGCGCAGGCTTACTTGCCGGAGAGCACCTGGTTCGTCCAGGGGCAGTTCCACGGCATGAGTCCTGCGGATCCCTACGCTTTCGCGCTGACGGCGGACCTGATGCTGCGCCCCGAACTGCGGACAGTCTGGGATGATCCGGCGTATCCTCAGTTCGGCCTTTGCCGCCAGCCCAGCGAAAATATCGCGGTGGCCCTGGGACCGGAGAATGGCTGGATCCCGGCGGCGGGCGCGGCGCTCCGGATCGACAATCTCTCCGCAAAATACGACCTTCAACTGTTGCGCGTCTGCGCCGAAGGGACTGGCCTGATCTTCCAGGTGGACACCTCCCGGCGCGCGGGCCCCGGTGAATCCTTGTCCGTTCCCCTCGCCGGGGCACTGAACGCCGCCCCCGGCGCATACATCCCGCTGAAAGTGACGTATCTCCAATACACCGAGGGCGTACCCGTCATCAAGACAAAAATCTTTGACGCAACCGCGCCGTCATAAAAGCCTGGCAGGCCTCTATGGCTGCGGTCCGCTGCTTCCGCAATCTGCTGCGCGGAATTCACCGCTGTGCCGTTTCGCGCAAAAAACAACCGCCCGTGTACTCCCGGGCGGTTTTTTTGTTATTTCTGGATCCCCTGCTCGTAGGCCTGCACCATCTTTTTGACCATCTGCCCCCCGACGGAACCCGTCTGCTGGGCAGTCAGGTGGCCATTGCCGCTCTTCTGGAGCTTCACGCCGACGTCGCTGGCCGCTTCCATCTTAAAGCGGTCCAGCACGGACTGCGCGGCGCCTTGCTGCGGCTGGGAGGAAGCCTTGGGCGCGGCCTTGGCGTTGGTGGTGCTGCGGGAATGGGCCAGGGTCTTTGCCGCGGCAGACTTCGCCGCAGTGCCTGCCCGGGAACCGGCCAAGGTTTTGGCCGCCTTTGAGGCAGTGGAAGCGCTGGGCTTGCGGCCCGTGCTGTTGGTTGCCGTGGACTTGGCGGTGGAGCTGGCGCTGCGGCCCTTGGCCAGGGTCTTCGCCGCGGCGGACTTGGCGCCGGCGCTGCTGCCGTTGCGGGCCAAGGTCTTCGCCGCTGTGGTCTTGGCGGCGGTGCTGCCGGTCTTCTTGGCGGTGCTGTTGCTGGCCGCGGACCGGGTGCTATTGGTGGCTGCGGACTTCGCGGTAGAACTGGCGCTGCGGCTCTTGGCCAGGGTCTTCGCCGCGGCGGACTTGGCGCTGGCGCTGCTGCTGTTGCGGGCCAGGGTCTTCGCCGCCGTGGTCTTGGCGGCGGTGCTACCGGTCTTGGCGGTGGAATTCTGAGCGCCCGTCCGCTTCGTGCCGGACGCCAGGGTCTTCGCGGCCGTCTTCTTCGCGGCGGCGCTGCTGCCGGATCCGGCGAGGGTCTTGGCGGCGCGGCTCTTCGCGGTGGCGCTGGGCGCGCTCTTGGTTGTTTTACTCGTCATGGTACGGTTTCACTCCTCGTATTCGTTCAAAATTGGTTTTGGTGTTTCGCTCCTTGTCAGCGTCAGCGAAGCGGAGCCGTTGATAGGAAGCACTAGTAGTATGAACGGGGGACTAGGGATTATCGCTGAAAAATTTTGCTAATCAGAAAAAAGAAGACCCCCTCTGTCGAGGGGGCGGGTCGTTTCGGTCAGAGTGCCGTGAAATTCTCCTTGGAGAGTCCGCAGACCGGGCAAACCCAATCTTCCGGAAGATCTTCGAAGGCCGTGCCCGGCGCGGCGCCGCCTTCAGGATCCCCGGCGCCGGGGTCATATACATACCCGCAGACGCATTCGTAACTGGACATGGTCATCCTCCTTTCGATGCTGCTTCCGGTCTATGCCTCCACTGCTGTTTTCCAGAGGCTGTGCAGGTTGCAGTAGGCATAGACTTCCAGCGGCTGCCCGAACTCCACGCAGAAGGTAGCTTCCGGCGCGCCGCCAGGGGTCAGGATCCGGCGCTGTCCGCCGTTCTCCTGGAAAAGGTAGATCCATTCAATGAAGTGCTCCGGGAGCATCGGATGGGGTGCCGCGCCGATGGCGACGGTTACTTTATCGCCGCTGCGGGTAACGACCGGGACATGCTTCTCCTGCGCCGCATCCGTCGTGTTGGGAACCAGCTTGTCCATCGGCTGGCCGCAGCAGGTGAGAGTTACGCCGGCGTCCTCCAGGACGCTGATCACCTGACCGCAGGCCGGGCAACGGAAAAATTTCGGCTGAAAACGCATTGCTTCCTCCTCATCTAGCCATCCGGCCTCACAGCAGACCCTGCACCAGGGAAATCAGCTTCTCAATCCATTCTTGCAGGATTACAATGGGAATTGGGATGGGGATCACTGCCGGAAAGAGGAAAGGGAATAGTGCGAGAATCACTTCTTCCATCAAAAGGGCTCCTTTCAAAGATCAAATTGGGTTGTCCTCGCCCTTATTTTATCGCAAACAGAAGGGAATGTCAAGAGGAAAAAAGAGAATGAAGTGCCCGCATCGCGTTGTCAGATAAAATCCAGCAGAGAGAAAGGCGGCTCGCGGAATTTGTGGAGGCGCTTGGAGGCGCTATCGGGCCGATGGATGACAGGAACGCGGTGCTTCG
>JAIRXU010000054.1 GCA_031268095.1 Oscillospiraceae bacterium | reverse complement strand
TGCGCCCGCATTTCGGACAGCGTCGGTTCTCGTCTATCGTTTGTTTTCTCATATCTACATTATATCATGCTTTTTCTCGTTTGTAAAGACGCTATTCAGGCACTCCTCTTTTGGGGCTGCCCGCGGCGGCGGTTCCCTGCGGAATTCTGTTGCAATCCCCTCAAATATGTGGTATGATAACCTATCTTGTGGAATCTTCCCAAAAACGAAAGGAACGGATCGCCATGAAATTAGGAATTGTCGGTCTGCCGAACGTCGGCAAAAGTACGCTCTTTAATGCCCTGACCAACGCGGGGGCCCAGGCGGCCAACTACGCCTTTTGCACCATTGAACCCAACGTTGGGGTAACGTCGGTGCCGGATCCCCGGCTGGACCGACTGGCGGAGCTCTATCATCCTCATAAAGTTACCCCGGCGGTGATCGAGTTTTTGGATATCGCGGGGCTGGTTCGCGGCGCCTCCAAAGGCGAGGGGCTGGGCAATAAGTTCCTTTCCCATATCCGGGAGGTGGATGCGGTGGTTCATGTGGTGCGCTGCTTCGAGGATGACGACATCGTCCATGTCGATGGCGGGATTGATCCGGCCCGGGATATTGAGACCATCGCGCTGGAACTGATTTTTTCTGACATGGAGCTGCTTGAACGCCGCATTGACCGGGGAACCAAAGCCCTCAAGGGCGACAAATCCGGCGCGCGGGAGCTGGAATTCTGTAAGCGGCTGTATGGTCATCTCGAGAGGGGGCAGCCCGCCCGGACGCTGGAGCGCTCGCCCGACGAGGAAGAGTGGATGGCAAACATCGCCCTGCTGACGGCCAAGCCGGTGATCTATGCCTGCAATTTCTGCGAGGCGGATTTTTCCGGCAACATCGAAGTAAACCCCGCCTACCAAACTGTCAGCGCCATGGCGGCGGCGGAAGGGGCGCAGGTTCTGCCGGTCTGCGCTGAGCTGGAAGCCCAGCTGGCGGGCCTGCCGCCGGAGGAACGGGCCGAATTTTTGGCGGATATCGGAATTGAAAGCGGCGGGCTGGACTTGCTCGTCCAGCGCAGTTATGCCCTGCTGGGGCTGATCTCCTTCCTGACGGCGGGCACGCCGGAGGTGCGGGCCTGGACCATCACCAAGGGTACCAGGGCTCCCCAGGCCGCCGGGAAAATCCATTCTGACATTGAGCGCGGCTTCATCCGGGCGGAGGTCATTGCCTACGAGGAACTGATGGCCAGCGGGAACCTGGCCGCCGCGAAAGAGAAGGGCTTGGTCCGCAGCGAGGGCAAAGAATACGTGATGCAGGACGGCGACGTAGTGTTGTTCCGGTTCAACGTGTGATTGCTCTCTGGGCCGCCTGCCAGGGTGGCGCAGAGTGGCGTCTGGTTTCTGGCTGCTTCCATGTTGTCTCGCGGCGCATTGCATTCGGAACTGTCGGCATCGGTCGGCTGAGTTTATTTTTTGCCATGAAAGGAGTGCCCGATGAGCCGTTTTTCCTCTCTTACGCTCTGCCTCGATATGTTTGGCTGCCCGAATCGCTGCCGCCACTGCTGGCTGGGGCACGGGCCGAACGGCCGGATGGAGCCGGGGGATCTCCGCTTTCTGGCAGAGGCGTTCCGGCCGTTAGCGAAACAGCTGGAGGTCTTCAGCTGGTACCGCGAACCGGATTACCCTGATAATTATAGGGAACTTTGGGCGCTGGAGGCGGAACTTTCCGACCAAAAGACGCCCCACTTCGAAAACCTGAGCGTCTGGCGGGCCGCGCGCGATCCGGACTATGTCCCCTGGCTGGCTTCGCTCGGGGTGCAGCGCTGCCAGCTGACCTTCTTTGGCGGCGAAGCCATGACCGACCGCTACACGGGCCGAAAGGGCGCCTGGGCGGATCTTTTGGAAACAGCGGAACGCCTGCTGGCGCAGGGAATCGCGCCGCGGATCCAGGTTTTCGTCAACCGGGAAACCGTCCGGGAGCTGCCCGCCGTGGAGGCGCTGATCCGGGAGCGGGACTGGGAGAAGCGCTGCGAGGCCATCGGCGTACCGTTCTCCGCGTTCGTCCATCAGGGCGGCTGCGACGGCGCGAACGCGCAGCACTATCCCATCTGGGTTACCCCGGCGGAGCTGCCAATGATCCCGCCGCTGCTCGCGGACTACTCGCTGCGGCACTGGAAAGAGAAATCAATCGCGGCGGTCTTCGGCCAGACGGAGGCAGCGATTTGCCATAAATTGGGCAAAAACCGCCGAACCGGAAAGACCGCTTCGGACACGCCGACCTTTTATATCGACCGCAACTGGGACGTCTACCCGAACATTACCGCCCCGGCCCCCTGGTGGCGGCTGGGGAATCTCCGGCGCGATGGGGCCGCCGCGATCGCGGATTGCTACCGCGAAGAGCGTTCCCCGGCGCAGCGCGCCCGCCGTACCGTCCCGCTGGGCCAGATGGTTCGCGCCGGCGGCGACCCGGAAAGCCAGCGGCTTTTCGGGGAAGGGGACTACTGCGACTACCTGCTCAACAAATACTGTGAAGGCGCTGTGAAGGAATGATGTCATGAGCAAAGTCATCACGGAAACCAGGGCCATGGAGATCGTCGAGGAATTCCTGACGGAGCTGCGGCGCGGAGGCGCGGAGGATATCCTGGCGCTGTATGTAATCGGCTCACTGGGTGGCGGGTACTACCGCCCGGGGCAGAGCGACATTGATACGGTGATCCTTGTGCGTAACGGCGCGGGGCTGACCCAGGCACGGGCCGACGAAATCGCGGCGCGGTACCAGAAAGCCTACCGTGTTCCCAAGGGGTTCGGCTCCGTGCTGATCCATCCCGCCGAGATGTACCCGCCCTATACCAAGAGCGAGACAGACGAATTTGAGTTCACCGTCGAGATCGCGCGGCTCAAAACGCAGGGGAAAGCGGTGTTCGGGTCAGTCGGCCTGGACGCCGTTCCCATGCCGTCCCGGGCGGATTTTCTGCGCGACGTGATGATTTTCGAGCGGTGGTCCAACCGCTATTTTGGCGCATATCCGTTCCAAAAAATCCAGTTCACCGGCTGTGTCAACAGCATGCTGATTTTCCTGCGGCGCTGGCTGATCATCGAAAAAAATATATTTGAATTCAATAAGTTCCGGATCATTGACGCCTATCTGGCCAGCGACCCGCCCATCACGGACGGGCAGGCCTTCGATCTCATACGGCGCAAATTGGCGGGCGAGACCAAGGGAACCCGGCGGGACCTGGCGATACTGCGGGAGTGCGGCGAGCGCTTCCGAACCTTCTTTGGTCATGCCTTGCTGGGCGTGGATATTCATACGCTGTGACACGTGAAAGGAGCATTCCCATGGCTCGCTTGCCGTATAATGTCCTCGTGCTTCCCTGGAGGCTGACGCGGGAAGGTCCGCGGTTCGCCGTTTTTCTGCGCGGCGATATGAACGCGTGGCAGTTCGTCGCGGGCGGGGGTGAAGGCTGCGAGACCCCGTTGGAGGCAGCCCGCCGTGAGGCCTGCGAGGAGGCGGGCATTTCTCCCGCCCTAGACTTCCGGCCGCTGACTGCCAGCGCTCATGTCCCGGCGTTTCACTTTAGCGCGGCGGCCCGGGCCGCCTGGGGGGAGCGGACACTGGTCATTCCCGTGCACTGCTTCGCGGTGGAGCTGCCCGGCCCGGAGATCACGTTATCCCGGGAACATACGCAATACCGCTGGGCCGACGGCGACGGGGCCGCCGCCCTGCTGCGGTTCGACGTCGATAGGACGGCGCTCTGGGAACTGCGGGAGACCCTCGCCCGGGGCTGGTACGAAAAAGACGGCGGAGGGAAGATCTCTCCAGCCTACGTCCGCATCCAGGGGCGGGAACTGTCTTACCGGACAGGCTGGCCGGGGGGGATTTTCTCCGTCTTTTGGCGGCGGGAACGGGCGGGAGCGCTCTCAGCGCAGGAGTCGGCGCTGTTTCACGAAATTGACGGCTGGTTCGACGAGCACCTGCCCGAACCGCCGGTCTATCAGAGCCCGCCCGCGCCCGGCGGTACGCCGATCTCTTGGTTCAAAGCCGCTGCCGCCGGAGAAATGCTCCGTCGGCTGGAGCCGTTGCTGGCGATCCTTGAGCGGCATGGGGCGCCCTATGATATTGTCCGCACCAACCGTCCCGGGCGGATCGTCTACGAAGACGAATTCCAGGTCGCGGCGTATCTGGAAGAAGAAACGGAGAAAAAGCCGTAAAAGTCCGCGCGGGCGGTCACAATATTTTTTGGAGAGAAAGGCTGGTATGTTATGAAAAAGCGGAAGGTTCTGTCTCTATTGTTGTCCGGGTGTCTCTTGCTGGGGCTGGTCGGCTGCGGGATGCCCGAAAACGGGAGCGTGATGTTCGAGGGGTCCGGGGTGGTGGTGCGGCAAGTGGCGTTTGACGCCAGTCTGGTGAGCGGCGCCCAGGCTGAGGCGTGTCCGAAGCTCTATGGTTTTGGGGCGCCTTCCGTTCTTCGGGACCTCACTGCGCCGGAAAGCACCGCCGAAAAGACGGAGGCCGACACAACGGTCCAGTATGACGGTGTTGATGTGACGAAGGCCGGCACGACGGGCAAGGATGACGACGTTGATGTAAAAGAAGTGAAAAAGAAAGACCATACGGAATATAAGCTGGTCAAGAACGGGCGAACGATCAAAAACCTGCGTGATACGTATGACACGGTCGGATATTTTGGCGAAGGGCTGGCCCGGGTGGGCAAGGACGGCAAGTTTGGCTACATCAATACCAAAGGAAAATTGATCATTCCGCTGCAATATGAGGAAGCCGAAACTTTTTGGAGCGGCGCGGCGCGTGTGAGAAAAGGCGGCAAATACGGTTATATTGACCAGTCGGGCGGTATAGTGTACCCGCTGGAACTGGATGCTGTCGGGGCGGAGCATGAAGGTCTGCGCTGTGTGCGTAAGGACGATAAAATCGGCTTCATCAATTCGCGGGGAAAACTGGTCATCCCGCTGGAATATGACACGGATTACTTTGTTGATTACCAATATGCCACCAACGATTTCGGCCGCTTCTTTGAAAACGGCTTAGCCGTGCTCAAAAAAGACGGCAAATACGGCTGCGTCAACACAAAAAACGAGGTGGTGCTGCCATTCACGCTGGCGTATGAGTACATGAGCAATTTTGACCAGGGCTACGCCAAAGTACAAGAGCAATCGACGCAGTTGGCTGGTGTCATCGATAGCCGCGGCCAATTGGTGATCCCCTGTCTGTTTAATAGAATCGGGGACTTTGATCTGGCGCAGGATTACGCCATTGTACAGGGCTTCAGTACCGGCGGCGCGAGCAATTACAACGGTCATTGGGGCCGGGCACGGTGCAACGGGGACGTTGTGGTTCCGCTGCAATACGACGAAATTTATGTCTGCGGCGATTATACGTTGGCGATACGGAACGGAAGTGAGTACGAGTACGGCTATCCGAAATCCTCCTATCTTTATCGGGGCGCCGAAGAAATTCATCGTTTTGAGCCGGTATATTACGGTTCGCAGCAGACGTACTACTGGATTCAGCAGGTGTCCGACAGTCTGCTTTTCTGCAACGGCGCGCTGTTCCGGCTGGCGGACGGACAACTGGCAGCGGAAGGAATCAAAGGCAGGCCAGAAAGAACTACCCAATTTGAGAACGGATTTCTCCAGATGTATGTCAAGCATTACAGCGGTGATTCCAGCCACAACGTTTGGGAGTCAGGCTATTCGTATACTTGGATCGACGAGGCGGGGACTGTTTTTATGGAAACGAGAGATGGGAACCTAAAACCGCTGGTCGGCGACGGTCTGGTTGGTTTCCTAGGAACGGACAGGTGGGGGTACGAAGATATGGATGGTAACCTCGTCATTCCGTGCGAATATAGCGAGGCGGCCGCCTTCGAGAACGGCTACGCGCGGGTAGAAAAGGACGGGAAATGGGGAGTTATCGACAAGACCGGGAAAGTTGTGGTTCCGCTGGACTACGACGAAGTCGGGGATTTCTCCGGCGGCCTGGCCGCGGTGGAACGGGAGTCTCTGTGGTACCTGACCGACGGCGCGGGAAATCTGTCAGCCTACCTCCCCTATGACTATGTCGGCAGCCTTGAAAACGGCGTGGCGATTGTTGCCAAAGGGAACAAACTGGCGCTGCTGAAGATCGAGAAGACGGAAAAACCGGAACCAACGGAGACGGCCTGGGCGGCCGGTAATACAAAAGAAAGCGAGGCGACATTATGACTTGGCAAGAACTCGAAACCCAATGCCGCGGGTGCCTCCAGTGCGAGCTGGGGCAGACCAGAACCAATCTGGTCTTCGGCGTCGGGAACCCGGAAGCGGAGGTATTGTTCATCGGCGAGGGGCCGGGAGAACAGGAGGACCTGAAGGGCGAACCGTTCGTCGGCCGGTCCGGCCAGCTGCTGGACCAGTACCTGGCCGCCGTAGATCTGGACCGCCGGAAGAACATCTACATCGCCAATATGGTGAAGTGCCGCCCGCCGGGGAACCGGGACCCGAAGCCGGAGGAACAGGACCGGTGCATGGTCTGGCTCAAGCAGCAGGTGGCGCTGATGCAGCCGAAGATTATCGTCTGCCTCGGGCGGATCTCCGCCCAGCGGATCATCAGCCCGGAATTCCGCGTCACCAAAGAGCACGGGCAGTTCTTCGAGGCCAACGGGATCCTGCGCATGGGGACCTTCCACCCCGCCGCCCTGCTGCGCAATCCCCGCCAGAAGCCCGACGCGCTGGAAGATTTCCTGGCGCTGCAGCGGAAAATCGGGGAGATCTGCGGGAGGACGTACGAATGAACACGGTGCGCTGGCTGCTTTTCGACTGGGGCGACACGCTGATGGCGGACCTGCCCGGTATGCAGGGTCCCATGTCTTCCTGGACGGAAATTGCCGCGATGCCCGGCACAGCGGAGACGCTGCCGGAACTTTCGGCGCGGTTTCCCTGCGTTGTGGTCAGCAATGCCGGGGACTCCGACGCGCCGGAGATGCGCCGCGCCCTGGATCTCGTCGGCTTGGGGCAATACTTCCGGCGCTTCTTCACCTCGAAGGAACTGGGCGCGCGAAAGCCCGACCCCGCGTTTTTCCGCGCCGCGCTGCGGGCTCTGGACTGCCCGCCGGAAGTAGCTTGCATGATCGGCAACGACTGACTATGCCAAGGATATTCTCGGCGCGAAGGCAGCCGGGCTGCATACTGTGCTGGTCACTGCGGCCCCCGGGAGCTACCCGGCGGCGGACCGGGTGATCAAGGTTTTTACGGAACTGGAGCCCCTGTTTTCCCATGTGACATTCCTGTGCTGAACGGAGGTACCCTATGCCAAACGATACCCTTCCATCGGACCGCTGCGCCACAAAATATCCGATTTTGCTGGTGCATGGCGCTGGCTTCCGGGACCGGACGCGGCTGAATTACTGGGGCCGCATCCCCAAGGCGCTGGCGCGGGGCGGCGCGCGGGTCTACTATGCCGGCCAGGACGCCTGGGGAACGGCGGAGCGCAATGCCGAGGTAATCTGCCGGCGCGCGCGGGAGGTCCTGGCGGAGACCGGCGCGGAGAAGCTCCATTTGATCGCCCATTCGAAAGGCGGACTGGACGCGCGGTATGCGGTCAGCGCGCTGGGATTGGGGGAGCATACCGCCACGCTGACGACCATCTCCACGCCTCATCACGGGTCTCGGGCGATGGATCTGCTTTGTCGGCTGCCGAACGTCCTGCTGCGCTTCGCGGCGGTCTTCGTCAACTTGGCCTGCCGCCTCCTGGGCGACAAGCAGCCCGACTTCTATCACGCGGCCACTCACCTCACCACCGCGGCCTGCCGCCGTTTCCAGGAAACGGTCCCGGACCATCCGGGTGTGATCTGTCAAAGCTACGCCTGCGCGATGAAAGGTCCGCTGAGCGATATTTTCTTTTGGTTCCCCTATTTGGCCGTCAAGCTCCTTGAGGGCGACAACGACGGCCTGGTGTCCGTCCGGTCTTCCCAGTGGGGGAATTTCCGGGGCACGATCGCCGGGCCGGGCCGCCGCGGGATCTCCCACGGGGACGCGGTGGACCTGCGCCGGATCAGCGTCAGGGGCGCGGACATCCGGGACGTTTATGTGCGCATCGTTGCGGAGCTAAAAGATCTGGGGATGTGAATCAAGTTCTCAGCTCTGGTTATGACGCGCGCAAACAGAATACCCGCCGTCCCGGGGACGGGAAGGCGGACCGTTTTTTGGGATCCGCTGGGTTACTTGTTTTCGTAGCCCTTCATGCCGGCAAAGATCTCTTCACCGTAGACGTTGTGCTCCGACTTGTCATGCAAGGGATACCATACCTGGGCGAAGAAGGGATTGATTTTCGCTTCCTCGTCATAGTTCCAGGGGGTGAAGGGGAGGGAGAGGTCGCCGTCCGTCGGACCCGGGAGATCTTCGGGGCACCAATGGCCGCCGCGCAGGACCAGATTGGGGGACATTTCGAACGTATGCCCTTGGGCGCAGCGCCAGGTCAGCTTCGCGTAGGGGTCACCGCTGTATTTGGATACCAGCGCGCCGCCGCGGAAGGCCGCCGCTTTTTGCAGATCCTCTGTGCTCAGGGTCTCAAGGGGCTTGCTTTCGTCGTAGCCGTGATCAAGCAGCGACACGTCCTCAGTGGGGCGGCGGATCGGGAATGTGTCCCAGCCGCCGATGGCCCGCCAGGCGGCCTTGCTGCCGTAATAAGCCTTGATCCGGGGTTCTACATCATTCTCGATCCAGTTCATGGTTCCGTAGATTGGCATCTGCGTCAGCCGCTTCATGCCCAGGGCCCTCACCAGCGCGGGCGGCGCGACCTTCGCGAGTTTGTAGTAGGCGGGTAGGCGGGCGGAGAGCTCGGCGAAGTATTGTTTGATGGGCTTATACTCCCGGAAGTGGAGATAGCCTTCCAAGGCATCGGAATCAGCGTACCACTGCCCGTGGAAATTGCGCAGGGTGAACCAGTTGGCGTCGAAAATCTTCTTCGGCGAGCCGAGGCCCAGAGCTCCCAGCAGGTATTGTTCGAACTCGAAGTTGGTGATCCGGTAATCCTTCCCGGAGCCGATATTATAGAACCGCCGCCAGAATTCCTCCGGCACCCAGTCGGCGCAGACGTTGGCCAGCAGCCGGGCGGAATCTTCCACCGTTGCCCACTCCAGTACGCCGTTGATGGGGACATGGAACATGATGGGATCGTAATTTTTGATGATGTTGGGGTAAAGAATGCCGCTCTGGCGCAGAGAAACCCAGTGCTTCAGCCCGGACTCCGCGAAGATGCTTTCCGCGACGACCTTGCTGATAGCGTAGTGGTCGTAGACGCTGATTTTGATCGGGTCTCCGGTGCGGGCCCAATGAATCGGGGCGTCGCGCTCGCCGGTTTCGGCGACGGTGCCGATGTATACCACCCGGATATCGTCTGCGTTAGGCTGGGCCTTGACGGCCTTGACAATATTCCGCGCGGCGGTAACATTGGTGCTGATGGTGCCTTTGGGGTCGTAGTCCGCCGCGGGGGAAACCATCCCGCCCACGTGCAGCACCACGTCCGCGCCGGTTACTCCGGCCAGCACGTCGCTTTCATGCTTCAGGTCCCCCCAAAGCAGCGTTACGTCCGGGTCGCTGGCATAGGGGGCGAAAAGCTCGCGGTTCTTTTTGCCGCCCCGGTTGAGCAGGACAATGTGATACTGGTCCTTGCGGTGATAGAGTTCCTGGAAGCCCTGCCAGCCCATGGTGCCCGATCCGCCGGTGAGGAACACTCTCTTTTTCGCCATGCAATGATTCATCCTTCCACGTTTTGTTTCCACAAAAGTGTACCACAAACCGGGCGGATGTTTGTGTCTCGTTTGTGAACTTTAGACAGGGCAAAGATAAGATTTTTGTTGATTATGATGCGGTTTCCCGGATTTTGTTTGTTTGCGGACGGCGCTTCCCCGCAAGCAGACAAAAAAGCGGGAAAAATCAAAAACAGCGTTTGCATTTTGTATCCGGATGAGGTATAATAGATGGTGGATTTCTTAGATCTTAATAAAATGTTGAACGCTACCTTTGGGGAAGACGATCGCATCCTGGATATTTGGCGTCTGGAATAGGAGGTTCTGCCGTTGTGCCGGAAAATGTACGCAGGAATTGCCCTGCTTTTGGGAATACTATGTCTGCTGGGCAGTCTGTCCGGCTGCAAGCGCCGGACGGGGCCGGAGGACGGCACAGAGCCTTCCACCGGGACCCCTTCGCCCGCAGGGCCGGCGTCAGCGCAGACGCTGACGCTGCCCTTCGCCAAGCGGGACCTGCTCAACCCCTACCTGGCGGTCAGCCGTCTGAATCTGGAGATTGCGCAGCTGGTTTATGAAGGCCTGTTCACCCTGGATGAACATTACGCCGCCGAGGCGATACTGGCCCAGGAAATCCGGCGGGAAACAACGCTGCGCTGGGTTTTGACGCTGAAGAGCGGCCGGGTATTCCATACCGGCGCGCCTGTTACGGCAGCGGATGTGGTCTATTCGTTCCAGAAAGCCAAGGCCTCCCAGACGTACAAGGAGCGGTTGGCTTCGGTCGCCTCGGCGGGGGCGCTGCCGGACGGGACGGTCCAGCTGAACCTCAGCCGGGCCAACGCGAACGTTGCCGCCTGCCTGGATTTTCCGGTGATTCCCGCCGGCTCGTCGGAGCAGGGGAAGCTTTCGGCAGCGGAAAACGGTGTTTTTTTCAACCTCCAGACCACTCCGCCGGGAACCGGGCGCTACCGTCTGGCGCTGAAAGAGGGGAACTATTCGCTTTCCTATGATAAGGCCCATCCCGGCGAAGCGCCGCGCCTCACAGAAATCCAGCTCTACGGCGTGAGCGACACAGCGGCGTTGCCTTACGGCCTGGAAATGGGTAACTTTCAGTTTTTTTATGATGACCTCAGTTCGGGCGAGGTGGTGCGCGTCGGCGCTTCCACGGCGCATATCCCGACGACGAACTTCCTTTATCTCTGCTTCCGCTTCAACCGGGGCGTCTTTACGGACGCGAAGCTGCGTCAGGCGGTGGCCGCCTGCCTCAACAAGCAGGCGCTGGTCAGCGAATGCTGGCACGGCTACGCCCGGGTCACGGATACGCCCTTTCCTCCGGAATGGGAGGGGGTCAATGCCAAGGAGTATGCCCAGCCCTATGACCCGGCGGCGGCCCGGAAACTGCTGGACGACTGCGGATGGAAGACCGTCGAAAACGGTGTGCGGACCAAAGGCGGGCGTCAGCTGGCGCTGACCATGATCGTCAGCAAGGACAACGCGTTCCGGCGCGCGGCGGCCAAGAGCATCCGTTCTCAACTGGCGGAATTCGGGATCGGTGTGACCATCAAGGAACTCTCGCTGGAAGAACTGCGGCAGCAGGTTCAGCTGTGGAATTTCGACATTTACCTGGGCGAAGTGAAGCTGACGCCGGACCTGAGCTTGGCCCCGCTGCTGCAAGCGGGCGGCGCGGCGGCGGCGGGAATCAATATCTGGGGGCGCGTCGGCAGTTATTACGGGCAGATGCAGCAGGGGCTGGTGACTCCGGCCCAATTTATGGAAGCTTTCCGGGAAGAGACACCGTTTGTCCCTCTGGCTTATCGGGACGGGATGGCCGCGGTGTCCCGGCGGTTACACGCCGCCTTCAGCCCCCGGCCGGACAATCTGTTTGCAGATATCGTGTCCTGGTATTGACGCCAGGGAAGAATGGGGGAGGATTTCACCGGGGGTTTATTGAGGTAATGCGCGAAAGGAAAAGTGAGGGCGAAATTGCGGTTTTTGCGCGGGAAAGGTGAGGGTTTTTCCGCCTTGCAGCGACACAATACAGTGTGGAGCAAAAGAAGGGTGCAAAGTATGATTCGATTTGAAAATCACATGGGGCTCATTGAGGTATCGCAGGAATATTTTACGCAAATCGTCGGTCACGCTGCCTCTTCTTGCTTCGGCGTGGCAGGGATGGCGAACAGCACGAAAGTCCAGGGGCTGCGCGCGGTCCTGCGGCGCAAAAAAGAGTACTTGGACCAGGGAGTCCGTGTTTATAAAGAAGGAAACGGACTGATGGTTGATCTGCATATTGTCGTCACCTATGGCCTGAATATTTCCGCCATTGTGCGCAGTATTGTCAACAAGGTGCGGTATACGGTGGAGCAGGCCACGGGGCTGGAGGTTAAGAAGGTCAACGTTTTTGTTGACGGTATGCTGAAGGAAGATCGGGCCTGACCTGTCCCCGGAGGTTGTATCCAAAATTAAGCTTTACGTATCGGAGGTAACGCCTTTTGCTGAACGGAGCGATGCTGAAAGCGGGGATCCTCAGCGCGTCTCACCACCTGGGCTTGCACCGGGGAGAGGTTGACGCGCTGAACGTTTTTCCTGTGCCGGACGGCGACACGGGAACGAACATGTCCATGACGGTCACGGCGGCGGCGCGGGAACTTGCGCTGCTGGCAGATGACAGCGACTTTGACCTGGTAGCGGATCGGGTGGCGTCAGCAATGCTCCGGGGCGCCCGGGGCAATTCTGGGGTGATTCTGTCCCTGATTTTCCGGGGGATCGCCCGGAGCGTCAAGGGCGTCCGGAAGGTTTCCGGCCTCCAGCTGGCCCAAGCGCTGCTTTCTGGCAGCGACGCCGCGTATAAGGCCGTCATGAAGCCGACGGAAGGGACGATTCTGACCGTCGTGCGTGTTGCCGCCCAGCAGGCTGCCGTCTGCGCCCAGGGGAAGGGCGGCAACAGCGGCACTGAAGTTTGGGAAGCCGCGCTGCGCGGAGCGCGGGAAGCGCTGGCGCTGACCCCCACCATGCTCCCCGTGCTGCGACAGGCCGGGGTGGTAGATGCGGGCGGCCAGGGGCTGGTCTACATTATGGAAGGGCTGCGCATGGGTTTCCTGGGGCAAGGGGTTAAGCCGGGGAAGCAGGTGCTGCCGATGATCCTTACCAAGGATGCCCGCCCCCGGCAGTCGGCCGCCGGGCGGAGCGACGAGGAGATTACGTTTACCTACTGCACGGAATGCATCGTAGAGCGGAAGGCGGACGCGCCGCGCAAAGGGGCGGAAGAACTGCGCGGTTCCTTGGCGGGCCTGGGGGACTGTGTGGTAGTGGCAGAGGACGACGAAATCGTCAAGGTGCACGTCCATACCAACGACCCCGGACAGGTCCTCACCTATGCCCAAAGCTACGGGCAGTTCATCCAGGTAAAGGTGGAGAACATGCGCAAACAGCACCAGGAGGCGGCTTGGGCCGGCGGCGCGGGGAGCGAGGAGCCGACGGAGCGGACCCCGGCGATCCAGAAGCGCTATGGCATTGTCGCCGTGGCAAACGGGGACGGGATGACGCGGCTGCTGGGCGAAATTGGCGTTGATGCGGTGGTCGGCGGGGGGCAGAGCATGAACCCCAGCACGGAAGATATCCTCAATGCGGTGAACAGGGTTCCGGCGGAACATGTTTTTATTTTGCCGAACAATAAAAATATCATCATGGCGGCGGAGCAGGTTGCGCCCCTGACGGAGCGGGGGGTCAGTGTGGTGCAGACCCGGTCCGTGGCGGAAGGAATTGGGGCGGTGCTGTCCTTCGACGAAAACGAGGATGCGGAGGTCAATCACGTCCAGATGCAGCGCGCCGCCGAGCGGGTCCAGACCGGCTTGGTGACTTACGCCGCCCGGGACAGTAAGATCGACGACCTCAACATCCGCAAGGGCGCCGTCATTGGGCTGGAAAACGGGAAACTGACTGTCACGGAAGAAGAGCCGGTGAAGGCGGCCTTCCGCGTCACGCGCCACCTGGTGCGCAAATTCAACGGCTCAATGATTACCGCCTATGCGGGCGAAGGCGTTACGGACGAACAGTCCAAGCAGCTGCTGGACCTGCTGCGCGGACGGTACGGGAACGATCTGGAAATCAGCGTTATTCCCGGCGGCCAGCCGCTCTATTATTTCATCATTTCGGTGGAATAATCCGTTTTCTTATTTTATCCCTGGAGTGAAGCAATGAACCTCCAAACTGACGTCCGGTATCTCAAAGGCGTGGGAGACCGCCGCGCGGCACAGCTGCGGAAGCTGGGCATCGCCTGTGTTGGCGACCTGCTGCGGCATTATCCCCGGTCGTACGCCGATTGGCGTACCATCATTCCCATACAGCAGGTCCCGGTCGGGGAGCCCTGCTGTATTCGTGCTATTGTAGATCATGATCCGAAGGAATCCGTGATCCGGCGGGGGATGACGATCTATAAAACCGAGGTGACTGACGGGGCGGGGACGATGGGGATCATCCTATATAACGCAAAATACCTGGCCGCGAAACTGCGCGCCGGGGAAGAGTTTTTGTTCTACGGCCGGGTCGGCGGCAATCTGGTGCAGCGGGAGATGAGCGCGCCGCAGATTGCCCCGGTGACCGAAGAGCGTCTGCGGCCGGTTTACGCGCTGACGGAGGGGATTTCCGCGGCTTGGCTGGAGGGACTGATGCTCCGGACGCTGGAGCAGATTGCGCCGGATTTGCGGGACCCGCTGCCGGAAGAGCTGCGCCGGGACTGGGACCTGGTTCCGCTGGGGGAGGCCCTGTGGGGAATGCACCGGCCAGCGGACGAAGCGGCGGCTGACCGGGCCCGGCGGCGGCTGGTATTCGAGGAACTGCTGCTGCTCCAGCTGGGGCTGGCGCGGCTGCGGGAGCAGGGACGGGACCGCCGGGCCCCAGTTCTGACGGGCCGCGGGGCGGAAGATTTTCTGGAAGGGCTGCCGTTTGTGCCGACAGAGGCACAGCGCCGGGCCGTTGGAGAAGCGGCGGCTGACCTCGGATGGGAGCGACCAATGTGCCGCCTGCTGCAAGGGGACGTTGGCTCCGGAAAAACGGCTGTCGCGGCGGCGTTGCTCTATTTGGCGACGAAAAACGGCGGACAGGGGGCCATGCTGGCGCCAACGGAACTCCTTGCCCGCCAGCACCATCAGACCCTGAGCCGGCTCCTGCCCCAGCCGCCCGCCCTGCTGATAGGCGCAACGCCGGCGGCGGAAAAGCGAAAAGTGAAGGCCGGGCTGGCCGACGGGAGCATCCCGCTGGCAGTTGGTACCCATGCGCTGCTGCAAGAGGATGTGCGCTTCGCCCGGCTGGCGCTGGCGGTGGTGGATGAACAGCACCGCTTCGGCGTAGCCCAGCGCGCAGCCCTGGCGGAACGGAACGGCGGGGCCCCGCACGTCCTGGTGATGTCGGCCACGCCGATTCCCCGGACGCTGGCGATGATCATTTACGGCGACTTGGATATTTCCGTCCTGGACGAACTGCCGCCCGGGAGGACGCCGGTGGAGACCTACTGTGTCGGTTCGGCTCTGCGGCAGCGGGTGTACCGCTACATTCGGCGGCACCTCGACGAGGGGAAGCAGGGCTACATCGTCTGTCCCCGGGTGGAGGAGGACGGCGAGAGCGGGCTTTCCGCCGCCAGTGAATATGCTGAACGATTGCGGACCGGGGAATTTCGGAACTATCCGGTGGGGTTGCTCCACGGAAAACTCCGCCCCAAGCAAAAAGAAGAGGTCATGCGGGCCTTCGTCGCCGGAGAACTCCGGCTGCTGGTGGCGACAACGGTGATCGAAGTGGGGGTCGATGTCCCCAATGCCTGCATTATGGTGGTCGAGAACGCGGAACGCTTCGGCCTTTCCCAACTGCACCAGCTGCGGGGGCGGGTGGGGCGCGGAACCGGGCGGTCCACCTGCATCCTGATTTCCGACGCGGAAAACGAGGCGGCGGCCAGCCGCCACGAGATTCTTTGCCAAAGCAGCGACGGCTTCGCGATTGCGGAAGAAGACCTTCGGTTGCGCGGGCCAGGGGATTTCTTCGGCGCGCGGCAGCATGGGTTGCCGGAGCTCAAGCTGGCCAATATGCTCACAGATACGGAGGTCCTCCGCCAGACGCAGGAAGCCGCCGCTGGGATTCTCCGCGCGGACTCTGCGTTGGATCAGCCGGAGCACACGGCGCTGCGGGAGAGCGTCGCCCGGATGTTCGGAGAGAACTGGGGGATGTAAATTCTGACCACAAAAGCGAGGGCCGGAGCATGTCTCCGGTCCTCTGTTCGTGCATTTGCGCGCCCGGCATTACTTTATTTCGCCGAAGAGCTGTTTCACGTCCTTGTCGCCGCCTTGCAGTACCACGAGTCCCCGCTTGGGGAGCGACTGAATGGCTCCCAACGAAGAAACGCAGGCGCTTTGGTATGTTTCTTCCGAAGGGAATTCCACGAGATTTCCCAGCGCCTTCCCGCTCTCACTCTTGATTTCCGCCGCCTGAACGGCTCCCGGGAAATTGCTCGCAAGTAATAATTGGGACGCCGCGCTGATTTCCTCGGCCCCTACCACTGCGGTATAGCCGTTGTTTTCATAGAACGCGACCGCGTCCGCGAATGCGACCGGGGCCAGTTCTTCTTTTTCCGCCGGGGCGCACCCCGGCAGCGAGACGGCCAGCAAAAAGGCCAGCATCCCTGCGATAATCTTGCGCATATGGTTACCCCTTCATTTCATTGATACAACCTTTTGGAGCGGCCCCGGGCGAAATTCAAAAAACCAAACGCCAGCCCCGCCAATACGGGCGGTCCCCAGACACTTGCCGGCATACCCAGCGAAACGTCCGTGTTTTTCAGAACCTCCGCCGCGAACGTGGCTGCCACTGCGGCGAGCCATGCCGTCTTCAGCACCGCGACAAAGGACAACAGCTGCGCGACGGTGAAGAAAACCGGCGCGTGTTCTTCTTTCACCAGAAACCGGATCAGCAGAGCCGCGATAGCGAGCATCGCCGCAATATCCACGACGGCGAAGCCAGTCCAGGCGTCTATAATACAGACCACCAAATGCAGCGCCACAGCCAGCGAGATGGAAATAATCGCGGCTATTTTTTGTACACACATATGTCCCAACACTCCTTTTCCAAGTGATCCGGACGTTCTTGAAAGTAATTATATCCCCCCCGTCAATACCTTAATAGAATAATAAAAATTTTTTTGCTTGGATATTGTCCCAGCCGAAACACACGGACAAAACGAAAGCCGGGGATCCTATCCCCGGCCTTCTTCGTTGTTTTGCGTTTGATTTTACAGCGTAACCCGCACGGGAACGCTGTTCTGCGCGGCGCTGGAGCCGTTGCCCAGCTGGCCGTACGTGTTCTGGCCCCAGGCCCAGAAGGTTCCGTCCGACTTGGCGGCCAGGACGCTGGCGATCCGCGTATCCGCCGAGACGACGCCGGACAGGCCCGGAACTTGCTGGGGCGTCAGGGATTTCGCGGTATTGCTGGCGTTGCCAGTCCCAAGCGCGCCGGATGAATTGGTGCCCCATGTCCAGACCGTACCGTCTGTCTTGACGGCGACGGCGGTGTTTCCGCTGGCGGAAACCGACTTCGTGTTCGACAGAGAGATGGTCACCGGAGCGGTCCGATTGGTGGAGGAGCCGTCGCCCAGCTGACCGCCCTTGTTATAGCCCCAGGCGTACAGCGTACCGTTGTTTTTCAAGGCGAATGCGCTCGAAGCTTCGTTGGCGAAGATGGCCGTGATGCCGCTGAGACTGCTGATCTTGCCGGGCGTGAAACGATCGGCGGCAGAAGAGCTGACGCCTAAGCCAAGCGCGCCGCCAAAGTTTCCGCCCCAGGCCCAAACGGTGCCGTCGCTCTTGAGGGCATAGAGGGTATCCGCGCCCGCGGCGATTGCCGTTACGCCGGTAATGGTTGCCTGCGCGGGGGTCGGCTGGAGCCATTCTTCCCCGATGTCTTCTTCGGTCGGGTCGCCCCAGCCGCCGGTGCCGTTGCTTTTGAGCGCGGCGGTGAAACCGTCGCCCGCGGCGATCGCGGTCACACCGGAGATGTTCGCCTGCGTCGGTGTGAGGTTGAGGTAGTCGGCATAGAGGCCTTGCGTGTCAGCCTCAAAAGCCGAGTCATAGTTCCCGTCACCGAACTGGCCGTAGAACCAATACCCCCAGGACCAGACCGTTCCGTCGTCTTTGAGCGCGACGGCATGGTCATAGCCGGCGGCGATGGACTTGACGTTGGTTAGGCCGAGGACTTGCTGCGGGACGCTAAAGTAAGAAACAGAGGGGGAGGACCAGAGGGTGTAGGCTGCGTCGCCCCAGGCCCAGACAGTGCCGTCGCTCTTGAGAAGGTAATTCTGGCCCTCGCCGGCGACGACTTGCGGGGCGGTTTGGAAGGCAGGCTGGTGCGCCGAAGCGGCCTGCAGGACGGCTGCCGCACCGGCGACAAGGCTCAGCGCGAGGAGGATGGGGAGAATGCGTTTGAGTTTCATGGGATCACGTTCCTTTCTTTTCTTTGGAATATTGCAATAAAAGAAATGTAAATTTTAAGGGGGGAAGGGGGGGGGGGGGGGGGCTTGCTTACAGAAAAAGAAAAAGTTGGATAAGGGGAGGCTTTCACTTGGAATCCTGTGTAGAAACCTCGCATCTGGAATAATAGTGCAGCAGGATTTCGTCATACGACGAGCCTTGCCGCGCCATGAAATCTGCGCCGTATTGGCTCATGCCGACGCCGTGCCCATGTCCCAGGGTTTTGACCTCAAATGCCTCATCCTTGTATTTAACGGTGAAGTTCGCGCTGCGCAGTTCCAGCAGCCCGCGGATTTCTCGTCCGGTAAGGGTTTGACCGCCGACGGGGACGCCCGTAACGGTCCCTGCCTTGCTGACCTTGGCCTTGCCAAACCAGGCGGCGGGATCGTCCCCCAGTTTCACGCCGTCGGCTTTCCCCAGTGCCGAGCGCATTTCTTTGACGGTAAAGGAAACGGTCTTGCTGTAATTCGGAGAGAGGCGGTCACCGGGGCTGGCGACGCTCTTGAGATAAGGATAAGCGTCGCCCCAGTAGACAGAGGCGTCCTCCGTCTGTCCGCCGGAGATGTCGTGAAACGCGGCGAAGATGGGCTTGCCTTCGTAAAGAACCGTCTGTCCCAGTACCGCGTCAACGGCCTTGCCGATCTTGGCTTCAAAGCGGTCGGCCTGGTCCCCCCAGAATGCCTTGCGTTCGGTGGGAGAGAGGTACCCCTGGTCGGTTTTGCTGTCGTCGCTGACGGATTCCTTCCCTAAGCCTTGAAGTTTGTATCGGGCGTAGGTGTAGCAGGCGACGGCCTGAGCCTTCAAAGCTTCCTCTTGGTATTCCGCAGGCATTTCCGCCGCCACCGCGCCCCGGAGATATTCCGCCATCGGGACGGTTTCCAGCGCGCCGCTGGCGCTGCGCAAAACCTGGATTGTTTCGTCCGGCAAAGCGGCTTCCTTTGGGGGGGCGATCGCTTTGCCAGGGGAGTTTCCCTTGGCCTGGGATTCGACGCCGCCGTTGGGAGTCACTTCTTTCTCCGGCAGACCCAGGGCCGCGACGGGCAGCAGCAGCAGCATGACGACCAGCGCCGCCGCGAGAACAAGATTTTGTTTGATCATGGGACGGTTCCTTTCATACTCTTTCCAAATTCCGCTTGACTTTGCGTTCCCGTGCAGGTATAATATATTGATATATTATAAAGGCAGGGGAGGATGAGCGTATATGGCGGCATATTCCAAAGACGAGCTGCGGGAGGCATTCCAGTTGCTGTGCGGAACCATGCGGGAAAATAATGCCATTGATTCGGGCAGCTATGCCAGTTACCACGTGAAACGGGGGCTGCGCAACAGCGACGGCACCGGCGTTATGGCAGGGCTAACGAAGATTTGCAGTGTAGACGGTTACTACGTTCGCGACGGGGAGCGCGTACCCCAGCCGGGCCGACTCTATTACCGCGGGATTGATATGACGGACCTGATCGCCGGCGCACGGGCTGAAGGCCGGTTTGGATACGAGGAAGTGGCTTGGCTGCTGCTGTTTGGCTCGCTGCCGACGAAAGCCAACCTGGCGATGTTTCAGGATGTTCTGGCCGGTTGCCGGGAGCTCCCGCCGAGCTTTCTTGAGGATGTGATCATGAAAGTCCCCTCGCCGGATATCATGAACAAAATGGCGCGTTCCGTGCTCTCGCTGTATACTTACGACGACCGGGCGGACGATGCCTCGCTGGAAAACGTCCTGCGCCAGTCGGTCCAACTGATTGCCCGGCTGCCCGCGATTATGGCGTACTCCTACCAGGTGAAGCGGCGGGCTTATGACAAGGCCAGCATGGTGTTGCATCCCATTCAGCCGGAACAGGCTACGGCGGAAATCATCCTTTCAACCATCCGCAGCGACCAGGCCTTCACAGCCGAGGAGGCGGCGCTGCTGGACATTTGCCTGATCCTCCATGCGGAGCACGGCGGCGGCAACAATTCCACTTTCGCCACCCGGGTGCTGACGTCCAGCGGAACGGATACCTACGCGGCCTTGGCGGCCGGGATTGGGTCCCTCAAAGGGCCCAAGCACGGCGGGGCCAACATCAAAGTCGCCGAGATGCTTCAGTATATGATCGACGGGATCGATGATATAACCAACGAAGGACAGGTCGCCGATTTTTTGGTCAAACTCCTGCGCCGGCAGGCTGGGGACGGCTCCGGGCTGATCTACGGCATGGGGCATGCGGTTTACACCCTCTCGGATCCCCGGGCCGAGGCCCTCAAGCAGTACGCCCGGGACTTTGCCGAGCGCAGCGACCGGGCCGCGCAGTTCCGGCTGCTGGAAACGGTCGAGCGGCTGACGCCGGACCTGTTCGCCAAGATCCGCGGGGACCGGAAAGAAATGTGCGCCAATGTGGACCTGTATTCCGGCCTGCTGTATGAGATGCTGGGGATCCCGCAGGACCTCTTCACGCCGATTTTCGCGCTGGCCCGCGCGGCCGGCTGGTGCGCTCACCGGCTCGAAGAGCTCCAGACCGGCGGCCGGATCATGCGGCCGGCTTATAAGAGTGTCGCGGGAAAGCAGGCATACCGCGCGCTGGCGGAGCGGTGAATGGTCAGCGCCGTAGGAACGCCGACGGAACCCAAAGCAACGAACGCACGTCAGATGAATCCTTACGAATTCAACAGAAGGACGGATCATTCATGAAAAAATTCCTTACCCTCCTGCGACCGGTGCCGCTGCTGCTGTTTGTGTCGCTGCTGCTGCTGGAACTGCTCCCGCTGCGGATGCTGCACATGATCTTCCTGGTGGAGCCGGAGACGGGCTTCTGGTCCCGGATCAACGCCAGCGTTTATGTTTTCTTTGCGCTGGTGGGGGTGGTGATCCTGCTGCCGGTGGTATTTTCTATGATCGGAAAGCGCAGCGCGTCGCTGGACTTCGGACGGCGGGAACGGGCGGCAGAAGGGATGGCGGCCTGGTTTTTTGCCGCCGCACTGGTGTTTGACGCACTGGCCGCCTTTTTCTACTTCAACCTGATTCTGACCGGCTACGCGCGCGATGAACTCGTCGTCGCGACGGAATCCAATTCGCCGATGCAGTACTACCTTAAGTCTGGCGCGGTGGCGGCGCTGATGGAAGGGTTATTCGGCGCGGCGGGCGCGGTCTTCTTCGTGACGCTGGGGATCCAAGACCTCTTCCGCAAGGCGCGGATGCCCCTTAACCGCCTGCTGATGCTAATGCCGCTGTTCTGGACGGTTTGCCGGCTGCTGCGGCGCTTCACAAGGACAATCAGCTATGTCCGCGTTTCCGACCTCTTCTTGGATCTGCTGATGCTGGCGGCGCTGATGATCTTCTTTCTGGCGTTTGCCCAGGTGTTGGGCGGGATCGGCGGTTTCCGGAAGGAAGCCCGGCTGCTGGGCGCGGGGATTCCGGCGGCGGTGCTGGCGCTGGTCTGTTTTGTGCCTCGTTTTGTGCTGCTGTTGATCGGCAAAGGTGGGGCCCTGAGCCAGGATGCGCCGGTGGAGCCCTGCGACTTGGCGGCGGCGCTGTTCATTCTGACGTTCCTCTATGGCAGGCTGCGCTTCGCTGTGGCGACGGAAATGCCCGACGCCGCGCCCGGTTCTGCCCCTGTGCAAGGGCTCGCAGGGGAAAAAACTGCCCCGGCGGCGGATGAAACGCCATGACCGTCTTTCTCGCCAACGCCCACCAGGCCCTTGAGCAGGTGGTGATTCTGTATGTGATCGTGGCGGTGGGCGTGATCGCCGATAAGCTGGGCTGGTTCACGGATGCCATCGCGCGGACGTGCACCCACCTGCTGTTTTATGTCATTACCCCGGCAGTCATCCTGCGTTCTTTTTTTCAGATGAAGTACAGTCCCGAGGCTGCGAAGGGACTGCTGATTTCTGTCGGCTGCGGGATGCTGCTGCACCTGGTCGGAATCCTGCTGAGCGAGCCGTTTTTCCGGGGAAGCTCTGGCCGCCATCCGGAAGACTGCGTCCTGCACTTTGCCGCCATTTACGGCAATTGCGGCTATATGGCGCTCCCCCTGGCCCAGGCGATGGTCGGAGAAGAGGGGGTGTTTTATTGCTCCGCGGTTATTTTGACTTTCCAGGTTTTCTCCTTCACCCATGGGGCCTTCATGATGGCCGGCGGGGTGCTGGGGCGGAAAGGGGAGGGAGAGTCGCGCTTCGAATGGAAACGGCTGGTCCTCAATGCGGGGACGCTCTCGGTGCTGGCAGGGCTGCCGTTTTTCCTGCTGGGGATTTCCCTGCCGCGGTTGGTGACCCAGCCGGTGGATTACCTCGCCTCGATGAATACCCCCCTGGCGATGCTGGTGTTCGGTACCTATCTTTCCAAAACGAACCTGCGTTCCGTCCGCCGGGGCGGGAAGCTTCTGTTGGCGATGGGAATTAAGCTTTTCGGGATTCCGGCGGTGGTTCTGGGGGTTCTGCTGCTTGCGGGGGTATGCGGTCCTCTGCTTCACGCGCTGCTGATTTCCGCGAGCGCTCCGTCCGCCAACAATACGGTGGTCTTCGCCGCGAAGTACGGCCGGGACCCGGGCTATGCTGCCCAGGTGGTGGGACTGATCAGTGTGCTGTCCATTGTGACAATGCCGCTCGTGATCGCGCTGGGATTGCAAACAAATACATAAAAAAAACCTAAAATTCGACGATATCTGACAAATAGTTCTATTTGTCGCTTTATTTTTTCGGAAGGATGTGGTACAATAAAAAGAGATGTCTGAAAACAGCGGCGGGACGTCAAAAATTCATGAGGAGAGGTGTGATTTATTTGAGGATGGATCATTTAATTTCTATCATGGTCACGCTTTACCCTGATAAGTTACCGCGAATTACTAACGTGAGTCCAGCCGCTTCGGAGTTGCTGGGGATGGAGATTGCCTGTACGACGGTGCAGGCGATCCTGCGTGAAATCCTGGCCAGTCACAAAAACAGCGGCGAACATTCCTGGCAGGTAGACTTGGAGTACAGCGCCCCGAATCTGAGTCTGCAAGTTCGGCCGACGCGCAGCTACGCCGACCTGATCGACGTGCCGCGCAAGACGCTGATAACGTTGCTCACGCCGCAGCTGACACCCCGAGAGGTCCAGACTGCCATTCTGCTGTTCGAGGGGCAGACGATCCGCGCGATCGCCAGCCACCTCAAGACAGCGGAAGGGACGGTCAAGAAGAATATTTACAATATCTACCGGAAGCTCGGCGTGAATTCCCAGATTCATTTGATTCAGTACGTATATGCGCGTTTGGCCGGTGTGCCGCCGAAACCGAATCCAGAAGAACAGTGTCTGTAAACCGAAGGTTTACCAATGTCAAGCCCGGAGGAATGATTCCCTCCGGGCTTGTTGTTGTGCTGTTGGGTGACCCTGGGCACGGTTACTTGCAGATCTTCCAGATGGGATCGCTGAAGCCGCGCGGACCGTAGCCGTAATAGAAAGCGTCGCTGAGGAAGTGCGTAATCTTCTCCAGGATGACGTCCGTGGTTTTGTCTTCCGGCGGGGCGAAGGCGCCGATCTTGGTCATGATATCGCTCAGGCGCTTCTCAGCAGCCTCCTTCGCGCCTTCTTTGGCGATGGTGGTTTGCAGCATATCCAGGACCTCCTGGACCGCCGCGTCCAGTTCCGCCGCGTCCGCGGCAGAGAGCTTGGAGCGGTCCGCTTCGCCTGCCATACGCAGCGCGTCGTTGCGCAGCCAGCGGGTTTCCCGGCCGATGTTGAACTGCGGCCATTCCGGCATGGAGGTGACCGTTTCCGGATTCTTGGAACTGACCAGCCGGGCAATCAAACGGATGATCAGGTCGTCCTTGGAGGTGCCTTCATGCGCCTGATTCTTGAAGTAGAAGGTGTGGTTGGGCAGGATCCCGGTGGAAGCATCAATGATCCCGTCAGGGGAGAGGCGTTTGGTGCCCGTTTCCGGCTGATAATCCGCCGGAAGGGGGGTGTCAATGTAACCGCTGTGGGCGCCGAGGGACGTGGAATCGAGGTGAATGATCCCGTCGGCGTTATACTTGGTGTAGGATCCGACGATGCTGAGCAGCGGCTTGTTGTACTCCGCGATGGCGTAGACGTTCACACCTTTGCGCTGCATGTCGAGGATATTTTCATGGGCATTGACTTGGGCCTGGTAGTACCGGTCGGTCTGCCGACGGATGTCCGCCAACTCGTCGCCCTGGAGCCAGAGGGCCCTGGCGGTTTCATAATCGTCGCTGGGGCAGAGGGACCACATTGTGGTGGATCGGACAATCACATCGCCGACCAGGCCGTCCACCACCGTGTCAAGGAGGCTTTTCACCATTTGCTTGGGCAGCAGACGGATCACGATATTGAGCAGGTAACCCAAATAGCCGTCCACCAGCTTGGGCAGCATGTCGCGGTACAGGTTCTCGTTGTCAGTGCTCAGGCGGCGGTTAAAAATGTCACCGACGATCTTGGAGCCGTCCACTGCGGCAATGACGTATACTACATTATGCAGCTGCTCTTTTACGCTGGGGTAATAGTCCACCAGAGAGTTCATGATGGTACCGCCGAGGCTGATGGGAATGAGGTTGACTTTATCAGTGTGATGCTTCACCAGGATTTTTTGGATCAGCTGGTAGAGTTCATCGGTGATGGCGCGGTTGTTGCCGAAGGAATCGTAAGCGAAATAGTACAGCTTGTCCTCACCGATGGCGTCCGCCAGAGCCTGGACGGGCATGGAGCCGTAAGCGAAATCCTGGGCCCACTGCAGGTCGCCGGTCATCTCGCCGAAACTGGTGGGCTCGCCGTCCTTGATGGTTTGCACCCGCTCCACCTGCATATTTTGAATCGGCATACCGGTTTCGTCCATCTTGAAGTAGGTAAAGGCGTCATTGACCGCACTCCGGAGCGCTTTGGTCAGCCCGAGGTCATGCTGGAAGAGGGTGCTGATGACCAGCGGAAACGCTACCTTCTTGAGGATGGCGTTGGCGTCGATTTTCGGCGGCCAGCCTTGTATGTAATTTCCGTTTTCGTCCTGAACTTTGTTGCCCTGCTCGTCGTACAGGAACACGTTCGATTGCCCGAGCCCATGAAGAATGATTGTCGGGTGATCATCCACTGCCCAAGTGACCTCGTCCACGCCTGGCGCGACTGCCGCGCCGGAGGAAATCACTGCCATGCCGATCAGCGTCAGCGCCGCCAGCAGGGCCGCAATCCACCGTTTGTACTTTCGCATCTGTGCTCAACCCTTTCTTCTTGTCCCAAAAATCCATTCCATTTCGGAACGATTTTCATATTATATCACAAAAAGGCGGGGAGTGCAAGAGTTCGGACAAAAAAATTAAGTAGCACATATCCCTGGGGTGTGTCAGTTCTTACCGTAAAAAAACGAGACGGTTAATCACATGTATACCCGAACCAAAGATGGTAAACTAAGCGGTGGATGGCTTTCAAATTAGCGTTATTGCATAAAAAAAGAGGGGATAATTGTTAACATTGACGGAAAAACCAGTTGTGGGAGCCGCAGCGCAAAGTCAAAAGCGATTCATAGGACTGTGTCCTCCGTCATCAAATGCAGAACCAGCCGGACGCATTGCTCCAGCTCGTCCAGGCTGCTGTATTCCCGCGTCGAATGCACCTCGTACATCGCGCAGGCAATGACCAGGCCCTGGATCCCATGGCAGGCGAAGTTGTTGTTGTCGCTCCCGCCGAGGGTCGGTCCCACCCGGCACGGCACACCGACGGCCTCGCAAGCCGCCCGGAACCGCCGGACCACAAGACTGTCCGGTGGTGTTTCGTAAGCGGTAATTTCCCATCGTGCCTCAAAGTCCGCCTCTGCGCCCGCCGCCCGCGCCTCCCGCAGGAAGATTTCCCGGACTTCCGCCCACTGCATTTCCGCCGCTCGATGGGACAGGCTGCGGATTTCACCACGCGCTACGCAGAGCGCTGGGACGATATTCCCCGCCGTCCCGCCGGCGATGGTGCCGATATTGCAAGTCACGCCGGGCCGGGGCGTCCCCAGCGGCAGCCGGGCAATGGCCTTGGCGGCGGCGGAGATGGCGTGAATGCCCTCCTCCGGCGCGAAGCCCGCATGAGCCGCCTTGCCGCGCAGCGTGACAGTGAAGGCGAGGATGGATGGCGCCGCGTTGGCCGCTTCGCCGATTTTGCCGCCCAGGTCCAAGACATAGGCTTCCCGCGCCCGGAGCAGCCCGTAGTCTGCTGCCGCCGATCCCAAGCCGTAGAGTTCTTCCGCCGCAGGGAAGAGCAGCTCCAGCGGACGATGGGGTGCGCCGGTTTCCCGCAGCCGGATCAACGCCTCCAGCAACACCGCAATCCCCGCCGCATCGTCCGCGCCAAGGATGGTGTCGCCCTCCGGGACAATCCGCCCGTCTTCCCGCAGAACGGCCCGCTTGTCCTCCGCCGGCTCTACGGTGTCCATATGAGCGCTGAACAGCAGCGGCGGCAGCGGCAAGTCTCCGGGGGCAAAAGCGTACAGATTCCCGCAGGTTCCGCCGATGGCTGCGCCCGCGCCGTCTTCCGCGCAGGCGCAGCCCCGTTCCTCTAATTCCCGCCGCAGCGCTCCGCAAAACGCCCGCTCTCCCAGGGAGGGGCTGTAGATCTCCGCCAAGCGGCGGAAGGTTTCCCAAAGACGATTCGTTTCCATACCGCTCCCTCCTGCATGACGAGTGGCTTATTGGCTGAATTCTTGTTCCAGCCGTGACAGCGCCTCGGCCAGGAGGGAACGCGGACAGGCGATGTTGATCCGCTGGAAGCCAGTTCCCTCCGGCCCGAACATGGTACCGCTATCCAGCCAGAGCCCCGCGCCCTCGGTGATCCGCCGGTCCAGTTCCGCCTGGGGCAGGGCAAGAGCAGAGAAATCCAGCCAGAGCAGGTACGTCCCCTCCGGCTCCACCAGCCGGACCTGCGGCAGCCGCGCCGCCAAAAAATCCCGCAGCAAGCGCAGGTTGCCGTGCAGATACCCGTTCAGCGCGGTCAGCCATGGGCCGCCTTTTTCGTAGGCGCTGCGGCAAGCGGTCAGCCCAATGACGTTTAGCTGACTGTAACCGCTGCGGGCGGTTTCCTGCCGGAGTTTCCGGCGGAGCGCCTCGTCCCGAACAAAGATGTTGGCGCTTTGCAGCCCGGCAAGGTTGAACGCCTTGGTGGGCGCGGTGCAGAGGATGGCTCTTTTGTCCAATGTGCCAAAGCTGGTGAAGCGGCCGCCCGGGTAGATGAAGTCGCCGTGAATTTCGTCCGCGGCCACCAATACGCCGTGCCGCTGACAGATGTCGCGCAGCCGGGTCAGTTCTTCCGCCGTCCAGACCCGCCCCACTGGATTGTGCGGGCTGCAAAGAAGGAAGAGCGTCACGTCAGGCCGAGCCGCCTGACGCTCCAAGTCATCAAAGTCAATTCTGTACCGGCCGTTTTCATACAGCAACGGGTTGGCGGCGACGCGCCGCCTGTTGTCCCGGATGATCTCGAAGAAGGGGTAATACACCGGCGTTTGAATCAGCACACCGTCGCCTGGTCGGGTGAAAGCACGGACAGCCTGGGCCAAAGAGAAAACAACGCCGGGGGAAGGGAGGATCTCTTCCGGCATGAGGTTCAGACCGAAGCGGTCGCCGAACCAGCGGATCACTGCGCCGTAGTAGTCCGGCAGGGGTTCCGTGTAGCCAAAGATTCCGTGAGAGACGGCGCTGTGGATATCTTCCAGCACCTCCGGCGGGGCGGCGAAATCCATGTCCGCTACCCAGAGAGGCAGCAGACCCTCGGGCTTACCCCGCGCCCGGGCGAAGTCGTATTTCAGGGAGCCGGTGTTCCGCCGGTCAAGGACGGTGTCAAAATCATATGTCACGCCATCGCCCTCCCCAAATCCGCAATAAGATCCGCCGCCGCCTCGATCCCAACGGACAGCCGCAGCAGCCGCCCGTCGATCCCCCGGGCCGCACGCGCCTCCTCCGGGACGTCGGCGTGGGTCTGGGTAGCGGGATAGGTGATGAGCGTTTCTACGCCGCCTAGGCTTTCGGCAAAAAGAATCAGTTCCGTCTGCTCCAGAATCCGCCGCGCGGTTTCCTCCGTGTCAACGGAAAAGGAAATCATCGCGCCGAAGCCTGTGCCCTGCCGCCGCGAGAGTTCGTAGGCCGGATGGTCGGGCAGTCCGGTGTAATACACCCGCGTCACTTTCGGCTGCTCCCGCAGCCAGGCCGCAATGACCAGGGCATTGCGCTGAGACGCCTCCATCCGCAGCGCCAGGGTCTTGATCCCCCGCGTTACCAGAAAGGCGTCGAAGGGCGCAAGGACCGCTCCCGTCGTCTTCTGCAAAAACCGCAGCCTCTCCGCCAGCGCGGCGTCTGCCGGGACAAGGAACCCTGCCAGCGTGTCGTTATGCCCCGCGAGGTACTTCGTCCCGCTGTGGATCACCGCGTCCGCTCCGCACACGATTGGCCGGCAGAAATAGGGCGTTAGAAAGGTGTTATCTACCAGCAGCAGCGTGTCCCGCCCGGCGAGGAGATCTTTTACGCCGCGCAGGTCCGTCACGCGCATCATCGGATTGGTGGGAGTCTCGATAAAGACGCCCCGGGTTCGGTCCGTCAGCGCCGCCGCCACTGCCGTGACATCCGATGTGTCGGCGTACCGGATTATGACGCCGTTTTTCTTTGACACCCGGTCGAACAGCCGGATGGAGCCGCCGTAGAGGTCATCGGTGGCGAGAATTTCGTCGCCGGGGCCAAAAAGCTCCATCAGACAGGCGATCGCGGCCATGCCGCTGGAGAAGGCCAGCGCGTCTGCCCCGCCCTCCAGCGCGGCAACGAGCTTCTCTGTGTGCTCCCGGGTGGGATTTTGCAGCCGGGAGTAGTCGTAGCCGGTGCTTTGGCCCAAGGCGGGGTGGGCAAAGGTAGCAGACTGATAAATGGGCGCGGCCACCGCGCCGGTGAGGTGAGAGTGGTCCCGCACAGCGTGCAGGCAGGCGGTTTCTGGCTTCATGAGGCCCTCCGTCCAGCAAGGATCACAAAAATGTATCCGATGCTTTCGATTGGTTTTCTGGGACTTGTCCCATTATACCACGATCCGCCAAAAGAATCAAGCAGAAATCGCGCCGGGACGACAAACGCCGTCCACGGTTGACACAGCCGCAAAGCGGCCCGGCAGCAGTCGCCGCCGGGCCAGTACGTACCCAAGGGTTGGGAAACTCAACGTCCAGGGAGTTTCACGCTCTTGCTTTCAGCAGCCTGGGTTTGCTCGGCGTCCGTCCGCTGTCAGTTGCAGCCGCAGCCGCAGCCATTGTTGGTGCCGAAGAGGCTGTTGTCCGTGCAGCCGCATTGGTTGGTGTTGCCGCCGAAGCTGCCAAGCAGCATCAGCAGGCAGAGCAGCGGGAGCAGAGAATTCAGGTTACAGTTCATGAAATGACCCCCCATTTTAATTTGGTGCATATTTTGCACGGTGTAATCTATGCGTTGCCGTGCGGCGCTATGCACACCAGCGCTTCAGCGGGAATAATTTTCCCGCCGCGGCATCTTAGCCGTTGCACCCGCAGCCGCAACCGCAATTACCGTAGTCGCTGCCGCAACTGCCGCCACCGCCGAGGAGAAGCAGGATCAGGATCAGGAAAACCATGTTGTTATTGCACCCGAGACCCATTTGGCAAACCTCCTTTCTCTTGGTTACATTGTCATTCTATGAGACGGCGGCGGATGTGTTCCTATTTTTAATGGAAATATTTAATTATTTATTCTTTATTACAATATAAAAAATCCCGCCGCACGGAACGCGCCGTGCGGTGGGACTGCGGTTGCTGCTTGGTATCCCGACAACACCAAACCAGCCGGAGGAGGAAGCCTTAACCGAACACGCCGGAAATGACGAAGCCCAGCAGGCTGGCGCCCAGGTTGGAGATGAACACGAAGCCGTATTCATAGATGGTTTTGAGGATGGGATAAATCCAGTTCCAGAACTCTTCCCATTGGTTGGTTTCCGTCTGGGTGGTGGCCGGCGCGGAGGAAGCGGCTGCGCTGCCGCTGACGGTAGGGGAAGCAGGGTCCGAAGCTTCCGTCTGGGTGCCCAGAGACGGAGTGGCAGCGTTGGCGACGACGAAGAGCACACTGAAGATGGTGAGCACAGTCAGCAGGGCCGCCAGTACTTTCTTAAACATAGCTGGAAAAGACCTCCTTCAATTGTTCTGCGCGGCGGGATTGCTTTCGCATGGCAAAGTAACCGTCGCAGGGGTTCCGGGTAAGATACCCGGCAACAACAGCATTTTACACGATTGCGCCGGAAAAAGCAAGAGGAAATTCAGAAAAAAGTGCGGGAATTTTTATTTCGGTAAGGAATCCCTGAAAAAAAGGGACTTCCTGTCAGGAATTGCCGGCACGATTCGCCGAAAAATACCGCCCGGACGAACCGGGCGGCAGTGCGTGGAATCTCTTCGGAGGTGTCCGCTATTCGACAAATGCGCTGTTAATAATGCTGATCCAATTATCATCCAGCTTCACGCCAAATAGATCGAGGAGATTGAAAACAATGTCAATGAAGGAAACGTCGGTTTCCGTCTTCAACCAGACATTGAATGGGGCAAGGAACGGTTTGATGTAACCGACCAACACCATAACCCAAGAAACAAGTTCTTCCAGGAACCAGCCCCAGCTCTTCTGGATATCGGGCCGCTTGAAGTTCTCGATCGGCTTATTGTACTCCCAGATAGCCTCGAACTCATACGAGTAAATGGCAGAGGATTGTCCGGAATTTTCCACCTTGGACAGCCGCCAACCGGCGAACTTGGCGTAATCGGTTCCGACGACGCCGTCCAGGTCGCTTACCGGGACTTCAAAGTCGATCGGAACAAAATCGTCGTCGGCGTCAAATCCGGGCACGTCCTTCTCCGCCCAGTTGGCGTACCGCAACGGACTGCCGGCCGAATCGTTGAGGAAGTAGCGTATGGTACCCGCGAGGCCGGCCCGGAGCGGATACACGCCACTGGCGTTTTCAGTGGAACTCACCAACGCGGTTTTTTGGCCGGCGGCGTGGCCGTAATTCCCGTTGAGGCCGGGGACGACGAACTCTTTCTCGCAGTCCGGAAGATTGGCGACGGTGGTGGCACGGAGCTCACGAAAAGCAGGATAATAACCGCTGATTTCCTTGAACTCCCCCAGGAAGAAGGCATCGAACGGGAGGGAGTCTCCTTCCGCATAGGTGGCTTGCGCGGTGGGGGCGAGATACTTGTGCTGGACGAGGGTCGTCCCGGCGCTGACCGCCGGATAAGTTTTGTGGGGGAGATTTTCCTTTCCTTCCTTGGCTTCATACCCGTAGGTCCCGTCGTAATCCGGGTTCCAGTAGGTGCCGGGTTTGAAGGTGAGTTCGACCGGGATCGGGAGGTAACGGCTTGAGGTCGCCACTGTCGAAATGGTGCCCAACTGGATAATGGTGCCTGGCTGCACAGTGATTTTATCCTGAGCTTCCTTCAGTTCCAGCAGCCACTGCGCTTTTGCTGTTTGGAGGGCAGCGAGTTCCTCCGGGGTCTTCTCGCCGCTGACGTAGTCGCCGCTGCTGTAGGCGAATTCCCCGCTGTCGTTCCGCTTTGCGAGATCATTATAGTTGGTGATGAGCGTCTGCAGAGCCGTTATTTTGCTAGGGTCGAGAAAAGGGGTGATGACGCTGACGTCCGGCACGGCGGAACTGACGACGCCGCCGACGGCAAGGGCTGACAAAACGCACAGCAACGCCAGAAGGCTCGCTGTCGCTTTTTTGAATACCTTGAGTGACTTCATAAAATACCTCCTTCATCATTCATCCAGTACGCACACCTGGACTTATAACCATTATACAATATTTGCGAAAAAATTGCAAGGGATTTGACAAAAATTTTTATGGGAATCTTTCGCGGAGGTGTGCCGCGCCAGAATCCCGAATTTTTTGGTACTTTTGCACATAGGAGACGGCTGGACACACTGCACAAAACCTTTCTCTCAGTTTCGTACACCATAACTAAATCAAAGGTGGAAAATGGAAGATAAAGGAATGCATTCGGGCTATTTCTCGGCAAAAAATAAAAAAATCTCAAAAAAATTGCGCGCGGGGCTTGCTTTTTTTCATTGGGTAGTGTACAATATCACCAAAGCTTTCGGCGGAACAGCTGCCGGGGGTTCCAGGGAAGAAAGGGGAGGGTTGAGGTGTCTAACCGGTTATTCCAGGGGCTGATTAATCAGATGCGCGATTCCATTGAACGGAACGTCGGTGTCCTGGATGAAAAAGGAACCATGATTGCCAACAGCGATCCCGAACGGATCAGCGAGCCGTTTCCGGCGGAGATCAGCGCGGTGCTGGCCTCCAATATCCCCGTGGTGGCCGGGGGAGCGACGCTTTGCGCTCTGGGCGGGCAGTCCGGCGCGGCGGAGTACGCCGTGGTCGTGGACGGGACGGACGAGGTGGCCGGGCGGTACGCCGCGCTTTGCGCACTGACGCTGGGCAGCGTGGAGCAATTCTTCGGCGAACGCTATGACCGGGCGAATTTCATCAAAAACGTCATTCTCGACAATATCCTGCCGGGCGATATTTTTCTGAAAACCCGGGAGCTGCACTTCAACAACGAGGCTCCCCGCGCGGTGCTGCTGATCCGCATCAGCGACCTGCGGGATGTCTCCGTCTTCGAGACGGTGCAAGCCCTTTTCCCGGACAAAACCAAGGATTTCGTCGTTAATGTCAGCGAAACAGACATTGCCCTGGTCAAGGAAGTCCGCTCCAATCAGGATCCCCGGGATCTGGAAAAATTGGCCCGGAGCATCGCGGACGCGGTTAGCACGGAATATTATAGCCAGCCCATGATCGGCATCGGCTCGACTGTCATGACCGTCCAGGAATTGGCCAACTCTTATAAAGAGGCGCAGGTCTCCCTGGAGGTCGGCAAGGTTTTCGACACGGAAAAGAAAATCATTTCCTATGATTACCTCGGTATTGCCCGGCTGATTTATCAGCTGCCCAAGCGTCTGTGCGGCATGTTCCTCCAGGAAGTCTTCAAGCGCGGCACGATCGACAGCCTCGACCAGGAGACGCTCTTTACGATCCAGAAGTTCTTCGAAAACAACCTCAACGTTTCTGAGACGTCCCGCAAGCTCTTTGTCCACCGCAACACCCTGGTTTACCGGCTGGAGAAGATCAAAAAATTGACGGGCCTCGACCTGAGGGAGTTCGACGACGCAATCGTCTTCAAGGTGGCGCTGATGGTCAAGAAGTACCTCGACGCCCGCCCGGTGAAGTATTAGAGCGCTACAATTTAAGAACCAGGTTACGCAGATGATTAATCTAAAAGCCAACCCCCTTGGGCTATGAACCGCGCAAAGATGTCCAAGGGGGCATTTCTTGGATTCTGAAGGGAATTTTATATGAACAAGAAGATCGGCTTCGTTTTATTCGCGGCAGGTATCCTGTTGTTTTTATCTGCTTGCAGTATGAACGTCTTAACACCGACACAGTCGTATGATTCTGTTCCATCGAGTACTCCAAGCGCTCCGCAAAATACCAAATCAAATAAGCGGTCTTTTTGCCGGAAACAAAATATTCGCGGGTCCCTATGCAGCGGAAGCCGAATGCAGCGGAAGCCGAAAAAAACGGGGAGGCATTTGGCTACTACGATCTGAATACGCAAAAGCTGATCGAATTGGGGCGTCTTCCAGGTTTATCGGTTTCGGCAGGCGATGCAGTCGTTTTGCAGGGCAATTACTACACCTGGTGGTCGTATGGTGATGGTGTTTACGGACAAAAGCCCTTCCATAATATATTTTTTTCGTTGAACCCTGCGCAGAAGAAACTGTCTGTTATACGTGATGTCAAGGATGCGTTTGGGCCGTTTGTCTATATGAAAAAGGTAAGCGAGGATGTTTGCGCGCTGCTCACTTACTCGCCAGGCGACGGCGAAAACAATTCAAAAGTGGAACTGTTTTCTGCTTCCTCTGGCGAGATGAAAACAATGATTGAAGAGCACTACGAGAACACGGAGCAAAGCCAACACAGTGCTGGCAGAATTTTGGAAGCAATCAGCGCCAATAATGGTTTGATTTTCGCCCTGGGCCGCGTAAAAACCAATCAAGTGTATGAGATGCACTTGATGATCTATAGTCAGTCAGGCCAATTGCAAAAAAGCATCTCTGCTCCTGCTGTCATGGAATTTTTAGGGGAAGACACTCCACTGGATTTCCGCGTGATCGGCGATTTTTTTGCACTAAGACAGGCCAGCTCCGTTGGGAATCAGATATTCAAAATGGAGAATGACACGATTGTTCCTGTAACAGAGGTCATGACCGATGTTATTATCAGCGCAGGAAGTTGGTCACAAGAAAGATGTCCCTATTTTTATTGGCTGGTTGCGCCAGAAGGGACTGCGGTGCAAAAGAAATTTTCGGTTTTAGATACCCGCAGCGGTGTGATTAGAGAATGCCATGCGGAGTTGGACACGCAATTGCCCTCGCTCAGTTACAGTATTTTT
Source organism: Oscillospiraceae bacterium (assembly GCA_031268095.1). GTDB lineage: Bacteria > Bacillota > Clostridia > Oscillospirales > Acutalibacteraceae > WRMQ01. The sequence continues at coordinate 16,570 of JAIRXU010000054.1, read as the reverse complement.
CAATCCGATGAGAACGGCAACTTGTTGCTGGGCAGTGCAAATGATTATTCTGATTTTCCGCAACGCGTGTATATGATCAAGCGTCAAGTGATTGATCAGCAACTGGGGCAGTAATAAACGACTTGTGAGCGTTCCAAGGATCATAACGTCCGCTTTTTCAGTGGGCGCGGTTTTACTATAAGGCAGCCCGCCGCGCTGGCCCCCTGCGGCGGGTGCTTTGCTGCCCCGGGGGAAGATAAGGAGAAGATGCGAAAAGCCCTTGCAATTGCCGCCGGGTTGATGTATACTAATAGAAATCCACATCCGGAGAGGGAGACTGCCATGTCCAAACATACCAAATGTCGCTGCGATAACCTGATCTTGCATAACGAGAAGAAGTGCCCGCATTGCGGGAGGGAGAACGGGGAGCACCGAACCTGCATAGAGCTGAGCCTTGGAAATGATTATAGTGACCGATTGGACGTTGCCCCTTGGTTGCGGGGAGCCCTTGGTGGAATGCTCTGGATCCCTACGCTGATCGCGACCATCTACGCTTTCGTGAATGAAGTGGCTTGGTCCGGAGCATCCTCTGCGGCTCAGCGGCGGCTGGATTTTCGCGTATGCCGTGACGGCGGCGCCGTTCCTTGTGTTCGGTTTGCTTTTTCTGATTGGCGCGCTGCGGATGCTTTCCTTCCGCTGGAAGGCCAAGAAGCATGCCCCGGAACGCTGTGAGCACATTGCGATGCGCAAACAGTGCTATTGTAAGTTCTGCGGAAAGCCTTTCGAGCACGACTGGGACGGCTGCGTCTGTCGCCGCTGTGGAAAGGATAGGCATCAGTGGGTTGAGGTTGGCCGTTCTTGGACGGGCAGCGAATTGATCGCGGATGGATATGGTCAGGGTTATGGGCAAACCTGGAGAGAATCTCATACAGAGTATTATCGCTGTGAAGCTTGCGGCAAGGAAAAGAAGGAAGAGTTTTCGGAATTAACTTATTCTTAGAAATTCAACAGAAAGAAGGTATCTCCTATGAGCAATCCCATCAAGAAAGTGGTCCTGATGTATTCCGGCGGGCTGGACACGTCCATTATCATCCCCTGGCTGAAGGAGAACTACGACGGCTGCGAAGTGATCGCGGTGTCCGCCGACGTCGGGCAGGGGACGGAGTTGGACGGGCTGGAGGAGAAGGCCAAGAAGACCGGCGCGTCCAAGCTCTACATCCTGAATCTCCAGCAGGAGTTCGTTGAAGACTTTATCTGGCCGACGCTGAAGGCTGGCGCGCGGTACGAGCGGGACTACCTGCTGGGCACCTCCTTTGCCCGGCCGCTGATCGCCAAGGCCGTTGCGGAAATCGCCCGGGCCGAAGGGGCGGACGCGATCTGTCACGGCTGCACCGGCAAGGGAAACGATCAGGTCCGCTTTGAGCTGACGTTTAAGGTCTTCGCGCCGGAAATGAAGATCATCGCCCCCTGGCGGATTTGGGACATCAAGAGCCGGGACGAGGAAATTGATTACGCAGAAGCGCACAACGTCCCGCTGAAAATCAACCGCGAGACGAATTATTCCAAGGATAAGAACCTGTGGCATCTTTCCCACGAAGGACTGGATCTGGAGGACCCCGCCAATGAGCCGCAGTACCAGAAAGCCGGCTTCCTGGAATTGGGCGTTTCCCCGGAGCGGGCTCCGGATGAACCGACCTACATCACGCTGACTTTTGAGCAGGGGATCCCCGTTGCGCTGGACGGTGTGCGGTTGGGCGGGGTGGAGCTGATCGCGAAGCTCAACGAGATTGGCGGGGCCAACGGCGTCGGCATCGACGACTTGGTCGAGAACCGCTTGGTCGGAATGAAGTCCCGCGGCGTTTACGAAAATCCGGCGGGGAAGATCCTCTACCGGGCCCATGACGTGTTGGAGAGCATTACCCTCGACCGGGACACCGCGCACTACAAGGCCCTACTGGCCGAGCGTTATGCGGAACTGGTCTATTTCGGCCAGTGGTATACCCCCCTGCGGGAGGCCTTGGACGCGTTCGTTGACCAAACCCAGCAGACGGTCTCCGGCGAAGTGAAGCTGAAACTTTACAAAGGCAATATCGTCAACGCTGGCGTGACGTCTCCCTACTCCCTCTGGAGTGAGGCGTTTGCTACCTTCGACGAGGATGACGTCTATGATCAGAAGGATTCCGCCGGTTTCATCAACCTCTTTGGGCTGTCGATGAAGGTCCGCGCGCTGCTGAAAAAAGAACGGGAGAACGCGGAATGACGCAGAAAAGCCCTCGCCCGGACGGCGCGGCTGTCGAAGAAACCCGCGAGCTCCGGCTGGATTTCACGAAGCTGACGCGCCTGGGAGACGACGAGGTGCTCCCTGTCGCTGTCCAGGACGCCCGGACGGACGAGGTGATCCTGGTTGCCTACGTCAGCCGCGAGGCGCTGGAGGAGAGTCTCCGCCTGCGCAAGGCCGTCTTCTGGAGTACTTCCCGCCACGCCCTCTGGTATAAAGGCCGGGAGGAATCCGGCAACAGCTTCACGCTGGAGGAAATCCGGGTCAATTGCGAGCAGAATTCCCTGGTCTATCGGGTAACCCCGGACCGAGGTGGAATTTGTCACACCCGTTATCCCGACGGTGCCTACCGCAACTGCTTTTACCGCCGGCTCAATTTGGAAACCGGTGTGCTGGAAGAAATCAAAGAAACTTGAGATCACGGACAACACGAACCAGAAGAAAAGACAGCAGGAAAGGAAGCGTTTTTTTCATGGCAAGATTTCGTTTTTCCGCCTTTGCGGACGAGGCGGCGCCCTCCCTGGACGGGCAGATTGCGGCGCTGAAGGCCAACGGTATTGAGGCGATGGAGCTCCGGGGCGTAGACGGCACGACCAGTTCCGACCTGACGCAGGAACAGGCGAGGGAGATTCGCGCGCGGCTGGACGCGGCGGGGATCTCGGTTTCCGCCATTGGCTCGAAGTCTGGAAAAATCAAGATCACTGACGATTTCGCGCCCCATTTCGCCGCGTTCCAGAACACGGTGGAGGCCGCAAAGATTCTGGGCGCGCCCCGCATCCGTGTGTTCAGTTTTTACCTGGACGGGGCAGACCCCGGCGCCGTCCGGGAAGAAGTGCTCCGCCGGGTGAAAGCTATGGCGGAATACGCGAAGGAGCAGGGGGTTCTCTGCTGCCACGAGAACGAGAAGGGGATTTACGGCGAGTCGCCGGAGCGCTGCCTGGACTTGCACGAGACCTTGGGTGACGTCCTCGGCGGCGTGTTCGACTTCGCCAATTTTATGGAATGCGGGGTAGAACCCCCGGCGGCTTATGCCTTGCTGAAACCGTACATCACTTATTTTCACATGAAAGATTATTGCCGCGAATGGAAGGCAGTGGTCCCCTCCAACTGGGGGGACGGAAAATTGCCGGAAATCTTGGCGGACTTCGATCAGTCCCACGGGGGACAGGTTTGGCTATCAGTGGAGCCCCACCTGACGGTATTCCAGGGGCTCGGCGCGCTGGAGGCCGACCAGGCAACGCTCAAGCGTCTGGAAAACAAGGAAATCTACGCCTCCAGTGAGGAAGCCTTCCGCAGCGCCGCGGAGCAGACGCTGGAGACAGCCAAGCTGGCCCAGCCAGTTGTTCTGGGGATCATCGGCAATGGCAATATGGGGTCTTCCCACTTGAATATGTACTGCAACGGAGAACACCGCGGCATCCGTGTCGCGGCAGTGGCCGACGTTAACCCGGACCGTCTGCGGGACGCGCAGCAGAAACTGCCCGGCGTTGCGGTTTTTGATTCCGCAGACGCGCTGATCGAAAGCGGCCTGTGCACGGCGGTGGTGATTGCCACGCCTCACTATTTCCATCCGCCGATTGCCATTGCCGCCCTGCGGGCAGGGCTCCACGTCATGACCGAAAAACCCGCCGGGGTCTATACCAAACAGGTCCGGGAGATGAACGAGGCGGCGGCCCAAAGCGACCGCATCTTTGCCATCATGTTCAACCAGCGCTCCGTTCCCGTGCATCAGAAAGTTCGGGAGCTGGTCCAGAGCGGAAAATACGGCGAACTCAAGCGCGTCGTCTGGCTGATTTGCGACTGGTACCGCACCCAAGCCTATTATAATTCCGGCGGCTGGCGGGCCACCTGGTCCGGTGAGGGCGGCGGCGTGCTGATTAACCAGTGCCCCCACAACCTTGACCTGTGGCAATGGATTTGCGGCATGCCTTCTGCGGTCTGGGCCTCCTGCCTGGAAGGCAAGTGGCACGATATTGAAGTCGAGGACGACGTCACCATCTATGCCGAATACCCCAACGGGGCGACAGGCGTCTTCATCACCACGACCGCCGAACCGGCGGGGACCGACCGGCTGGAGATCACCCTGGACAAAGCCAAGCTGGTGATGGAAGGCAACCGGCTGACCGTCACGGAGTTGAGCGGTTCGACGAAAGAACATATCTTTTCTGCGGTCCAGGGTTTTGGCAACCTCAGCGGAGAGACGACCGTCGAAGACGTTCCCCGCCTGGGTGCGAGCCAGCATGCCACGGTGATGAACGCTTTCGCTGAGGCAATCCGCACCGGGGATCAAGGCAAGCTCTATGCCCGGGGCGAGGAAGGCATCCGGGGCCTGAGCATCTCCAATGCGGCGCACCTATCCTCCTGGACGGGAAAGAAAATCGACCTTCCTCTGGACGAGGATCTCTTCTATGCCGAACTGCAGCAGAAGATCGCTGGCTCGAAGGCGAAAACCGGGGTGGTGGAATCCGTCGCGGCGGACATGGAAGCCAGCTTCCACTGAGCTTTTTGCGCCGCGCAGTCAAAATAGTGGCAGCAGGATGGAGGTTCAGTGTGAACAATTTCGAAGAGGTCATCCCAACCGCTGTCCCGGAGGAAGAAAACGTCTCCTGGGTCACGAAACTGAATTACGGCATCGGCGCAGTGGGGAAATCCCTCAATGCCGGGGCCGGGGCGCAGCTGCAAATTTATCTGACGTCGATCTTGCATGTCCCGCGGCTGTTTATTGCGGTATTGTTCTTTGCCGGCCGCCTGTGGGACGGCGTCAACGACCTGATAATGGGCACCATTGTCGATAATACCCACAGCAAATACGGAAAGTTCCGCCCCTGGATCGCTATCGGCGGGGTCACCAATGCCCTCGCTGTTTCAGGATACTTCGCCCGGCCGGGGCTGCTCGCCCAGCACCCCGCCGGGATGCTGGTATACATCGCGCTGCTTTTCCTGCTGGGAGATCTGACTTACACCATGATCGATGTGAGTTATTGGGCGATGATCCCCGCTCTTTCGCGGGGGAAGCGGGCGCGGGACCAGCTGTCCATGTTGCCGCGGATATTTTCCGGTGTGGCCAGCATCGCCAACGCCTTCATCTGGAATATCGTCTTCGCGCTGGGCGGCGGAAAAGAGGACGGACAGCAGGCGGCGGGGCTGCTGCGCTGGACGCTGATCACGGCAGTGCTCTATGTCATTACATCTGTGTACTGCGCCGCGACGGTGAGAGAGCCCAACGCGCAGCTGCCGAAGCCCGCCGGGGAGCGGGAGAGGTTCTCCCTGGGCAGGGCGCTCTCCATCTTGCTGCACAACGACCAGGCACTGGTGATCGTAGGGGTCATGATCCTTTTCAATCTCGCCTGTAACCTGACCAACGGGGTAATGGGCTACTATTTCCTCCATGTCCTCAAGAAAGAAACCCAGCTGGGCTTCATGAACATCCTGTGGGGCGCAGCGCAGGCGGTGGGGCTCTTCCTGTTTCCGCTGCTTTCCGGTTGGTTTGGCCGGCGGAAGGTCTATATCGGTTCTCTGCTTCTGCCCTGCGCCGGCTACGCGGCAATGTTCCTGGCGGACCATCTCCTGCCTGAGGAATTCATTCCCTTGGCGGCGGCGGCCTTCCTGGCCTCGATCGGGTATGGATCCATGGCCGTTATGCAGAGCGTGATGCTGGCCGATGCGGTGGATTACGGCGAGCACCGCACGGGGCTGCGCAACGAAGGAATCATCTTTTCGACCCTGACAATGCTCAGCAAACTTGCCGGCGCGCTTCAGGCGCTGATTCTCATGGCCGTCTTCGCGGTGGTGAAATTCGGCGGGGAAGACGCCGTCGAGGCAACGCCCGAGGCCGTAGCCGGGATCAAGTTTTTGATGTACATGCTCCCGCCGGTGGTGCTGGTGCTGGCGCTGCTGGTCTATTTCGCAGGCTACCGCCTCAGCGAGGGACGCATGGCTCAGATTAACGCTGAATTGGCGCAGCGCAGGGGCCTGAGTCCGGCGGCGGACAAAGAATAAAAAACGCGGAGCACAGATGGGAGAAAGCAGAATAAAACCACGAACAATAAGATAATATGGCCCCTGGATTTATTTTTGATATTCATTTTACGCCGAGCCGGAGCCGGTAGCAAAAGACAATTTCTTGCGTCGTTTCGCCGAAACAGCGGCCCACCGTCAGACGGAAGTCTTGCAGCTCCGGCTCTAGCAGTTCCGGCTTGCGCGTCAGAATTGCCTGCAGCCCGCCTTGGGTCAGCGCAATGTGAATGAACCGGCCACCATCACAAAATTCCGTATTAGAAAATATAATCTCGCGTACATAAGAAAAATATCCGCTTTCCCGCAGGTTTGCCAGGTGCTGTTCTTTCGGGTAGCGGACAAACGCCTCGCGGAAATCCGCGTCCTGCGTTTCGATGGCGCTCACTTTGGCAAACAAAGTGTCGTACGCCAGTTCTACTTCTGTGCAGGCAACCGGCGGCCAGTCGCAGTCATAAGCGGCGAACAGCCCGCCCGGTTTCAGCAGACGATTGATTTCCCGCAATGTAGAAACCGGTTCCATCCAATGGAAGGACTGCGCGCAGGTGACAATGTCCGCGCAGCGGGACTCCAAGCCGGTGCGATCCGAAAAAGCCTGCACAAACCGGAGATTCGGGGCGCGTTCCGCGGTTTGCTTTGCTAACGTAAGCATGCCTTCGCTGGGTTCCACCCCAATCACGCAACGGGCCCGGTCTGCCCAAATCAGCGTGGAAAGCCCTGTGCCGCAGCCAAGATCTACCACTGTCTGCGGCTGCCGGCGCAAGTACCGCAGCAATAGGTCCGCCGCCTGCGCCGGGCAGGCAGGGCGGGTTCTGTCATATAAACCGGCAAAGTCGCCAAAACGCGAGGCGTTTTTGTGTGCGATCGACATAAGAGGTACCCTCCTGTTTTATCTGCAATCATCCCGGTAGTTACGATCTTTATTTTACCACAGATCCGGCCGAAAGACAAGTTCTCCGGCTGCATCAGAAGGAGGTATTTTCATGAAAAATTTCTTTAGATAGACACGCGAAACGCTGGTTTGCGTTCTGCCTGACCTTGCTGCTGCTCTGCGGCAGCTTCGAGATTATGGCGGCCTCGGCCCAGACCTTTACTGTTTGTTACAACTATGCCGTCAATGGCGGAACCCCCGCCAGCGTACGTTATGCCTATCTGACGCAGGGCGCACCGGTGGATCTGACGCAGAACAACGCGCAGAAAACCGGTTATGAGTTTGTTGGCTGGAGCTTGACCGCCGATTCGCACAGTGTGCTTCCTGATTTTACCATGGGCGAGCAGGATGTGACGCTATACGCCATATACCGCAAGGCGGTGGTGTGCGATTACATCGGCTTCGACGGCACAGTGAAGGCAACCGTATCTGTGACCGCGTATAAGTACAATAATGAAAGCACGGTCTCTTACCGTTCTCCGCTGTATACGGCTTACCCGGGCTGGACGCCCGTCGGCTATACTGCTGCCAGCGGCATTTCCGCGACCGTAGTGGCCTCCGCCAGTGACTCGGCCAGCGGACAGAATGTGGCCAACACGACCAACGATCCCTTGACCCTGTATACGATCTATCGGCGTACGCTGACGCTGCGCTTTGAGGCGAACGGCGGCGATGCCTCGCCGTTGCCCGGGGATCAGACCGGTACGCAGTACGTCAGCAGCGCCAACGCCGCCGCAGCGCTGAACCCCAGCATCGTCATTCCGTCTGTCATTCCCGTTCGTGCGGGGTACAGCTTTGTTGGCTGGCGGGCGACGAGCGGGGCCGGCCCTGTCTACGCCGCGGGCAGTTCCATCGAGATCACGGCAGACACAACGCTGGAAGCCCAATGGTTGTGGGGCGAGGTTTCCAGCCACACCGTGGCGTTCAATTACGCCGAAAATGGCGGGCAATCCGCCAGTATGAACAGCCTCTCCGCCAACCAGGGCGAGGATATCTACCAGTTGGGCGCGATGCCCACCGCCAACCGCCAGTACTGGTCGTTTGTGGGGTGGAACGATGACAAAGCCGCGAAAGCAGGGCTGAGCGCCTATGTGGTGGGCGGGACGGATAGCGTACTGTATGCCATTTTCAGCCGTACGATGGTGATCACATATGTGGATTACGCTGGGACGGTCAAGACCACTCATACGGAAAGCGGAACGGCTTGGAACAAAGAAACCGTCGCCAAAATCACGACCCCTGCGCTTGGCGACAGGGGAGACGGCTGGATTCCCGTCGGCTGGTCCTTCCCGAGCCAGGCCAGCCTGGACGAAGCCGTGGTCAGCGAAAAACCAGGCAAGACGCAGAATGTATCGGTTACCGGCAGCAACAGCAGCGGCGGCACGTTTTACGGCGTTTATAAAAAGCAGGTGACGCTCAGTTACGACATGGGGAATTCCGGCGCGGCTGCGCCCGCCGCCTCCTCGCCCTACCGCTACTTCAACAGCTCCGGTAGCTACGCCAATCCCCGCGTAATGCTGGCCAATGTTCCGGTGCGCCCCGACGGTCTCTCGTTCCTCGGCTGGGCCAAGGGCTCACCAGGCGCTGCACCGCTTTATGCCGCAGGGGATTATGTGGATTTGGACGCAGACACGGTCATGTTCCCGGTGTGGGATGTTCCTGCCCTCGGCGTCAGCCTGAATAAGCATGTCCTGGCCTTGACCCGGGGCATGCCGCAGAAGGAGTACCCGGAGGAAACACTGATTGCCACCGTCACCCCTGCCAACGCGAGCAACAAGGCTGTGACCTGGTCCAGCAGCAATCCGGGCATCGTTACCGTAGACGCGAGCGGCAAAGTTACAGCGGTTGCTCCCGGCACGGCGGTTGTCGCGGTAACCACCGTCGTCGGCGGAAAAACCGATTCCTGCACCGTCACGGTAACATACCTCGACACGGACGGCGACGGGCTCTGGGATATCTGGGAGATGGATGGCGCAGATACAGACGGCGACGGCACCGTTGACCTGCATGTGGAGCAGATGGGCGCGGACCCTGCCATTCCAGACGTCTTCATTGAGTGCGACTGGATGGAAGATACGGCCCATAACCTTCAGCCACACGTTAACACGCTCAAGAACGTCTATCAGGCTTTCCTGGATCATGGCATCCAGGTGCACTTTGATGCGGGCCCGGAGTCAGTCGATTTTGTTACGGGCACAAAGTGGAAAAATTATCCTGGCGGTTCCGGCGGCAACTCATTTGCGTACGCCACCAACTTCGGCAGTCCGCAGTACACTGGCAGCGGCGTCCCCGCGGGGAACTGGCTGGCGCTGGTCAACGCGAACTTCAGTGCCGGAGCGCGCCGTCGGATTTTTCATCATGTCGGTTTTATCAGCGGGATGCAGAGCGGCGTCGCGGGCGTTGGTTCCCTGCCTGGGCAGTTCATGCTCATCGTCCATCAAAATGATGGCTGGTCGGTCGACAGCGGAAGTCTCGTGAATCATCCGGCGGGCTGGACGGATGGGGCGTGCCTGATGCACGAATTGGGGCACAACCTCGGCTTGATGCATGGCGGCATGGATAATTACGCCTACAAACCCAACTACCTCAGTGGGATGAACTATCGCTACAACTACTCGGGCAATTTCGCCTACAATTACTCAGAATATAAGCTGCCTGACCTGGATGAGAAATCCCTGAACGAAGGTGACGGCCTGGATCCGGGAGGGCTGACGGCGGGCAAGAACTTTACCGCTTCCTGGGATCGGTTCGACTACCAGGATGGGAATACCCTATATTTTACGCGCCTATACATCAAGCCAGTGAACGGCACTCCCATTGACTTCAATAAAAACGGCCAGATTGACAGTACGCCGGTCCAGGCACCGGTGAGCATTGACTCCGACCTGAACGCCAACAAGGTTTACCGCAGCCAGACGGACTGGGATAAACTGAAATTCAAGTCTGGCACGATCGGTACCGTCGGCCCGGCGCAGATGCAGTACACGCTGGAAGAATTTGAGGAAATGCCGTTGCCGGAGGAAGTATCGACCGATGAACTGAAGGAACTCAAGCTCTTCCCGGAGGAATCTCCGGAAAATTTAGGTTCGCAGACGGTCACGCGGAAGATGCAGGACGAGGGCCGCCAAAATCCCGGCCCAAACAAGGATTCGAAGCTATCGAAATTCGGTTTGCTGGAGTGGATTTTGTTCTTCTTTTTCTTCGGCTGGCTCTGGATGTGACCGAAGAGGCGCCAAGACTTCTCCGCAAAAGATAGGATTAGAGCGTAAAAGCACCGTGCTCCTGCCTCGTCGGCGGGAGCACGTTTTTTTGGAGATTTTCAGTTCCGGGAGAGGGCGGGAGGACGGCCCGGCCGCTCATTTAATAGTTCACGGCCCGCAGTTCAAAGTAAGCCTTGGCGTGGGAACAAACAGGGCAGAGCTCAGGCGCTTTCTTCCCAATGTGGATGTGTCCGCAGTTGCCGCATTTCCAGACGGTGTCGCCGTCGCGGGAGAAAACCAGATCGCCTCCTATATTGGCCAGCAGCTTGCGGTAGCGTTCCTCGTGCGCTTTTTCGATAGCGGCAACGCCGGTGAATCGTGCGGCGATTTCCAGAAACCCTTCTTCCCGCGCCTCTTGCGCGAACTGGGCATACATGTCCGTCCACTCGTAATTCTCGCCTGCCGCCGCGTCGGCTAAGTTGGCGGCGGTGGCGGGAATCGCGCCGTCATGCAGGTATTTGAACCACAGTTCAGCGTGCTCCTTTTCGTTCCCGGCGGTTTCGGTGAACAGATCCCCAATTTGCTGGTAGCCGTCCTTCCGCGCCTTCGAGGCGTAATAAAGATACTTCGTGTGTGCCTGGGATTCCCCGGCGAACGCTGCGCGCAGATTGGCCTCGGTTTTTGATCCTTTGAATTCCATGATGATGCTCCTTTCGAATGATGTCATTTATCGCGCGATGCGGCTCCGCACCGACAGCAATCATAGCAAATACCGTGCCAGGTCGTTTGGCAGCTTTCCGCGATTCCAGGCAGAGCCGGATCTTCCGGCGACGCGGCGGCAAACACATCCGCAACGCGGCCGCAGCAGCGGCAGATGAAATGCGCATGGGGAGTAAGATCCCCGTCGAAGCGCTCCTTACCTTCAACGACGGCGACGGAAACCGCTTTGCCCTCTTTTCTGAACAGGGAAAGATTGGCGTAGACCGTCCCCAGACTGAGTTCTGGGATGTCCGGCTTCAGCTCCCGATAAATCCATTCCGCCGTGGGGTGCGATTTTGATTCCATCAATGCCGCGTAAATGGCGTCCCGCTTTTTGCTTGCGCGTTGCATATCGTTGCCCCTAAATCAATAATAATTCCTGTTATTAATAGTATACTATGTACACCTTGATTTGTCAAGGGCAAATATAAAAATTTTTGCCAGCGCCGCGGCGTTTCCGCGAAGCACCCCAACCGCCCGCTTTGAATGGCAAAGTCAAAAAATAAAAGCACAAGGGCACGAATGCCCTTTGTGCCTCGCTCCGTTGCTCTTTCACGCCTTCTTTTCCGGAAGCATCAGCTTATGCCCAAAAGCTCTGCTGGGGCCGTTGTTCCATCGGCGCGGGTCGTTACGTTACCATCCAAACTCAAACGTTAGGCCAATGTCATCCAGTTCCAGTCCGGCGCCGCCGGTTTCGCAAACGAGATATTGTCCCGCCAGCTGCTTCAGCACGTCCCGCTGCTCTTTGTGGATAATGAAAAGATTGTATTCGTCTCCGCCACTGTATATATTGCCCAGCGCAAGGCCCTGCTGTTCTACTTTGTCCGCAAGGCCGGTGAGGCAGCGGTCAGTTTTGTCGGGAAAATAGCAGTCGTCGTCCGGCCCGAGCGTCACCGTGAAGCCATGCCGGCCGGCAAGCCGGGTCACCGACCACAAAATATCCTCCAGCGCCTCTTTCCAGTCCACTCCGATCACGCAACCCTGGTTGATCAGCGTGTCAATCAGGGCCAGCCAGCACCGCGTTGGCCTGTCGCGCATCTTACTGCTAACACCCCGGCCGGCAAGGCCGTCCTCTGTGTCGGCAATGTGAAGTGCCGTCCGGTAGCATTCATCCGCATCTAAGCTGCCCATCACAGCGGCAATATCCCGCAGCCGCTCATAAGGCCACTCGGCCTCCAGCTTGGCCATGCGGCCGGGGACTTCTTTCTTTTTCTTGGCGCGGGGCCTGTGCCCTTTGCGCAGCAGGAAAACGCCAAGCGCCATAAACCAGGCCGCAAACAGCGCCAAAAACAGCACAAGCGCAAGCCAGGCCGGGTAAGACAGCATTGTACGCGCGGCCGTGCCCGCGCGTACAATAATATCGAACCACAACAACGCAAACAGCGCCGCCAGAAAGCACAGCGCCCCGCAGAGTTTGATCAATCCTTTTTTCACACGATTCCTCCTTCTCCCGCATTTTTTAGTCCTTCCCCGGAACCTTGCCGCGTTGGATGGCCCGCGTTCATTTCGGAATACCGTTTCGCAATCTCTGCGGCCATCTCTTTGATACTGGCGGTGCTCTCCATGCAAACGACGGGGCACACAAGAGTTTTTGCCCACTGCTCGATTGGTTCCAGTGATCGGGAAGCCACAAAATCGATAAACTTGCGCTCTTGCTCCGCCAGATCGCCGCCAGGCTGCATGCGTTCGCCGAACAGTTCCTGCGCGCGCTTTTGCACCCGCTGGACGCGAAGTTCCGCCGGGGCGGTGAGGTGGACGGCAAGCACGTACATGGCGGTGATTTCCGCGCCGAACGCCCCCGTAACAGAGGAAAGCACAAACGAATCGTGCGCCGCAATGCAGTCAAGCATCAGCGTAATGCATTCGCTGCGGGGGCGCGGACTGGAATACGGGATTGTTGCATCCTGAAAGGCATAGTCTTCAATATCCATATGGTTGAAGCGCAGCATCTGCGCCAACTCGCGGGCAAGAGTGGTCTTGCCGCTCCCGTTCGCGCCAAATATGAGTATACCCTGTGACATGGGGCGCCTCCTCCCAACTTCGCTATGCGCGTACCCAAATCCCCGCCCAAGGGCAAGAAAAGTGCCTTCCGAAGTTCGCGATGCGCTTCTCATACCCGCAGAATTTTTTCGATTGCTCTGCCTTTTGCCAGTTCATCCACCAGTTTATCCAGCCGTCGGATGTTCTGCACCAGAGGATCCTCGATTTCCTCCACACGGACGCCGCAGACCACACCTGTAATCTTAGCGGCATGGGGGTGCAGCTGCGGGGCCTCGGCGAAAAAACGCGCAAAGTCGGCGTTCTGCGCAAGCTGCGCTTGCAGTCCGTCAGTATCATACCCCGTCAGCCAGCAAATGACGGTATCGACTTCTTCTTTTGAGCGCCCCTTGCGTTCCGCTTTGTGAACCAAAAGCGGATACACACTGGAAAACGCCATCTTGCACACCCGTTCGCTGTTCGTCATGTCGTTTCCTCCACGGTCACTTTTACGCTGTCGCCCACCGGCTTGCCGATTTTTGGCGCACAAATCTTTGCCAATACCAAGCAGACCATACACGGCCTTACGCCTGCGTCAAAAATGCCCAAACGGAGGGAAGCCGGTTCCGAACAAAGCCCAGTGTGCCGATCAGCATCCGATCTAGCTGTTGGAGCGCGGGAGCCAAAAGACTGATCAGAACCCCTACAGCGCCGTTTGCGGCGGACAGTTCCGGCGGCGTTCCGTCAATCGCGCCGATGACAACGGCGGCAATGACAGCGTGTCCCCGGTCGGACGGGTGTGTCATGTCGTATGAAACCAGACCGTACCGTTCCGCAAAGGCGGCAAATACGTCAGCCAGCCGAAACGCGCCCGGGTTCACCGCAAGGTACCCGCGGATGATGTCATTAACGCCCTGCACCGTTTCGCCGTACATCGCATGCGCCGACGGAGGAAGGACGGCGAAAACCGGGTTGTACAGGGTATTGACAATCAGCAACGCATCCGAATTCAGACTGCGGATTTCCGTGATGATGGCGGAAAAATTCTCGCGCAGCGCGGCACGGCGCGGTTCCAGCCATTCCCGGTCCCCAATAACCCGTTAAGAACCAGTGACACAGAGGGGTAGAAATCGTTACCTCCGATCGAAATGTCAACAATGTCCGCTTCCCGCACGGCCTGACGGATCGTTTCGTCTTCCCTTACTTTGCGCAGCAACGCGGCGGAGGTGTCGCCGCCCATACCGAAGTTGCGCAGTTCATACCCTTTTTCCCGTGCAACGCGGCTGGCATAGGCGTTGTCCGGGCAAATCGCGCCAACGCCCTGCGCAATGGAATCGCCGAGCACAAGGAATTTTCCCGCCGCGGGCTCCGCCGCCTGCGCCAATAGGCCAAACGGTAAAACCAAAAGGGCCGTGCAAAGAATTGCTGCAATGATTTTTTTCATGTTTCTATACCGCCTTTCCGACTGTTTTGCCACCAAAAATTTTCACATTCACAGTATAGCAGAAAAGGCCCCCATTCCATATACCAAACTATAACATTATAAACTTTTGTTCTTTTTATTTGAATTAGTTGCAGTATAGGCTTGTACAGATAAGGCTTTCTATTTTACTAGCTTCACGGTATATTCTATGTGCAGTCTTTGTTTCTTCGCTAATTGTGTTATCGCTATAGAAGTTCTGCTCTCTTGCTGAACTCTCGTCAATCTCGTCTTTGTCTTCATCATAGAAGTGCTTTTCAAAATCGCTAAATAAATCATCACATATATAGTAATCACAATAGAGCATAATTGCTTCTACACCATTTCTTGTTTCTAAATGGTATATAAAATACTCTTTTAGCTTTTTATCATCACCAAATGGCGGCGTTCCTTTTAACCCGATTTGTAAGAATTTCGTATTATCTAACTCCTCTAAAAATGAGCTATTTACACTACTAATTATGTCCGACGCTTTATTATCTGTATTGCGTCTGATTTTATGATAATCATTTGTTAAACGAACTAAATCATTTGCAATTCTTTCTATAGTTAGTTCCTTATTATCTTCCATATTCATCATTTCCTTTCCAGCGTTAATTTAAGCGGCTTGTCTTGCTCGAGCATGTTCTCTTGGACAAAATCCATAATCAGCAAATACTGGTCGCTGAAATTAAATTCGACTTTTACAGACTTGTCTTCATCTATGTATATCCTGCTAATTAACTCCACAAGCATGAACCTGTCTAACGCTTCGACATTTTGATATTTTAAGAACCGCTCAAAATATTCATTGTTCGCTTGGATGCCTTTTGCCGCTTTTAGCTGTTCAGCTGCAAGCGTTTGCAATGTTGCCCGCATTTGCTCCAGCTTTTTTTCTGTTTCTTCTCTGATGCGCTGATACTGTTCTTTTGATATATCGCCGTTTTTCCAGTCGCGATAACTAACATCAAGTAGATGTGTTTCTTTCTCGAATTCCCTTTGACAGTCCTCCAGCAGCTGATTGATTCTTAAAGACTGTTTGCTAATCTCGGGGCGTTCGTTGATTTCCTCTATCATAGACTGCAAATCAGCAACAAGTCCGATTTGAGCTTGTATCACCGTAAGTACAATATCTTCTAATACCCGAAAATTGATACTGCGCTTTCGGGTACAGTGTTCTTCGCCCGCATAGAAATAGGTCTTACATACCAAATATTCATGACCTTTTGCACCGGTTTTATTCATGGCCATCTGGCAATTCGAACAGTAAACCAAGCCCGCAAAAAGATGTACAGTTCCAGTTTTTTTAGTTGCTCTTGAACGAGTGCTTCTCATTTGCGCCACTGTTTCAAACAGCTCGTCTGATACCGTTTTATCATGGCAATCCGCAACAATCACATAATCCTCTTTCTTATTTGGGAATTTGTTTATGTCTTTTATAATCGAACGAGCTACTCTTTCCTTGCACCGAACAGCCAATATTGGTTTTATCCATCAGTATTTTTCTCACTGAATTGGCCCACCATAACCCGCTATTGTTTGCCGCTTTTGGATGATGAAAATTTAATCCGATTGATTTTTTATAGGCGGTCGGATTCGGAATGCCAAGCGAATTGAGCTTTGCGGCGATCGCCCCGTCCGACATGCCGCTTGCGCTCCACATAAACATTTGCTTAATGATTTCGCCCGCCACCGGGTCATAGAGCCAGTGGCCACCCTCGGGATTCGGCAGGTAGCCATATGGCGGATGCCCGCCATTGGGTTCACCGTCCTCCCTTTTGATGGCCTTAATGGCTCTGACTTTTTTTGAGGTTGTCCTTGCGTAGTCCTCTGCGGCATTTAAGGCCGCGTAGACTGTTACCCGCCGCGCAAAACGAGAGTAAAAGCCATGGAAAGACAGAGCGAAAAATAAGAAAGCACACAAAAGAAAACAGGTGCAAGATCTCAAATAATGTGGTAAAATAGACTCCCAA
>JAIRXU010000032.1 GCA_031268095.1 Oscillospiraceae bacterium | reverse complement strand
GAAATGTCATGCCGATGATACTCCGCCAAACGCTCTTCCATCAAAGAAAACCTCCGTTTTCTTTATAGTATAGCATATCTCAACCGACTTGTCAATCTCGTGACTACACAATCTAACATCGATTGTCCAAGCACCCCCAAATTGCGCGAGTTTTACGCAAAACTGTTCCCCGCTTGGGATCAGGATTTTCATGAAACCGCGCTGCTGGCTGATAACGGCATGGTGGTTCACTTTATGGAAAGTGATTTCGACTACATCCCGCCCGTTTGGCCGGAAGAACCGGGCAAGCAGCAAAAGCAGATGCACTTCAATTTTCAGGCGGATGATTTACCAGCCGCCGTGGACGAAGCAATCCGGCTTGGCGCGACCAAGACAGCAGCGCAATACGGCGGGGCGCAGTTCGTCACCCTGCTCGACCCGGAAGGGCATCCGTTTTGTTTGTGCAGAAAGTGAGAGGGGTATGGGATTAGAGAAAGTTTCGTTTTTGGATACGTTCGAGACCCTGAGCGATGGCGTACTGACGCTTCGCCTGACCGAACAAAACCCCGGCGACGCGGTGCAGCTGCCCTACTATTACTGTGACGTCTTTGTACAAAACAGAGAATGCGCCGGGAAAATCAGCATCCGCGTTGGCGAAAACAGAGATTCTTATTGGAACGGGCACATTGGCTACGAGATCGACACGCCCCACCGGGGGCACGGGTATGCTCGCCGCGCGTGCCAATTGGTGCTCCCGGTTGCAAGGGCACACGGCATGCGCCGGGTGATTTTCACCTGCGCACAAAGCAACGCGGCCTCGCGCCGAACCATCGAAACCTTGGGCGCTGCCTTGCTTGAGATTGCGGCAGTGCCGGAAAACTGTTTCTTTTGGCGTGAGGGGATGGAGCGGTATTGCGTGTATCAGCTGGCGATATAGGGGAGAAAGCCAAAGATCAATCATTGTAGACGCGACAGCGCGTCGCTGCGCAGGAAAGGATAACCCATGAACATCACCTACAACGATGAGCGGAAAGACCTGCCTGCTGACCAGCTGCATGAATTGTTCGTGTCGGTTGGCTGGTCGCCGGACGGGGCGTTGCCGGACGAATGGCGGAAGGGCTTTATGCAGCCATGGCGAAATTCTACGCTGGTGGTTTCCGCATGGGACGGTGACCGCTTGGCCGGAGCCGTCAGGGTGCTCAGCGACACGATTTTTCGGTCCGTTATTTACGATCTGCTCGTTTCTCCCGCGTATCGGGGACAAGGCATCGGAAAAGGACTCGTGAACAGATGCAAGGCGCATTTCCCCAATTCCGAATGGCTGGTTGGATGCGACAAAAAGAACAGCGAGTTTTATAAGAAACTTGGATTTAGGGAAATATTGAAAACAGGCGAGTTTTTGGTGATTCCCTGCAAGCTATTTTGAGGGGCTACTATTAGGGACCGCTATTAAAGTAAAGCGGAAATTTGATGGAATGCGCGGAGAATTCACATGACATATACCACTGCCATGGCATCTCCCTTGGGTCAGTTGCTGCTGTCCGGCGACGGTGAAAATATCACGGGCCTATGGCTGGAAGGGCAGAAATATTATGCCGCTGCGCTGCCGGCTAAGACAGAACCCAGCGATACTCTGCCGCTGTTTTCCCGCGCAAAGGTCTGGCTGGAGCGCTATTTTGACGGACAGCGGCCCGCCGTATCCGAATTGCCATTGAACCCCGCCGGGAGCGAATTCCGGCAGGGTGTGTGGCGTATTCTATGTGAAATCCCTTACGGGGCAGTGATGTCCTACGGCGCGATTGCCGCGCAGATGACAAAGCAAACGGGACGGCCGGCGTCAGCCCGGGCGGTGGGCGGCGCTGTAGGGCACAACCCCATCTCCATTGTGATTCCCTGCCACCGTGTGGTGGGGGCCAGCGGCGGCCTGACGGGCTATGCGGGTGGAATTGACCGCAAACAATGGCTGCTGAAGCTGGAGGGAGCGGCTTGATTTGTGCTCCGGCGGGCGGACCGCACCGGGGAACCTAGAGTGGTACGGCAGGGGAGAAATGTGACGGGCAATGCTGCGCAGTTTGCCTTCGTTGGGCTGCTGCCGCTGTATCCGCCCTGAACGTGTGCCACGTACCACCGGAAGATACAGCGGCCCCAGGAGAATGGGGATTTTCACCTTGCGTTGGCTGAAATTTTTTGATGGGATAGGCGCGTATCGATGCGGCCGAAAAACTGCGCCGCCAAACTCAGCTGAGTTTGGCGGCGCTTCAGCGGACTTACGATGGTTGCGGTTGCTCCAGCAGTGCCCGGAACAGCTCCACATGCAGCTGCTCATCGAGCAGCACCCGCCGCAGGACATTGACGACCCCTTCGTCCTGGATTTCCTTTTGCTGCCGCTCATAGATGGCGATGGCGGCGCGTTCTGCGGCCAGGGCGTTCTGGAGGATCAGCTTCCGGTTGGTGGCGTAGGGCAGGCGCGCGGGGGACCAATAATTCATCCGGGGCTGGGGAACCGTTTGCGCCTCCCAGAGCCGGGGATCCGCGCCCAGATGCAGGGCAAGCTTTTCAAACAATTCCAGGTGCACCATTTCCACCTTCATGATCGCCCTAAACGCAGAAGAAAGCAGAGCATCCCGCTCCGTGATGATGTGATCATAGAAATAAAGGGCTACGGCGCTCATTTCGGAATTACGTCCCGCGCAGTTGGAGAGCATAGCGCGGGCGTAGGCCGGATTTTTGCCCGCAACCGTCGTTTCGGGATAGGGGTGGTCGGAATGAAATTCTCGGAGGTTCATAATTGATCCTGCCTTTCGTGCATACAATATTTGTCCTTCCATTCGTATGCACGGTTTTACAGGATCATGCGCCCGCGTCCCATTTATTCCGCAGGTTTCGTTGCCGCGCCCGTTGTTTCCGGTGCGCGGAAATCCCACTGCGCAAGCAGCGTCCGTTCTCCGCCGGGCAGAGAAATTTGGTAATAATATCCTCGGGCGGAAGCCCAGCTGAAATAGAAGATCCGTCCGTGCGCCGCAAAGGGCTGGAAGGTTCCGTAGGCGGCAGGCATCACATCGTCGGCATAGCTGATCGATTCGCCGGAGGCATCCCCAAGCGCTGTGCCCAGCAGCGTTAGGTAGAAATTGGAGTTGTCGCTGTTCCGGACGGCGGCGTAGAGCCGGTCCCCTTCCACGAAGAAGCTGTCCGCCGTACGTTCGGGAAAATAGCGCTTTTCAGCGGTGATCTTGCCGTCCGCAAAGACCCCGCGGACCACGCCGGGCCGGTCGGCTTCCGTGAAGCAGAGTGACCCGCCGTCCAGGCAGAAGCGTTGCAGTTTCCGGCCTTCCAGCAGCGGTTCCGGCTGCGTTCCCGTCAAAGGCGACCGGTAAAGCTGCCCGCGCCGGAGAAAGTAAATTGTCCCGCCGGAAATTTGGACGTTTTCGACGTCTGTCTGGCTCAGGACTGTGCCGAGAACTTTACCATCCAGCGCCAGTTTCTGTACGCCGAAGGTATGGAAAAGCCGACTGCCGACAAGATACAAGAATCCGTCGGTCAGCTGGAAGGACGAGAAGAGCTCTCGGTCAATCCGGCTTTCATAAATGAGCTCCGCACCCTTCTCAGGGTGGTCCAGCGCCAGGCGGTAGAGCTTCCCGCAGTCGAAACTGCCATCCGCTCCCTCCAGCGCGTAGTCGCTGAAATAGAGGCAGCGGTCATAGTAACTGATCAGCCCCACCGCTGTTTTGTCGAAGAGGACCTCAGACACCTGCCCGGGGGAATGCTTTTCCAGCCGCCGTGTCTCGTTGAGGACGGAATAAAGATCTTCCCCGACGGCCACGGCGCTGCGGTCCACAGCCAAGGCGGCAAAAGGCGGGTTGCCATAGGTATTCTGTTTTGCCTCGGGGTCGTTGGGGGGGGCCGTGTCCCAAGCGGCGTAGGCGCAGTCCTCCGGGGCGGGGAGATAGGGTTCCTTGGGCGCGCAGGCGCTCAGGAGAAGGCAGAGCAGGACAAGCGCAAGCGCCGCGGTCCAGCGTAGATGGCGTCGGCTCAATCCAGATCACGTCCTTCCGGTTTGGCGTTTGGGTTGCGTGTTTTTTTGCGGCGCAGGAGGTAGACCGCCGCGCCCGCCAGCAGGATGGCCGCGCCTGCGCCGCCGAGGATCCAGGGCAAGCGGCTGTCACCGATTGGGCTGAAAGACGGCAGAGCCTGGTCCGCCCACCGGAGGGTCAGGCGGTGTGTTTTTGCCTGAGAGAGCAGCGGCAGGAATTGATATGCCGAGCGCTTCGCGTCGTAAGGTTCCCAGCGATCCAGCAGCAGGAACCAGCGGCCGGGGATTTCCCGGCCCGCTTCGTCCCGGCAGGGGAGGACAGCGGTGGGCTGGCTGTGGAACGTATCGTTCCAGCGGTCGCCTTGGGCCGGGGCCTTCTGCTCTTTCCATTTGCCGAATATACCGTCGGCGGAAATATAATGTTTCGTCTGGGCTGGGGCCAGCCGGCCGTTGCCGGAGAGCAGCAGGTGGAATGCATCGCCCTCCTGCCAGAGCACCGGCGCGCCCGCGCCGCCGGGCAGCAATTGATTCCAGTCCTTGCCTTCCTCCGCCCGGCCGTCAGTCTGGGCGGGCATGGTGTAGTTTTCATCCAGCCGAACCGCGCAGAGACTCCGGCTTCCGTCAGTCCCGTCGGACGTATAGACCAGCCAGCCGGTCTTGTCCGCGTCCACCAGCAATGCCAGATCGTAGACGCGTTCCTGCCCCTCGACCGGCATTGTTCCGGCGTGCAAGAAACGGAAGGGCCCGGTGGGGCTTTCGCTTACCGCGACGGCGGCCATGGCCTGCCGGCTGCCGCCCAGGTCTCCTTCGTGCCACCAAAGAACATATTGTTTTGTTGTGTCATTATAGACGACCCGGGGGCTGCGGATCTCCCGGTCCCAGTTGAAATCCAGGAAAAACTGCTTGCGCTGGGCGTAGTTCAGGTCGGCATAGAGCGCATTGAGCGCGGCGATCTGCTCGGGGGAATTGGTTTTGCGCAGCGAGTTCACAGGGGATTTCCGTGTGCCGTTCTCGGGCACCTTCCCTCCGGCAACCATGTCAAACGCCGGCAATTTGCTGGCTTGGTAGGCCGTGCCGTCCTCCGCAAGGTAGAGCGGGAGATCCGGGCTCTGGGGGGTGCCATCCACCAGCTGGGGGTTGTTGAATACCGGCAGCGCCAGCCCCTCATCTGTCCAGTTGAGCAGATCTGATGAGGAATAGCACCGGATTCCCACAGCGGGGGAGGCGGCGGAACCGGGAAGGTTGTTGGCGGAAAGGTCCTCGCCGTACCAGTAATATTTCTGTTCCGCTGCGGCATACAGGATGCTCCCGCCATGGGCCTGAATCTCGGCGCCGCCGGTATCCAGCCATACCCCGCCGTTGGGCAGTGAGGTGAATTGCCCCAGGGACTTGACGGTTTCCTTTTTCTGACGCAGTTCTGTAAGCATCTTCACGCGCGCTTCGTTGGTGTAGCTATAGACTCCGGCGTCATTGAAGTGCTGGAGCAGGGCAGCGGCATTTTCGGCCAAGGCGGGGAGATCCCGTTCCAGGGCGAAGGTTTGCAAGTCCTGCGCGGCGTTCCAAAGTTCCGTGCCGTTGAGGACTTCTTCCGAGCCGGTGAAGACCTCCAGCTCCGCCGCGCTGAAGGAGTCGCCGCCGGTGGCGGAATAAGGCGCCTGTATCACGACGTACCGGGCCGGGGCGGCGGGGAAAGTCGCCGTTTGGGCGTCGCCGCTGTCCGGATCGAAGGACCCCACCCCCACCAAATCAAAGTAATTGGCAAGTTCCCTCTGGGTGCCGTCGAACTGGTTGGCGGCATAGTTGCGGGCAGAGGTATAAATCTTGAAGTCCTGGATCCGCCCGCCGGGCGCGCTGTCCTGCCGGGGGGTATAGCGGATACGGCTGACCTGCGGCACCACCGCGCCGAGGTCCAGAATCAGGATATTTCCCGTGGTTGGCACCGTCTCGCGGGTCATTCTGCCCTCAAAGAAAGTGTTCGGCTTGCCGTCCGAAAGGTTGGCCAGCGGGTGATCCCCTGCCGCCAGCGGCGCGAGTTTGATGCTGTACTCCAGAGGGATCCAGCCGCCCTCCTGTTTCGGCGCGCAGGCGGACAGCCCCAGGAGCAGGGTGAGCCCGGCGAGCAGAAGCGCCAGGGCGCGGGACAGGGGTCGGTTCATTTTGTACATACAAAATCCTCCTCTCTCAAGAAAACGCGGGATATGATTTACTCACTGATCAGAACCGGGGTCTTGCCGTTGACGGTGATAGGGGCCGGGTGCCCCGAAAGGGTAGTAACAACGATGGTAACAGCTCCTGTTGTGGATATCACGTTGTTGATCTGAAATGTGGTTTCGCCTTTGGGGTAAGTTTCGGCTTCATATAGCTGATCCATGGCCGGAGTCTGCAGATTTCTCAGAGCCTCCCAAACATCACCGTCCCATACAACGATAGCCCCCATGGCGGTATCACACGCGACGACAAGCGACACGCTTTGGTTTTTCGGCACTCGCAAAACGACAAAGGCGGAGCCTGTGGCTTTCGCGTCCGGGAAGTTCTCAATCATATTCCATCCGCCCCAGGACAGCTCGTTGTCTGCTGGTTGCGCCACCGTTGGTTTGGCCGTGGGCGCCGCCGCCGAGGCGGTGGAGGCGGTGATACTGGTTGGCAGGACCGCCGCCGTTGTTGCTGCCCCGGTGGTCGCCGCCTGCGTCAGGGCCGGCCAGTTCACCTCCGGCCAATTCCGCGCCAGCGCTTCCAGTAGCTTCTTCAGGAAATCAATGAAGCCGTGGTCCTCGAACCAGCGCAGGACCGGCGGGAGGATCGCTGCCGGGTCGGGGCTGGCGGGATCCATGGGGATACTGGGGAAATCCGGGACCTGCTGCTGCGCGTCGCTGTTGGTCTGGACCGCACCGTCGTGGTCGCCGTCCATTTCCTGAGCAATGATCTTGTCTTCCCAGGGCCGTGGGTTCTTGGGGTCGATTTTGATTGCCTCGTTGAAGGCCAGAATGGCCTGCTCGTAATTGAGGTCGAGCAGGTGCCGTTCTCCTTTGCTCATCCAGTCGTCGAAAGTCAAGGCCGCTGGCTGGGCTGCGCAAGCTGTCAGCGCCAGGATCAGCCCGGCCAGACAAAGCGACAGGAAGCGTTTGACGGACATGTCAATTCCCCCATTTCATCAGGAACATTCCTTGGGCCAGGCGTCGCCGCCGTAGCGCACCTCCCAGAGGCAGAGGCCGGCCGGGGGGGCGGTAGGGCCCGCCTGGGTCCGGTCCTGGGAGGCGAGGATCTGCGCAATCCGGCCCGGGACGCAGCGATCCGGCGTCTTGGCCAGTTCCAGCAGCGTCCCAGCCATGATCCGCACCATATGGTAAAGGAAGCCGTCCGCCGCGGCGAAGAAAAATACGTCGTCTCCCTCCCGCCGGACTTCCGCCCGGGTCACGGTCCGGATCTTAGAATCCGCAGAAGAGCCCGCCGCGCAGAAGGCCGAAAAATCGTGCGCTCCCAGAAAATCTTGAGCGGCGTCATGGAGGAGGTCCGCGGGGAGGGGATAGGGCCAAAGCAGGCAGCGCCCCACCAGGAAAGGATCCCGGACGGCAGCGTTGCGGATGTGGTAGCGGTAGGTTTTTCCCCGGCAGCTGTAGCGGGCGTGGAAGTCCGCCGGAACCTCCCGGCACGAGAGGACCGCCGCGCTGGGCGGGAGGAAATGGTTCAGCGCCGCTGCCAGCCGCGCCGGAGAAATGGGATGGTCGGTGCGCAGATGGCAAAAAAACTGCCGGGCATGGACCCCTGCGTCCGTCCGGGAGCAGCCGGTCACGCCCTCCCGGCGCCCTAGGACCTGTTCCAGGGCGTTTTGCAGGACTTCCTGCACGGTCAGACCGTTGGGCTGGACTTGCCAGCCATGATACGCCTCGCCGTCAAACCGCAGTTCCAGCAGCAAAGTCCGCAAAACGGCACAACCTCCCCTCAGTTATTCCGCTGTTTCCGTGAACGTGAACTGATCCGCCTTGCGGTCGTAGCCGAGAATATAGGCCTTGCAGGCTTCCGCCGTGACGGTTACGGTGCCGTCGTATGTTTTGGTGACAGTTTTGTACATGACGCCAGGGCGTTGGTAGGTGTAGCGGGCCTCCAGGGTGCTGTCGCCAGGCAGCAAGAAAACCAGTATGCTGCTGCCTTTGACGGTGAAGGATGGGGGGCCGCCATTGACGCTGAGAACCTGTACGCTTTCGGCGGTAATGGCGCTGCGGCCGCCGCAAAAGACCTTGGCCGCATCCGGATGCTCGGCCAGGAACGCGTCCCCCGCCGCTTTCATCTGTTTTTTGCGGAATATTCCGACGATGAGGGCGATCAGGCAAAAAACGCCCAGGATGAGAAGATATTTCCAATACTGCTGGAGAAAGCTGAGCAGCGAGGCGAAATATTCGGACATGGGAGAATCTCCTTCGCAATTTAATTCAACAAAACAAAGGCGGGAAGCACAGGGCAACAGCTTCCGCATCCTCCGTTTTTCCGGCTCTGGGATGGCGTACGCTGGTTCCGGCAATGACCAAATGACATCACTATCGCTCAAAAATATCGCTCAAACAATCATCGGTTCGTCAAATGATTTTTCCCAGAAAAATGTTCATCGTCACGATGCCGCCGCCCAGCAAAAGCATCAATGCCGCCGCGGCATAGTCCCGCGCCCGCAGCCGGAACTGCTTGAGGCTGGTGCGCCGGTTGGAACCGGTGTAGCAGCGGCACTCCATGGCGTAAGCCAATTCCCCGGCGCGGCGGAATGCGGAGACAATCAGCGGCACCAGCACCGGCACAAAGGCCTTGATCCGCTGGAAGAGCGATCCCGTGTCCATATTGGCGCCCCGGGATTTCTGCGCATTCATAATACGGTCAATTTCTTCCACCAGCGTCGGGACAAAACGCAAGGCCAGCGTCATCATCATCGCAAAGACGGAAACCGGGACCCCCAGCTTTCCCAGCGGCCAGAGCAGGCGTTCGATCCCCGCCGTGAGCAGAGACGGGGTGGTGGTGTAGGTCAGCAGTGAACTGGCGGCGATCAGGCAGAGAATCCGCGCGGTGGTGAAGATGGCGGTATGAATGCCCTCGGTGGTGATTTGGAGCTTCCACCAATGCCAGAGAGGCTCGCCCTCTCCCGGCGTCAGGAACAGGTTCAGCGCGCTGGTGAAGAGCACCAGCACGACGATCGGACGGAAAGAGCGCAGCACCATGCCCAGCGGCACACGGGAGAGCGCAACAAACACGGCGACACTCAGCGCCAGCAGCCCCAGGGCAAAGAAATTTTTGCAGAGGAAGATGACGACCATATAGCCCAGCGTCAGCACCAATTTCATGCGGGCGTCCATGCGGTGGAGGACAGAGTCTCCGGCGTAATATTGGCCGATGGTGATGTCCTTAATCATGGATGCCCTCCTTCCGTAGGGCCCGCAGGCGCAGCAATTCCGCCACACCCTGCTCCACGCTATAGATCCCGGCGGAGACCGGCAGCCCCCGCCGGCGCAGTTCAAGGAAGATTCGCGTGACGCTCGGGACGTTGAGGCCCATAGCGGTCAGTTCCTCCGCGCGGGAGAAAACCTCCGGAACCGTTCCCAGCATCGCCGCTTCCCCCTGGTTGAGGACCAGCACCCGGTCGGCAAAGCGGGCGACGTCCTCCATGTTATGCGAAATCAGGAGGATGGGTTTTCTCGTTTCGGCCCGGTAACGCAGGATCATCTGGAGGATCCGTTCCTTGCCCCGGGGATCCAGCCCCGCCGTTGGCTCGTCCAGCGCAAGGACCTCCGGCTCCATCGCCATAACACCGGCGATGGCGGCCCGGCGCTTTTCCCCGCCGGAAAGGTCGAACGGGGAGCGCGGCAGCATCTCTTCCGTCAGACCGACATACCGCGCGGCCGCCCGGACCCGGCGGTCGATTTCCGCAGGGTCCAGACCCATGTTCTTCGGCCCGAAGGCGATGTCTTTGGCGATGGTTTCTTCGAACAGCTGGTATTCCGGATACTGGAAACAGAGCCCAACCCGGAAACGCGCTTCCCGCATCGCCGACTTAGTGGCCCAGATATCCTTCCCGCCGACGCAGACAGTCCCGCCCACGGGTTTCAGCAAACCGTTGAGGTGCTGGGCAAGGGTGCTTTTCCCGGAGCCGGTGTGGCCGATCATGGCGAGAACTTCCCCCTGGCGCACATCCAGGGAGACGCCCCGCAGAGCGGGAGGGCTGGTCTTGCGGGTGTTGGGGTAGCGATAGAGGACGTTTTTGCACTCAATGGCGTTCATGATGTTTCTTTCTATAATTAGTAGCAAAGTTAAGTATGAGTTGCCAGGAGGGATCAGGCGCCCAGCTGTTCCAGCAGGAAGCGGACGGCGTGTTCAATATCCGCCAGAGGATTGTCGCCAACCTCGCGTTCGATGGTCAGAAAGCCGGTGTAGCCGATGTGCTCCAGGGCCGCGAGGTAGGCCGGCCAATCCACCTGACCTTCACCCAGCGGGACTTCCTGATAGGATGGAGAGGTTACGATGTGGCTCTGGACCATGCCGTAGACTTCTTCCGGATCGCGGTAATAAAGCTGTTTGCCGTCCTTGGCATGGGTGTGGACGATGTAGTCCCGCAGTGTCCTGACCGCCCCGGCGGGATCGTCTCCGGTCACCATCACGAAATTGGCGGGGTCGAGATTGACCGCGACGCCCCGGGAGCCCAGGGAGTCGAGGAAAGTCTTCAGCGTCGCGGCGGTCTCCGGTCCGGTCTCAATGGCGAAATGGGCGTCCAGGGAATCGGCGTATTCCGCCAGCGCCCCGCAGGCCTCCTGGAGGATCCCAAAGCGGGGGTGGGCCTTGTCCTGCGGCACAACGCCGATATGGGTGGTGACGACGCCGGTCTCAAGGTCCTTGGCCAGGTCCAGGATGCGCTTGGAACGCTCAACACGAGCGGGATTTTTTGCGGGATTGGTGAAACCGCCGTCGCCTAAGTCGCCGCACAGCGCGGCGATGGTCAGACCGTGACCTTGAACCAGGTCCAGGAACTCCCGACGCTTTTGCGGGGTCAGAGCCTCGGGAGCCATGTCGCCGTTGGTGGAATAAACTTGGATGCCTTTGGCCCCCACTTTGGCCGCCAAAGCGACGGCGGAGCGGATGTCGGTGCGGAAGCCATCGATGATGACACCGATCGGAAATTGGAACATGACAGATATCCTCCTAACTTCAATATAAACAAAAATATAGTATCTTCTCTATTATTATAACAGGCGGGACGAAAAATGCAAGCCTTTTCTAGAATGAACGCTGCCTGAAAGGTGAGGGCGCTCCGGCGCAGACAAAAAATCCAAATATCATGTTGAAACGGAAGGAATTCCCGCGGGAACGAACGGGAATCAAGAGAACAATTGCAGAGGATACGCCGGGATATCAATGGTATGCCCATGGC
>JAIRXU010000057.1 GCA_031268095.1 Oscillospiraceae bacterium | reverse complement strand
CGGCCGGCGGCGAGCCCGGCAATCGGCTGTACGACCTGCTCGAGCGGCTGAAGGAGGCGATTCTCCGGTCGGTGATCGACGGGCTGCTGGCCCTGGCGGACTACTTCCGGCAGGTAAATTTAGGAAATCAGGCGTTCCAGCTGCTCCGGCGCACGGCCAATGAGTACCCCGGCGAGGCCCGGGTGAAGGCCGCGCTCGCCAAGCTGGCGGCGGTCATGCCCGAAGCGAAGGTGTTTTACGCGGAGAAGTGGGAAAGCACGCTGACGACGCTCCCCGCGCCGCCGGTGGCCCCGGCTACCACCCTCCCGCCGACGACCAAGTCCGAAGCGGATTTGCTGCGGGAGATGCGAACGCGGTTGGTGAAGTACGTCCAAAACTACGCGAAAACGCTGGGCTATTACGCGGCGGAAGGCAGCGGCGCAACCTCGGTCGGCATTCTGACAATCGACAGGCCGTACGATGCCCGGGAAGAAGAGCAATGCAAGAAAAAAATCCGTGAGGAGGCCCTCTATAAACTCCATGAAACCCTTGACTGCCGCCCAGATGAGCTGACGGTCTACGTTAAAACCGGGACGAAGGCCGACCAAATTATGGTTTATTGCAGCGTCAAAGCCCCGACTACCGCCAAGCCCGCGACCAAGGCGGCGGCCAAACCAGCAAGCAAGATCGAGTTCAGCAAGATTATGTATGATCCCATTGATACGCTGGCGCAGAAGCTGGAGTGTGTCTATGTCGGCAAAGACGACTTCGGCGGCATGGAATATGAGAACAAAAGCACGGGCACTTCGCTTTATGGTCAGATGAGGCCAGAATGGGACCATCCAATTGCTTATAGTTGTAATTGGACGACGCCGACTATCTCGTTCTATGGTATTTCTGTCGGCGATTTGCTCAAATCCAGCATTAAGAAACTCCCAATCAGTGATACGCAGAGCGACCTAGAGTTTTATGCCGGCGAAATGACAGAAGAGGGCAATTATCACTTCTACAGCGGGGGTTCTAATTCTCACCTACTGGTTGCGGATCAGGACGGAATCATTACTGAAATTTCTATGAGATACTATATTCCAGGCGCACAGGATTAATTCTAAGGAGGGTATGTTTATGTCAACCATCAACATCACACTGAAGGGCGGGGAAGTCCGTTCGTTCGAGCGCGGGGTCACCGGGATGGAGATCGCGCGGAGCATTGGCGAGGGGCTCTTCCGGGCTGCCTGCCTGGCCGAAGTTGACGGCAAGCCCCAGGACCTGCGTACGCCGGTCACGGAGGACTGCG
This sequence comes from Oscillospiraceae bacterium, assembly GCA_031268095.1. Lineage (GTDB taxonomy): Bacteria > Bacillota > Clostridia > Oscillospirales > Acutalibacteraceae > WRMQ01. Next base: position 25,438 of record JAIRXU010000057.1, on the reverse strand, counting down.
CCTTCGCGGTCCTGACCTTCGCGGATGAGGCGGGACGCAAAGCCTTCCGCCATACGGCCTCGCACATCCTGGCTCAGGCGGTGAAGCGGCTCTTTCCGGCGGCGAAGCTGGCCATCGGCCCGGCGATCGACAGCGGATTTTACTACGACTTCGACGTCCCGACGCCGTTCACGCCGGAGGACCTCCAGCGGATTGAGGGTGAGATGAAGAAGATCGTCAAGGAGGACCTGCCCCTGGAGCGGCTGGAGCTCCCGCCGGACGAGGCGCTGGCCCTGGTCCGGGCAGCGGGCGAGGACTACAAGGCGGAACTGGTCGAAGAACACGCGGGGAAAGGCGAGGCGATTTCCTTTTTCCGGCAGGGGGAGTTCACGGAACTCTGCGCCGGGCCGCATATCCCCTCCACGGGGCGGGTCAAGGCCTTCCGGCTCCTCTCCTCCACGGGGGCCTATTGGCGCGGCGACGCGAAGAACAAGATGCTCCAGCGGATCTATGCCACGGCTTTCCCGAAAAAAGACGAACTGGAAGCGTACCTCGCGGCGGTGGAGGAAGCCAAGCAGCGTGACCATAACAAAATCGGCCGGGAACTGGAGTACTTTACCACGGCGGATGTCATCGGCCAGGGCCTGCCGATTCTCCTGCCGAAGGGGACAATGGTCCTGCGGACGCTCCAGCGCTTCGTCGAAGACGAGGAGGAGAAGCGGGGCTACCTCCAGACCAAGACGCCGTTTATGGCCAAACGGGAGCTTTACAAAATTTCCGGCCACTGGGACCACTACCGGGACGGGATGTTTGTGCTGGGCGATCCGGCGCAGTTCGAGGAGCCGGACGCGGAAATTTTTGCCCTGCGGCCGATGACCTGTCCCTTCCAGTTCCAGGCCTACTTGAATAAACTCCGCAGTTACAGGGACCTGCCCCTGCGTTACAATGAAACTTCCCCCCTCTTCCGCAACGAGGCTTCCGGTGAGATGCACGGCTTGATCCGTGTGCGGCAGTTTACCATTTCCGAAGGCCACATCGCCTGCCGCCCTGACCAGCTGGAAGAAGAATTCGCTGGCTGCCTGGACCTGGCCAAGTTCATGCTGACCACCTTGGGCCTGTATGATGATGTTACGTTCCGCTTCTCCAAGTGGGATAAGAACGACCGGACCAAATACATCGGCGACCCTGCCCAGTGGGAGGCGGTGCAAACCACCATGCGCGGCATCCTGGACGACCTAAACATTGACTACACGGAAGCTGACGGCGAAGCCGCCTTCTATGGCCCGAAGCTGGATATCCAGATCAAAAACGTCCATGGCAAGGAAGACACGCTCATTACCATCCAAATTGATTTCCAGTTGGCTGAACGCTTTGGTATGGTCTATATCGACGCCGACGGCCAGAAAAAGTTCCCCTATGTTCTCCACCGCACCTCCATCGGCTGCTACGAACGGACGCTGGCCCTGCTGATTGAGAAATATGCCGGGGCGATGCCCCTCTGGCTAGCTCCCGAGCAGGTGCGTGTCCTGCCGATCACCGAGCGGCAGCACGAGGTGGCGGCGGTGCTTGTGCAGCGGCTGCGCGGGGCAGGGCTCCGGGTGGCCTCCGACGCGCGCAACGAGAAGATTGGCTATAAGATCCGCGAGGCCCAGGTGGAGAAGATCCCCTATATGCTGCTGCTGGGAGACAAGGAACTGGAAAACGGCACGGTCTCCGTCCGCAAACGCGGGGAAGGAGACTTGGGCGCGATGGCGGCGGAAGATTTTCTATCGATCGCTCTGCGGCAGGTGGCGGAACGGGGGATCTTCTAAATGGGGTTCCGGTTCGCCGATTATGACCCACAGGTGCATTTGTCGGTGGATGCTTGGCGCGGTGAGGATATCACCCGCTTCGCAATGGATGGTTCCCTCCGTGAGGAGTGGCAGTATTATCGGACCTGCGGCGAATACTCCCCGGGCAAAAATGTGTTTTGCAAAGTCGCGCTGCTGGCGGGCGCACCCGTGGCCGCGATGATTGTCTTTGGTGATCCCGTGCACCCCGTCGGCATCAATCCCATCATTGTGGATCCCGCCCGATGCGGGCAGGGGATAGGCAGTGCGGTGCTGCGGGTGTTTGTGGATCACATAGACGAGATTCTGCCGCAGCGGAGCAACCGTATCGAAGTAGGCATAGATGAGGCCAACGCCGCTTCTCGCCGGGCCTTCGAAAACGCGGGGTTTGTGCTGGACCGGATCCATCCTGACGGACATTTTCTGTACTATAGCTATTACATTTAGGAACCAATAAACCCAATGGACGGCAAACTGCTGCCGTCCATTGGGTTATGTTATTGTTCCCGGAAGCGAATCGTGAAGGCGTGAGATTTCAGCACTGACGCGCCGAAAATCGCGCTGCGCACGTCGCTGCCGCGCAGGATCTGATCGCCCACCTGGATTTTCTCCACATAGTCCCCATCGTCCTTTTGGAGGACGCGGAACCAGGTGGCGGGATCGGTCTGCAAAGTGATTTTTTTGCTGGGATTCTTCGTGTTGTAGGCCTCGATCATCGCCCGGACTTCCTGTGCGGCAATGGTCTGCGTGTCCGGCTTTACAGCCTCCGGGCTGCTCCGGCCGCCGGCCAGATAACTCACTGACGTATTGCCCCACATATATTGGACGTTGGCGGTTTTGCCGGAACTGCTGGCGAAGTAGTACGCTTGAGCGACGCCGCCCTTATAGGCAATATACTGTCCCCATACGGCGTCAACCAGCGCGTAAACTTTAGACTGGTAGCTGCTGTAGTTGGCCCAGCGCTCGGCGCTCTCAAAGGCCATTTTGCCGGACGTCACCTTGAAGTCCAGATAACATGCCATCGTAAAGGCCGCAACGATCTGGGCTTTGATTGCTTCATCCGGCACGTAGCCTGGGTAACCAATCTCCCGGCAGGCTGACCGCGCCAGGAATTCCCGCGTCGAATAGCTTTTGCCCTCGTAACTGACAGTCAGCGGGACGGTCCTGCGGTCGATGGTAATGTTGCCGGGGTCGTAATAATAGTGTTTGAGGATTTTCTGGTAGTCCCAGCCTTGGTTTGCGTAGGCAATGGCGCCCAGCTGACTCATTCCGACGCCGTGCCCATGCCCGACACTTGTGATCTCAAATAGGCCCTGCTGCTGTTTCGCGGCGGTGGTGGTAGCCAGCAGCGACGCTGTCGTAGAAGATGAAACGATCAGGGAGGGAAAGGTCGAGGTGCTGCTGCGCGTGGTCCCTGTCGTTCCTGTTGTTTCTGTTGTGCTTCCGGTGGTGGTCCCCGCTGTGCTAGACATTCCGGCGGTTCCCGTTGCCCCTGTTGTTCCCTTGTCTGCTGTTGTTTTTTGAGCGCTCCCGGCGGTGGATCCTTCCGTGCTTCCCGCAGTCCCCGTTGTTGTTCCCGCAGTGGTTCCTGTGGTTCCTGTGGTTCCTGTTGTCACACTGCCCTGAACCTCCACTTCGACCGCGTCAAAATCCCCCAGCGAGTCGTATCGTTTGTTGTCCACAGGAATCAGCGTCTCAGAGTAGGCGTCCATCGCGTACGCGCTTACCGCGGCGGAAGTCCCCGGATTCTCCGCGCTGGTCAGGATCTTGTCGGCCTCCGCGTCCCCCTCGCGATCCTCCGGCGTACTGATGATCCGATATTCTGAGGATTCCGGCGGGCCGCTTTCCCCCGATTGGGTCAGCTCCGTAAAAAAATCCACGATGGCCAGGCCAATTTCCCGCTGATAACAAAATGCCAAAATCAGGCACAGAAGCACAGATGCCACCGCGCAGGTAACGCCCATCAAGGCGCCTCGGCGGGAAGGCCCCCCGCCTTCCAGGCCGCCAATCACCCGCAAATCCGCATGTTTCGGCGGCAGTCCCTGCTCGGAGGGATAGTCGCAAATCATCTCGAAGAATTTCTCCGTGATCCCCGGTGCGACACGCGCGGGATTTTCCCCCGGTTCCAGATCCACATGCCGCACCCGGGCGTAGCTGTCGTTGGCCAGCGCCAGATAAACGCGGTGCGAACCGTCCTGCAATTTCAGCGGCGCGGAAATCACCCCGCAAAGCTTGCTGTTTTCGCTGGTGCGGAACAGCGAAGCCAACCGAATGCATTCTTCCTTGGATGCGGCTGCGCCGTCGTTTTCGAGGAAAACTGGGTCCAGATACGCGCATCCCCCATGCTCCTCCAGAATGTCGGCTGTCCCGTGCCAAAACGGAGGCAGCACCAGCGTACAAAGCAATTCCTCCAAGGAGAGCAGGGCCAGCGCCCGTGGCGTACTTACCATGCGGGTAATATCGTCTTTCGCGGCGCGGCACGGCGTATCCTCAAAGAGCGCCAGATCGAACCTTTCCTCGCCGCCCGTCAGGCTCCTTTCGGCCGTCACCAGGCTGAGTCCCCGTCCGTCCGGGAAAAAATCCCGGCTGACGTCCAGCACTTCCGGCTGCAACGCCGTTCCTTGGGCCGCTTCTGCTTCTGCTGGATTGTCTTGTGGCGGCACCAAGCTCAGATGCGCCTGCTTCCCCTCCGGCGGCTCTTCTGGCGGCGAACCACTGGCTTCTGGCGAAACGGCTTCTGTCCGGGCGGGATTTCCGGGGGAGTTTTGCAGATAGGTCCGGAACGAGCGGCCCACTTGCAGCAGCAAATCCCCGTCCAGCGGCAGAAGAATCAGGGTGTCCCGTCCGTCCTCGCTGGTGGTGGCAAATCCGCTGCCCTGTCCCGTCTTGGTGAGAAAAACCTCCGCCCCTTTGGGTATCATCGTTTCCAGACGACTGCCCTCCGGCAGCCGGCTGCGCAGCGCGGTGCATTCCTCCGTCTGCATACTCATGGCGTGGAGCAGAGATTTTTTCATGCGAAGAAACTGCTCCAACTCCACCGCCAGGATCAGTACGGCGCAATTTTGGTGTTTTTTGGAAAGAGCTAGCACCATTGCCGCAAAATCGCTGAACGATTCCGGCGGTGGGGCGCTTCCCCATCCGTCCGCGATCAATCTGCGGAGCAAGCCAAGTTCCGCAGACCGTGGCTCTGTGTGGAGCGTCAGCAATCCTATTCCGGTTGGCTTATCCATTTTTTCACTTCCTTTTTCGCAATTTGTTTGGTTGATCATAATGATTCCTCAACGACAGACTATTGATTCCCTGGGCCTGGGTACCAGCGTTCGGCGTTCCGGTAGGGGTTTTCGCGGCCGCGCTTGTCGTAAAGCGCTTGGGGATAGCGGGGATTGCTGTTCTGGGTGATCTTCGACTTGTCGATCTCCAGACTCTCGCCCTGCCGGACTTGCCGTCCGATGACGATCAGCACCGCGTCGGCAAAATCGTATTCGCAGGTTTGCAGTGTGATCAGATGATCCCCGTATCGCACATCCACTCCAGTGCGGTAAAGGGTGCGCTGGTTGAGCTGGTGGATGAATCCGTTGAAATTGTCCTCGGTGGGGAAGGCCTGCGCGTCAAAATGAAATATATATCCATTGTCATCTGTGGCCACCCCATTGGTAACAAATACGGAAATGATCTTGTACTGATAAACCCGGCCCGGCAATTGCAGTGTAATAATCGGATTCTTCGAGAAGGTGGAGGCGGAGCGGTAGTTCTTTAGCTTCCCGAACATATTGCCGTCCTTCATGTGGTGACCGTAAATGACCAGATTGTCGCTGACCGGATCCAGGGAGCAGCGGTAATCCAAGAAGGGGTTGCCGTATTTGGATTTCTGCTTATAGAAGTTCAATGTGAGGTAGGCCTCGTTGTCCGTCGTTTTGACAATGGGCAGTTCTATATCCGCGCCGGGCACCTTGAGCCAGCCGATATAATCGCTGTTGATAGCCTTCAGCTTCTCGTCGCTGAGGGGAATGACGGTTTCCGACGCTCCACCGGGCTGCGTCGGCTGATTCGAATTCGTCTGATTATGGATATAAATCAGATCGTCGATGTCGCTTTGAATTCGATGCGGTAAATACACATACTCGTACAGCAAAATCAGAACACAGGCGAGCATAATCACCAGCAGGATATCCAGAATGACCTTGCGGGTTTTCTCTCGCTTGCTGTCCCGCTTGAGGGGAATGAAATTGCGTTCGAGAAAATTTTTCTTCCTTGGCTTTAACAAATCCTCCACGGCGTCCAGGGCCGCCTGGGACGCTGGGGTGTACCCGTCTTGGTTGTCAAAGTTGCTCATACTGAACCTCCGTTTGATGGTGTAGCCTTCTTCTGGAGTTCTTCCAGCAGGAGGGCCAGAGCTTGCTTGGCCGCAATGGTACGGTTGTAACGGCGGTCGTTCCGCCCGGTGCTGAGTTGCCGGACCCGGACACCGTTCTGCCCGGCGATTGCCAGCCAGATCAGTCCGGCGGACTTGTCCGTGTTGGAACTGCCTGGCCCGGCAATGCCAGTCACCGCCAGCCCGAAATCCGCTCCGCTGGCAGCCCGAATCCCTTCCGCCATTTCCTTGGCGCAGGGTTCGCTGACCGCGCCCCAGAGCCGGAGCGTCTCTTCTCGGACGCCCAGAAGCGCCTGCTTGCATTCATTGGCGTAACTCACCACACCCCAACCGAATACCTCCGATGCACCGGGAACTTCCGTCAGCAATGTGCTGATACCGCCGCCGGTGCAGGATTCCGCCAGGGCGACCGTCTTTCCTGCCTGGCGCAGCGCCTTCACCGCCGCTTCCTCCAGCAATTGGTCGATGCCGTAAACATATCCCCTCAGCCGCTCGGCCAATTGTCCGATCACCGGCGCGCAGAGGGCTTCCGCCTGGGTTTCGTCCGGCGCGGCGGCGGTGATCCGCAGGTAACTTTCTCCGTCCTTGGCGTAGGGGGCGACGGTGGGATTTTCTCCGTCCAGCAATTCCCCCGCCCGCTCTGCCATCAGACTTTCCCCCAGCCCGACTGTCCGCAATTGATGGGAGACAATCACCCCAGAGGAAAACGGCCGCAGCAAAGGGACAACCTTTTCCCGGAACATCGGCTCCATCTCCCGCGGCGGACCGGGCAACAGCACCACCACGTTCCCTTTCCAAGGGATCCAGCAACCGGGCGCGGTACCATTGTCGTTATAGAGGACGGTGCAGCCTTCGGGTACCAGGGCCTGCTTGCGGTTTGTCTCCCCCATGGGAGCGCCCCGTACGCGGAAAAACCGCTCAATTGCCGCCATTTGCCGCGCGTCCAGCACCAAAGGGATGCCCAGAACGGCACAGACCACTTCCTTCGTGATGTCGTCCGCCGTTGGACCCAGTCCGCCGGTCAGGATCACGATCCGACTGCGGACCAGCGCCGCGCGCAAATCTTCCGCCAGTCGCTCAGGGTTGTCCCCGACGGTTCCGTGCCGCTGCACGGCGATTCCCAGTGCGGCCAGCGCCTGCGAGAGGAATCGGGTGTTCGTGTTCAGGATGTCTCCCAGAATCAGCTCTGTTCCGACCGAGAGCAATTCGCAAACGGCCATGGGGATTGGCATGCCATCACCTGCCTTTGCCGGGACCGCGTTCGGTCCCCAAAATGATACATTACGTGTTGCGAATGATGATTTTCTTCGCGCCTTCCGCTGCCTCCGCGCAGAGCGACGCGACGTCCAGAGGGGCTTCCGCCGCCTCCACGGCACTGCGCCGGGGACGGGTGCGGGGGTGGCGCGGAGTGAAGACCGTGCAGCAGTCCTCGTATGGCTGAATAGAGATGTCGAAAGTGCCGATCTTTCGTGCCAGAGAAACGACCTCTTCTTTGTCAGAGCCGATCAGCGGCCGGAAAACGGGCAGGGAGGTCACCGCGTCGGTGCTGGCCAGGGCCTCCATCGTCTGAGACGCGACCTGTCCCATGCTTTCGCCGGTGATCAGGGCCTGGCAACCTTCCCGGCGCGCCAGCATTTCCGCGATGCGCATCATCATGCGGCGCATGATCAGCGTAAAATAATCCTCGGGGCAAAGCCGCCGGATCTCCTCCTGAATATGCGTAAACGGCACCACCAGTAAGGGAATCCTTCCGGAATATTTTGCTACTTCCCCCAGCAAATTATGTACTTTTCCTTCCGCCAGAGGGCTGGTGTAGGGCGGCGATGCGAAGTGGATTCCCGTCAGCCGTAGGCCCCGTTTTGCCATCATCCAGGCGGCAACAGGACTGTCGATCCCGCCGGAAATCAGCACGGCGGCGGATCCGGCGGACCCGGCGGGCATCCCGCCCGCGCCTTTGCACTGATCCGCATGCAGAAAGGCGTAGCGGTCCCGCACCTCAATCGTCACCGTCACGTCTGGCTGAAGCACGTCTACCCGCAGATGCGGGAAAGTCTCCAGCAATCGTTCTCCGACTGCCGCGCAGATCTGCGGTGAATTCAGCGGAAAGGACTTGTCCGCCCGTTTGGCCTCGCATTTGAAGGTCCGCGCGGCGGAAAGATGCGGGACGAAGTAGTCTGCCGCCGTCTCCAGAATCCGCGCCATGTCTTTTTCCGTCTGGGCGGCCCGGGCGTAAGCGGCAATTCCGAAGACCCGGCGTACCATCTCAGCGGCGGCATCCATGTCAACCTCTGCATAGGCGGCGGCGCTCGTTTTTCCGCGCAGCGGCCCGACTCGGAGTGTGGATTGGGCGGAAGTGAATTCCCATTCGCCCAAGGTTCGCAGACGCCCTGCCAAATCCTTGCGCAGTTGCTCTTCGAACGCCCGCCGGTTCAGCCCTTTCAGCGCCATTTCTCCGTATTTGATAAGCAATACATCCTGGTATTTCGACGACGTCTGTTTGTCCAGAAATGCGTCCGTCTCTTATCCCCCCCTTTCTCCGGAAGGGAGGATGGAGGGGTGTCCCCCCAAGCCTCCCCAGCAATCGCCTGGCTTGTGAAATCCTGCGTTACCCTCTTGTCAAGACCGCCAAAGCCTCTCCCAGCCCATAAAGCAGCGCATCGATTTCCTCCCACGTCGTGTACCGCGATAAACTGACCCGCAGCGCGCTGGCAACTTCCGCGTCGCTGAGGCCCATTGCTTGCAGTACGCGGCTTTTCTTGCCTTTGGAACAAGCGGACCCAGAGGAAACATAAATTCCGCGCTCCGAAAGGAAGTTCAGCATCGGCTCCGAGCGCAGACCCGGCACGGAAAAGTTAATCACGTAGGGCAGCGCGTTCTGCGGTGAATTCACCCGTACCCCGTTCATAGCGAGCAGCCCCTGCACCAGGCGATCCCGCAGGGGCGTGACGCGCTCCAGGGCCTGGTTCGGGTTGGGCAGGGCACGGGCGGCGGCGGCGAATCCCGCGATAGCGGGCATGGGTTCCGTCCCCGGGCGAAGCTTCCCTTCCTGCCCACCGCCGTATACCAGCGGCTGCAAACGGACGCCCCGGCGGACGTAGAGCGCGCCGACCCCTTTGGGTCCATGAATCTTATGGGAACTAACTGTCAGCAGGTCCACTCCCAGCCGGGAGGGGATGACCGGCAGCTTGCCGAAGGCCTGCACCGCATCGCAGTGGATCAGCGCGGGGGCCCGGTTCATCTGCACTGCCCGGCGCATGGCCTCCACCGGTTCCATGGTTCCAACTTCGCTGTTGACCGCCATGAGGCTGACCAGGATGGTTTCTCCGTTGACAGCCCGCATCAAGTCCTGCTCGGATACCCGCCCGCTCCGGTCCACGGGGAGATTGATCACTTCAAATCCCCGGCTGGCCAGTTCCCGGGTGCTTTCCGTGACGCTGGAATGCTCCACAGAAGACGTGACAATTCGCCTGCCGCGTCGGCGCAGCGCATGGGCGGCGCCCAAAATTGCCAAATTATTCCCTTCTGTTCCGCCGGATGTGAAAATCACTTCGGTCGGATCACAGGAAAGGCGGGTGGCAATCGCCCGGCGGCTTTCGGCAAGCAACTGTCCGGCCTCCAAACCGACCCGATGCAGCGACGAGGGATTCCCCCACTGCGCCGTCAGTTCCTCCTCCATGGCGGCGACGGCTTCCGGGCAAAGGGGCGTAGTGGCGCTATTGTCAAGATACACTTCCATGCTGCCGCCCCCATCCCATCCGGATAACATCAATGGTATGGAAATGATTATACATCAAAATGACTCCTCTTGCAATGCTGTTTCGCGCGAAACGCATAACTTTTTTTCTTTTACCGTGTGAAGTGGCGTAAACTGGGATTTCAGACGGGCGCCACAAGGAAGTTGCTGTGAACTATTGCGCGCTGTCTCGTGAAATTTTTTGCTTCAGCCAGCCTGGCCGCTTCTCTCTTTCAGTATATGCGTGATCATGCGTTTGGCGCAACAACCGTCTTCCAGGCTTTTCAATGCCGTTATTTTCTCCTCTACAACAAACCGGCCGTCCGCGATTGCGGACAGCCGACATAAGGCAAAAGAATCAGAATTATGAATACAGGCGCCTGTGCGGCGACTTATGTTTCCAGCCCGAGCAGCCAATTAACGCTGACTTCCAGTACCTCAGCCAGGTACTTCAATTCCAGATCCGTGACATAACGAAACTGTCCTTCCAGTTTCGAAAGACCGGAGGCATTCAAATCCACGCCTTTGATCTGGAGCTGCGTCAGGAGATCCTTTTGTTTCATGTGAAGTTCCTTGCGGCGCTGCTCGATTTTGGATCCCACGATGTTGCGGTTCCCCAGAGCCTGCTGACGAATCCTCATGGAATGCATTCTTCCTTTCCGTTGATTGGGAAACATGCAGGCTTTTATCGCCGCACAGAAATAAACATTTCAATCTGAAATTGTCTAATTCCTTACATCTCCCATTGCAGGAGCATTATAACATGCTTTTCGAACAAATGCAAGGCTTTTTCTTTGTTTCAGATGAAATTTTTGTGAATTTTCTGTTATTTTTTTGTAACCTATCGGTTTTCTTCTAAAGTTTATCCCCGCCGGCCAGGACGCACCATCAGTTTCCGCAGCTGCCGGCAAAGCCGCAGCATTGGTACCGCCACCGCCGTCAGGACGCCGCCCTTGATGCCGTTCAGAAGCGTCGCGTAACCGACGGACGCCCGGATCATATCCGGAGTAATTTCCGTCTCTAGCACGAAGCGAAAATAGAGAGGGGTAAAGATGTAGTTCATCCCTAGCCCCAGCAACAGGATGCCGAGCAAGCCCGCAGCAGACGCGGCGGCGACCCGCTGCCAGCGGGGCTGATTTCCCGGATGCCGTTTCCGGCCCACCCGGAACACCAGCGTATACGGCAAGAGATAGCCGACGCCGACGGCAAAGTTCATGATGTTGCCGAATCCCAGTTGTTTTGAAAACCCTTTGGTCAGAAACTCGAGGAAATTCTTCAGCAGTTCCACAATGACTCCGGTCGTTGGCCCCAGCAGCAGCGACCCCAGTAAGGCGGGGACGTCAGAAAAATCCATCATCAAATGCGGCACGGCGGCAAAAAGCGGAAATTCGAAAGAGAACAGAACGAAGGAAATGGCCGCCAGCAGTGCGGTGCAGACCAGCGCGAATACCGGCCGCACCTTTTCGGCGGGAGCGGGTTGGAACGACGGTTTGGGTTTTCGGGACATCAGCGCAACTCCTTTCTAATCGAACACAACGGTTCAAAACAAAAAAATCCCCTGGCTTCCGCCAAGGGATCATTTGCCAAAAAACGCGCGCAATGCCTGCGCGGTAATCGGCCTTCTTCTTTCATCCGGACTATAACCGTCGGCTTCGGATTCGCACCGAATCGACCGTCCACATAGAATGAACGGCTGGCGGGCTGAGACCTGTTCCGCTCCGCAGATTTTGCCGAGCTGCCATCACCGCCGGTGTGGAGTTGCACCATTTCCCTGAAGAAGCACGATTTTATTATACCGCATTTCTGAGAAAAGTCAAGCACTTTTTTTGCGCCGCCCCGGCGGAATTTACAGATCGTCCGGGTCCTGCTCGGGCTGGCTGCTGCCGTCGTCATTCAGGCCCGGCGGCGGGATCGGCGCGCCGGTGTAACTGCCCAAAGGATCGTACCGGCTGGACATTTCATCCAAATCCGGGTCAATTTCTTCTGCAATCTCCCATTGATGCTGGCGTTCTGGCTGCTGTTTTTGGCGCAGGGAATCCAACCATTCACTGAATTTTGACATAAGATCTGCCACCTTTCCTTACTTCTAGGCAAATCATAGTCTATGCAAAATTTCTACGAATATACGGTCGGTTTCCTCCTCGCCGCTTGATTCCTTTCAGGCCTCCCGGCGCTCTTTTGCCGCTCTGGCCGCCAGCATCCGCATCCAAAGCCCGCCCTGGACGCTGCGGTGCTGAAACCCAATCTGTTTGGCTGTGACGGTGGAGTACCAGTCTGTCAGCGGGACCCGGGCCGCAGATTCCCGATAGGCCCGGAACAAAGGGGCTGTCAACCGCTCGAACGCGGCCCGGGTCCCGGCGAGGGAGGCGGCCCAAACCAGCCAGTCGGATTTCGTGTAGTCCGCCCGGTTGTCCAGCGGCAGACCGTAAGCGTTGCAGTGCGCGAGGTAGCTGTTCGTTTCCGCCGTCATTGCTTCCGCCGGAAACAGCCCGGTCCCCCAGACCAAATCCCAAATGGCATTGTATTTCATGCTGAAGGTCCCTGGCTGATCGAACGCCAGGCGAAAACTGCCGTCTTCGTTTGCGGCTGTCCGCAGCCAGGTTTGGGCCATATCTTTGGCCGCTGTGTGGAATCGTTCCGCCTCGTCCGCCGCGCCCCAGTCTTTGCAGAGCAGCACATAGGCCATCAGGCCCATGACGGCCTTCAGAGACAGATTACAGTTGTGGGCCAGATGCCCGGCAAAATCGTCGGTGCACAGCTGTTCTTCCGGATCCACTCCGTGGGCCAGCAGATAGTCTGCCCAAGTGCGCAGCGTCTCCCGGTGCGCCGCCGCAAAACACGCGGCAGGAGCATCGCCGGAGAGAGAACCGCCGAACGCCCGGTCCGCAGCCGCAGTCATGATCAGCAAATTTCCGCATTCTTCCACTGGCATCTGGTTTTTGGGATCGGTGCCGTCGGAATAAACCTGTCCGTGAAGGATGGGGTAAGTTCCCGCGTCGTGCGGCGCGAAGTCGAAGGGCCAGGCAGGGCTTTCGGCGTACTGGAAGATCGGCCGCAGCATCCCGCGAACCAGCTCCGGTTGATAGAGCAAAAACAGCGGCACGGAAGGATAGCTGACGTCCGCCGTTGCGGCGCAGCCGTTGGAAAAGCACTCTTTCGAAATATAGAGGATCTCCCCGTCCGGGTCCAGGACCAGTTTGTGGGCGGCGCAGACCTGCCGCAGGGCCAGCTGGAGCAGCTGGGCGTATTCCATACCCCCGGCGGCGGCGGCCTCGTCGGTCATCGACCGGTCGAAATCGGCGCAACGGGCCAGCACCTCTGCCCGGTCCGCCCAGGCCTCGGCCAGCACCTGCCCGATGGTTGCCCCATCCTTTTTCCAGTAAGCCGGGAGCGGCTGCCCGAAGTAGGAGAGAGAAAATACATCGTCATAGCCAAACAGAATCCAAACATCTTCCTCCAAGGGCACATCTGCGCGGATGGAAATGCCCGGTCGGTTTCCGATGGTGCAGGCCTCCGTTTTCCCGGCTCCGGCCAGGTAGAAGTATCCCCAGTCAATGCAGACCCCGTCTCCGGCTTTTCCCAGGACCGGCTGCGCCTCGCTGCCCATCCGTATGGCCGTTAGCCCCTGGTCCAGTGCCAGCGTTTCCCGGAGGACGGGCAGTTCTTCTCTGTCCAGGCAGCATAGGGATGACACCCGCACCGTCGCCGTCACGGCGGGCGCTGTGTCTTCTTTGGCGCGGTCCAGGGATCTGGCGGATAACCGCAGGTAACTCACCGGGCGGGAGAGAAGGTGGAGGTCCGTCGGCAGCAGCGGCGAAGTGAACGCCGCAGTCAGTTCCACACCCGCGCCGGCGAAGACATACGTGGTCGTGAAGCTGTCAAAGCTGACGGACTGTTGCGCCAAAACAGGAACGTCTTCTTCGCCGTTCTCCTTGCCCAGGAAGCGGTACGGCACATCGTCGATGGTCACTGTGCCGACAATGCTATTGGGCCGTCCGGTCCAGTGACGGGTCGGTCCGTCGGTCAGAACATCCTGCATGCTCCAGATGCTGGTATAAGGATCCATGGTGATCAGCGGATAGGCTGGGGCGCGGAAAGGCTTGGTTGTCATGGTCATTCTCCCTTCGATCGCATAGCTTTCTTTCCTGAAAATCGGCGGAAACCCGGCTCAGATTTTTTTCTCGAGCGTTCTTCTCTGCGTCGCAAAACACTGGGCCCGGTAGAACGCCGCGGCGGATTCGTTGGCTTCCCAGAGGTTCAGTGTCACGTCGGCGCAATCCCGCGCTCGGGCAAAGGCCTCCGCCGCCGCCATTAAAGCGGCGCCGGCGCCGAACAAAGGTCCTCGACCCACAGGGTTCGGTGGTCCAGCAGTACGGTATGTCCGGCGGTCTGCCGGATGACCGCGATAAGGTAGCCAGCAATCGGCTGCCCCGGCGCGGCCTCCGCCACGAAGACAGCCCCGTCTTTCGTCTTGAAGAGTTTTCGCAGCCACGCGGCGTCGAATTTTTGCGCCTCCCGGAACATATCGGGCCGCAGTTCGCAGTGCAGCGCGCTGATGTATCCCAGCAGCTCGATCATGCGCGGAATGTCGCCTTCCGCCGCCCGGCGGACTAGAATGTCAGGCATGAAACCCATCCTTTCCGTTGGGGATCAGCGCTTCCGCCCGCTCAACCCAGGCCTTCCAGGCCGCGTCGGAGGGCATACGCCAGTCGCCCCGGGGAGAGAGGCTGACGCTGCCGACCTTGGGGCCGTCCGGCAGGCAGGAGCGCTTGAACTGCTGGGAAAAGAAGCGGCGCAGGAACAGCACCAGCCAATCTTTCAGCAGCTGTGGCGTATATGTCTCCTCGAAGGCGCGGCAGGCGAGGAAGAAGAGCTTTTCCGGCGCGTAGCCGAAGCGGAAGAAGTAGTAAAGATAAAAATCGTGCACCTCGTATTTTCCGAGCAGGTCTTCGGTCTTCTGCTCGATGGTTCCGCCCTCCCCTAGAGGAAGCAGTTCTGGACTAATGGGGGTTTCCAGCACCCGGCGCAGGGCCTCGGCGGTCAACTCGTCGCTGTCGTCCATGACATATTCCACCAGATGCCGCACCAGCGTTTTCGGCACCCCGCCGTTGACGTTATACATACTCATATGGTCGGCGTTATAAGTGCACCAGCCCAGCGCCAGCTCGCTCAGGTCCCCGGTCCCCAGGAGCAAGGCGTTTTCCTGGTTGGCCAAATCCATCAGGATTTGTGTGCGCTCCCGGGCCTGGACGTTCTCGTAGGTGGTGTCGCGGACGTTGGGGTCGTGACCGATGTCTGACATATGCAGTTCGCAGGCGGGGCGGATATCGATCTCCCAGAGCGTTGCGCCCAGGCAGTGGGTCAGCAGGTCAACGCTTTCCCGCGTATGGGCCGAGGTCCCAAAGCCCGGCATGGTGATGCAAAGCACTTGTTCCGGTTCCCAGCGCAGCAGCTGCGCCGCCCGGGTCGCCACCAGCAGCGCCAGGGTGGAATCCAGCCCGCCGGAAAGGCCCAAGATGATCTGCTTGTGTCCGGTGTGCCGCAGGCGTTTGGCCAGCCCCGCCGTCTGGATTTCCAGGATCTCCCGGCAACGCTCGCTGCGCAGCAGGAGACTGGCCGGGACGAAAGGCAGCGCCGCGGGACGGTGGGTGTTGTGCCGGTCCTCCAGCGGGGGCAAAGGGGCGCAGGCAATCTGCCGCAGGGATCTTCCCTCGCCGTCCGCCTGCCGGGCGGCATCCCCGAAGCTCCCGAATCGCCGCTCCGCCGTCAGCATCTCCAGATCGACGCAGCTGTATACCGCGGACCCTTCCTGCTCGAAGCGTCGATTTTCCGCAAGGATAGTGCCGTTTTCCGCGACAAAGCAGGCGCCGGAAAAAACCAGGTCTGTGCTGCTTTCGCCGACCCCGGCTCCGGCGTACACATAGGCGCAGCGCAGCCGTCCGCTTTGTTGGGCGATCAGCGACCGGCGGTATTCATTTTTGGCCACCTCTTCGTCGGAAGCGGAGAGGTTGAGAATCACCGTCGCGCCCTGCATGGCCATGGTCCCGGAAGGCGGCGCGGGTACCCAGAGGTCCTCGCAGAGCTCCACGCCAACGCAGCAGTCTCCGCCCAGCTCGAACAGCAGCTGTCCGAAGGGGACGGTCTGCCCGCAGAGGGTTGCTTCCCCCATTTCAGCTTTGCCCTCGGTGAACCAGCGTTTTTCATAGTACTCCCGAACGTTTGGCAAATACTGTTTCGGGACCAGCCCCAGCAGCCTTCCGTTTTGGAGCACCGCCGCGCAGTTATAGAGCCGGCCTTTTGCCCGGACCGGCAGCCCCACGGCAATCAGCGCCCGCAGCCCGGCGCTCTTTTCCAGCAGCCAGGTCAGAGCCGCCTCGCAGCCGTCCAGCAGGGCCGCCTGCCCGAAGAGATCCCCGCAGGTATACCCCGAGAGGCCCAGCTCCGGCAGCACCATGATCTGCACCCCCGCATCCCGGGCGTGCAGCATCTCGTCGAAAGATTGCGCGGCGTTTTGCATGGGATCCGCTACCGTGACCCGGGGCGAGAGCGCCGCGACTTTGACAAAGCCGAAATCCGTCGTCATGAAATCAACCTTTTCCCCATAAGATGATATAAGACAGCCAATACAAAACCCAAACGGAGATGATATCTGATAAACGCCAAGCGATGGAGGGTTCTGTTACGATTTACGAACTGAGAGCCGCGCATTTCTTCAGCGAAGCCAACGCCGCGCTGAGCGCCTTTCTTTGGGGCGCGCCGATGCTGGCGGTCTTCCTGCTGACGGGCCTTTATCTGACCGTCCGGTCCCGGGGATTCTCCATCCTGCACTTCCCGACCTGGTTCCGGACGACCTTTGGGGCCGCCCTTCGGGACCGTTCCGTCCGCCGCAGCGGAGACCGGCACGCTATTTCCCAATTTCAGGCCCTGACCTCCGCCCTGGCCGCCTGCCTGGGAACCGGAAACATCGTCGGGGTCGCGACGGCGGTGCGCCTGGGGGGGCCGGGGGCGGTGTTCTGGATGTGGATTTCAGCGGTGCTGGGGATGATGACCTGCTACACGGAAAACGTCCTGGGGATCCGCTACCGCTGGCGGACCGAGGATGGCAGTTGGATGGGCGGACCGATGGCCTACCTTTCCCGGGGGCTCAAAAGCCCCGGACTGGCGGGAATCTACGCTGCGCTGCTGGCCTTGGCGGCCTTCGGGATTGGAAACATGACCCAAACCAACTCCATCGCCCAAGCGGCGCAGCAGAGCCTCGGTCTCTCCCCCTGGATTACGGGAGGAATCGTCACTGTGCTGGCGGCGCTGGTGATTCTGGGCGGCATCCAGCGAATCGCCAAGGTCACAGAAGCGCTGATTCCGCTGATGACGGGGGTATTCCTGCTGGCCTGCGCGGTGGTTCTGGCGCTGCGGGCCAAGGCGCTCCCAGGCGTACTGGCGGGTATTCTCCGGGAAGCCTTCACTTGGCAGAGCGCGGCGGCCGGAGCGGCGGGCTACGGCATACGCAAAGCGATGCGCTATGGCGTTGCCCGGGGGGTCTTCTCCAACGAGGCGGGACTGGGTTCCTCCGCCGTCATCCATGGCGCGGCGGATGTGAAAGATCCCGCCGTCCAAGGAATGTGGGGGATCGCGGAAGTCTTCCTGGATACGGTCGTGATGTGCACGGTAACGGCGCTGGTGCTGCTGAGCACCGGCGTGACAACCGCCGCCGGAATTTCAGATAACAGCAACGGCGTTGCCTTGAGCGGCGCGGCCTTCGCCAGCGTGTTCGGCGTCTGGGGGGAACGGTTTGTGTTGCTCTCCGTTGCGTTCTTCGCTTTCGCTACTTTGGTGGGCTGGTCCTACTACGGCGAACAGGGGGCGAAATATCTTCTGGGCGGAAAGATGGGGCGGAAGGGCGTCTCCGTCTATCGCTGTCTCTATTTGGCGGTAACGCTGGTCGGGAGCGTCATGAAGCTCGAAGCGGTCTGGAATTTAGCGGACACCCTTAACGGGCTGATGGCGATTCCGAACCTGATCGGCGTCCTTTGGCTGGCCGGCGAAGCAATCCCGAAGCGAACGGCGGCAGCCAGCCGCGCAGAAAATCGACGGCGTACGAGCTCAGCAGGCAAAGGCCCAGCATGAACACGAAAATCAGCAACGGATACCGCGCCCGGTAAGCCAGGCCCGGAAACACCGTCAGATAAAAGAACATATGCACCAGCCAAAGGTTGGTCGAATGCTTCCCGAAGTATTCCAGCGCGGCGTTCCCCGCCTTGCCTTTCTCCGTCAGCAGCAGAATGGCCATGGCGGCCAGCGCGGAAAACGGGGCGACAATCAGCGACGGGACCAGGGCGCGCCCGGCCAGCAGAAGAGCAAACGCCAGCAGGCCCAAGCAGATTCCGCAGCCAGGGCCGCGCCTTGGGGTACAGCCACGCCCGCAGACGAGAAACACACCGGTGCTGACGGCAGAGAACCCCCATGACAAAAGGGAATACCGAACAGCCGTACAGCACCAGCTGCTGCATGGGCCAGCTGCCGGAAAACGGCAGGACAAGCTGCCCAAAACGGATGAAATAGGCTCCCGCGTAGATCCCGCCGAACCCCGCCAAGGTCAGCCACCAAGGCAGTTTCCGGCAGAGCCAGAGCAGCGGGACGCTCGTCAGCAACAGGAAAATATACGTCAGCACAAACCAGCTGGCGGAATCAAAGCCGTTCTGGATCAGGGGGAAATTCAGCAGATACGCCCGAAGGGAAATGTCATAGCCTGTCCAGCGGCGGCTGGCGAGATATGCCAAACCGAACAGCAGCAATAGCAGCCAATAGCGGACCGCCAGCTGAAATCCGCGCCGCAGGGCGTCCGGCAGATAGCGCCGCGCGTTCTTCTCCCGCAGCAGGTGCTGAGCATACCCCGCGCAAAAACAAAATACCGGTACGCATAAATCCGCCAGCAATCCGAGGTGGTAGACCGCCGGTTTGCCCCCGATGAAGAGCAGCGGCCGATATGTTCCCGCGAAATCCAGCCGCTGAAACAAATGCATCCAAAGCATCGCCAGTACGGCCATGCCCTTCAGCCTCAGAGAGTCCGCTTTGGTCATTTCCATCCATGGTCCGTCCTTCCGCGCAGAGTGGACCGCAGTTACGATATCGCGTCCGCGACAGCCCTGCCCATGTCCGTCGTGCCGACTTTACGATACCCCGGCTCAAAAATATCCGCGGTGCGCATGGTCTTCAGAACCTCGTTGACGGCAGTTTCTATGGCGGCGGCGGCCGCGGGTTCGTTCAGGGAATATTGCAGCAGCATCGCGGCGGACAGAATCGTCGCCAAAGGATTCGCAATTCCCTGCCCCGCAATGTCCGGCGCGGACCCGTGAATGGGTTCATAAAGGCCGAAACTGCCCCTCGCCAGAGACGCGGACGCCAGCATTCCGATGGAACCGCTGATCATGCTGGCTTCGTCGGAGAGGATATCGCCGAAAATATTACTGGTGACGATCACGTCGAACTGCCGCGGGTTACGGACCAGCTGCATGGCGCAGTTATCGACGTACATGTAGGACAGCGTCACGTCCGGATAGTCCGCCGCCAGGCGGGTTACCGTCTCGCGCCAGAGACGGGAACTCTCCAGGACGTTGGCTTTGTCTACGCTGCACAGTTTTCCGCCGCGCTTGCGCGCCATCTCGAATCCCACCCGCGCGATGCGCTCGACTTCCGGGACGCTGTAGCATTCCGTATCGTAGGCGGCAGCCGCGCCGTTCACTTCCTTGCGGCCGCGCTCGCCGAAGTAGATGCCCCCGGTGAGCTCCCGCACCACCATAATGTCCAGCCCTTCGCCGATGATCTCGCTCTTGATGGGCGACGCGCCCTTCAGCGGCGCGAAAATCCGGGCTGGCCGGAGATTGGCGTAAAGTCCCAGCGCGGCGCGGATTCCAAGCAGACCAGCTTCCGGTCGGAGGTGACCGGGCAGGGTATCCCATTTTTCGCCGCCGACGGCTCCCAGCAGAACGGAATCCGCCGCCTTGCAGATCTCCACGGTCTCCGGCGGCAAAGGAACTCCCGCGACGTCGATGGCGCAGCCGCCCATCAGGCAGGGGTGGTAATCAAACCGAAAACCGAAACGCGCCCCTGCGGCGTCGAGCACCCGGATGGTTTCTTCCACAATTTCGGGGCCGATGCCATCGCCCCGAATCACAGCAAGGTTGTAAGTTTTCATGATCGTTCCTTTCCGGATATTCTGATTCCCAATCGCAATAATAGACACCGTATAGTATACCATCTCACGGCGAAAAAGGGAAGGGGTTTTGAAAATTTCGGGGAATTCCCGCAACACAAACGCCCCTGCCGGGCGAACCGGCAGGGGCAGCGGAGCGGTTAGATTACCAGGTAAACCAGATATCCTGTTTCCAATAGCCTTCCACGATCACCTTAATGATAGAGATCTTGCCCTGGACTTTGACCGGTTCATAAATGTGCAGTTCCAGAATGCGGCCAGTCACGGGGTTGATCTTCGCGGTAATGGTGGCGTCATGAACGGTAGATGTGGTGTCGTCGGAAACGCTGAACCCAAGGTCGTTCCAATCTACGTCCAGCGTATCCATGCAGGAGTCCGTCTTCACCGGCGGCTCCGACTTCGCCAGAACAGTTTCCTCCAGCAGGACAATCTTGATTTCCCAGTAGCTTCCCTTGTCCGCGCAGGCGGCGCTTTTTGCCCATTCCGGCTTCAGCTTGCTCATGTAGGGCTGATCACCGGGCGGCAGGAATCCCTGCGGGGTCCGGCCCGCGTTTTGGGTGCCCTTGCCGTTTTTGAAGGTTTCCTGCACATTCGCATTCTTCCGGAGCATGTCGAGCTGGCCATCCACCAAATTCAGGATGGGGCCCGGCAGGCTGCCGCCCGTCAGGTGGCAGTCCAATTTTTCGATCTTCTTGACGGAAAAATTCTTCTGGGCCTTGCTCTCGTTGGCGACCTTATTGTAATATTCTACCACCGCCGCCTTTGTGGGGGGAATCGGTGGTTTTGTGGTGACCACAGGCGCCGCTGAGGAAGAGGGGGCAACAGAAGTAGAGAGATCCACCATGGTTGTGATCTCGCTGGGACCGGTAGATTTCGGGAACGACGCGGTTGGTTCCGGTTCGGTCCCCACCAAACCGGGACCCGCCGGAAGCGCCGACGATGGCTCGGTCTGAGACCTTGGTTCCGTTGCGCTGCTCTCTCCCTCCGGTGCGGGAGTCCCGCAGCCAACGCACAGGAAAAGCATGGCCAGAATCATCATGACAGCGAAAATTCGTTTCATAAAATGTCCCTTTTCTGTGATTTTGCTGACAGTAATTCCATCAGCTGCTTCCATTTTAATGAAAAATGACGGTTTTGTCAAGTGTTTTTTCTTGGCGCGGGCCGATTTAAATATAAAAGAGGACGGCCCGTCCGGACCGCCCTCTTTAGTTCTATTTTGGAATTCAGAAACGCACCTTGATGGTCTTGATCTCGAACGGCTGGAATGTCAGCGCGAGAGTATTGCCCTCAGCGGTCAGCGGGACGTCGTTTTCTTCCATGAGGTTGCACTCTGCCGCCGCCTGAACCGCGTCTCCGAACCGCAGAACCGTACTGGTCTTGCGGTTCCAAGTCTCGTAAAGACGCAGGACCAGCGCGTCGCTGTCTTCGGCCTGCTTCACCGTCTCAATGACAACATTGTCTGCGTCTGCGCTGACGAGAGAATAGCCCGCTGGCAATTTTCCTTCGCTGGGCTCCGCGATCACGGCGCGCAGCGGGACGTTGAGTTTGTAGCCTTCCTGAACGACGCCGCTCTGGCTAACCGGGCCGCTGTGGGGATAGATCGCGTAGGTGAAACGATGGATTTCCCGGTCCTGGTTGACGTTCGGCTGGGTGGCGCAGCGCAGGAGGGTCGCGAGGATGCGGCCGTCTTTGACGGTCCAGCCATATTTGCAGTCATTGAGGACGGAAAGGCCAAAGCTGTTGTCGCTGAGGTCCGCCCACTTGTGGCCGCAGGTCTCGAACTGGGCGAAATCCCAGGTTGAGTTCTCGTGCGTGACGCGCTCAAGGTTGCCGAACTGGATGTCAAAGGTGGCGCGCACAGCGTTGACGTCCACCGGATAGTCACACTTCAGTGCAATGTTGCGCTCCTTCCAGTCGACAACATAGTCCACGTCCACGCGCTCGCCGCCGGGGGTAAAGATGAAATCCTGCTGAATCGTTGAGTGCAGGAAGGGCCGCGTGACCCGCAGAACGGTGCGCACAGGGCCATGCTCAACCACTTCCGCGTCCGCAACCGCATCGACGTTCCAGGATTTTTCGCGGTAATAGGCCTTGATGTCCCAGGCATCGTGATTGAAGGGCCGATCCTCGAACGCGATCAGACGGTTCAGAACCTGCCCGGCAGGGGCGGCCGAGCGGCCGGACGCCTTGTGCAGAAGCGCCGCGACGTTATAATTTTCGTCAAAAGTCAGGTGCAGCGCGCCGGTATCAATCTGATTGCCGGATGCGTCGACTTCCGGGAACGCGGGGGCGGGCGCGCTGGTCATGGACAGGCCGAAGTTCTTCCAGCCCTTGGCGGGGACGCCCTTTGCCAGGAAGCAGAGTCTGCCGTCGCAGCTCAGCTGACTGGGCAGCTCCGTTCCGTCGGCGTCATGAACCACCATGCGCTGCCCGGCGGGTAAGTCGGGCAAGTCCACAAAGGCAACGTCGTCCCGGGCGAAACCAAGGGTATTGAATACCACTGCCCGGCCGCAGCCGCCGATCTGCACCGCCAGCGCCCGCATCGCAGCGTCCGCCATGGCTTCGCCCTCCGCGAAGAGCCGTTCGTACTGCTCTTTTGAATCCTCGTATACCGAGGCGATGGACGAGCCGGGAATAATGTCATGGAACTGATTGAGGAGAATGATCTTCCAGTCCGCCAGCAGCTGCTCCGCCGGATACGCCGCGCCGGTCTTTGCGGCGGCCAGGCCCGCCAGGGTCTCGATATCGTGATAGAGCCACTCGCTCTTGCGGTTATAGCGCTTATTGCGAGCCTGGGCGGTTAGGGTGCCGCGGTGGAACTCCAGATAGAGTTCGCCGACCCACTTGGGCAAGTGGGGATTCCCCGCGACCTGCTGTTCCAGCTCCCGGAAGAAGTCCAGACTAGGTTGCTGCTTGGCGATCGGGCAGCCTTCGATTCCCTTGGCCATCCGTCGGCCGTGCTCCAGCATCTCGATGGTCGGTCCGCCGCCGCCGTCCCCATGGCCGAAGGAGACAAGATATTCACTGTTGAGGTCCTTGTTTGAGTAGCGCTTCCAGCCGCCGACGATATGGTTCGGCGAAAGCGTAGCGTTGTATGTCGTAATATGTTCCGGAATCCGGCCCTGCACCGCGCCTGTGCCGGTGGCAAAATGAGACAGCACTTTCGTCCCGTCGATGCCCTGCCACTCGAAGGTATCATGCGGCAGTTTGTCGTATTCGTTCCAGGAAATCTTGGTGGTCATAAAATAATCCATGCCGGACTTCTTGATGATCTGAGGCAGGGCGGCGGAGTAACCGAAAACGTCCGGCAGCCAAAGAATTTTATTGTCAACGCCGAATTCCTGCCGGAAAAAGCGCTTGCCGACGAGGAACTGCCGCACAAGGGATTCTCCGGACGTCACGTTGGTATCCGCTTCAACCCACATGCCGCCTTCCACTTCCCATTGCCCTGCCGCGACGCGGCGCTTGATCCCCTCATAGACTTCGGGATAATCCTGACGGACATAGTCATAAAGCTGGGCCTGGGAGGACATAAAGCGGTACTCGGGATATTCGTCCATATATTTCAGCACCGTCGCGAAGGAGCGGCCCGCCTTGTCCCGCGTCTGCCGCAGGCGCCAGAGCCAGGCCACATCAATATGGGTATGGCCGATGCAGGAAGCGATGATATCATCGTGGGGTTTGGCATAGATCTCCCGGTCCAGCAGCGCAACCGCCGCCTGGGCGGAGGATTCAAAGGCCGCAAGGTCTCCTTCATCGCTGAGTTCCAGCAGATTCACCGCCACGTTGAGCGTCCGCAGTAGGTTGACCCGGGGGGCGTCGTCCGCCTCATAGAGGTTGGCCGTCTCCAGCGGGGACTTCAGGTCGAAGATCAGCCGCTGGGCCAGTTCACTGACCGTCCGCAGCCGGGCGCGCATACGCACCGGACCCCGCCAGGCGAAGGGATCCGTGTAGGCGTTCAGGGCAATTTCCATGGTTTCGCCGCCCTTGGCGCAGTCCAGCAGGCGGACAAAACGGTGGTTGGAATCCATTCCCTGGAGCAGTTTCCCGTCCGCGAAGAGGATCAGCTGAGGATTGGTCTCGTTCCAGCCCCGGTCATGAGGCAGGACCTCATAAATTACCGGTTTCCCCGAGAAGCGCGCGGGGACGGTAACCGTCTGCCGGAACCAGCAGTAGCATTCCGGGTATCCCCAAAATTCCGTTTCGCTGTCGTAGTCCCGCCAGTCCCCCTCGTCTAATTCGGCAATGGTGCGCTGGCCGTCGCGGAACCGGAAATGTCCGGTGGATTCGCTGTCAGGAAAGAGATAGGTGGACGCGATGTGGTCAATGACGGTGTCGATGCGTTTGGACAGGACATAACGTTCCGAATTTTTGTCAACAAAAGGAATATCAAAGTTTGCCATAGGGGATGCACCTGCTTTCTATTGCAATTTTTGGGGCGCAATTTTAGCGGACCGGGAGGTCGGCGCGGTCCTTGCTGGACGGAAGGATGCTGAAAGGCAAAAGGTTTGTTGTCCGTCGACTCTGTTTTTATTGCATTCGTGCCCGCATATCGTCCGTATGGAACGATGGGTCATAGGCAAGCGTATTCCCCGTCATCATGCCAATATAAAACAAGCGGGTGTCCTCGCCAGCGCTTGGGGCCCGGCTCAATTCTATTCCGCCGCCGGACAACAGCGTACCTTCATATGAGGCGTCCCGGCGATCATGCGGAACGTAGAACGTTACCAGACTTCCTGCGACGGTATAGCTCCCTATTTGAAATTTGTCGGGGTTTGCGCTCAAATAATGCTGCACCATATAAAGAAAATTCTTTTCAAATGAACTTTTGTTGTATGTCAGGAAATCATTCACATAATCTCCAGAAAACTCTTCGCTAATGACCGCGCCATCCGCAGCGAACAAAAACAGATCCACGTCCCAAGCGCCGTCCGTTCCCTGAAAAAGACCGGCGTACATCGCATAATCCCCTTCCCCGGGAATGATCTCCGCGCCGACAGTGGCCACTGGCGCTTCCGTAGAAACATTCGGGGCGCCGGAAGATCCGGATATTTCAATTTTGGCCCGGCAAGCTACAAAGGATAACGCCAAAACGGCACATAGCAGGAGGACGAGAGGAAATCTGTTTTTTTTAAAAGACAAGAGGATGCACCTGCTTCCTATTGCAATTTTAGGGGCGCAAATTTAGCGGGCCGGGAGATCGGCACGGCCCTTCCCGGACGTCGGTTCGCTCTTCCGCCGGTGCCCCAGCAGCCACTTTGCCCAGGGCCGGAAAAGGAAGAACGGGCCGGTCATTTTGTGCCCGAAGGCCTTCC
>JAIRXU010000074.1 GCA_031268095.1 Oscillospiraceae bacterium | reverse complement strand
GAACTGCCGCGCGTCCGGGAGATCGTTGTCGCCTACCATGCGCTGGCGGAGCGCCTGGGGGTAAAAGCCGAGACGGCGCCGCCGCCTACAACCGCCGAACCCACCGCCGAGCCGACGACGATTGCCACTGCGGCTGAAGCAATGAAAACCACCAAAGCGGCCGTGCAAACCACGCAGCCTTCTCCAAAAATCAAACTGGACGACTATTTCGTTGCGTTCAAAGGGGAATGGGGTCGCTGGGAGTATGGCGAGGGGGACGAGCGATGGGTGCAAACCACCGCAAGCGCAGAAAACGCATGGTACCGGCTATTCTATGTCGAACGTCCGCCTCTGTGGCCGGCGGTCGACGATGAGCCATCTTATAGTTTTTACTATGGGTGGGGCGCTTATTTTAAAGTTCCGCCAGAAAAGTTATTTGAGATTGTGTCTGCGCATGATTCTGGGTATCTTAACGAGGATGGCCCATTACGAAACGATTCCTTATCATGGACCAACGCCAACATAACATTTTTCGGCCTTCATCCAGGGCAAACCATAACGGAAGCCAAGAAGATTGTGCAGCAAGTATTCGGGGCAACCATACAAGATGCATGGGGTGAAGTTGCAGATGATTATGTTTGCGAGCTTCATATTAACGGAATCATGCAGCAAATTGATGATACCTCCTTCATTCTTGGATTCAATATGAAGAATGGTAAAATTGCCGAGATCATTTTTTGCTGCGGCTACTTGATTGGTTAGGCCTTGACTGGAAAAGCGGCGCCCAAGGATACAGTCGCATCGGTACACGCTGATTGGAGTGCCATCAACGCAACAGCCCCCCGTTTTCCCCGGGAGGGCTGTTGCTTTTTTTACGCCGAAAATTCCTGCGGGGTAATGTCGATCCCCGTGACCCGCGCGCCGCTGCCCGAGCCGTTCACCCGGAAGGTGAGGAATACCTTTCCCCCGGGGCTGACGGAGCGGTCGGCGCGGTAGGTGTAGATATAGCACTGCGCGCCGTTGTAGCTGGTCAAGTTCGTCTTGCCGTAGACGTCCCAAATTTTTTGCGCGTTGTCCCCGATCTGGACCCCCTTGCGGGTCATGCGAGGGTAAAAAATGTTGTTGCCCTCGAGCATGTAAACGGTTCCGTCTTCCAGCCGCGCCGCCGCGCCGCCGGCTTCCAGTTGGTAGCCGATGCCATAACTGTCCAGCACCCGCAGCACGTCAGCTTTTTTCTGATAGAGATGAATGTCTCCGGTGCCGTCCTCGTGCGTGAGGGAGGCGATCAGCGCTTCGCGGCTTGTCGGTTTCAGGACAGGAGCCTCCGGCGGCTGGCTGGTACTGACTGCCCGGCGGGTGGTTTCCGGTTCCGCTGGGATGGTGCGCGCCGCAGTGGTTCCGGCGGAGCGCGGGCTTTCCTCGGATCCGGCAGGTTCAGTGGTCCTGCCGGAAACCCTGTCCGGCTGGGACGTCTGCGGCGGGATATTGGGCCAGAGGATTTCTTCTGTGCTCCCGTCGGAATATCCGGAAATCATGAATTCGCTGGGGCTGTTCACCGGGTCGGGATCGGGCTGGCAGCTGCTGAGAATCAGGCAAGCCAGTGGCAGCAAAGCCGTATAGAATAAGCGATTGCGCATGGTGTAAAGATCCATTCCTTTCCGCGCGATTTCCAAAAGATTACCAATTCACCCGAAAGTATCCCTTGATCTGTTTTTCGTCAAGGCGCCATACTTTACGCTGCACGACGCCCTTGATCCGTACGCCGTCGATGGTCTTGCCGGCGTTGCCCTCGATGGTGTAAACGTAGTCTGCGTCCACCTTCTCGACAATGGCGATGTGGCTGGCATAGCGATGTCCGGACCCCATCCAGATGTAATAGATCAGATCTCCGGGCTGGGGCGTTTTTTCACCCCGGGCAAAATATTGCCCGCCGTTGTCGTTGCGCTTTGCCGCGTCGGCGGACGAAGGATCCGGCGTCTGGAACATGTTGATGTAAGCGTAGGAACCGCGGCGGAGCTTGCTGTCCGGAATGCTGGCCTGATCGGCGCACCAGGAAATAAATGCCGCACACCAGGAACCGGTCCCGCTGGAAAATTGCTGCGCGCCGTACTTGGTCCAGCCGTCCGCGTTTGTGCAGGGGAAGACGATGCTGTCCCCCGCGACGTTCCCGCTCCAGTAGCCGATCTGACTCTGTGCGTATTCCAAAAACTGGAGACGAGAAGCGCTGGAATCACAGACCGCCGCCTTTTGATGGTCGTTTCCCTTGGCAACGGCGAGGGGGACCGTCGCGGTGTAGCGTTCTGCTGCAGATGTCGGCAAGGTGAATATCGCCAAAAACAGGGAAAAACCAATGCCCGCAGAAGCTAATTTTTGCCAAAACTGATCCTTTCGCATACGCAGTCGCCTCCGTCTTTATACATTGACCAAGTTATGATATCACAGGACGCACCACCTTGTCAATGGAAATCCTATTACAGGTCCGCCCTAAGTATTCCAACATTATCCGTTTACATTGCGGATTGTCCAGGCCTGGAGCCGCAGCCGGTCGCTGAGCCACCGGTCTTCAAAGGCGTCGCTGTGCCGCCAGGTGCCGCGCAGCCGGAGATCCCGCAGTTGGGGATACCGGTCCAAATCCAGCTGCTGCGCCCGGGGCATGAGGTGCACTTCCGCCGGGGGGACCGCTTCCGAGAGTGCCGTCAGCATGGCGATCAGCGCGTCCGCTGGGCCGAGGCGCACCCCGCCCACCCAAAGCCAAGATGGCAGAAATGTACCGGTTTCGACAAGGCTGACAGCTTTCCAAAGTTCCGCTGTCGGGATGACGCAAGGCTTGTCAATCCCCATGGGTTCTTCCAGGAAACCATATGCCGGGCCGGGCGTAAAGCAATCGACCTTGTCGTCAAGGAAGAACGCTGCCGCCGCCGCAAAAACCTCCGCAACGCTCAGCGGACAGGGGTTCCGCAGCGGCCGGAGACCATCTTTCAGCGCAGCCAGCAGATTGGGGCAATCGCTCCGCCGCACCGCCCGCGCCGGGGCGGCCGCTTCCTCGGCGACAATGTCCCCAACCGTCCGGAACTGGAACCCGCCGTCCGCTTTCATGGCCCGGATGAGCGTCCGAAATGAATCGTAGTAGTATGCGACCCGTTCCGGCGATTCCCGGCGGCAGGGCTTCCACTGCCCAAAGGGGACCAAATTTTCTTTGTCATAATTAACGACGTCCCAAAATTCCTCAAATAGTACCCGGTTGGGATGGGTATATAAGATCGCCCGCCGCCGTCCCCGCAGCCAATCCAGCAGTTCCGGAATGGTCTTGCTGCCATCATAAAACAGCGATTCCAGCGAGATCAAGTACTGCATATGCAGTGCGTTGCAGAAGTAAAGTCCGCCGTCCGGATCGTCCAAGACCGTGTCGCAGTAAGCGGGAATGCCCCATTCCGCATACCCGTACATGGCGGCGTAGGATTTGCTGTTGCCCGGCGGAACGGCGCAGAACACCCGCTCTGTGCCCAGATGCTCGCGAAGCATGACAAGGCCTTCGCTTTCCCGCAAAAGGAATTCCCGCCTGGCCGACAAGTAATCCGCCTTGTCCGTATATTCGTTAATCATGGGATGCAGACTGTGGCCGTAGGTATGATACTGGATCTCATGGGAGCGCAGCGCGGCCTTGACGTCTTCCCGGCCCCAGGCGGTCAGCTGCCGGGCCAATAGTCCCACCACGCAGAAATTCCCCCGGATGTCCTCGCTTTCCAGCAGCAGCGCCAGGTTCCGGATGGCGTCCGCCGCCTCGTTGCTGGTGAAATCCTCGGTATCGAAACAAAACAGAATGTCGCACATGAGTATGCATCCTTTCCGCTAAAAAATAGCCTTCCGTGTGAGGGAAAGTCATTTTGCTTGTCAATCAGTTCCGCCCGTCCAGCAGTTCCTGCGCCGCTTGCAGCTGTGCCCGTGTGATTTCAAGACCGCCCATGATCCGCGCCAGTTCCTGTCGGCGGCCGTCGTCATCCAGCGGCGTGACGAGGGTGAACGTCTCTTCGCCTTCGACGTGCTTGCTGATGTACAGGTGCGCGTCGGCCTGGGCGGCCAGCTGGGCCAGGTGGGTGACGCAGATGACCTGCCGTCCCCGGGAGACCTGCCGCAGTTTCAGTGCGATTTTTTGCGCTGCCCGCCCGCTGACGCCGGTGTCCACCTCGTCGAAGATGAGCGTCCCGATCTCATCTTTTTCCGCGAGGACGTTCTTGATCGCCAGCATGATCCGGGAGAGTTCCCCGCCGGAAGCGACCTTTGAAAGGGGCTTGGGTTCCTCGCCGGCGTTGGCGGAGATCAGAAAACGCATCGCGTCGCCGCCGTCGGGGGTGAGAGGGATCTTCTCGCACTGCACCAGGAAGGTCACGTTGGGCATGTCCAGAAACGCCAGCTCCTCTGCCACCAAGGCGCAGAGCTGGTCAGCCGCCTGCTTCCGGCTGCGGGTCAGCTGCTTGGCCAAGGCGATGGTCTCCCGCTTTTCGGCCTCAATTTCGCCGTCCAGCGCCAAAATCCGCTCGTCTGACTGGGTGATGGACTGTTCGTCCGCCCGCGCCCGCGCCAGGAAGGCCAGCATCTCCTCTTCCGTCTCGCCGTACTTGCGGGAGAGGCGGAACAGGGCGTCCAGCCGCTGCTCCACTTCCTCCATCTCAGTGGGGTTGAACTCGAAGTCCCGGATCAGGTCCCGCAGTTCGGCAGCGTATTCCTCCAGTTCGAAGGCAGCGCCCCGGACTTTTTCGGCCAAGACCTCCGCTGCCGGGAAATATTCCCCGGCCTGATCCAGCGCCCGGCTGCCTTCCTGCGCAAGGGCTGCGGCCCCGGTCCCAGCCGCTACACCGGAGGAGGCGTCGCTGTCGCCGCCGCCCAAAGCAGCTTCCGCCGCCTGCAGCGCCGCCAGGACCTTTTCCGCGTGCTGGAACAGCGTCCGGTGCTCCTGCAGCGCCTCCCGCTCCCCGGGAACCACGGCGGCTTCTTCCAGTTCCGCGATTTGATGCCGCAGCATGTCCAGCTTCCGGGCCTTCTCGGCCTCGTCCATTTGCAGCGTATCCTGCTCCCGCTGGAGCTGCCGCAGCGCCAGGTAACGGCGTCGGTAGTTCTGCCGCAGCGTCTCGTTTTCCGCCAGTGCGTCGATGAACCGGATGTGCTGTTCCGGGGCCAAGAGGGCCTGACTGTCGTGCTGCCCATGGATGGTAATGAGTTCTCCGCCGATTTTCCGCAGCTGTGCCACCGTAACCGGCATGCCGTTGACCCGGCAGCTGTTTTTGCCCTGGCCGCTGAGGGACCGGCTGAGCAGCAGCCCGCCGTCTTCCTCGCCGGGGAGGTCCAACTCCTCCAGCAGCGCGGCGACCCGGGGACCGACGCCGCTGAACTGCGCTGTCACGCGGGCGGAAGCCGCGCCGGTCCGGATCAGTTCCCGGCTCGTTCGCTCCCCCAGCACCGCGTTGATCGCGTCAATCAGGATGGATTTTCCCGCGCCGGTTTCACCCGTCAGCACAACAAAACCGGGGGAAAACTCCAGCCCGGCCTGCTTAATCAGCGCGATGTTCTCAATGATCAAACTTTGCAGCATAATGTAAAATCTCCTCCCGCGCCGTCAGCGCCGCCTGCTCTGTACGGCAGAGGACAAAAATCGTGTCCTCCCCGCCCAGGGTTCCGACCACGTCGATCCATTGCATGGCGTCCAGCGCGGCGCAGGCTCCCTGGGCCATCCCGGTGAAGCAGCGCACACACAGGAAATTGCCCACCGCGTCCGCCGAAATGATGGAATTTTGCAAAATGGAACGGTATTTGCGCGCCAGGCCGTCAGCGTCCTCCGTTGGCAGCTGGTAGCAGGAGAGTCCCCCGGCGGCGGGCGCTTTGACCAGCCGCAGATCCCGGATATCCCGGGACATGGTGGCCTGCGTGGCCGCCACCCCCCGTTCCGCCAGGTATTGCCGCAACTTCTCTTGTGTGCTGACGGGGTTTGCCGCGATCGCCTGGAGGATCAGTTCATGCCGATGCTGTTTCATACCCGCTCATCCCTCATTGTTTCTAAATCCGGTTCCAATGCCTGGGCATTCCGAATTAATTTGCGTTCCATGACGTCCAGGAAGCTATCCGCCTTGATCCGCAGGAAGGCCGCCGTTTCGTCCGCCCGGCGGATCCAGACCTCCTGTCCGGCCCGCAGCTCCAGCGGCGGTTCCGCATCCGCCGTCAGCGTCAGCCCATCCTGGGCGATTTCCGCCCGCAGGACAGCCTGCGGCGAAAAGACAATCGACCGGGAAAAAAACAGGTGGGTGCAGATCGGGGTGAGCAGGATACTCTCAATCCGCGGGTCCACCACTGGCCCGCCCGCCGAAAGGGAGTAGGCCGTGGAACCCGTCGGCGTGGAAAAAATCACACCGTCGCCCAGGAAGCGAAGCCGCCGTCCGTTCTCGCAGAGCACCGGGACATCCGCCGCCCGCGTCGCGCCGCCCCGGCCCACCACCGCGTCGTTGATGCAGCAGCTTTCCCGGAGCACCGTATCCCCGTCCCGGATCTGCGCCAGCAGCATCATCCGTCGGTCAGTCTCGTATTGATCTTCCCGCAGCTGCCGCAGCAGGTCCAGTTCGTGCCGCTCCAGTCCGGCCAGGAATCCCAGTCGTCCGGCGTTGATTCCCAGCACGGGTTTGCGCCGGGCCATGGCCAGCCGCGCCGCCTGGAGGATGGTGCCATCCCCCCCCAGGGCGATCACGCCGTCGCAGCGCGCCAGCGCCTCTTCCGCCGGGAGGAAAACCGTCTTTTCCGGCAGGAAAGCCCGGCAGGATGTCTCCGCCAGCGCGTCCATGCCAAATTCCCGCAGGCGCGCGGCAACTTCCCCGGCCAGCGCCGCCGCCCCGGGCTTGGAGGTATTCACTATCAGCAGCAGCTCCCGCATGGGCGTTCCTCCTCAAACCATAACTCAGGATTCCATAAAAATATGGAACGAAAGCGCGCTGTGCGCCGCGGTATCCGATAGAGCATTACAGTGTGCGGTGCGCCTCTTCTACCGCGCCGCCGGGATCCACGCGATCGTCTTCCCCGGCTTGCCGGTGAAGGTGCAGCAGGTATTCTATGTTTCCCTCGGGGCCCTTGATGGGCGAAAACGTCACACCCCGGACGAAAAAGCCATTTTGCCTGGCGGCAGCAATCGTCTGCGTCAGCACGTCCAGGTGCACGGCGGGATCCCGCACCACGCCTTTTTTCCCGACCCGTTCCCGCCCGGCCTCGAACTGCGGTTTGACTAGGCAGACCGCCTGTCCGTCCGCCGCCAGCAGCCGCGCCAGCACGGGGAAAATCAGTCCCAGAGAGATGAACGACACGTCCACGCTGGCGAAGTCGATCTCCTCCGGGACCTGCTCCCGCGTGACGTAGCGAAAGTTGGTCCGCTCGAGGCTCACCACCCGCGCGTCCTGCCGCAGTTTCCAGGCCAGCTGGCCATATCCAACGTCAATGGCGTAGACCTTCCGCGCGCCCCGGCCCAGCAGGCAGTCCGTGAAGCCTCCCGTTGAGGCCCCAACATCCATGCAGCACAGGCCTTCCGGACCGATGCCAAAGGCGTCCAGCGCCTTCTGCAGCTTCAGTCCGCCCCGGCTGACGAAGGGAAGGACGCCGTCCTGCCGGACCTCCAGCAGATCCGTTTCCTTGACGCTCCGTCCGGCCTTGAGTTCCTTCTGTCCGTTGACATAGATTTGCCCGGCCATGATCAGCGCCTTGGCCCGTTCCCGGGAGGGGATCAGCCCCCGCCCGGTCAGCGCCAGGTCCAGCCGCTGCCGCTCTTCCGCCATCGTTGTTCTCCTTATCATCGACGTTTATGCCGTCAGCCTCCGCAGTTCTTCCGTCATGCCCGCTGCGTCCAGGCGGTATTCCGCCAGCAGCTCCGCCATCGGCGCCTGACGGACGAACCCTTCTACAGCAACGGTCCGGAACCGGCCCTGGAATCTCCGCTCCAGCAGCCCTTCGCCGAAGGCCTCACCGGCCCCGCCGCTGCGAATCCCTTCCTCGAAGAAGGCGACGCAGGCGCAGTCCAGCACCGCGTCCAGCGCGCCGGGATCCAGCGGGTGCACCTGGGTCAGTTTGACAATCCGTCCGCGCAGACCTTCCTGTTCCAGCTGGCGCAGGGCGGCGCAGGCGGCGGAAAAGAGTCTCCCGTAAGTGACCAAGGCAAAGGCCTTGCCGTCTCCGCGGGTGACATAAGGCGCGCCGCTGGGAATGAAATCACGGGGAAACGCGCCTTCCGCGCCTCGGGGATAGCGCACCACCGCCAAATTTTTGCAGTCGTACAGCGCCTGCCACAAGCAGAGCCGCAGTTCGTTGTATCCGCTGGGGGAGAAAACCGTCACACCCGGGATGCTGCGCAGAAACGCGACATCATAAAGGCCGTGATGGGTCGGGCCGTCTTCTCCGACGAAACCTGCCCGGTCCGCCGCGATAACCAGCGGTCTGCCCTGGAGCGCGCCGTCGTGCAGCAGCTGGTCGTACCCCCGCTGGAGGAAAGTGGAATACACCGCGAAGACCGGCCGCATTCCCTGGCAGGCCAGCCCTGCAGCAAAAGTGACGGCGTGCCCCTCCGCAATCCCAACGTCAAAAAAACGCCGGGGGAACTGTTGCTCGAAGCAGTGCAGCCCTGTTCCCAAGGACATAGCGGCCGTGACAGCGCAGACGGACGGGTCTGCCGCCGCCAGTTCGCAAAGCGACTGCCCGAACACCGCCGAAAAACTTCCGTCCTGGCCGGGGGGCGGTTCGCCGGAGTCCATGTCGAAAGGCGCGACGCCGTGAAACGCGGAAGGGCTTTGCTCGGCGTAATTGTAGCCCCGGCCCTTGACCGTACGGACATGGACCAAGATCGGCCGCCGGGCCAGTTTCGCGCTTTGCAGCGCGCGGCAGAGCAGATCTAGGTCGTGCCCGTCGATGGGGCCGGTGTAGTCAAACCCCAGATCCTGGAAGAAGGTCGCGCTGGGATAAAAGATACGCTTCAGCTGTTCCTTGAAGCTATGGAGCAAGCGGGCCAGCCCGCCGCCGACCAGAGGGATCTGCCGCAGCCGGCGCTCCACCCGCTGCTTGGTCAGCCGGTACATCGGCTGGACCCGGAGCCGGGAGAGCATCCCCGCCAGAGAGCCGACGTTTTTCGAAATCGACATCTCGTTATCATTGAGGATCACAATCAGCTTCGGCAGTCCGTGCCCGTCCTGCGCCATGCCGGGTCTATGAAGATAGCCGCTGTTGCGCCCGGCGTTGTTCATCGCTTCGTAGGCCAGCCCGCCGGTCATCGCACCGTCGCCCAGGATGGCGACGGTGTGGCGGGGGTTTCCCTGCATGGCGCGGGCTTCCGCCAGGCCGAGGGCTGCGGAAATGGAGGCGCTGGCGTGGCCGCAGAGGAAGAGGTCGTGCGGGCTTTCCTGCGGGGCGCTGAAGCCGCTGAGGCCGTGGGATTGCCGGAGGGTGCCAAAGTCTTTCCAGCGGTCCGTCAGGAGCTTATGGGTGTAGGTTTGATGCCCAACGTCCCAGACCAATGCGTCGTCCGGCGAATCGAAGCAAAGATGCAGCGCCAGCGTCAGCTCCACAACGCCCAGGTTGGAGGCCAGGTGCCCCCCGGTGCGGGAGACGGTGCGGATGAGCGTATCCCGGATTTCCTCCGCCAGCTGGGTCAGCTGCTCCGGCGCAAAAGAGCGCAGTTCCGCCGGCGAATGGATCTGTTCCAGCAGCCCGCCTGCGTCCATGCGATCATCTCCCGTTCCTTGTATTGGTATGGCATACTTCTCGTTATTTTTCTCTGGTTTCCATCCAGCGGGCCATCTTCCGCAGGAAGTCCGCCGCCGGTCCGTAGCCCGCCAAGGCCGCGTCCGCCTGGCTGGCGAGCTCCGCCGCGTAAGTGCGGGCTCCCGCCAATCCCAGAAAACGCACCCAAGTGCTTTTTTGTTTCGCTTCGTCGCTGCCGGTGGGTTTGCCTGTCGCCGCGCTGTCCCCGGCGACGTCCAAGATGTCGTCCACCACCTGGAACAGCAGTCCGATGGCTTCGGCGTAGCGGTCCGCCGCCCCGGCGGCGGATTCGTCCGCCCCGGCGGCAAGGCAGCCCAGCTGGCAGGCGGCCCGCAGCAGCGCGCCGGTTTTTTTGCGGTCCAGTTCCCGCAGCAGCGCCGCCGTAGGGGTGCCGCCTTCCAGCCGCAGGTCCAGTTCCTGTCCGCCGATCATGCCGGCAGTTCCCGCCGCTTCGGCCAGCAGCGCCGCTGCCGCCGCGCGGGTTTCCGCCGGGAGCGCCGCTTCCGCGATCACCCCGAAGGCCCGCGTCAGCAGCGCGTCTCCCGCCAGCAGGGCGTAAGCTTCGCCGTAGGCCCGGTGGCAGGCGGGCTGCCCCCGCCGGACATTGTCGTCGTCCATGCAAGGCAGATCGTCGTGGATCAGCGAATATGTATGGATCAGTTCCAGCGCCGCCGCCAGCGGCAGGGCCTGGGCCGGGTCGCCGCCGTGCAGCCGGCAAAACGCCAGCGTAAGCACGGGCCGGATTCGTTTGCCGCCCTGCCCGAGGCTGTAGCGCGCGGCGGCGTTCACCGTCCCGCCCTCTGCGGGCAGGACCTGCGCCAGAACATCATTGACGCGGGCCGCGTCTTCCGCTAGCCGCGCGAAAAAAATGGCGTCTTCCTGCATGGCGCCTTCCTCCTTCGTTTTTGTTCCTTCTTTCAATAATGCAATGCAAAAAAATTCCCGTCAGGAAAACAAATCCGCCGGAGCGTCGTCGTCCTCCGCCGTGAGGCCAGTGATCTTCTGTTCCGCCGCGACGAGTGTGGCGTGCAGTTCGGTGGCCAGGCGGGTGCCTTCCTCGAAGAGTTTCAGCGCCTCCTCCAGCGGCAGGCTGCCTTCCTCCAGCGCGGCGGAAATGGCCTCCAGCCGCTGAAAGTTTTGTTCATAGCTCTGTTTTTTTCCTGTTTTTGCTGCCATTGTTTTGCTCCTTTCTTGTGGTATCGTTTATAGTTTTAGGTTGCCGTATCGTTTGCCGCCAGCACCGCGCAGCGCAGGCGTCCGTCCTGCAAGAGAACGTCAAGCTCGTCGCCGGGAACTGCCTCTGCCGCCCGGCGCAAGGCGCGCCCGTCCTTCCGGGCAACGGCGTAGCCCCGGGCCAGCACCGCCAGGGGGCTGAGCGCCTCCAGCCGGGCCAGCGCTGCCGCGAGGGCCCGCCGCCGGTCCCGCAGCAGCGCCGCCGCACAGGACTCCATGCGTTCCCGGGTGGCGTCCAGCCGCTGCCGCGCAGGGTCTAACAAGCCTTCCGGCCGCCGCAGCACCCGCTGAGCCGTCAGCTGCTCCAGCGCCGCGCGCCGTTGCCGCAGTTCCCGTTCCAGCGCCGCCGTCCGCCGCCGTGCCTCTCCCGCCAAGTACTCCAGCAATTCCCGCGTGTCCGGGACCGCCAATTCCGCCGCCGCCGAGGGGGTGGGCGCGCGCAGGTCGGCGGCGAAGTCGCAGATGGTGACGTCAGTTTCGTGTCCGACGGCGGAAATCACCGGAATCTCCGAGTCCGCCACAGCCCGGGCGACGATTTCTTCGTTGAAGGCCCAGAGGTCCTCCAGGGAGCCGCCGCCCCGGCCGACGATCAGCACATCCGCCGCCCGCTGTTCGTTCATCCGCCGGATCGCCGCCGCGATTTCCGCCGCCGCCCCGGCCCCTTGGACCAGCACCGGACAGAAGACCACCGCCGCCGCCGGAAACCGGCGCCCGAGGACCTGCAAAATATCCCGCACAGCCGCCCCCGTGGGGGAGGTGACAACGCCGACCCGGGCAGGGCAGAAAGGGAGGGGGCGCTTGCGCGCGGCATCAAACAGACCTTCCGCCGCCAGCCGCTCTTTCCGCTGCTCGAACGCGGCGAACAGCGCTCCCAGTCCATCCGGCTGCATGTCTTCCGCATAAAACTGATACTGTCCGCTTTTGTCATAAATCGAGACCCGCCCCCGGGCCAGCACACGCATCCCATCCCGGGGCAAAAAGGCCAGGCGCAGGTTGCTGCCCCGGAACATCACCGCCGCCACCGCCGCATCCGCGTCCTTGAGGGTGAAATAAAAATGTCCGGAGCTATGGCGCTTGAAGTTGGAGATTTCGCCCGTGACGAACACATCCTGCAGCCGCGCGTCCCCTTCCAGCAGGGCCTTGACGAAACGGTTGAGCTGCCCGACCGAAAGTACAGAATTCATGAAACACCTCGGGAGTCAGATTCCCCTGCCTGGGACCGGAAAGCCAGTGCTGCGAGTCCCGCCGCGTTGTCTCCAGAAAACGCCGCCGGGGCGAAGACCGCCGCCGGGAACGCGGCCTCCAGCCGCCGCCGGATCACCTCGCTGCCCATCACCCCGCCGGAAAACAGCAGCGGCGCGCGGGGATGGCGCTCCAGCGCCTGCCGGGCCATCTCTTCCAGCGCCGCGCCGATCCATTCCAGGCAATACCGGGCGGTGTGCGCTTCGGCGGCGCCCTGGTTCAGCAGGGCACGGCACTGATTTTCCAGCCCGGAGAAGCTGCACTGCAAATCCCGAACCACCGGTTTCGGCGCGCGGGGCAGCTGGGACAGATCTCCCGTCAGCGCCAATCGGTCCAGGTCCGGCCCGGCAGGGAACCCCAGGCCGCACATCGCGCCCACCCGGTCCACCGCCTGCCCGGCATGCAGGTCCGTCGTCCGGCCGAGGATGGTTACCGCAAAAGCCCGGCCTCCGGTTTTGTCCGGCTCGGCCAGCAGACATTCCGTCGTCCCGCCGGAGACATGAAAGGCGACGCACCGCCGCTCAAAAAGGTCGTCCCGCCCCGCGCCATGCATCGCCGCCGCCAGGTGCCCTTCCTGATGGCTGAAACGCCGCAGCGGGACGCCTAAGACCGCGGCAATCCCCCTGGCGCAGGAAAGCCCCGCCAAAAAGCAGGGCATATAGGAATCCGGGGCGTTTCGGGGCCGGTCAGAGACCGCCACGGCGCCGACGGATGCCTGCGTGTCTGTCAGCAGGTCGTCCAGCAGGTCCGGCAACTGCTGCGTGTGGGCGAAAAGGGCGTCGCTTTGCCGCAGACCCAGAGCGCCGCGCTTCACCGGCAATAATTTGCGCCGCTGCGTCAGACGGATCCCGTCATAGAGCGCCGCGCTGGTGGTGTAATTGCTTGTGTCGATCCCCAGGGCTGTCATGCCTGCCGCTCCTCCGCCGCATCGTTTTCCGCCCGCGCCACGGATCCCAGGATGCCGTTGACGAACCGGGGGGTCTCCTCGTCGCCGTAACGTTTGGCCAGTTCCACCGCCTCGTTGATACTCACCGCCGCCGGAACTTCAGGAAAACAGGTGATCTCGCAGACGGCCAGCCGCAGCAGCGCCAGCGAAACCCGGGAGATACGCGCCAGCCGCCAGTTTTTGCTGAGGTACCGGCTGATGGTCTCATCCAGTTCCGCCTGGTGTTCGGCAGCCCGGACGAAAACGGCGCGGGCGAAGGCGTCCGGTTCCGGGGAGCCCGCCTCCCGCTCCCAATCCAGCAGCGCCGCCGCGTCCGCTTCCGGATGAAACGACAGCGCGAATAGCAGCGCGAAGGCCTGTTCCCGGGCGGCGCGCCGGGTGACATGTTCGGTCATGGCTACCTCCGTCGATATCGTTGAAAGTACGAGCGGAAGGGGAAATCAGCTCGCCTGCTGCGCGGGGAATTCCGCGCCCTCTACGTTGAGATTGACGCGGGAAACGGTGTGACCCGTCATATTCTGAATGGCGTTCTTGACCGCCCGCTGCACCGCGCCCGCGACCGAAGAGATCCGCAGTCCGCTCTGGATGCGCAGGGACATTTGGATCTTCACGTCGTTTTCGGCGCTGATGACCTTGACGTAGCGGCTGGCAACGTCATTGGGATGAAACAGACGGGCGACGTCGGCGGGTCGGGGGAGGATGGCGCTGACGCCCTCAATATCCCGCGCGGCGGTCATCGCGATGGCGGCCAGGACCTCGTCAGAGATCACCAACCCTCCAATGCCGTCCATAGAATCATGATTTCCCATCGGCAGATCGTCCCTTCCTTCCTCAAAAATCTCGGGTTGCGGCGGATACACGAACTATTATACCACGAAATCCAGATTACGCAAGAAAAAATGCAGAATTTTTTTGAAAAAATACTTTGAAAATCCCACCCCAATCGGCCAACCCTTGTAACTGCGGGCTTTTTGGGGCTTAACCGGGGAGCGCGAGGCTCCCCGTTCCAAGCGGTATTCCAAGATTTTTTGTAATTTTTTCGGTCAGTTCCAGCTTGTGTCCCATGTCCAAGAAAGCATAGTGGTTGTAGAACACGGTGACATTGGAGTGTCCGACGTACTTTGCGACCTCCGCAGAGCTTACGCTGTCGTTCATCAGCGCAGAGCAGGCGAACTTTCGCAGGGAGTGGAAGGTCATTCTCGGAAACCCTGCACTGGCGACCATTGCGGGAAACGTGGTTGTCAGGTAATTCAGGTTGTAGGGTTCGCCGTCGCCCCGCGTGAAGATGTACCCCTCGTCATGGTAGGCGCCCGCCAGCAGCCGCTTTTGTGATTCCTGTTTCAGCCTGACTTGCATCAGCAGGGAAAACAGCTTGTCGTCTAACGGACACCGCCTGCGGCTGCTGCCTGATTTGGTGATGTTCTCACGAAACTCCCCGTCCGCGATGGTGTGCCTGATTTCAAGCGTTCGGTGCTGCCCGTCAAACACATCCCATTTGAGGGCGGCGACCTCGGAACGGCGCAAGCCCAGCGAGGCGGTCAAGAAAATCAGCGGGTACAGTTCTTCGTGTTCAATCGCGGAGAGGATTTCATTGAACTGCTCCACATTCGGCACGAACTTGGACACCTTGCTTTTCTTCTTGGATTCCGGCAGTTCCACATCCTCCATCGGCGACACAAGAATGTACTTGTGTTTCCGTGCCAGCTTCAACGCTTGGCTGAGTACCACCCTGTGGCTTTTGAGCGATTCGGTGCAGAGCGATTTCGCCTTGTTCTGCATATACTTCTCAATCTCAGCCCAGCCGACTTCGGAGAGTTTTAGCTTTTTCTCCGTGAAGTAGGGAATGACATGGCATTTCAGCGTTTGTCGGTAGCCGCGAAGCGTAGTCCGCTTGATTTTGTTCTGCGCTTCTTTTTCTTCCAGCCAGTGGGCGACCCAATCCGCGAACAGGATGTTGCCGTTGTAATCGGAATTTTCGGGCTGGCTGTTGCGGAGGATGATTTCCTCGTTCAGCCGCCGCAGGGCTTCCTT
>JAIRXU010000058.1 GCA_031268095.1 Oscillospiraceae bacterium | reverse complement strand
GCAGATTGATGCTGCCGTGAAGAAAATTCCCGCCGGGGATGAGCGAAAGCAGGCTGCCATTGCGGCAATTGCGCCGATTGTGCAGCGCGACACGGGGAAGAAAAGTGCGAACTACATGAAGCTGGGCGGAGCCTGGCCGGAGCTTGTCGCGCTGGTGGGCGAAATCGAGAAACTGAGAATGGAGTGTACGAAATGACTTTACTGGAGGCAATTGACGTGCGGGTTTCGCGCCGCACCTACAAACCGGAGCCGCTGACAGAAAGTGACGCCTGGAAAATCCAGGCCGCGCTGGACGAATATGCCCAGCCGAGGATGCGCATGGCGCTGGCGGAGGCGAACCTGAAGGCCAGCTATGGGCTATTCAGCGGTGTGCGCAATTCGATTTTGCTGCTCGCCCGCGACGGCGACCCCACCGCCAAGGAGCGGCTGGGCTACTTTGGCGAACTCGTGGTGCTGCGCGCCGCCGCCATGGGCCTTGGAACCTGCTGGATGGGCATGTATGACAAATCTGCCTGCCCGGTTGCGCTGGCTGAGGACGAATACCTGGTACTTGCGATTAACGTAGGCTATGTGGAAGCGCCGCGCGGCAAAGAAAAGCTGCTGCACGGCGTGGTAAAGCGCAAGACAAAGAGCGTCGAGCAGCTTTCTGTTACAGATTCGGCTCCGCCGGACTGGTTCGTTGCAGGTGTACGGGCCGCGCAAAAAGCGCCGTCAGCGGTGAACCGCCAGCCAGTGACATTTGCATATCAAAACGGCGCGGTAACGGCGGCGGTGAAGGGCTACGACGGCAGCTACGAGGCGATTGACCTCGGCATCGCCAAGGCTCATTTCGCGCTGGCGGCTGGCGGCACGTGGGAATGGGGCAACGGCGGGGCCTTCACGAAAGGGGCGCAGGGATGACCATCTTTTATTTTACGGCCACGGGCAACAGCCTGGCCGCGGCGAAAGCGATTGGTAAAGGCGTTGAGAATGCAAAACTCATTTCAATTCCGCAAATCATCAATCAGCCGGATTTATCTTACCAAGACGACGTGATTGGCCTGGTCTATCCCATTTATGGCTTTGGGCTGCCGAAGATGGTGCGGCGCTTTCTAGAAAACGTCTCATGGGAGGCGGACTACACTTTCGCGGTGGGTACCTATGGCAACGAAGCGGGCGCGGCGGCGCGCAACGTGCAGCGGCTGGCGCAAACCCTCGGGCTGCGGCTGGACTGTTCCACAACGCTGCTGATGGTGGACAACTACCTGCCGGGCTACGAAATGGGCAAACAGATTGCCACGCTGCCGCAGAAACATGTGGAAGAACACCTCGCGCAGATCATCGCCGGTGTGCGGGCGCGCAAGGCAAATCAGGCCTCGGCAAACCTCGTCAGGCGCGCCATGACTGCCGTGATCAAGGGCGGTGAACCCCTTGCGATGCGCGGGGCGCAGGCACAAGGCTATCTTGTCAGCGAAAGCTGCACACAGTGCGGCGCCTGCGCGAAAATTTGCCCGGCGGGCAATATTTCGGTCGGTGAAAGCGTGCGGTTCGGCGACCGGTGCGAATGGTGTCTGGGTTGCGTCCACCTATGTCCCCAAAACGCGATCCATCTGAAAAACGAACGCAGCGCAGCCCGCTGGCGCAACCCGGAGGTGACGCTTTCGGAGATTATCGCGGCGAACAGGCAGACG
Organism: Oscillospiraceae bacterium; assembly: GCA_031268095.1. GTDB lineage: Bacteria > Bacillota > Clostridia > Oscillospirales > Acutalibacteraceae > WRMQ01. The sequence continues at coordinate 6,147 of JAIRXU010000058.1, read as the reverse complement.
TAATTTATGCGCGTTTCGACTTCAAGTAGGAAATGATGGCCTCTCTCAACGGTTTGCCCTCGGGCGCAAATTCCAGATTCACGGAGACGTCGCCGCAGCGAAAGGCATACGGATTTTTGATCTGTTCTAAGTATTGCTGCGCACGTACTTCAACGGGAGCGTCCGTGTCGATGGTCACGCTGCGGATATCCACGCGTTCCTCTTTGGGCGGGTCGGCGGCTCGCAGGGCACACAGTTGCTCTAGGGTCACGCGATCACTTCTCTCCATTGGGATACCCCAATATATGAAAGAACGCCAGCCAATTTGTCTGAGGACAAGTAAAAAAATAAAAGCGGCCAACGGAAAATGCTCCGTCGGCCGCTTCCATTTGAATGGGCCCTATTTGTAAGGATTCCAGAAGGGCGCATGCTTTTAGGCAGCAGTAGGTCCCGTTGCGCCCGGAGTACCTTGCGGTCCCGTCGGGCCGGTAGGTGAAATAATAATAAGACACACCTCAAAAAGCTGCATGAATCAAGGCAATTTTATTGTCTTAAAAACCGGCGCGCACCTGTTCATTTCGCGGTTGAAATTGTTCTTGGAATGGGGCATTCAGCTCGACGACGCCTATTTACGGGCCTTCGCGCCCGCCTCTTTTTTTCTGCTTTTTGTCGCGGATCAACATAAATTATTTCTCCTGAAGCAGGGTTCTTCCAATTCTCTCGATTGGAATTTTCTCGCTGAATCCGGGCAGCTCCCCATATTTGTGCCCCCGCCACAACCCGTATTCCGCATTTGGCGCGAGGGTGCTGAAGAGCAGCACCTGTTTGCCGGTTTCCCAACGCTTCACGCCGACTAAAATATTGTCTGTCACCACGCTGTAGGCCGGGTTTGCCACGAAATCGGGAGAATCCGGCTGCGAAAAATCGAAAGAAAACCGCCGCATCTGCGGGTAGGCTTTTTGCCACGTCTCGCTTTGCCAAGGAGAAGCCTTCAGCCATTGCCACATTTCGCCGCCCTCGCCCGAATGTGTGCTGAACCAGCCGTTGGGGTCAATCGCGCCCTCCCGCGCGCGCCAGTCATACGAGATGGTGCTGTTGGCGTTGACCACAACATTGTTGCGTACCGTCAGGTCGCGTCCGCCGCCCAGCTGAATGCCGATGTTCCCGGCGTTTACCACCAGGTTGCCCTCCACCGTGATGCCCGAAAGCGCGTCATCCAGATAAATCCCGACGGGCTTGTGTGTGCCGGAACCCAGATTATAAATCGCGTTATAGCGGATCGCCGTGCCGTAAGCGTCCCAGCGGCATCCGCCGTAAATTGCGCCCGCGTCGTCGGATAGCAGGCATACGTCGTGAATTAGATTGTATTCGATGATGTGATTGTTGCTCGCGCTGCCGTTGCTGCCGGGTTCGCTTGCGCCATAAACGAAGGAGATGGCCTCATGCGGGGAATTGTACATCTCGTTGTGGGCACATACGTTGCCCACGCCGCTGAGCTGCACGGCGGGCTGGTAGGTGAAGTATACCTCCGCCCAGTCGTGAATCAGGTTGTTGACCGCTTGGTTGTTGCCGGGCGTGAGGGTTGTCACTTCGCCGCCGCTCAAAAACACGCCGCCCTTGCCTGTGTGCGTGATTTCGCAATCCGAAACACGGTTGCCTGTGCCGTCCAAGCGCGCTGCCCAGCCGCCCGTGTTTTTGATGGTGCAGTGGCTGAACACGTTTCCGTCGCCCTGCACGTCAAGCGCGTCGCCGCGCGTCCCCTTGAACGTAATTCCCTGGAACCGCAGCCCGCTCCCGCCCTTGATTTGCACAATCGGCTGCGTGGAAAGCGACAAATCAATCTCCGCTGCGGCGAACGTGCCCGCTGCCGGATAGACATACAGCATTCCCGCCCCGCGATCCAGGTACCATTCGCCAGGCGCATCCAGCTCTTCGAGCGCGTTAAAAATATAATAGGGCTTGTCCGCATCCACGCCGTAGCAGCTCGCGTAGGCTGTTGTAATTTCGTTTTTGCCGCTGTCGTAGGTGAACGGCGTGGACGCGTCCGCCCAGTCGTATTTCCAGTACCCCATGAGCCACACGTCGTCCGTGCTTTGATAGCCCGCCAGCCGCGCGGCGGTGTCGTCCGCCGGGCGGAATATGTCGCCGGGCAGGTTGCGCTCGTTCCGCGCCGGCGAACCGGGCTGGTCGCTGATGGTTGAACGTACGATCTCGCCCGTTCGGGTGAAGTCCCCCGCATTTGGATACCGCGCCAGGACGCAGCGTGTGTCGTTCAAAAACAGTTCGGCATAGACCTCGCCGCCGCATCCGCCGTCGTAATTCCCGGCGGTGTGGTATGCGCCAACGGCATTGATTTCACCCCAGTCCGCCGCCGTCAAACCAAGCTTCGTTAAGTCAACGGCTTTGATATTGGAAGCGCTTTCACCCAAACGCGCGTCCAAGCCCGCCGCCTCGGTGAAATCGGCGGGGCGCAGCCGCAGCCCGCCGTTGAACGTTACCCCGGTTTCCATCGCATAGTAAACTGTATTTATATCCCGTTCGTCAAACGTGATATTTTGGATGCTGTATTCGCCGCCCTCCAGCAGGACAGTATACTGCCGCTGTGCGTTTTCGGGGTTCTCCCGTGCCGCGCGGACGGCATCGCGGGCTTGCTCAAGGGTCATCCCGCCGGGCGAAACAGTGAAGTCCGGTGTGTCCCCCCAGGATGGCGGCGGCGCGAATTCGCCCGCGGGCACAGCGGGGATGGGCGCGCGGTAGGCGCCGCGCATATGGGCGGGGTAAGCTATGCCCAATAGGCCCGTGCCTGTGAAAACCAGCATGAGTCCGGCGCTCAGCAGAGCCGCCGGTTTTTTTCCGCCTGCCTTTGCCAGGGCGCGCACCCGCAGCGCCAGCAGGAGGAGCACCCATACCAGCACCAGCGGCAGGGCGATGTTGGCGGCAAGCGCCGCCCCCGTGCTGTGGTACAGCACATTGTTGATCAGCGAGGTGACCCCAATCAGCGCACCAAAACCCGCCGCGAACGTGAGCGCGCTTTTCCAGAGCAGGCGCGGCGCTTTGCGCGGGGGTGGCTCCAGGCCCCAAACGATACTAAACGCAAATGACGCGAAGGCCGCCGCAGTAAGCGCCATCGCAAACGGAAAAACCTTTGGCTGCCAGTGGGTATAGACGTCATAGTACCAGCCAAGGGCCGCCGCCAGGACCGTGCCAAGGAGAAAAGTGACAAAAACCTGCAGGCCGCTGCGCTGTTTCATGATGAGAACTTCCTTCCGAATGTGTTTTCATTCTACCTATACGTTTCTGAAAAAGCCCCCCGCAGAGCTCAAGCAAGCTTCCTGCACCCGGTTGGTGCGGTAAATGTAGTCCTGCTTGCTGCGGAAGTCATAGACCGCCGCGATGTAGTTGCCGTTCATCGTGTTACCTCCCTATGACACCAAAGGGCAGATATGTCCCTCCTTGGTAGTGGTATACGTATATCGGATCGTTATTGGACAGCGGCGCGATGAGTTGACACGCAACCGCGATAGGCACATTGGAAAAGAAATGCATCACCTTCTTGTTCGCGTTTTTGCGTACGTCTTGCCGCATTGCTTCAAATTTGCTTATAATGCCCGCAACATCCTGCGGTTCTATATTCGCCTTAGTTTCGACAAAGGCAATTGCGGTTTCCCGTATACATTTCAGCTCCGGATCTCCGTTGCAATAGTTTTTGACATCAGCCTCAATATCCGATTTCGCCTTGTGGCCTACGATTACAATATAGCCATAGCCTTCGCTTAGGGCGTGTCCATATTTTACCTGGTACCGCCACTGCTTGTAGCGGAATGAAATCGGCCTGCGGGCAAACACCCAAGCGAGAAACGCGCCAAGTGAAACACCAAGAATTCCAAGTACATTCACGATATTGCCGATGATTTCCCAGAGATCCATGCCAAAACTCCTCTCAAATCAAAAAATTTCCATCTCATATTGCCCGCAGCCCCGTGTCGTCTTCTTGCCAACGTGTAGCTGCGTACCCAAGTCCAAATATGGCAGGTAGCGCGTGATGCCGCCCTCGTAGAGAACCTCACCAATGACGCCATCCACACGCTGCCCATGATCCTGCGGGATCGTGATCCGTTGCGTTGAAAACTGCATGGTTACCTGCGGCTTGCGGCGGTGCAAGCCATAGGGCAGCGTGAACTCGTTTTCGCCGTAAACATCAATCATAGCCGCGATACGCGCGAGCAGGCTGTCTATGAAAAGGGGGAAGTCGGGCTTATCCGCCACAAAGCGATCGTGATAAATTTGCGTCGGCGAGAGGAACCTGATTTTTATCCCCTGGGCCGGAGGGATACTTTGCGCTCCTTCGTCGCTCCAAACAGCGATTTGCAGATCTTTCTCCGCGCTTTGCCCTGTGAAACCATCGCGGACGGATCGCAACACCAAAGCGCCTTGCGTTTGCGCAAAGCGGCTTTCAAAAACTACCGAAGCGGCGCGCAGGACTTCAGCGCTCCGGCGAACAGCCGTGCCGAACAATAGAATTGAAAATATCAGCGATTCCCCCGCCTGCCACTGCCGCTTGCCGAATTCCGGCGCGTGAATGACAAACGGCGCAGGCATGGTCGGGAACTCCGCAGTGCGTTGGATTACCTTGAACACGTTCGGGTACACGCAATCGCCACGCCGGGGGCAGGGTTCGCAAACGGGGGAATCCAAATTGCAATTCTGACGCAACAAAGCCCGGCCCAAGCAACCTCTCAGTGTATTGCCCAAGAAGCCCGGCAACTGCACGTCCCGCAGCGCTTCGGCCTCCAGATCCAGCCGTACCATTTGCAGCCGATTCATCTCTTTAAACCATCTTTCGAGGAGATTTTCATTAGTATATCACATAATCTTCCAGGATGCAAGGGTTTCCCAGTAAATAGTTGACATTTTTCTCGTGCAGAGGTCCGGTGACCACAACGCTGTCGCTGCTCTCCTGCAAATCGCTCAGACGTTCCAGTAAGCGTTGCAGCACATTGCTCAGACTTGTCAGTTTCTCTGCCCCCAGTGTGCAGAGAAACACACTTTTCTGCATGCGCTGCCCAAAGTTTTTCAGTGCCTTCTCGATTTTACGGCGCAGCTTGTTGCTGGTTATGAGGACAAAAAATACCAGAAATAGTAAATATAGGAGCGCGACAATACTCTTCTTCATAGTCATTCCCTCTTATAGTCCTCCATCAATTTCCAATCCGGTTCAACAACCTGCCCGTTGCCCTCTATTTCCTTCATCTGGCGCTCGTATTCCTGCTGGGTGATTTCAATTGGTCGCCGCTCGCTACTGTCATCATCGCGATAATAAATTCTATTTTCAGGATCATAATCATCTTCCCAAAAATATGTTTGATATTTCAGCTGACTACCCTCAAACCGATAATAGTAAGTAATGGTTCCCGGATCGCCCCAAAAATCACAGCGAAATAAGCCGTTTTGAAATAGTTTGGGGGCAAAGTCTGGTGGCCTAAATTCCTGTTCTACCGCAACACCGTCTTGTAGGGCGTATATTCTATAATCTCCAAGATCACTGACTTCCAGATCACACGTGAACAGTTCTTCTAATCCGTCGCCGTTGACGTCATAAAGCGCGTAATATATCACCGCTGCGTTCTCCTTGTTTCTGGAAACATATTCATTGTAATTTTTTAAAACCTTAATCTCAAATTTCGTGTTGGCCGGTCCGTTCAAATACCATGCTCTGTCCGCCCATACATCCGTTCCGCTGTTGACCCACGGATAGCGCAGAAGCGCATTTTGATCAGGACCCGGATTCTTACCGGGATCATAAAGGGGATCATAGCGGGAAACATAGAGGTAGTTGTTGGCGTAGTAGATCCCCTGACGGACACCGGCCTTCTGGTCGTTGGGATTTGCAGCCAGGCACTGTCGTCAACATACATTGTTTTAGAAGTAGATGAGATCGAAAAGGAAGTAACGGGGATAGTCGTCGGCTTCGTAGTGCCCGGGATGGTCGTCGGCCTCGTCGTGCCCGGGACGGTAGTTGCGGGAATGACAGTCGGCGGCGGCGGCGGTGTCGTTGAGTCCTCGTCTTCCCCGTCCCCGTCGCAAGACAAGCCGAAGAGGCCGAGCAGCCAATTGACTACCCGAACGGCAAGATCCCAAGCGCCTCCGGAGCAGCCGTCTCCGCAGCTG
>JAIRXU010000036.1 GCA_031268095.1 Oscillospiraceae bacterium | reverse complement strand
CTAAAAAAGTGGCGCGGCATCGCAACACGATACGCGAAAAATTCCTCGTCCTTCCTTGCTGCTGTCCATATCCGCTGCTGGGCGCTTTGGCTCGGAATCTCGTGACTACAGAGTCTAATAGACTCCTCCGGAATTGCACAGCCCCGCTTTTCTTTGAAATAGCGGACAAACACCGATTCCTCCTCGGACTGCCGTTTGCACAAACAAAATGGGTGTCCCTCCGGGTCGAGCATCGTCACACAAATTTTCCCCCCGTATTGGGAGGCGGCTTTGGCCGCACCAAGCCGGATCGCGTTTTCTGCGGCGGCGGCAACATCATCCACCGTCAAATCCAAGTGCATCTGCTTTTGCCGCTTGCCCGGTTCCTCCGGCCAAACGGGCGGGATGTAACCGCAGTCAACATCCATAAACAAGATGAGTAGGCCGTTTTTGCTCAACACAGCAGGACAACCCCAAGCCGTCTTTTTCTTCCAGCCCATGAGTGCGGCGTAAAAGTCGCGGAGCGTTTTTGGGTGGAGCGCATCAATCGAAAGATCGCCGATGGTGATGTTGTTTATCATAAGTGTTCCTCCAGCGTATATCCGCTCATCATATCCCATGGCGCAATCAGCAATTTCCCCATAGCCTTGCCATAGCTGTCAAACCACCATTTCGTGACTTTACCGTAGCTTTCCTTTGTGTCAAACTCGCAATAGGAATAATATTTGACGCATTTCACGATTTTGGTCAATTCTCGCGGCGGTTCGCCCAATTCCACACCGTCAATCGTGAAGAAACGCTTCATGTATTTGACAAACAGCACACCCTCCTGCGCCCGATGCACCGGGGCAATGGCCGCGATCAAATCCTCAAACTTAGTCAGTTTGTCCGGCTTTACTTGGAATAGCTTCACTTCCGCAAATGTGTTCATAATTTTTTATCCTTTCGATAATCCTCCGCGAGCATGGCGTAATCAGCAGCGTTGCGACGCGCGGGTGCGGCCAATGCATCTTCGGGCTGCGACATAAGCAACCCTCTCCTTCAAATTTCACCCGTCTATTATACCTGATTTTCCGCCAAAATGCAAGACGGTTTCGGAGGATGCGAGCCGGCGTTTTTTCTTGACAGCAAAGCGGCCCTATGATATACTATTATAAATAATAGTAGTCTTCGGGACGGCGCCAGTTCCGCAATTTGACGGGAGGACAACCAGATGAAAAAATCCATTGGCAACAGACTGTTGAGCCTATTGATTGCGGGTGCATTGCTGATTACCACCGCGCCGACAGGGTTTCTTGTTCACGCAACCGACGATCCGGCCGCGGAAGAAAGCGACGCATTGCAAGAAAGCATTTCCTTAGATAATGACGCCTACGCGCCCGCCATCATCGAGAGCAGTAATCCGGATGACATGGCAGGTGCTGCGCTTTTGGGCGCCGTCGGCGAGGAAGGCGGGACGGAGGATATCCTCCCGGAGGACCCGCCCGAAGACCCACCGGAGGATCCTCAGGAAACAAACAAATGCGGAGAGAATCTTGTCTGGGTGTTCGACGAAGCGACTGGACAGCTTTCCATCCGCGGCGAAGGGGAAATGTTTCATTTCGATCCGCAGTTTTTGCCGGGCTGGCATTCGCTGGGGGATGAAATTACAAGTGTCGCGATGGAGGGCGGCGACACCATTGGTGATCTCGCGTTCAGCGGCATGAAGAATCTGCATACCGTTGTTTTTTCGGCGGGTCTGGTCCGAATCGGGAAAGGCGCTTTCGCCGGTACGGCGCTGACAAACGTCATGTTGCCGGACGGACTTCGTCTGCTGGGTGAGGCCGCGTTTTTGCAGTGCAGCAATCTGATTTCGGTAAGCATACCCGGCACGGTGACCAGCATTGCGCCCTATACGTTTGCGGGATGCGAACAGCTGACGTCGCTGCAATTGGCAGACGCCATCACGCAAATTGGGGGCGCGGCTTTCTACCATACAGGGCTAAAACACGTCGTCCTTCCGCAAAACATCAAAACGATTGAGTCCAGCGCCTTCCAGGAGTGCAAAAATCTGGAAACGGTTTCGTGCAACAGTCAGCTCACGTTTGTCGGAGATTCCGCCTTTGCCTTCTGCGAATCACTGCGGTCGATTTCTCTCCCTGACACGGTCGTAACGCTGGGAGTCGGCGCTTTTGACCGGTGCATCTCGCTCGAAACCGCGGTTTTGCCGCAGGGTCTTCCAGAAATCCCCGCCTGTCTGTTTCAGGGCTGCGAAAAGTTAGAAAGCGTCACCATCCCGCAAAGCACTGTGGCTATTGGCGAGAACGCCTTTTATGGGTGCAAAAAGCTGCGGGAAGTTGTGCTGCCCGCGGCCCTGTCCTCCATAAAAGCGTCTGCTTTTTATGCCTGCGAGCGGCTGGAGTATATCGGGCTGCCAGATACACTGCAATCCCTCGCGGTAAACGCATTTCAGAACTGCACCTCCCTGAAAGCCATAACCATCCCCGCAGACGTGGAAACCATTGCGCAGGCTGCGTTTTTGAACTGCTCCGCGCTGACGGATATCGTTTTGCCGGAAGGTGTCAAAATAATAGCGGACGCGGCTTTCAAAGACTGTATTCAGCTTGACGCGATTTCATTGCCCCCATCTGTTGAGGAAATTGGCGCGGGCGCATTTGCCGGATGTCTGCGGCTCACCGGATTCAGCGGCCCCGCATCCCTGAAAAAAATCGGCTACGCCGCATTCTGCGGCGATGAAAAGCTGACGGCCGCCGACTTTCCCGGAGGTCTGGAACGCATAGAAGATTATGCGTTCGCCTACTGCGGCAAGCTCGCGCGAATTACTGTGCCGGATAACGTCAGTTTCCTGGGCGAGGGTGCGTTTGCGGAATGCGGGCAACTGCAATCCGCCGTATTGCCCCGGAAAATTACCAAAATAAGCGCAAACCTCTTTCGTAATGATCAAAAACTGGACACGGTCCGCATTCGGGGCAGCATTGCGGCCGTTGACGTCTGCGCGTTTTCGGGCTGCGAAAAACTCCGCGCCGTGTACTTTTCGGGCGACGCGCCCGCCTTCCTCGGCAAAGACGCATTTGACGGCGTTCCAAGCGACATTGTGTTTTATGCCAACGAACTCCGCGGCGGCTGGACGTTTCCCTCCTGGACAGACAGCGCAGGCCATTCTTATAAAACCAAAAAAACGGCGGTAACCTTGCAGGGCGTGTGCGGCAACGCGGCAACCTGGCGTTATTATGAGGACACCGGCGTATTGGAAATCGCGGGCGCGGGGGATATGGCCAACTTTTCCTCCACATATGATCTGCCCTGGTACGATTACCGTTCCGATATCGCCTGCGTTGTTGTTGGCAGCGGGATCACATCGGTCGGCAGCCGCGCCTTCATGGGGCTGGAGGGCGTCGCTGCCGTCCAATGCGCGGACAGTGTGCGTTCGATTGGAGAATACGCGTTTGCGAACTGTACAGAACTCATTTCGGTCAAACTTCCCGGGGAAACGGAAGTCATCGGAAACAGCGCCTTTTTCGGCTGTTCGAAGCTGTCCCGCGTCGTCCTGCCGTCCTATCTGCGTGAAATCGGCGATTACGCGTTTGGCAGCTGCCTTTCGCTGGGCGAAATTATCCTTCCGCAAAGCACCGAAAAATTGGGCGTCGGCGCTTTCTCGAACTGTGTCAGCCTGGGCGGTGCGACCATCCCCGCGGGGGTCGGCGAACTGCCGGAGCGGGTGTTCAGCCATTGCCGCTCCCTCACCGAAGTTCTGATTCTTGGAGAAATCATTTCCATTGGTCAATACGCGTTCTCGTTTTGCGAAAACCTGCGGGACGTCTACGTCCGGGGCGGCCTGGATTTTTCCGTGGATGGCACGGCCTTCAGCAATTCCTGCAAAACCACCAAATTCCATGCCGCTACAGGTTCGCTGCACCCTGCCTGGCTCTCCGCGCAAAGCAGCGGCTTCACTGCCGCGGCACTGGCGGCGGACAGCAGCGGAAGCCTCGGCGGGAGCGTCGGATGGAAATTATACCGCCCAACCGGCGAGCTGTTCATTACTGGCCAGGGCAATATTCCGGATTACCCCGCCGGCAACAGTCCCTGGTCGGCCTTTGCGGATAAAATCAAATACGTGGTCCTGGAGCCGGGGATTCAGCGGGTCGGCGCCATGGCCTTCCGCCAGTGCGTCAACTTGCGGCAGATCGTTCTGCCGGACAGCGTCATCCAAATCGGCGATTACGCGTTTTATGAATGCGCCGCACTGAGCAATATTCTGTTGCCGGAATCCGTACAGGCAATTGGATATGCGGCGTTTTATCACTGCGCCGCATTGCAATCCATTCCATTCCCCCGCGGGTTAAAATCCTTGGGCGCCTGGTCTTTCGCGCGCTGCGCCATGCTTGGCGACATCGCCCTTCCGGGCAGCTTGGTTTCGATTGGCAGCCATGCGTTTTTGGGGTGTTCGACGCTGTCTGCCGCCGTTCTCCCGCCGGAAATGAAGTCCATTCCGGCCTACTTATTCAGCGGCACCGGTTTGGAGAAAATTGCGCTGACGCATGTCGTGTCTATTGGCGAAGGCGCGTTTTTATCCAGCAAGCTGCGTGAGGTCATGATAGCTCCGTCTGTCGCCAACATCAGCGCGTCCGCTTTCGCCGCCTGCGGCCGCTTGGAGCGTTTTGCGGTAGCCGAAACCAACAGCGCTTTCTCCGCCATTGACGGTGTGCTGTTCGACGGCGCGGGGCAAACGCTGCTGCAATATCCCGCCGGCAGGGACGCCGTCGCCTATGTTTCGCCCAAAGATGTGCGGACCGTCGGCGAGCGGGCCTTCTACGGCTGCGACAAATTGCAGTCGGTTTTGCTGCAAAGCGGACTGACCTCCGTCGGGGAAGCCGCGTTCGCGGGCTGCGGCGCCTTGGTTTCCATTGCCATTCCGCAGGGCGTGACCAAACTGCCGAAAGCGGCGTTTGGCGGCTGCAAATCCATGCAATTCGCCGAACTGCCGGACGGGATACAGAGTATCGAAGCCGACGCGTTTTATGGCTGTGACGCGCTCAAGCAGATCTTTTTCCGGGGCGCGGCACCGCAGCAGATCGGCAACAGCGCCATCACCTCTGTGAGGCTGCGCTATATCGAAGGCAAGCCGGGCTGGAATATCCGCTGGTACGATCCGCAGCCGGGCGTTGGCCATGACATTGACCCGTTTCCGATTATTGAACCGCCGGTCACCGAGCCGGAGTGTCCGCCCGAACCGCCAATCATCAACCCGCCAGTCACCGAACCAACGGTCACCGCGCCCGCGATCACCGAACCGCCAGTTACCGAACCGGAGAACGCGTTGGTCATCAGCGAGACGGCTAACGACGTGCAAAGCGGCAACGCCATCCCGGTCTGGGACGGGCCGGACGGCAAAACGTACCGTGTGGAGGCTTGGACGCCGCCGGAAGCCGCCGGCACAAAATGCAGCGTCTCGTTTGCGGACGCGTTGATACAGGATAGCTATATTGTCAGCGAGAATTATTATACGTACTATGGCGAACCGGAGGACTGGCGCGGAGATATTCAGGTGGCGTTCAACGTCACGAACAACACGGTTTCCTCCTGCCCCGTTGTGGTGGTCGCCGCGCTGTATTACGGCGATTCGCTGGCGGCCGTGCATCACGAACCCATGGTGTTGAGACCCGGGACGGAAGAATGCTGGTTCATCCTGACCGGCAGCGGGTTCGACAGCGACGTCTCCTTCCGTATCTTTTTGTGGAACGACCTCGACGCCATGATCCCCGTCAGCAACGCCGCCGAATGGAGCGGCATGGCGGTTCGTCCGTGGCAGCCTTTTGACAGCGATTCCACACCATGGAGCTACGGAAAGTCCTACGGCATCGTCGGTCAAAACTACGCCATCGAATATTCCGTGTGCCCGGAAGAGCCACCGGTGGAGCCCGATTTCAGAGGAGGATTTTCCTACGATACCTTTAACAAAGATATTGTCATCAGCGAAACGGAATTTAACCGCCTGAGCAACGCCGCCAGGGACGGTTCCATCACCGACTTTCAGGCACAAATCCACACGGTCCAAGAAACAATCAGCGATTGGGGGGATTGGGATTATCCCACCGTCGAAAGCACAGACACACTCGCCACCCAGAGCACACTGATGGGCGAAGATCAATGTTTCGGCTTCGTGCCCCTGGAGAACCCCGGCCCGAGCCGATACCGGGACTGGGATCTCCTCAGCCCGATCACCATTGCCTACGCGCGCCGACTGACCGATCCCCAGGACCCGCAGTCGGTCAAATACACCCTGCGCACCGCCACCGGGGACCGCCGCGGCAGCAGCGCGCTGTCCGTGTATAGCGGAAACACGGAAATCATGCGTTTTTCCGGCGGCGCCACCGGCGGCTATTTCGGCGACGCCACAGGGGAACTGATCGACGCAAGATACTTTGACGTTGTGGTGTCCAGCCTGTCTGACCGCCTGCGCTGCCGTCTGGATCTGGCGGCGCTGGTCGGTAAATGGAATCCCAATATTTATACATATTCCCTGATCACGGAAGACAGCCAAGGCCATCAGTCGACCGCGTTCAAAGTCAAAATGTGGTATATTGGCTATGGGGAATACGGCGCGGAGATTGTCCCCTTGTCCGGCGGACAAACGAAAGACATCGCCGGCCTGATTGATTACACCTACAGCCCCGACATGAGCCAGGGAACCGCGCCGCAGGTCCCGTCCGTGTCTGTGTCCGGTGTTTCGCCGGATATAGCGGTGCCCGGCACCGTAACGGTCGCGGTCAGCGGCAGCAACTTCGACGCGAACGCCGTTGCGCGGCTCAGCGCCAACGGAAAAAGCTATCCCGCCGAGCGGATTGCCTTCGCCGGGGCCGAGAAAATCTTTGCCACATTCCGCCTCGACGGCGCGCCGGACGGCGTATATGACTTAACGGTCCAGTGCAATCAACGGTCGGCGTCCCTGCCGGGCTGTCTCACCGTCAACAGCAGCCTCCAGCCAGGCAAACTCAATACGGCCATCAACCTAAGCACCACCATCGACAAAGGCACGTCATACAAAGGCTCCGTTACTTTCACGAACACGGGATACACAGACGTCGCGGCCCCTGTTGCGGCGCTGGATACGGCGAATCTGCTGTTCCAAATGGAGGGTGAGACTTCGTTTGTAGAAAGCGCGGTCGTACTTGTCCCCAACCCCGAAGGGCTGCCCGGCGTTCTTTCCCATGGGCAAACGGCGGTCATCAACCTGACGTATCAACTGAAAAACGACGGTCAGTTCACTTGCAACGTCGTTAATCTTGCGGATTGCGGCGGCGACGTGTTCGAGAAAACCGCCTTCACGCAAGACACCGCGCCGGGTGACGCGGCGGCCATCAACCTGCAAAACCTGATCGGAACCACCGGCGAGGCATTTGCGGAGAGCATGGCCGAAGCGGCAAACTATGCGTACTGCATGGGAGAGGACACGTTTGACCTGCCGTTCTTGCAGGGATTATATATCAGCGCCGCCAGCGGAACGCTGCTGGGAGATACCCTGGCCGCGTCCACGGACATTGCCTCGCGTAACCTGTCGCTGACGCGCCGCTTCCCCGCCGGAATAGCCGAACGGCGGCAGGACGGGATCTTCGGCAAGGGGTGGACGACGGACTTCGACGTAACCGCCGCATACGTTTCCAGCGAAGAAACGCAGGGGATTATCGTTCACTACCCCGGACGCGTTGTGCTTTTCCCGGAGAAAAACGGCGTATTCACCGAACCGTTTTTCGGCAGGGCAACCGCCGAAATGAGCGGCGGCGCCATCACAGTGCACAACGGCGACGGCACAACGCTCACGTTCGGCAGCGGCGGCAAACTGACCTCCATGATGGATCCCTACGGCAACCGGACGGATCTTACCTATCAAAACGGGTTGATTGAGAAAATCACTTCGTCCGGCGGCGACTGCCTGACGTTCCATTACAACGATCAGCATCTGGTCAGCGCCGTTCATTCCGAAGTGACGGGGCAAACGGCGGAATATGCCTACACCGACGGCTGTCTTGCGTCCGTTATCTGCGGCACACGCGCCGAAGCCTATGCCTATGATACGCAATCCGTTGGCGCGAAGCGGTATACGCTGCTGCAAACAATGGATTTCGCCGGGCCAAGCCGGCAGTTTGCATACGATGATTTTGGCAGAATTCAGAAGATCGCGGCCGCGGGCGACGCTGTGACGTATGACTACCCCTCGCCAAACACCGTCACGGTGACAAACAGCCGCCAGGAAACGACGACGATCCTTTACGGTATTGCCGGAAACCTGATGCGCACGGTGGATCCCAGGGGAAGCGTCAGCGCCGTGCAATACAATGAAATGCTCCTGCCCTCCGGGTTGACCACCGACATGCTTCAGCAGGTCAAACTGGACTATGACGCCGCCGGGAACAATACCAAGATCACCGATATTTACGGCCAAAGTATTCTGAAAACATATGACGGATTCGGCAATGTCAGTTCCGTCACCGACAAGGCCGGAGCGAAGACAGAGTATCAGCGCAACAGCCAGGGCGGTTTGGAAAAGATTCTCTACCCCAACGGCAGCTTCGAGCGCTTTGCGTACAATTCCAAGGGGCAAGTGGCCAGGATGACCAACCGGGACGGCTCTTGGATCGATTACACCTACAACGCCTTCGGCGAATGCGAAACTGAACACTACAGCACGGGCGAAACCGTCTCGTATGCCCATGACACGTTCGGCAACGTCACGGCAATTGACGAAAACGGGGCTGTGACGCGGCTGAACTACAACGGGGCCGGTGCGCTGATGAACGTGCAAACCCCGGACGGCAAAACCGTTTCCTACAGCTACGACGTTTTTGGGCGGCTGGCAAGCGAGACCGACAACGAAGGCAAACCAGTCTACTACAGTTATGACGAAAACGCGCGACTGCGCCGCGCGACAGACGGCAGCGGCGCTCTGCTGACGGAGCTTGACTACAACGGCGACGGCACACTGGACCGGAAGACGCTGGGCAACGGCACGAGCACACAGTACAGCTATGCGGAGGGCCGCCTTGCCGCAATGCACAACTATTATCCCAGCGGCGGCACGATTTCGTCGTTCACGTACACTTACAACAACGACGGGCTGCTCAGCCAGATCTCCGGCAGCGGCGGAACCTGGAGCTATGAATACGACCAGCTGGGCCAACTGACCAGGGCCACCGCGCCGGGCGGCAGCGTGACTAGTTACGGCTACGACGCCGCGGGCAACCGCGTCAACGTGGTCAGCGGCGGCACCGTCACGGGCTACAGCGGCAACACAATGAACCAATACACGGCCATCGGCAACGAAACCCGGCAATACGACCTGAACGGCCGCCTGATTGCGCAAAACGGCCCCAGCGGCGCGGTCTCCTATACGTACGACTACCGGGGCCGCCTGTCCGGCGTCACCCAGCCGGGCCGCGTGACGCAGTATGAATATGACGCGTTCGGCAGCCGACGCAAAGTGACAGAAAACGGCGCCGTCACGGAATACCTCAATTCCCCCCTGGGGCTCGGCGACGCCATCGAAAGCTACCGTGGCGGCGTGCCGACGAGATATATTTACGCCGACGGCCTGCTGGCCCAGCAAACCGGCGCGGACACCTTCTACTATCACTTCAATCACCTCGGCTCGGCCACGGAGCTCACCGGCCCCGGCGGCGCGGTCGTCAATCGCTACAGCTACGCCGCCGACGGCATGGTGCTGTCCAAGACCGAGGGTGTCGCCAATCCCTATGCTTACGTCGGGCAGTACGGCATCGCCACCGACCAAAACGGCCTGTGGTACATGCGCGCCCGCTACGTTTCCCAGCAGTCCGGCAGCTTCCTCACCCCCGACCCCCTGGGCCAGGCCGCGGACCTGAACTTGTATCGGTACGCGGGGAATAATGCGGTGGGGGTTGTGGATGTTAGCGGGGAAGCCGCGACGGCAATTGGGAGTTTTTATGAAAGAAACGATCCCAATCTATACAACTTTGCGCTTCATCCGTCGCTTGAAAATTTCGCAAAACTGCCGAAATACCAGCAAGCGGCCTGTGGCGCGACCGTGGGCCCGGCGCTATACGGCGGGGTGCTGCTCCTTGGCGCGATCGTTTCCTTTTTCGCTGAGGCTTTGATCGCTGCCGCCGTTATGTCTGAAGTGGCTGTTCCCATGCTGCTTGCGTCGCCGACATTCATTGCGGGAATGGGGCAAATCAATAACATAGCGACTGGGCTTCGAAACACTGTTGTGCCCGCTTATTATGGTATTATAAGCAGTCCCGGATTCGTGTTTTTCGTGAAGGAGAAAGGCCCAGAGGCAGTGATCCAGCAAACCCTGGAATGGATGGGACAGGATCATTCGACAGGCCCAGTTCCGAGCAGAAACGTATTTCCCCTCATGAGATGGTTCATTAAGAACGTATCTTGGCCACAAATGGAATCCTTGTATATGAATGGTATCCCCTCTACCACCTTCACCGGCAACCCCCCACCCCCCACTCCCACCCAAACGCCGCAGTCGCAGCTGACCGCCGACCAATTGAAAGTGCTAGCGGCAATAGCAGCATATGTGGGCCGCTCAGATCTGCTAACAATTAATAGGTTGGCCAATGAAATATATAGAGCAACCTTTGATTTCAACAACTATTTCTACCCATCTAGTTACACCAATGTTACCACTTCATCGTTTATTGATGGAATTTTCAATCGCGGTTTTAGCTACAATGCCTATGTTTCTGGCTACGGTCCCCGATAAGCACATTAAATAGCAAGAGAGGCGTGAATTCATGAATCGGAGAAAAATAGTCGCCATCCTCATTTCCGCCGTTCTTCTGCTCGCTGGCGCTGCCGTAGCCACGGCCCCGCTGGCCAGCGCCTCGGACGCGATGGAGATCAAGACCTTCGTGATCAGCGGCGAAACCGGCGCGTTCAGCATCGCCATCCCCAGCGGGCTGGCCGGGCAGTCGGTGTCGGTGAAGTGCGTCCGGACCAGCGCGAAGGGCTCGGTGGTGTACATCAACCAGTACGACAGCGTGAAGGCGGGCCGGCTGCGGGGCAGCTTCACCATGCCGGAGGACGCCGCCGAGGGCTGGTATACCTTCAAGGCCAACTGCGAGGACATGATTGTCCCCATCGCCGCCGAAGCGTACTACGGCCAGACGCCGCCGGAAGATTCGGTGGATTTCACCGCGCTGATAGCGAAAATCAACGCGGTCGGGAATACCGCCCGGGGCGACTACACCGACACCAGCTGGAACGCCTTCCAGTCCGCGCTCGCGACAGCGCAGGACGTCGCCAACAACGGCGACGCGACCCAGGCGCAGGTGGACGACGCGCTCACGGCGCTGACCTCGGCCTTCAGCTGGCTGGCGCGCCAGCCGGTACACAAGAACGCGCTGAACACGAAGATCTCCGCCGTCCGGGACACCGCCAAAGGCGACTATACCGACGAGAGCTGGGAGGCCTTCCGGAACGCGCTGGCTGTGGCGCAGGCCATGGCGGGCAGCGCCGCCGCGACCCAACAGCAGGTGGACAACGCGCTGTCCATGCTGACCGCGACCTACAGCGGCCTGGCGCACAAACCGGCTCCCGGTACTTATACCGTTGCCTACAACGCCAGCGGCGGCACCGGCGCGCCCGCCCCTCAAACCAAGACGCAAGGCGCGACGCTGACCCTCAGCAGCACCGAACCCGTCAAAAAGGGCTATCGCTTCCTCGGCTGGACCACCCGCGCCGGCGCGGCCACCGTCGCCTATGTTCCCGGCGGTGCCTATTCGGCTGACGCGGGCGCGACGCTCTATGCCGTCTGGCAAGCCCATACCTACACGGTGACCTTCGACGCCAACGGCGGAACCGTTACGCCCGCGAACATCACCGTTGCCTACGGCAGCGCCTACAGCGCCCTGCCCGCACCTGTCCACGCCAGCCTCTACTTTGACGGCTGGCACACGGAGGTCAGCGGCGGCGCAAGAATCAGCAAAACCGATATTGTGATCCTGACGGGTGACACGACGTTTTACGCGCATTGGACCGCCGTCCGCGCCTCCAACGCCGGCTTGCTCGCCCGGATCGGTGAGCTGAACGGCCTGCCGAAGGGCGATTATACTGACGACAGCTGGGACGCCCTTCAGACCTCCCTCCGCGCGGCGCAGGCGGCGGCGAACGACGGTTCCGCAACGCAGGCGGATTTTGACGGCGCCCTCGCGGCGCTCAACCAGTCCTTCCATGCCTTGCGGAAAAAGGCCCTCCCCGGCAGCGCCGTGATTTTGGTGCGCAAGCAGCAGAACGATGTATTCAAAGCCCTCATTGCCAGCCATGGCGCACCCCTGCGGTTCGAATCCACCGGCATCATTACGGTGGATGGCGGCGGCCGGATCTCCTACAAAATGGGCGCCATTGGCAAAGCGACGGTTACCGCCTACGACGCCGCCACCGGCGCAAAAGTGGATACTGTGCCAGTCGAGGTGAAGTGGACATGGCACTGGTTCCTGGTCATCTTCTTTTTTGGCTGGCTGTATTTGTGATTTTCTTCCGGCAACGGATGCCGCCGATTTGTCAAAATACCCGGCAAACCCTTGCCTTCTTCTGTTTCCTGTTTATTTTCCCCTTTTTTTGTTATTCTCTCATAAAAAGTGGCAACTCCGGGAACTTTTCCTCTTGAAATTCTAGGCAAACTGTGGTATGATGATGGTACGAATTTTGGATGAAGGAAAAGGAGCGTTTGTTTATGCAAAAAAAATCCATCTCCCTGCGTCTGCTGTCCGCGGTGCTCGCCGCTGTGCTGCTGATCGGCACCCTGGCGGTTTCCTCCTCAGCGGAACCGGCAGCCTACGTCAATCCCAATGGCTGCACCAAAGCGCATCCCTGCGACTACTCCCCTACCATTATTGTTCCCGGCATCAACCAGTCGGTCACCTACCTCTATGAGGATGGGGAAAAGACGGATCTGGGCGGCGGGACGATTTTCCCCACAACGGACGTGGACTTCCTGCCGGTGATTTTCTCGGCGCTCTTTTCGCTGCTGTCGCAGCACGACATCTTCCTGACCAAGTCGATCTACAACCTAATGAGCCAGATGTTTGAACCCCAACGGGTGGACAGCAACGGAAAATATGTCCATGATCTGCGCACCGAGCCCATCGGCCGTGTCTCTGAGATGACCGATGACCAGCGGCACACCGCGCTGGACGTCAACGTCCCGGTATACAGCCTGATAGACATTGTGGGCGAAGATCATGTGTATTTCTTCTCATTCAATCTCGTTGATGAGATCTGGAATTCCGTGGATGAGCTGGAAAAGTACATCGACTTCGTCCGGAAGGAGACGGGACACGACAAAGTCAACCTGGTGAACGTCAGCCTGGGCGGCACCGTCTTCACCGGCTACATCGAAAAATACGGCCACAGCAAGCTGGATCAGGTTGCCAATGTTGTCGCGACGACGGACGGGTCCGAAATGTTCGCCGACCTCTTCACGCACAAGGTCAACCGTGCGGATGATTTTCTTTATGAAAAGTGGCTGCCGGATCTGTTGGAAAAGGATATTCATCTCTCCACCGGTTACGACCGCAGCATCGGCTACCTGGCGGACCTGGTCATCCGCCTCTTCCCCAATAAGCTCTTCGAGAACGTCATTTCCGCCGCCTGGCAGGGCATTTTGGATACTGTCGTACTCAACTGCACCCAGTTCTGGGCGCTGGTCCCCTGCGACCGTTACGATGAGGCCGCCGCCATGCACCTGGGCAAAAAGCCGACGCTCAAGGCGAAGACCGACTCCTATCACCAAGCGCAGCTGAATCTGGCCGACAACGTCAGGGCCGCTGTAGCGGACGGCGTCTGCATCAATAACTTCGCAGGCTCCAACCTCAGTTTTGGCGACAATGAGTACACGTACTTCCAGGTCGTCGCCTCCCGGGGTAAAGTCAACAGCGACGGCATCATCGCCCTCGCCGGAGCAACGATGGACGCTACCGGCGCCGCGCCGGGCGACGCCGTCCTCCCCACCCCGACCAACACGAAGTATTTCTCCCCCGACAAAAAGATCGACTGCTCTACCTGTGTGCTGCCGGATAATACATGGGTCTTCCTCAATCAGCCCCATGAGGTCGGACGTAACGACGCGGTTCTGAACGTCGCGGCGAAGGTCATGACCACCCCCGGCATGAACGTCAATACCGATCCGGAGCATTACCCGCAGTTTAATTACGCCATGAACACCAATGAACTGCGCCGCGGACGGCTGGGCGACGCGGAACGGCTGCTGAAGGAAGGCAACCTTTCCGCCGCGGACAAGGCTGAACTCCAGGCCGCCATTGACGAGGGCTACGCGGTGCGGGCCCTGACCGTAGGCGACGCGGAACGGGCCCAGAAGGCCACCGACGCAGTCAAGGCCCTTCTGGTCAAGCACAGCGCCATGGGCGCGCCCTTTGAGCAATCCAAAGGCCAGGTGTTCCTTGAGAAAGTCACCAAGGCGCTGAGCGAGTTCGCTCTGGCTATCTACGGCAACAATGGCTATTCCGACGGGATCAACTGCCGGCGAATCTGGAAGTCCATCTTCGCGTGAGTGACTCTGCACACCACCTCCTTTCCTGGGGGCGGTGTGTTTTCGGTCCAAAGCTATTTCCGTAAGGAGGGATTCCGGTGAGCAAACCAGCGAAGAGTCCCAGCGCCCCGCCGCAAGGCCGGCGCTACGTCGGCACCCGCGAAACCGTGGCCTACATTATGTTCGACATGTCGGCCAGCATGAACCTGAACGGCTTGGAAGACAACTTCACCCAACAAATCCTGGGCCTGAGCAACGAAGTCAAAAGCCGGCTGAGCTGGGTCATCGGCGCCTGGGACATCGTCAATGACCTGCTATTCGCCAGTCTGGTGGACGCGACGCGGACCCGATTCGGGAAATTCCGGCCCTATCTCACCTTCAGCCTGCTGGTGGGCATGCCCATCACTTTCTTCTTCTACTTCATGCCCTTTCTGTTCCATACGCCGGACGAAATCAAATGGTCTTACCTTTTCTTCAAGGTGCTGGCGGATACTTCCGGAACATTCAACAGCATTTCCCGCACTGGCATGATCGCCACCATCACGCCGGACCCTTACGACCGGCTGCGGCTGATCAACATCGCGGAATATCTCTCCAGCAACCTCGGCGAGCAGCTGCCGATCCAACTGCTGACGTTCCTGATGCAGTTCGTTGGCCACAGCGGCGGCGCGGATGGGATCCTGGCGCGTTCGAAACTCTTTCTGGGATTCGGGACGGCGACGGCGGTGCTCAGCGGCGTGTTTGCGCTGTATTTCGCCCTGGTCAGCCGGGAGCGCGTTCCCCAATCGGTGGAAAAGCCCAAGATTCTGGAGAACTTCAAAGCCCTGGCAACCAACCGGCCGCTCCTTTTGCTGACGCTGGCCAATATGCTCAGCGGCATTAACATCGACGCCGGCGGCGAAAACGACTACTATATGGCAGTCCTCAACCAGCCGGCGCTGAAACTGGCCATCGGCATCCCCGGATTTTTCACCGGCCAGCTGGGTGTGCTTTCGGTCCGCTGGGCGCGGCGGACGTTTTCCACCCGGTTCCTCTGGATTTTCACCAGCCACTTCCTCCATGCCACCGGGATCCTCGCCTACCTGATCGGGCGTATCCCCGCCGGGAAGGGAGACCGGCCAGACCTTCTGTTCAACTGGAAAGTCATGGCCGCCGTCCTGGGAATCCGGGAAGCCGCTTTCTCCCCTGTGCTCTATGTGCGCCAAATTGTCAATGCTGACATGCAGCTGGAATGCATGGACTACGGCGAATGGAAAAATGGATTCCGCAGCGAGGGCATGACCGCGTCAGTGCGAGAAATTTTTGGTAAGATCGTCCGCCTGGTGTTCACCCCTCTCTCCCTCAAGCTCAAAGATGTCATGGGGGTTGGCCTGAAGGAAAATTACCTGCGGCAATCCCTCCGCGCCTCCCGCTTCATCTTCGGCCTGTTCGTTCTGTTTCCGGCCGTCACCAGCGGCTTGCTTGGCCTGATTCCGAAGCTCTTTTATAATATTTCCGCAGAAGACCGGGAGCGGATGTACCAGGAACTGGCGCAGCGGCGACAGCTCGCCGCCCTCTCGCTGACCGAAACAGGCGCCGATAAAGACCCCGCATAATAGAAAACGAACGCAGCCCTTCCCCTTGTTTCCTGGGGGAGGGCTGTGTTTTTGCTATATTCGTGATTCGCGTTCGCGATTCACACGCGGGCAAGCGCGGCTATTTCCCGCTCCAGAAGACCCAGACCAGGCCATACCCCACCAAACAGGCGGCAAGGGTATAGGGTACACTTATTTTCATGAAGGCTTTGGCTTTCACCTGGTGCCCTTCCTTGCGGAGAATGCCCAGCGCGGCGATATTGGCCGAAGCCCCGATGGGGGTGAGGTTACCGCCCAGCGTCGCGCCGGAAAGCAGACCAAAGTACAGCACCGCGGGCGAAATGCCCATGGCTGTGGAGATGACGGTCACCACCGGTAACATCGTCGCGACATAGGGGATATTATCGACGAAGGCGGAGATGATCATCGAAAACCAGACAAGAATGGTGTAAATCAAGAAAGCGTTGCCGTTGGCGATCTTCGCGAAGAGTTCGCCAATCTCCCGCACAACGCCGGAATGCTCCAGACCGCCAATGACGACAAAGAGCCCGGCCAGCAGAAGCAGCGTAAAATAATCCAACTCCTTGAGCGTTATTAAGATGATTTTTTTGTTTCGCTTGACCAGCCCATACCATAGGACCCCAATCAGGTAAATTCCAACGCAGATGATACCGTTGATGGCGGCTGGCTTATGGAGCGTCAGGGACCCAAGGCGGAATTCTGACGGCACAAAGGACACCAGAATCAAGGAGATGACGGTCCCCAGCAACAGCGCCGTCGGCATGTAGTCCCGGACAGTTTCCCGCTCCTCCAGATGGATGGGCTGTTTGTCTTTGCGGAAGATCACAAAGAGGACCGCCGTCGCCGCAACAAACGCCACCTGGACAATCCAGAACAAGCCGACGCCGTAATGAGCGGCCCCGGGCGGGCGGTAAAAGAAGAAATCGAGGAAATTGAGCTTCGCCGCGCCGGCCAAGAGGATGGAGGTGGTATCCCCCACCAGCGTTGCCGCGCCCTCTAAATTGGAAGCGATGGAGATGGCGATAATGGCAGGCACAGGCGAAACCTTCAGTTTCTTCGCGATACCGACCGCCACCGGCGCAATCATCAGCACGGTCGCCACGTTATCGACAAAAGCGGAGATTACCCCGGCAAACACAGAAAGCCAAATCACTGCCCACTTCAGGTTCGGGGATTTTTCGATCAGCCAGTCCGCCATTTTCGCGGGCATACGGGATTCGATGAACAGCGTCACTGTGCCCATCGTCCCGGCAATCATCAGAATAACGTTCCAGTCCACAGCGCCCGGCACCTTCCCCAAGGGGATAATCCCCAGCAGGACAAACAGCGCCGCCGCACCCAGGGCGATATACGCCCGCGCCTTGGAAAAAATCATCAGCCCTAAATACGTTGCCGCAAAGAGGCCCAGGGCGACCCACATCGTCGTTGTTTCGCCCATCCGTTCCGC
The DNA here is from genome assembly GCA_031268095.1 of Oscillospiraceae bacterium. GTDB lineage: Bacteria > Bacillota > Clostridia > Oscillospirales > Acutalibacteraceae > WRMQ01. The sequence continues at coordinate 41,225 of JAIRXU010000036.1, read as the reverse complement.
TATCCACTGCATACTTCCCGATCACTAGCTTTCTATATTTGTTTTTGCGTTGCGATTCCCACAGTAAAATTGCCCTTTGGGCAGCGCCGGAAGCTCAGGTCTCTCCGCGCGGCTCCACCCCAAAGGCCTCTCCCTCCTCCTGGATCGCGCGCTCAATGCGCTCCACTTTGGCCTGAAGATCGGAGTAAATGGCGTTGATGCGCTCCGGCGAGACCGACGATTCTTCCAGCGGCGGGACCTCCGGCGCGGACGGCGGCGCCGCGGGCGCGGATTCTTGTTCCGTTCCCACAGGCAATGGCTCGGGCAGCGGCTCACCCAAAATGTCGTCATCGTTGGGGGGAACCGTCGAGGGCGGCAGCGGCGGGATCCCCAGGATCCGTTCCAAAGCTTCCTGGGAAACGGGCGCTAGGATATCATCGTCGTTGGGCGGCGGCGGAGGAAGATCCGGCAGGTCCAGCGGGTCCACCGGCTCCAGTGCATCCAATGCGCCCAGCGGGGCTCCCTGGTCCGGCGGATCCTCCGACGGAGCGGCCGGAGACAGTGCTTGGTCCGGCATGTCATCCGCCGGCGGGGTATCTTCGCTCAAGGGAACTTCCGGAAGATCCAGGGAAAAATCAGCAGGATCCAAGTGTTCTGACGCGAAGACCGGCTGAGGCGGGAGATCCTCCCCGTCTGTGCGGCGGAGTACCGGGCTGGGAACATAGGATGCAATCGGGCGGAACGCGGCCCGCTGACGCTCCCGCCGGCGCAGCAGGAGCAGGACGCCCCAGCCGCACAGCAGCACCGCCAGCGTTCCAAAACTGACCAGCAGGCCCAGGCGCAGCCCCTGGGGTTCATAATGCAGGCTCACGGTGTGGTCTCCCTGGGTCAGGGGCACAGCCAGCAGCGCCTTGTTGGCCAAGGGCACGTATTCGCTTGCGGGAACGCGCTTGCCGTCGATGGTAACCTGCCAGCCCTCGTCGTAGGGGATGGAGGTGTACAGCAGCCCGTCGGCTGGGGCGGTGATGGTCCCCGTCAGATCGGTGTCGGATTTATGGGAGATGATGTGCAGTTCCCCTTGCCGCAGGGTATTGTATCCCTCCAGAAACGCGTCCATATTGAGGCCGTAGAGGAAGCAGTAGAAACCGCCGTTGGCCTCGGCGTCGTTGTTGAGGCTCAATTCCAGAACGAGGGGTTCGTCTGGCGTAACCACCCCCAAATCCCAGATGCACGGGCTGTCTTGGGCGCGGGCGTCATTGACCTGAGCGTCGCCGTTCTCATCCAGCGCGCGCAGAATGGTCACTTTTCCGATCTTGTTGCTGTCGGCATAAATATAGACATTCCGCGCGGTCTCGACGGCGACGGTGAAACGCAGCTTCGCATTGCCAGACGCGGGATCCGCATCGTAGTAACTGACGTAATCCTCACTGACGTCAGACGTAGCGACGTTGGCGTCAAAATAATCGTTGTCCGGCGTTAACTGGAGACGCTCAAAAACTTCAGCCGCCCCGCTGGCCCGCTGCCAGTAGTCCTTCTGGACGAAGAAGGGATCGCTGTTGTCGTGGTTCCAGTCCTTGACCAGCGGGCTGACCCAGTAGGCGACAGACAGGGTATAATTATTCTGGAAGACAGTATATTTGTCGTGAGAGAACAATTCCGTATAAAGCTGAGGATTGAGGACGTCTTTGTATCCGGCGTTGTCGGCGATGTACTTGAGGCTGTGCATGGCGTTATACACTGGGGTCTGGGGATCATAGATATAGCTGTTGATATAGTTGCTGTGCAGTCCCAGGTGGGATTCCAAGTTGGATGTGCGCTCGTAGGCCATCGAGGAAAACACGGACACGCCTGGGTAATCAAACCAGGCGGGATCCATATAGGCGCGCAGCTTGGACAGTTCCATGCGGAAGAAGCCCTTGTCCCTCTTATCGATCTCTTTTTTGACTTCCTGGAACGCGCCCAGGTCCGAAACAAAGTCCGACTTGGGCTGGGAAATGTGATATCTGTTCGTGCTGGCCGCGCAGGTTTCCGTGATCACGCAGCACAGCAACAGCACCGCCAGGGCGGACATATTATACTTACGGGGCTTGCGCATCAGCAACAGAACAATGGTATAGATCACCGCAAAGGCGATGCTGAGGTAAATGGTCAGATCTTCAAGGTTGTGCTGCTGATCAGGGGCAATCTTGTGCAGTTCCTCGGCCAGGATAATGAACGCCGCCAAACTGATCCCGGAGACCACCAGCGCCCGGCTGTGCAGTTCCCGCAGGTGCAGGAGCGTCCGGTAGGCGATCAGCAGCAGCAAGAAGGAATACAGAAAGGAGAAGCGGTAGGGCAGATCGTTGGGAAAATGCATGCCATGCCAGATAAAATTGAGAATATTGGTGTTGAAGCTGAAAAACAGCAGCGCCAGCAGCGCCAGGTGCAGGATCTTGTCTTTGAGAGAAATGCTGCGGGTAAAGAGGAAAAGGGGCGTCAGCACCAGCGTCAGAATTCCGCAGTAGACGTTGGGCATGACGTTGCTGCCGCTGGAACGGATGGTTGGGGCAACGTCCGCCAGGTGATTGGCAAAGAAGTCGAAAATCGAAAAATACGTCTCGTAGTCCTTCGGCATGGTACCGGACGTTGCCGAGGAAGTCTTCAGCGTGAAATACACCGGCAACAGCGCGAAGGCCACCAATCCCGCCGCCAAGACCGACCCCAGCGCAAACAGGCCGGCCGACTGGAAGAAACGGTTTTCCTTCAGCCTCACCCAAAGCGGCGCTTCCTTCTCCACCGGACGGACCGTGGATTCGATGGCATGGGCGGCGAAGAAGCGGGTCAGAAAGAAAAGGACGGAAAAAAGGCAGACCATGTAACCCATGTAATAATTCGAAAAGAGCGTCAGGGCCAGGGCAACGGTGTAGAGCATGAACTTGCGCTTGCGCAGGATCAGGTCGATCCCCAGCGCCACCAACGGGAAGAGCGCCATCGCGTCCAGCCACATCACGTTCCAGTAATAGGCGATGAAGAAGCCGCAGAAGGAATAGAGAATGCCGAAAGCGGCGATGGCGGCGCTATTTTTGCCGAACATCCGCCGCAGCATATACGAAAACGCCGCCGAGGCCGCCGCCGCTTTGAGCAGAATCATCATGGCAATGGCTTCGGTGGTATTCTTGTGCCCGAAAAGCAGCAAAAGCACTGCTGTCGGGCTGGAGAGGTAATTATAGAAATTCCCCAGAAAACCTCCGCCCAATCCCGTATTCCAGGAATAAAGCAAGCTGCGGCGCTGGACGATCCGTTCGTAAAGCTCCGCGAACAGCGGCCCGTACTGATGGTAGAGGTCCATGCGCAGGATCGTCATCTTCCCGAAGGGGATAATTTCGAAGCAGAACCACACAAACAGCATAATCAGCGCGCTGCCGAAGAACGCCAGCGTCACATACCCGTTATCTTTGATCCAGCCGCCAAAGCGCCTGCCTGCCCGCTGCCCGGCGGAAAGTTGTTCCTTCATGATTGCCTCCTTTGGATTCTTCTGACGCGCAAAAGAATGTATATTCGTTTTCTTTAGGGTTACCGCACTGTATTATAGAATACCACACTTGGCAAAATGTTGCAAGGGATTTCGGGAAATTTGTCAATTTCCGCATCATTCCATTCCCTGGGGGCAGGCTCTCGAAAATCAGGGACAAGGCAGGCATATCCCGGGACAAGACGGCATAGACATGTTGGGACAATGGTTCGGGGGAACGCCCGGGGAAGGAGGAACAGCATGGCGATACTTTCGCTGGGGGCGCGGCCCTTCGACGAAGCAGCGGCACACCTCCCCCCCTTCCTCCAGGAACGGCTGGCCGGGGTTCCAGAAGAACTGCGCTGCCGGACAAGGGAAATTCGCATGCGGGCGGGAGGGCCTTTGCGGCTGACCGCCGCTGAAGGGACGATTTTTTTCACCGCCGCCGGACGGCCCACCGCGCTGCTGCCGGATCCCTGCCTGCGCCTGAGCGCGCAAGAGGTGGCAGAGGTATTCCGCTGCCTGTGCGGCTACTCGGTCCACAGCTACACCGAAGACGTCGCCCGGGGCTTTCTGACGCTCCCCGGCGGACACCGGGCGGGGATCTGCGGCACGGCGGTGACAGAGCGCGGCGGCGTCGTCTCCGTACGGAACATCTCCTCCATCAACCTGCGCGTTGCCCGGGAGATCCCCGGGGCGGCGAAAGCGCTCTGCGAGAAGATCTACCGGAACGGGCAGCTGCCGGGGCTGCTGCTGGCCGGCGCGCCGGGGAGCGGCAAAACCACGCTCCTGCGGGACTTGGCGGTCCGGCTGTCAGACGGTCTGTGCGGCAATTATGTGCGGACGGTGATCATTGACGAGCGGGGCGAGCTGGCGGGAAGCCGGGACGGCATTCCCTGCTGCCACATTGGGGCGGGCACGGACGTCCTCACCGGCTACCCAAAGGGGGAAGGCATCCTGCTCGCGCTGCGCTCCCTTTCCCCGGAAATCATTCTCTGCGACGAACTGGGCGGCGAGGAAGACGCGGCGGCCATCGCCGCCGGGCTGTATGCGGGGGTATCCTTCGCCGTATCGGTCCATGCGGGCTCCCTGGCCGAGGCGGCGGCCCGCCCTGTGACGCGGCAGTTGCTGGAAACCGGGGGCTTCGGCTGGGGCTGCGCGCTGGCCGGGCCGAAAGATCCCTGCCAGATTGCGGAACTGCGCCCTCTGCACGAAACGGGAACACCGGAAAGGATGGTCATTGTATGATACGATTCGCGGCCTTGGGACTGCTGATGTTCGCCTGCGGGATGGCCGGGGCGCTGGGCCAGCGGAATCTTTCGCTGCGGGTGCGGGAATTGGAAGCGGCCCTGCGGATGATCTCATCCCTGCGTACCCAGATGCAGTTCAGCCGGGCGCCGATGCTCCCGCTGGTGGAGCAGCTCTGCGCCCAGGGACAGGCGCCATCTTTCCTGCCCCAGTGCCTGGCGAAGATGCGGGCAGGACTTCCCTTCCCCTCTGCCTGGCGGCAGGCTGCGGGCGCCAAAGCCTTCGACGGGCTGCGGGACGAGGACCGCCGGATCCTGCTCTCGCTGGGAGACCTGCTGGGGACAACAGACGCCGCCGGGCAGCGGGAAGGCCTGCTGCTGCACGAAGAACTGACGCGGGAACTGCTCGACCGGGCGCAGCAGCGCCGGAACAGCCAAGGCAAGGCGCGGCTGCTGCTGGGGATCCTGGCGGGGCTGACGCTGATGATCCTGTTAGTATGAAATACCGGAATTTTCTCATAAAGGCAGGGATACCAGATGGGTTTTGACATTGTTCTGAAGATCGCGGGGGTCGGGCTGATCGTCGCGGTGCTGCATCAGATTCTTTCGAAGGTCGGACGTGAGGAATACGCCATGCTGACGGTCCTGGCCGGGGTGGTCATCATCATCATGATGCTCTTACCTCAGCTGACCGCGCTGCTGGACAGCGTCCAGGGGCTGTTCTGACGGGCGGGCGGTCTGAGCGGCCCCGCCCGTCCGGAACAGAAAGCCTCAACAGAAAGCAGGAACGGCTATGTTGTTGAAATTGGTCGGCGCGGGAATCCTCGCGGCGGTGACCGCGCTGATCGTCCGTCAGGTTCGGCCGGACTATGCGGTATTCGTGCAGCTGGGCGGCGTGGCGGTGGTCTGCGCGCTGCTGCTTTCCCTGGCGCAGGACTTGCTGGCCGCGCTGGAGGGGATGCTCTCTTTCGCGGGAACGGGCGGCAGCGGGGGCTTCTCTCTGCTGGCCAAGGCACTGGGGATTTGCGTCACGACGCAGATCGCCGCGGACGTCTGCCGTGACAGCGGCTCGACCGCGCTGGCCAATATCATCGAGCTAGCCGGACGACTGCTGGTGCTCTCGCTGGCGCTGCCGCTGCTGAAGAGCATCGCGGAACTGGCGGTAGGGCTGATTCATGGGTGAAAAGCACCGTTTTTCCATTCACAAGAAAGGCAGGGACGTCATGGGCAGGGGACGGAGACTGTTGGCGGCGGCGCTGGCCTTGGGATTGACCCTGCTGCTGGGGATGGCCGCCGCGGCGCTGGAAGAGGATCCCTCGGAGGGACAGGCTTTGCCGGACAGTTACGGGCAGCAATTAGAAGCCAGCGGCGCGGAGGCGCTCTACCGCGCGCTACCGGAAGACACACAAGATGCCTTGGCGCAGGCGGGACTGGATCAAATGGACCTGTATGGCATCCTGAACACTTCCCCGCAGGACATTATTACCATCCTACTGCACATGCTCCAGGGCGGATCCGGGGCGGCGCTGCGCAGCGGCGCGCTGGCGGCGGGACTGATGATAATGATTTCGGCGGCGGGGAGTCTGCTGCCGGACGACGAAAAGTTGCTGCGGGCGGTGGAGGTCACGGGGAGCATGCTGGCGCTGATGGTGATGCTGCCAGGGCTGACGGAGCTGATGAAAGCGGCGGGGGCGGCTGTCCGGGCGGGATGCGACTTTTCGCTGCTGCTGATCCCCATTTTGGCGGGGATTATCACAGCAACGGGGAACCCCACCCTGGCGCTGAGTTACCACAGTATGGCCTTCGCGGCGGCGCAGGGGCTTTCGCAGCTGGCGGACGGAGTGATCGTCCCGTGCACGGGGATTGTACTGGGCCTGAGCCTGGTGGATACGGCAACGCCGGACACCAAGCTTTCTTCCCTTGCCGAGCTGATCAAGAAGGCGGTGATCGGGACCTTCGCGGTGCTGGCAGGACTTTTCTCCGCGCTGCTGAGCATCAAGAGCCTGATTGCCAATACGGCGGACGCGATGACGGTGCGGGGCGTCAAGGTGCTGGTCGGGAGCGTCCCAGTGGTAGGGTCGGCGCTGAGCGAGGCCTGCGGGGCGATTCTCAGCAGCATCTCGCTGGTGAAAGGCGCGGTGGGCGGTTTCGCTCTGCTGGCGGCGGCGCTGCTCTATGCTCCGGTGCTGCTCCAACTGCTGCTCTGGTCCTTCCTGCTGAAACTGCTGGCGGCGGCATCGGGGCTGATGAAGCTGGACACGACGCAGTCGATGTTCCAGAGCGTTGGCTACGCGGTCTCCATCCTCGGGGCCTGCGTGATCTTCAACGCCGCGCTGCTGATCCTTTCTACGGGATTGGTGCTGTCGATTAAAAGCAACTAAAAAGATCCCCGCCCCATGAAAAAGTATTGGCAAAGATCGGAGGATTTTTCCATGGACACCATTCGTTCCTGGGCAACCTGCGTAGCGCTCTCGGCGCTGGCCGGCGGGCTGGTCTGGCTGATGGCGCCGAAGGGCTCGGTGCAAAAGGCGGTGCGGACAGTGGTCGCCGTTTTCCTGCTGGCGGCGTTCCTCTCGCCTTTTTTCCAAAAGAACGGGCTCGCCTTAGACTTTTCCGCTCCGGAGCCGGACGGGGCCCCCACCATCGGCGCGCTCCAGGACGCTCTGCACAGCCAGACGGACGAGGCCATTGCCGAAAAAATCCGGGAAGTCCTAGAGTCTCAGGGTGTGGACATGGGACGCGGACAAATTTCCGTGCGGACGGATATTTTGTCCGACGGCAGCATAAACATTGAAGCAGTGACGGTCCGTTTGCCGGCGGGGGGATATTCGACAGAAAAACTGCGCACGGCGATCCGGGAAGCGACGGGGCTGGACGTGGACCTCATCGTCGGGACAGAACAGGAGATGGGCAATCCATGAAACAAGCGATCACGGAGGAACCAAAAGGGCTGGCTGCGCTGCTGCAAAAATGGAAGCTCAGCCGCTGGCAGGCGCTGGTTTTGGCGGCGGGATTAGTGGGTCTGGTGCTGCTGTGCGTCACGTCGCTGCCCGGCGGAAAAACCGGAACAAAAAAAAACGCCTCCGGTTCCGCCGGCGAAAGCATCCAGCTGGACCTGAGCGACTACGAAGCCGGGATTGAGCAGCGGCTGACGGAATTGATCGGGGCCATCGCCGGGGCGGGGCGGACGAAGGTGATGCTGACCATGGACTGCGGCAACGAGCCGATCTACGCCACCCAGGGCAAAACTGACCAGAGCAGCGGCGCCGACGGTTCCCAGCGGCTAACCGCCGAGCAACAGTACGTCATCGTCGGCAGCGGCAGCAGCGCGCAGGGGTTGGTGCTCAAAATGCTGGAGCCGAAGGTCCGGGGTGTAGCGATTCTCTGCGAGGGGGCCAACGACCTGACCGTCCGGCAGAACATTACCGACGCCGTCACATCCGTGCTGGGCGTCGGCAGCAACAAAGTCAGCGTCGCGCTGATCTCGGCATATGAATAGCGCCTTTGCAAACGTCCCCCGCTTTGGTTTTTACCGGATCAAACGGCCCCTTTCCCCTATCCCCCAGGCTGATCAACAGCTTTGGCATAATTTTAGTATCGCAGGAGGTTTTCCAATGAAAAAGTTATTGAAAAAACGGCAGCTGATCATGGCGACTCTGGTGCTGGCGCTGGGCGCGGCGGTGTTCATCAACTGGTATTACACAAAGCCCAACGTTCAGGCCGACGCCTCCGTCAAGAAGACCACCAGTGTCAACAAGGCGGAGGACGCAGACGACGCGCACCTGGGCGACTCCCTCTACGTCCATAATCCCTATAGCTCCAAAAGCAGCGAATATTTCGCCGGGGCGAAGCTCAAGCGCTCCGCCGCCCACGACGAGGCGAAAGAAACGCTCAACGCTGTCATCACCGGCGGCAAGGCGGACAGCAAGGCGGTCTCTGACGCAACGGCGGCGCTGGAGCAGCTGGCGAAAAACATCAAGCAGGAGAGCGACTGCGAATCTCTGATCACCGCGAAGACCGGCGGCGAATGCCTGGTAATGATCAGCGACGCCGCAGTGGAGGTGGTGCTGGGCACGACGGGAATCGACAGTGCGACGGCACTGCAAATCAAGGAAATTTTAATCAAGCAGACCGGTTTCGGCGCTGACGCGATCACCATCGTCGAGTTGGGATAACATCACCGGGAGGCCAGGAGGGTAATTCCCTCAAGCCTCCCGGTATTTTTTTATGAGAGGCTTTCAGCCCATGGGCGGGATTTCCAAAAAGGCGTAGCCCAGCACATTGACCAGGCAGAAAAGCGCGGCGAGCACGGTCGTTCCTTTCCGCAGCGTCCGCAGAACCTTCGTGTCTTCCGCGCCGCCAAAGAGGAGATTGGCCGCCAGCAACAGGAAAACATCCGAGAAAAAGAAGATCCGCTGGCCGGAGGCGTACAGGGAACCGGACAGCCCTGGCAAGACGCCGCAGCAAAGCGACGCCGCGCAGCAGAGTCCCGCTCCCATCCCCGCCGTGGGCCGCTTCCGTGCCAGCAGAAGCAGCTGCGTCAGAACAGACAGCAGAAAGACCGCACTCAGCGCCAGCAAGATCCCTTCGGGCCAGCCGAGCCCGCGCCATCCTGCCGTTTGCCATGCCCACTGGAATCCCTGGTCCGGGATGCTGCGGCGGACGGCGAAATACACAGCGTTCCCGCCGGCGCAGAGAATCCCCCAGGCTAGGCCGTGCCCCAGCGTCAAGCGGCGCATCCCCCGCCCCGGGTAGGCCTGCCGCAGCTGACAATACAGCGGCAGGAGGAAAGCGGTCATCACAGCGGCGGAGAGAAACAGCGCGTATGCCGCATAGTTCGACAGCCCGCACAGCAGTTTTTCCGGCAGAGACATCGTCAGAAATGCCGTGAAACCGCTTTGCGCCTCCATCCCGCTGCGCAATCGGGCCCCAGGGGCCGTCAGCAGAAACCATGCCCCAACGCCCGCCGGGAGAAGCGGCAGCGCGGCAGACCAGCGCCAGCGCCGCCGGAGCAGCAGAATCCCCTGCAGCAGCAGCAGCGCCGCGAGGGCCGCCGCAGCCGTCTGTTCTTCCGCCGCCGCGAGCGGAGCGGCCAGAACGGCGGCGATTGGCATCCAGCGCCGGACGGGAAGATCCAGACAGCGGAAAGCTGCGGGCAGCACACTCAGCAATAGCCCTCCCAAGGGCCAGAGGTACGTAAACGACCCGGCAAACCAGAAGGCCGCAGCGCTCAGACAGGTCGGCAGAACGAGGAATGCCGACGCGCAGGCAAAGCCCAGCCGGGCTCCTTTCCCCTGCCCGCCGGGGATCGCCAGCGCCAGCCGACAAAGAAACCAGACCAGGAGGCACAGAAAAGCCGCCGAGCAGAGCTTCCACCAGAACGGGTTGCCCCGCAGAAAGGTCATCAGCAATCCTTCACCGACGGTACGCCCGGAGATTTCCGTACGCCGCGCCGCCAGCCAGTCTCTTAGCCGGAAACCGGGTGTATGCAGGATCCCTAGGAAGTGCCCGTCGTCGGTCTTGAGCAGCGACCGGGTCAGGGCAATGAAAAAGGAGACTATCCCGGCGCAGGTCAGGCCGAAACCCCGCCAGGGAGAACGCCGGATAGCCCGGAGATGTTCACAAAGCGGCATGGGAGAATTCCTTTCCGGGAAATCGGATCATGGGCGCCATTTTTTCAGTCCTGCGGATACCCTACCCCCGTCTGCCGACGGATCTCGTCCATCTGGCGGGCCATTTCCCGGGACTGGGTGAGCGGGATGAAGTCACTCTCGCGTTTTCCCGCGCGCAGGCAGCGCTGAAATTCGAGGATCTGCTCTTCGAAACCGTTGCCGCGGTAGGGCGTCAGGAATTCGGTCACGCCGCCGTCATAGAGATGGACGGTGATTCGCTCCGGGGCATAGAAACGGGTCATGTGGATATATCCCAGATCCCCAAAGAGGAACCCGTCGGACTCACGGCGGAGGGTCATGCCGCTGTTGAGGCTGGCTAGGACGCCGTTTTCGTGCCGCAGCAGGACGGCGCACTGCTCGTCAACATGGTTCGCTGCGCCGACGTCAGCCACCGCCTTGATCTCAGCTACAGGGCTGCCCGCGAACCAACTGGCGAAATGCAGGCAGTAGCAACCGACGTCCAGCAGACTCCCGCCGCCGTATTGCAGCTGAAAGGCATGGTGGCCCGGCTCATCGCGCATGTCGTAACTGAACACTGCCTGGATCCCCCGGACGGGGCCGATTATCCCCTGCCCCACCAGCTCCAGCAGCTTCAGCGTTCCGGGCACAACGCGGCCCCACATCGCCTCCATCAGCAGAAGGTCATTTTCCCGCGCCGCGGCGATCATCTGATCCAATGCGCGGAGGTTCACGGCCATCGGCTTTTCGCTCAGCACCGCTTTGCCTTGGGTTAGCATCAGGATCGCGTTCGGCGTATGCAGGGCATGGGGGGTGGCAATGTACGCCGCGTCAATCCCCTCAAAGGCCGCCATCTCTTCATAGGAAGCGAACCTGCGGGGAATGTCAAATTCTCCGCCGAAGCGCTCGGCCCCCTCCCGGCTGCGGGAAGCCACAGCTACCAGCGCCGCGTCCGGCACAGTCTTCACCGCCTGCGCGAACCGGTGGGCAATGTCCCCCGTGCCGACGATCCCCCATTTGATTTTTTCTGATTGGTTCATCAAAGCTGCTCCCTTCAGTTTTGTCATTTGGACCTTGTATTCACAGGATTGCGTGGTGGGTTTTTGAGAGGTTTTTAAAGACATCACGTTTTAAGATGTGAATATGAGTTCTTATTCTCCCCGCACCCAGTACGGCTTCCCCTTGCTGCCGTCGCCCCCGGCGGCGCGGACGGTCCCGGTCCGCAGACGGAGCGCCGGGCAAACCCCGCCCAGACCATCCGCCGCGAGATCCTGGTAAAAAGTCCCTTTCCCTGTCACCGCGCGGACGCTGCATTCGTTGGTGCCAATCGGATCGCGCGTCCAGTACCAGACTGTCCGCCGCAGAGTCAGGTAAGGGGAATCGTCCCGCGCCAGAGCTGCTGCCGCCGGACCGCGCTGCCTCTCCCGCGCAGACATAACCTGGAGCTGCGCCCGGGATGGCAGGAACACCGCATCTTCCCCTGCTTTTCCGCTGATCAGCGCCCGCTGGCGCTCATCAAAATTCCCGGAAGACAGGAACCCCGGTTCGTCGGCGTAGGCGTTGTGTCCGCCATAGACATGCCTTTCGTCCGGCGGTTCTCCGACCCAGAAAACCGTCTCCCCGTCCGCGCCCAGCCACTGCCGCAGGGCGCTGCGGGACCAATCCGACGAAGCTGCCGCCGGGGGATCACAGGCGGCGAATGCTTTGAAGCAAAGGATCCGCTCCGAAAACAGCAGCGGCCTCCCCTCCTCCAATGCCAACACCCGCCAGAGGATCGGTTCCCCCGCATAGCTGCCGAAGAGAACGTAATCCCCCGCGCAGAGCACAGCGGGCGCTTCTTCCGCCGCCCGGTAATCCGGCGCCCGAAACCGCAGCGCAGCCCACTGCTTCAGGGCAGGGCGGAACGCCCCGGCCAGCAGCGCAAACAGGAACACCCCGGCGGTGAGCCAGGGCACGGCACGGCGGAATCCCGTTCGGCGCATGGGAGCAATGTCCTTTCCGTTCAGGTTCCTTTATTATAGCACAGGGTCGAGTGGGACGCAATAGGGATTTCAAAAAATCCCATAGGGGTCCTCCGGCGCGCGCTTCCTCTCTCGGCGCTTGTCGCGCCACCATTTGAGGAAGTACACCGCCGGGATCCACAGCAGCACCACATATAGCAGTCCCAGCGCGGCCTCATTTGTCAGCCGGCCGGCTTCAATGAGCCGCACATCGCCGCGCAGCAGCAGAATTCCATTCGTGAGTGCGCATACCCCATATATCCCCGCCAGTGCGGCAACCGTCACGTTCTGCTGCTTCGCGACGGGGTCATAAGCTTCCCGCCAGATCATTTCGCAACTGAGGGTCACCGTCACCAAGGCGCCCAGCAGCAGGTTCATATAAAACGGATCCGCCCAAACGAAGCCGCAACTCCCCAAGATGCCGTTGGCCAGCAGCAACGTCATCAACAGCAAAAACGCGTGTTAATACGCTTTTCCCCGCGCTTGCAGCTGCCGTTCGTCGAATTTTCCCGGTTTTGGTTTACGGTGTTTCATGGTCCGCTTCCTCCCCAAATAAATCGTTGAGCGTCTTCCCCAGCGCGCAGCAGATCGCGGTGCACAACCGGATCGATGGGTTATATTCTCCCAGCTCAATGGCGTTGATGGTCTGCCGCGCGACACCCACCAAATCCGCCAGCGCCTGCTACGACAGATCCAGCGCCGCCCGCGCGGACTTCATGCGTAAATTTTTTGCCAAGCACTCACCTCCCGGACATATTGTATCATAACAACTTCTATTTGTCAATTATATATTGCATTTCGTCGTGCAAAAAATCCTCCCAATCGGGAGGAGCTTTTTTATGTCTCGATCAGGATCAGCGGAACGGTCATTTCTTCCGGTGAACTGCCGGCGTGGTTGGCGACAAAGCGGTTGGCCTCGCCTTTTTCATTCCGCCGCCAGAGCGCCAGGTTCCCAACGGCCAGGGCCACATAATCTCCGACGAAATCCCGGGCCAGCGCATGCGGCGCGCCGGGGCCAAAGATTCCCTGCGCCAGCGCCTCTTCCCCGGTCATCAGGACGAAATCATCTCCGAAGCGCGCGTTCCAGCGGCCCGGAAACGCGTCATAATAGTCCGGTTTAATATGAAACGACAGATTGCGGGGCTCCCGGCTCGGCGGTGCAGCGAAGCACTCCCAAATCTCGGGATAATCCTCCAGGCAGGCGCGGTCTGTGTCCTTCAGGCCGTGATCGGCGGTGACAATTAGCAACGTCCGTTTCAATTGGCGGCTGAGCCGCTCAACTTGCCGCTGGAAGTCCCCCACCATGTCCCGGACTTGGTCCGCTGTGCACCCGCAGCGGTGCATGTCGTGGTCCGGCTGGAAATGGTAAGCATAGATGTATTTTCGCCCCGGACGGCGGCAGAGACGGCGGAGCCAGCGGCAGACCTCTTCGCAGCTGCCCGCGCGGTGCTTCGAGAATGGTGAGACGCTGTAACACTTCGCTCCGCGGATCTGGTCCTGGATATTTCTGAACCCCAGACGCTTCCAGGCAATGTTTCCTCCGTCTGCGGCGGGGCGGTCGGTCCCACTCTCATGGCCGGAAAAGAGATCGACACACTTTCCGATTTCCGGAAAATAGCAGCACCAGCCCAGCCAGCCGTGCTCCGCCGGAGAGAGTCCGGATTCGTAGGTGGTAAGGGCGGACGTGGTGGTGCAGGGAAAAACAGAGGCCAGGTCCGCCGCCCTGTGCCGCAGGAAAAATCCGTCCGGGATGTTGCGCTCGAGCATGTCGCTGCCCATACCATCAAAAATCAGCAGGACGACGTTCTTCCATCCCTTCTCCAGCGTTTCCGCCAGCAGCGGCAGAGGCTCGTGGTGCGCAGCTGCGCCAAAGTGCGCCAGGATTGCGTTGGGGATACCCAGAATGGACGGACGCTTGTCCGAGACCCAGGCATCAGGCGGTCTCATCCAAAAAACTCCTCCGCTAAAATATTCACATAGCGCCGATGTTAATCTGACGGCGAAAATACAAATTCAGTCTTGGGGCTTCCATTCTCGTTGATTTGATTCAACACCGCTTCACGATGCTCATGAACCAGATCGTAAAAAGAACGGCCGAAGAATTCGTTATTCACGAAAGCCTGATATGCCCTTCGTATGTCGGCAAGCTCCTCTTTTAGTTCTTGGCACTTTTGATCGCCCTTGCCCTCGCCTTCGATTTTTTCCAGAATCGAGAACTTACAGTCGCTCAGATATGCAATAAGGTCCTCCAGTGTGACATCGGAATGATAGCATTGTTTGGTTGGTGTGATTTTGCCCTCACCACGCTGATCCAAATAGTGCAGATCCTCCTCCAGTACCCCCAGGAAATGTTCTGCTTCCGAATTTCCGGGATGATAATCGGGCAATGCCTTGATCTCTTTCACGATCGCGTCAATCGGGAGCGCCTGCGGATCAATGCGTTCACGCTTGGCATCTTTCTTGTACTTATCGGCGTCTTGCTCTAGCGTATCGTCTTGCTCTAGCATATATTCATACGTGCGCCGCTTGCCGCTTTTTTCATCAATTGCGCCGGGACTAATCTTTGTGAAAGATCGTTGTATCACCTGTCGTACCGCATAAATTCGCATGATGATGGAACTGAATCTATCTTCCAATTCTCCCGAGCATCTGGTCAGTTCCGCTTCGTTCATAAAGAAACTGTGTATATAGATCGCCAAATCCTTCGCATCACACGTTTCATGTAGCAAAATCAGCATAAAAACATCGCAGACGGATTCCCTGAACAGATTATACAGTTCTTTCACATAATCATGCAGCGTAATCGGATTATTCCTTCCGCCGCCCAACAATGGATGAACCTGATGAGCCACTTTTTCGTTGTCTGCATGTTCTAACAGCACTTCCGTCGCGCACTCTTCGCAGATACGTAGATGTTCATCCCATCTTCTTTCAGTTTCAAGCGTTGCACTCGACAGTTCAACAGGCAAGTGCCTTTGGTGTTCTTTATCCCTTGCTTTGATCGCTTGGACAAGCTCATCCTCAATCGCGCTTGCCTCACCCTCATTGCTGCCAATAGCATCCCCAAGAATTCGGCCCAGCGCTTTTGCAAAACACTCATTGCGCCGCATGCGCAAACTGATTTGGGCCTGTCCATAATGGTGCCCTGATTCATGCGTGAGTGCGATTGCTATGGCCAAAGGCCGGGAAAGGAGTTCCATGGGCACTTCAATGTAAACCAGCATAGAGCGATCTAGCACCTTCTTGGGCTCTCCGTCAATTGCAACTTCACCCCAAAACAGTTCTTCCGTCTGAATACGCGGGCATTGCGTCGGCACTAGGATACAGGAAATGGTGTCGTCTTTTTCCTCTGTGCAATCTCGCAGAAAACGAGAGACTTTGATGAAAAATGCCTGTGTAAACTCTACGACGCTGGAGGTGAGGTGGTATTGTAGCGGCGAAAACCCGGGCATATGCGCAATCGTCCCGCCGGAGCGCGTGATCATATCCATCAGCTGGATCATACCGTTGATATAACGATTGACGCGTTCCGTTTCCATCGCAAGCCTTTTCCGCCCCTGCCCCTCTTCCTTTTGTTCGCTTAACGCGTATGTCCCGCCGCTGCCCACGATGACCTGGCTCAGCCAGGCATGGAATAGGTACATGCTGTCCAGCAGCAGGAAACTGGCGTTGTCGTAGATACAGGAACGACTCATGTGGGCAATCATGTTGCACAATTCCAGCAACGAACTCGCCCAAGGGGCGGAATCCCCGTTAAACACAGGTTGTTCCAGCAAGTTCTTGATCCCCTCCACGCCGTCCCGCCCATTCAGCAGCCACTCTGCGGCACGGTTCAGTTTCAACGCGTTTTCACGGGGTCTAAGGCTGCGTGATACCACACTCGTGCTCATCTCGATGCCAATGCTGGTTTCCAGCCGAAGCAACGCGTCGCCAACCGCCCTCTTCTGAATCTGCTCGAGGATTTTTTTCATGAGCATGCAGATGTTACGGTCGGTCAGACCTTTCAGAAAAACAATGCAATCCGTGTTCCCCAAAACAAAGCAATGCTCCGCTATGTCTAGGTGCGCCTGACCTTCTAGCTCCGTCAGGCTTTTTTGCAATTCCAGAAGCTTGCCGTAATCGCTGCTCACCGCACGCATGGTCATGTTGTCAATGCAAATATCCTTACCGGCAGATTCCATCAGACCCTCGAACTTTTCACCGTCCAGAAGGCGATCTGCCGGCACCGAGCAAATCGTTTGTTTGCGCGCAAAGTTGGGCAACAAGGCCTCGCAGACATCACGCAGCGTTTCAATCACGGGACGGATATTTTTCGAACGCCAAAGAATGGTGAAATCCTGCAGCAAATCCAAGGAATTGCATATAAGGAATCGGAAGGAATCGCCGAATTTTTTTTGCGACTTACGGATCGCTTTGATAAGTTCGCCGCGAAATTCCTGTCTTTTGGCGAAGTCGGTTGCGGGCTCCTCCATGTTGACCGCAGTCGTGAAGAAGAAGTTGTCCGGCGCCGCTTCAGCCCAGAATTCCCCATAATAGCCCGCTTCCCGCGAATCTGCTGCGGAAAAGACGATGTACTGCGGATTGACGAACACGGTACCGTCAAGGCGCGTGGAGACAAAGTCGTTTTCTTCGAATACGGCTTTGAGTAGGTTGCCACCCTTTGGCTCCAACTCATGCATTTGGATAGAATCGGCCGTGCTTCCCAATGAGGCAAACGAACGGTGCCATCTAATCCGTGCCTTGTCCTCTTCCGTTTCCGGGTCAAAGCAATTGAGGTATTTCTCATTGTGGAAAGAGGCTTTGCACAGCAGCAGGGAAAACAGCCTCGGCTTAAACTTAAACTCCGGCTCACGCTGGCTCAGAAGCTCAAGCAGCTTCTCACGTGCATCGCTCTCCATATCCGGGAACATCTCCGTGATCTTTTCAAGCATCTCCTTATCCACCAGTTGCACCTCCTAACACCAAAGATATATGTATGGGATCCATCAAACTCTTTATGTTCGGGCACTCCGTCAGCTTAAAGGTTTCCAGCGCACTCGAAAACTCACCAACCACCCAGATTCCCCATGCTTCTTCGCCGCGAATCTGTGTTGTTAGGGTGTCAAATTTCTTTTCATCAACCGTTTCCGCCGCCATACAGGCCGCAACGTATGCTTCCATCATCGAACTCTCCTGTGCTGCCGGCCCATTTCCCTCGCCGACGCTACAGATGTCAAAAACTTTTTTGCCAATCGCTTCATACCATCGTTTTTCAGCGGCGTTAAGGGATTTTTTGTTTCGCTTTATAGAGTCCCTTAGCATACAATCAGTCGCAAATAGCCAAAACGGGTAACCAAGCGTTTTATCCAGATTCAATACGGCATCGAAGACGGCATCGAGCAGAGCCATTCTGCGCTGCATCAATTTATTGCCATTGCTGCACACGCACTCCGCAAATGCGGCGACAAGCACCGAATCCAAGTTTTTTGATTGGCCTTGGCAGCCACTCTGCGGGAAATTATTTTTATCGCAATTTTTTTGCGCTGCGCATTCACGGATATCAGCTAATGCCTCGCATGGGCGGGTCTGCAGTAACTGGGCAAAATAAATCGCCACCGTTCTGCGGATGTGGTCGGCGTACACCTCGTCAGTTGTCGCCCAATACTGCGCCAACAGGGCCGCCCACAACTCACGATACTGGTAAAACGGCGAGAACTGCTTCAAGTACCTTTTCTCTTCGGTCTTCTGCGGCTCGGTCTTCTGCGGCATCTTCCAAAAGGTCAGCTTGCGTTCATAGATCACCATGTGTCGGAATAGCAGAAACACATTCTCCAGCAGGATACGGTTGAAATAGACATTGTTCCCCGCCTCGCGCAACTGTTTCAGCGCCATGTCTTTCAAGTCCTGTATGGCATGAAAGGAGGGGTGAGGCTTCCCCTCATCTTTTAGGGAAAACGTATGGAAAGGGGATTGATGGAACGCCTCTGTTCTTTTGAGGTATTCAAAAATGTAGTTTTGCTGTATCCTTTCTTCAAGAGTAGGATTTTTGTGACTGGGAACGAGTGAAAGGGCCAACTGCTTCACCTCCACGGATTCAATCGTTGTTTATGCATCCCAACTTCTCAAGCAGTCCAATCAAAAGCAAGATAAGCGCGGCCGCCGCGTATAACACGAACTGCAGGGAAGACGTGTGGCCGATCTGCGCTACACGAAATTCTATGCGAACGATGCCGAGCAGGGCAATTGCGCCCCAAAGAGCCCACAAACAATAGATATAACGCTTACTTTCGCCGGGCAATTCTTCGTTCATTGTCTTGTAGCCATCCAAAACGGCAAAAAAACAGCCAATGGATACAGCCGTCCCAGCCCCCCTGGTCCAAAAGCTGTTATTGATCAGCGCCGAGAGGTACTTGTCCAGTTTTTCCACGCACAGCGGCTCACAGAAGATCAAAACGATCCCTATCATAAGCATGAAGCTACACGCTATGTACATCCAACGAAGAAAGCATTTGCGCTGCAACCGCATCCTCCCCACCCCCCGAATGAAACCCCGTGTGGTTTTACACCGCACGGGAGTATTTCTTCTTGCCCAGAACCATATCCGGATGGAACGCATGGGTCACGCCGGCTGTCGCAGACGCTCTCTGAGGCACCGATCGCCGATTCGTCTCGAATCGTTTCTGCTGCACCACCACCACTAAACGGGCCAACGCCATACGCAAAGCAAACAGGCAGTTTTCGGCCTTTTTCTGGGAACCGCTATCTCCAATGCTGTCAATCAGCACATCGCAAAACACGAACACCAACTGCACTAAGGACTCATTCCGACTCATCAGCAGCGCACTGAATTCGGAGCGCGTATCGTTCTTGCGCTCCTCAATTTCCTTTTTCAACGTCTCCTGCGTCGGCCCATCTGGCTCCTGATCGGCTTCCAACCCTCTGCAAAAGGCTTTTAATGCGCCGTTAGTCTCTATGAGGAAGATCTTCGCCTTATCAGGATCGCTTTTGTAGCACGCTTCGACCTCTTTCAGGTTTTCAGACGCCGTCTGCAGGTTTTCCAGTCCCAAATCACATCCACTCCTAGCCAAATCGTTCTAGGACACGCGCCCGGGAGAATCATACCCCTAAAAAAAATAAAGAATAGCTCCTCCCTTAGAAACGCATAATCCTCCCACAATATAAAGTATAATCTTATTATAGTATACCCCGAATAGAAAGATTTGTCAATGTTTTTCTCGGCGGCCTCAAATAATCAGCATTATGCACAATATTTTCACTTAATCGTGCGCGAAATTGAACAATTATGTGGCAACTTGGAGGGCATCTCTACTTAATGTATAGCGCAAACCCGAACCCTTCGCCAATCATCACGATTGGTAAATGGTTCGGATTTCGTGCGTTTGGCAACACACGTCAGATGTGCTGTCCATAGTTCCAGTATAACACATTGCACCAAACAACTGAATTAACCCGTAATAATAATTCAGACGTTGCACCAACTGCTGAGTTAACCAACCACGATGCACCCGTGATTTTTAATAGGCAAAATCGGACACACGGATTTTATCGGAACAACGGGAATTATCAAATTCTGTGCTTCTATTCCCGCTATGAATTCTGCCGCAACAGAAAACGCTTCGCAATCTCGACAACCCCACTCACCGCGCCCCAAAACGGCGCGGTTTTTCGCTTATACTCCCTGTCCCATCGCTCGAAAACCCAACCATACAAACTCTTGCGCTGCCTGCCAATCTCAGATATAACAGCCTCGTCGCAAACACTCAAAAATAATTTGAGAGGAGGCATTTATGTGTTTGAGACGCACTTTGGCATCGAGATCGAGTTTTCTGGGATTACGAGAAAGGCGGCAGCGGAACTTGTGGCGCAGGTTGTTGGGGGCAATGTCCTTGGCGGCTATAACTACGAAATTCGCGCGGGTGACGGGCGCATCTGGAAGGGTGTGTATGACAGCAGCGTGGAAGCCTGCCAAAAGCTGGGCGGACGCGTGGCGGCAATCCACAACGACGACTACCAATGCGAATTAGTCAGTCCGATTCTGACCTACCACCGCGACATCGGTACTGTCCAAACGCTGGTGCGAAAATTGCGCAAAGAAGGCGCAATCGCACCGAACACAGCGGGCATTCACGTGCATCTGGACGGCGCAAACCACACGCCGCAGACCATCCGAAATTTCGTCAATATCATCGCCGCAAAGAACGATTTGCTCTACAAAGCATTGCAAATCAAGGGCGAGCGGCAGCGATATTGCAAGAAGATGGACGACTATCTCGTGGAGCGGATGAACCGCGAGAAACCACGCACCTTCGAGCAGATCTCCGACATCTGGTATGCGGGCTATTCTGGCGGACGCGACCGACACTACCACAACAGCCGTTACCACTTCCTAAACTTGCACAGTTTTTTCACAGGCAATCACACAGTGGAACTGCGGGGCTATAACTCCGAACTGCACGCGGGAAAAGTGCGCACCTACATCGTTCTCTCGCTGGCTTTGAACCATCAGGCACTGACACAACGGAACGCCAGCAGCCGCAGGGCTCAGGCGGAGAACGAAAAGTTTGCAATGCGCACCTACTGCAATCGGCTCGGGTTAATTGGCGACGAGTTCAAAAGTTGCCGCGATCACCTGTGCGAGCATTTGGACGGGAACGGCGCGTGGCGGTTTGGTTCAGTGAACGGCAGAAGCGCGCGATTAGTAGAATTGGAGGAACGCGACAATGCGTGAAAAACGAACGGTTTATCTGGCTTACGGCAGCAACCTGAACATCGAGCAAATGACGCGCCGCTGCCCCGACGCAAAGCCTTGGGGAGCGACAGTTTTGCGAGATTACAGACTGACGTTTTGGGGCGGCTGCGGACACGCGGTTGCAACCATCATTCCAAATGAAGGCAGTTTTGTCCCTGTGGCGCTGTGGAGCATCACGCCAGCGGACGAACAAGCCCTTGACGTTTACGAAGGTTATCCTCGGCTGTATCGGAAAGAATATTTGCGACTCAAATGGGGCGGCAGATACGTGCGTGCCATGGTTTATATTATGAACCACGGTGCGGTCAACATTCCCAGCAGAGGCTACTTTACCACGATTTTGGACGGTTACGAAGATTTCGGCATTGACACCAAGCCACTATTCCAAGCCCTGTGGGAGGCAGAGAAAACCCGCTCGAAGCCATAAGGCACACTTCCTCATGCGCCTCCCCGTCAGAAATGGCGGGGAGGTTGCGGTTATTGCAATATCCATTGCTCATACGATATACGGGGAGATGCCAAAGCGTAAAGACGGTGTAATCGTTGCATCATTTTGTCATCAGCTTCTGGCGCGATATCGTGGTCAACCAACATACGATAGGCTCTGCGTTCATATGCAACAGCTTCGGCAATTTTGCCTGTGTCCTCATAAACGGCGGCAATGTTGTTGAGGGTATTGGAGAGTCCTATGTATTGAGGCTCCAAGTTTATATTCGGAATTTTTTCGCATTTGGCTATTTGTTTCTCGCGAAGTTCGATGCTGTTTTTATAGTTTTCGAGTGCATCGTCATACTTACCCATTTTGTATTGTACAAATCCTATGCTGTGGTAAGTTTCTTCGCAATACCCCACTTCTTCGGGGGAAACCTTTAACTCGATATCAAGCGCTTCATTATAGTAATGAAGTGCATTTTCATAATCGTTTTGGTTAGAGTATAAGTCACCTAATGAAGCAGCGACTTCGCTAATTGCAGTATGGTATTTATCATCATAAGCGCGAAGATAGACATCATGTGACCCCTTATAATATTTCAACGCCTTTTCTGTATCGCCGATTTGCGAATAAATGTAGCCTTCGTTTTGATAAGCGTTGGCTTTTAGTGTGCAATTGCTGTTGAACAGTTTGTTTATTATTCCTGTGCCATTAGACGCAAGATTTATCGCCTTTTCTTCATTTCCTGCCAATAGATAAGATTTCGATAACACAAAGAAAGCATCGACAGTATTAACGTTTTCTACGCCATATGTTTCGATAAATATTTCTCCAGCTTTTGAGCCTGCCTCTATTGATTTTTCGTATTGCCCCGCCAAGCGATAACAGCCTGCAAGCGTTAAATAACTTCCTGCTGCGGAAGCACTCTTCGCGCCAAGAATATTTTTACGAATATCCACCGCCTTCTCTGCGTATCTGATTGCACTTTCATAATCCCCAATGGATGAATAATAACTGCTGAAATTGGAGTATGTAAGTGCCACGAAATCATTATTTTCTCCAACTGTGCCGATTGCAATGTCTAACGCCTTGGTATAGTAATCCAATGCTTTCTCAATCTGCTGAATTTGCTCACAGCACGCTCCCATAAATCGATACATCCGCGCAACATCAAAACTGTTTTCACCGGAAATTTTAATGTAAATCCTCAGTGCTTTTTCATTATAAAGAAACACTTTTTCCTTGTCATCGACAAAAGAGTAAGCCTGTGCCAAATTTGAATAGTACGTTGCCAGTGCGCTGTCTTCTGCATCAGTATAATCATTGTGCACAGCTACAGCCTGTTCAAGGTAATCAATGCCATCCTTGTATTGCCCTAATTCTATAAAGATTAGTGCCGAACTATTCAGGACTTGCATGTATTCCTTACTGTTCGTCTGCTCGGATTTTTTATAATATTCATCTTGGCTTCGGTAAAATCGAAGCGCTGCCTTATACGAACCCATCCTCATCAAAGTACGAACATACATATCGCAATAGTTTCTCATCTCGTTCAATGGTGAGCTTCCTATTGCAAGCAACTCTGTAAATATTTTATCTGCATTCTCATAATCTGCTACCAGATAGAAGTAAACGCCCAAGTTGTACTTTGCCGATTTCGTGTTTTGGTTCTTTTCCCCAAGAACGCGCTTAAATGTTGAATAGGAATTATTAAGAGCAGTGTAGGCTTCGGAATATCTTTGTGTTTCCGTATATACTCTGCCCAATGCCATTTCAACTTTTGCAATCTTCAACGTAGAATTTTTCGTGCGCAACTCATCTATTGCTTTCAGTAAAAGTGGCTCTGCGCCTTTATAGTCACCTTTCGCGCAAAGATCGTTGCCAATCGAAAAATCTTTATTATTAACGTTAATCGAAGTTTTATTTCTCCAGTTGGAGACACAGGAAAAGGCTATGAAACCCAATGCGGCAAAGATGATAGCGCGTTTGATTAAGGCTCTCATAGCATGATCACCCACTTATCAAATGGAGTAGCGATATTTTGACCTTGGTGCAAACGACGCAGCAACGTCTGCACTTCTTCAAAACATCCGCCTTTCAAGCCAATTTTATCGCAAATTCTGTAAGCGGCGAATGCGTTGTCAGTCGCCGCCGATAAATCGTGCAAAGCTTCGAACGTCAGCGCCAAATTCAAATAAAGTTTGATGGAACAGGGATGCTCCAAAGCCAAAAATGTCCCGCCTGATTTCGATTGCCTTCTCGAAATTGGAGCGCGCGCTTTGGTAGTTATTCTTAGCGAAATAGTATTGACCAAGTGCATGATACGCCTCCGCTGTCAACTGATGTTTCTCGCCAAGCAAACCTTCAGAAAAGGAGATAGCGGTATTGTATTGTTCAAGCGCATCAACCCCTTCATCTTGTTTGTCTAAAATCCCTCCAAGCACATAATATGATTTCACAAGATCGGGAAAGCCGTTCTTGTAATCGTTTCGGTAACGAAATACGCGTATGGATTTGTCGTCCACCCAAGTCGCCGCGTCATTGAGTTTTCCTTTTGCGGACATGGCAATCGCAATGTTTGTCGCAATCTGCGCAGCAAACGGCTTGGTAATCCCAAGATACACTCTATTACTCTCGCACATTTTATAGGCTGTTTTTAAGGCTTTTAATGCTGCGTCATAATCTATCATGTGAATATACACTTCGCCAATGTTTCCGTATGTCAACATAATCCATTTTTGCGCGGTTGTATAGTAACTCTTTTTTTCTTCGCTCACGCCATTGTCGTTCATAATGCGGGCAAGTTCTTCCGACCATTTTCCATCTTTGTAGATGTCTTGATACGACAGCAAAACTGTCTGGTATTCCTGCATTGCTTCGTTATATTTCCCCTGCGCATCCAGGATTTTTGCCCTGAAATGATTGGTTGCCGCCAGCACAGACTTTTCGGTTGACGGATCAGAAAGCGAAACGACTTTCTCTGTGCAGACAAGTGCGTTTTCCAAATCGCCTTTCAAATAATAGCATTGCCCAAGGCTCAAATATGCCGCCCTCGCGTCAAGGCTTTCTATGCCAAGCGCTGGGTCGTCTTTGAATGCGTTGTATGCGCTAATCAACAATGTTTCCGCTTCATTGTATTTGCCGATTTCAAGCAAAAGGCAACCTAAACTGTTGTTGATACGGGCAACGTCCATGTCCGACTGGCTTTTCAATTCGCTGATTTCCGTTCTGGCGGCAACAAATTTCGCTTCGGCATCAGGATAGTTATAGAACTGCCAACTGGTCAACCCTGTCTCATAGGTGTGGTTGGCGTTGGCGAGCTGGATAAGCAAGTGCTGATCGAAGTCCATCTCAATCGTAGACGCGGCGCTTCCCGAAACTGGCTGTGTAGGCTTTTTATGTTGCTGCGAAATAACGCCCGCCAATATGGCAACTACGACAAGTATGGCGGCAAGTGCCGCTATGATTTTTTTGTTTTTCGGGTTGAGGAGGGTTGATAGGCGGTGCGGCGAGTCAGCGGGGATGGCATTGGGGTCAGTCGGTTCGTTGGTCTGTGATGGTTCTGGCACTTTTTCTATTTGCGCTTCGCTTGAGATTTTACCATTTTCAACAAGATTATTTTGCTTAACGGCATAGATAAATGTTTCCGCTAAAAACTCGCACAAGGTTTCAGGCGTAGCCAACGCCAAAAGCATCTCCCGCGTTTCTGCCGGAATACTCGTGTCCCCGCAGATCAGTTGGCTGTATTGTTCAAGTAATGCTTCAATATGTTCGCGCTCTGGTTTCAGTAAGGGAATAATTCTGTCATTGAAACTTTGCTTGACAATTGAAGAGATTTCCTCGTCGCTCTTGCCATTTGTGCCATCGTAATCATCTCGGATACCGGATTTGATATCCAATTTTCCGTGCCGATATCGGCTATGATCACTGTCGCGCACAGGATGCATAGACACCGCATCTTCTTTACTGGATGCGGAGGAGAGCAGTTTGACAGCCAAGTCCGACATTTTAATTTTACGCTTGAGAAATTTCACAAGCACACCCTCATAAGAGCAATAATTTAGCCGCAAATGAATCCCTCCTCAATCGTTTTGGTGTGTGCTACAATGGTGCTATGAACGAATCATTATCCTCCCCCGAAACGCCGGAACAAGATAGCCCACAGACGGCGCACGTTGGACAAGAACTCGCCAAAGCGGCGGTCGCGGCGGCTCAAAGCTATGAGCAGTGTAGCATCGAAGAGTTGCGCGCCTTGCTGGTTGTGCGCGACGCACAGATCGCCGCATTACAAGGAGAAGAAGCATTGCCTGATGATCCGAACGTGTCGGGAATAAGCCTTGATGATTTACATCCGTCAGTCAGGCTATATAATGCGCTTAAGAGAGGCGGTATTCAGACTGTCGGCGATTTATTGCCACTAACTTACGAGAAAATTCTTCGATTTAACAATATGGGACCCCGACTGGTCGCGGAGTTGAGAGAAAAACTTGGGAAACTTGGTGTAACGCTTTCCGAAAGGTAATCTGCGCTGCAAGCACAAGGAGGTTTTTCGGGGGAGATTTTTGATATCAATTTGACATCATTGTGTTTTGCCCCTCCCCGCTGTAAAATGAAGATGACGGGGGGACACCCAATGCACTACTCAAGGGTGGGCAGTATGCACTACATATAGTATATCACATTTCACGCCGCTTGTCCAGACACATTTTCCAATATTCAGGAGGAAACCCAATGCACGAAATCCGCAACAGCGACGGTCGCTTGGTCTGCCGCATCGACGAAATCGCCCGCGTCATCGAGATTTACAGCAAGGGCTGCCTGACGCGCATCCAATGGACACCCGACGGCAAATTGCACATCTCCCACGCCCGCAGCAAATCGCTTGCCGCATAACCACTTAGCGCAACCCCCGATGCACTACTATCCACCCCAACGAACTAACATAAGAAGCCCGCGAGACCGCCAGACGGCAGTGCGGAGCGCCTCGAACGAGGTGTTCCTGCCTGCCGTCTTTTTGTTTCGCGAACAGTTATCCCGACGGCTCTCGCGGTTTCGATAAAATCTGAAACCAAAGGAGCGATCATCATGGGTTACAACTACGGATCAGAATGCAGGAAATTCAAGGCAAAGTGGGACAGACTCTGCCGCGAGTATGCCGAGGCGGGCATGAGCGAAGCCGACATTCAAACAATGCGGGATTTTGACTGGGAGGAATTGAAGCGCGAGCGCATCTACGCCATACATCACCAGTCGCTGGAATGCTGTTTCGGCGATGGCGATTTGGCTGATGACGGCAACTCGCCGCTAATCCACAGCCAGTTGGAACATCTCAGCACCCTGCAACCAGAGATTTGCGACTGGGGGCGGTTAGATTGGATTGAGGATTTGGACACGCCAGAACTTTCCGCGAAGATCAAAGCACTTCCGCTGGCAGACCATGACTTTTTGTCCTGTCTGGTGGCGGACGGCTTGACGCGCGCGGAAACAGCAGCAAAAATAGGCGTTTCCCGTGCCGCTGTTACGCAGCGCTTGAACCGCATTAAAACTCGCTTAGAAAAAATTTGCTCGGGCAGTTAACAAAGTGGTGCACTCCGCTGACGGCTTATTAGAGGGGAAAACGTCAGCGGAATTTCTCTCAAATCCCAAAAAGGAGACAGCCTATGAACCCCAAAAAACCAACAACCGCCCCAGCACGGCGAAAACCGCCGCCGTCCAGCAACGCACCCGACCAGTTATCTCCCGCCGAAGCCAGAAAACTCAACAAAGCAGGTCAGCGCGACGGACATCACGCCTTACCCAAACAGGACGAAAACGGAATATGGACTTCGCCGCTGCTACAAAAGGAAGTCGACGCCTACGACGAGTTCTGTGTTTTCACTTGGGGCGCGTTGCAGGAAAAGCACGAGCCAACGCACCGCGAAATCGACCGCCTGTGTCAGGAAATCCGCCGCACCGAAGAAAACTTGGTTACCTTGCGGCGCAACGCTCCGCCGCCGCCTGACCTGACAGAGCGCCAAAGCGGCGAGGAACAATTGTCAGAAAAACTCATTCGCACCCGCCGCCAACGGGAATATGAGCATGAACACGCGGCTTACTTCAGCAAAGTCAATCACGCCGAAGCCACGCTGGAACAAGCCTGCCGCCGCCTGTCGGAACTGTACAGCACCGTGCAATCGGCAGAGAAAACCACGTCGCTGCTGTGCGAACGCGCCGCCAGCACCGTCCAAAAGCGCATCACGGCGTATTGGCAGGGCGCATTGAAAACCCACCCGTATTACGACCAGATCCCGCCCAACCCAGAAGTCACGTTTGAAAGCA
Organism: Oscillospiraceae bacterium; assembly: GCA_031268095.1. Taxonomy (GTDB): domain Bacteria; phylum Bacillota; class Clostridia; order Oscillospirales; family Acutalibacteraceae; genus WRMQ01. The sequence goes on along the minus strand of JAIRXU010000036.1, from coordinate 13,379 downwards.
ATGCCGAAACGGAATATTTCCATCAAAACCAACAAGTCAAAGCCGAAGCCGCCCGAATTTTAGCGCGCGGGCAATTTGCGCCCGCCGCCCACCAAAGAACGGAGGTACATTATGTTTCCAAGAAAAAAACCAGCCGCAGATAAGCAACTGACCACCGACTTCAAGCAGCGCGCCCCCTTCGCGGGCTACACGCCCGTGGACTACACCAGCTATGACCCGTTTTTGCAGTTTCAGCCCACGCTCGATGGCTATCTCGACAAACTGTTCGCCGCCGGAAGCGCTCTGGATGAAGGCAACAAAGACGCGGTCGATCCCCTGATCGCTGATATGGCGGCAAAAGCAGAGCAGCATCTGGAACAGCAGCGCATTGAGCACACGGACAAGATCAAGGGCTTCGACAACCGCCGCAGCGGCGATCAACAGGCTTTTGAGCGCCAGTTGGAAACCTTGCGGGCAGCGTTGGCGCAAAACGCGGAAGAACTGGAACTGATCGAACGGCGCTGTAAAGTCGCCAAATTTTAAGGGAGGATCGACATGAAAGACAAACAACTTTACCGCATAGACAAAGACGGCAACCTGAACTTCCAGCCCCTCGACAAACTGCACCGCGACAAATACAAGCCCGACAGCGTCTGGAATCACACCTGGGTGCTGATGCTGATCGTTATTGCGTGCATGGTCGCCGACTTCGCCAGCATGTCCTCGCTGTTCGCGGCGTTTTTGTACGACAACGTGTTTTTGCGCTACATTTGCATCATTGGCATGGTATTGGTGATGGAGGTCGCGCCCATTTATCTCAGCTACAGCCTGAAAAAGCGCGCCTGCGGTTACAATGTGGAAACTATTTCGATCGTTATCCCGTTGGTTGCCTTCGTTGTGGGCGCGGTGATCAATATCATGCTGCGGATTGTCACGCGGAATGAGGCGTTCCCCGATTTGTCCAACCTGACCACTTCGGTCATTGGCGGCGGCGCGGTACAAACGGGCGACTCCTCAAAGCCCCTATACTACGCCATTTTCTTCGCGATTCTGCCGATCCTGACTTCCCTGATCGCCTTCGCTGCGACGTACACCATGAGCAATCCGCTCAATCACGAACGCAAGAAGTTGGAGAAAGCCCACATCGACCTAATCCAGCACATTGACCAGTTGGAAGCTGTATTGTCCGAATATGACTCCGACGGCAATTATTTGGAGCGCATGCAGACGGACGATGACGCGAAATACAATGCGGCGCTGTCCATGATTCGCAGCCAGCGCGATGAATACTTCGACTACTGCCGCCAGCGGATTTCCGAACATCTCGCTTCGCCTGGCGCAACCAGCTACGAGGTGGATTATGCCCTCAAATCCAACTACGGGGAGGATGCTGCCGTATGAAAAAGATGATCACTATCTTGTTTGCCGCACTGCTTTGCGTTCTGTGCCTGACTGGCTGCGGCGACACCCCATTACCAGCGGAAGCTGCCGTCTCCATCGTGTTGGGCGACCACGGTAACAGTTACGCCCTGAATCTCAGCAACCCCGATTTGGTGTCAGCCGTAGCCAGCGCCGCCGCCAACGGGTACATTTCCGTCGTCCGCTGCGACGGTCAGCCTGAATTGGTCAGTGCGGATATATACGCCGTCCCCGCGCAGTATCGCAACGCCGACCCTCAAAAGTTGCAAAACGACGCGCGGCAGCGGGCGGCGAAGATTTTAGCAAACCTGACGGGGGTCAAAGCCGAACAGCCTGAACTGGATACCCTCGAAGCCCTCTGGACAGCAGTCGATTCGTTTGATGCCGCCCCCGATTGCCAAACGCGCGAGGTCATTGTGATCGACACGGGGCTGTCCACCAAGGGCAAACTGGATTTTCGGGGCAATCTGCTGAGCGCCGACCCTGCCGTCATTGCCGACTTTTTGGATGAACAGGGCGCGCTGCCCGACTTTACGGGCATCACGGTCAAGTGGTTTCAGTTGGGCGATGTGGCGCAACCCCAAGCGCCGCTGTCGCACGGTCAAGTGAATCAGCTGAAGCAAATTTGGACGGCTATCATTGAGAAAAAAGGCGGTACAGTGGAGTTTTCCAAGATGCCCGCTGTGCCACGAGCCAACGACCCGGCGGACTATCCCGCCATTTCCACTGTGCCGTTGCCGCCCGAAACCACGCTGCTGTTCGACCCGACCAAAGCGACCATTTTCACCGAACAGCAAATGCGATTCATCGCGGAAACGGCGAACTATATTGATCCAGCTGCCGCTATGACGGCACTGCGCCCAGCAGCGGAATATATGGTAGCGTATCCGCAGTTTACCGCGCTGCTCATCGGCACTACGGCAACGGGCAACAGAGAGCGATGTCTCAAACTGTCCAATGACCGCGCCGTCGCCGTCCGCGACACGCTCATTTCGTTGGGTGTGCCAAAGCGGCAAATTGTGACAATGGGTTTAGGCTTTGATGATCCCTGGCACATTCCCGACACTGACACAAATGGCAATTGGATTGAAGCCTTGGCAGCGCAAAACCGCAAGGTGGTATTGATGGACGCTGCGAGTCAGGGGGCGAAAGATATTCTTCACCCGTCATAATGCTTTTCTTTATCCTCTTGACAACGCCCCGCATATATGTGCGAATTCGACACTTGCACCCCTGTAACAGGCTGTCGCGTCGCTGTAAAAGTGCACCGCAAAAATCCTTGCCACAACGCTTTGGATGCTGTATAACCAGCCGCAGCCGAAGGGCGAAATCATTTAACAAAAGGAGGCGCTTATGCAAAACAATAGCAACAAAAAATATAAGACAATTCTGGCTGACCCGCCGTGGGATGTGCTGCAAAAAGGTACTTACGGCGCGATTCACAAATATGACCTGATGACCCTCGACCAGATCAAGGCAATGCCCATCGCGGATTTATGCGAGGAAAACGCCCACTGCTGGCTCTGGGTGACCAATGGCACGCTGCGCGCGGGTTTCGATGTTTTGGAAGCCTGGGGCTTTACGCCGCGCAGCATTTTCACTTGGGTCAAGCCGCGCTTTACCTTGGGAAACTACCTGCGCAACGCTACCGAACACATCCTGCTCGGCACGCGCGGCAATGCCCCTGTGAATTTTAAGGGGCAAGGCACGTGGGGATTTTTCCCCTTGCAGGAACACAGCCACAAGCCCGAAGAGCAATACGCCATCATTGAGCGCGTGTCGCCCGCGCCTTATCTGGAACTGTTCGCCCGCCGCCGCCAGCCGAATTGGGACTGCTGGGGTAACGAAATCGACAGCGACATTGTCATCCCCGGTTATCCCGTGCCGAGCGACCAAACAAAGGGGGTGAAGTGATTGGGCGAGAACGTCAAAAAAGCGATGCTGACTGTGTTACAGATCGCCGCCATCCTCGCGCTGGCGATGTGGCTGTTCCGGCTGGCGGTCTGCTACCTCTCCAAAATTTGGTGGGTGCTGCTGATTCTGGCGGTCATTATCGCGGCGGGCGTGTTCGGCTGGCGGTGGTGGAAAGCCCATCGCGGCGAATATTAGGGGGCGCACGATGAAACGGAATCAGAATTTGTGCTGGTATGAGGTGTTTTGGCAGCGACCGTTCGAGCTGGACGCAGTCTATGACCTGCTGACCAATTTGGCGGCAACCGCCCCGCGCGGCGCGGTGGTTTGGGAGATCAGGGGCAGCAAGGGGAATGTGCGCTTTTTTCTGGGCACTTTTGCCTGTTATAGCCACAAAATTCACGACATCTTTCGTGTCAACGGCAAAGTGCGCTTTACCGCGCTAAATGAAACTGACCGCGCACCAATGACTGCGGCCAAGCGCCTGAAAATCTCCAAACCCGCTTTATCCCTCAAAACCGATACCACTTTATCCGTTATCCGATCAGGCTTGGCGGCAATGACAGGTTTGCCCCAAAATGTCGAGGCGGTGCTGCAAATCGTGCTGGGCGCGTCCTATGCGCCGCGCCGCTCGCCGTCCAAAATCGCCGACCCACACGCCACTTGGTTTGACTTCGTCACGGACAATGTTCCCGAAGCTTCCTCCGAAAGTATGGCGAGCATTCGCGGCAAAGCGGCGCAGCACGGCTTTTGCGCGGTGATGCGGCTGGGCATCAGCGACAGCGCGAAAGGTTACGTGTTTCACAATATTCTGTCCGCGCTGCGCATTGTCGAGTCGGTCGGCGTGCGCATCACCACTGTGAATGAAAAAACCGAACACCTGAACAACGCCTATACCCCTTGGCATTTTCCGCTCAGATTGTCTGTGAAAGAACTGGCGAATTTTCTGCTGCTGCCCGCTGGCAAAACAGATTTTATTGGCATTGCGGGCATTCACCCCAAAGCTCTGCCTGCGCCGCAGTGGTATCGCGAGCCCGCCGATGGTCGCTGCTTCGCCCGCAGCCTCACCAACACCAACCTCAGCATTGCGCCAACCGACGCGCTGGAACATACCATCGTCCTCGGTCCGACAGGCGTGGGCAAATCCAACGTGATGCTCCATCTCATTCTGGCGGACATCAAGGCGGGGCGCGGCGTGCTGGTGATCGACCCCAAAACCGATTTAGTGAACGACGTGCTGGCGCGGATTCCCGCTGACAGGGACAAAGACGTGGTAGTGATCGACCCCAGCGACCCCTGTCCCGTGGGCTTCAATCCGTTTGCCTTCAAGGATTACGGCAATCCGAACCTGATCGCCGACGCGGTGCTGGCGGTGTTCAAGGAAGTATTTTCAGAAAACTGGGGCATTCGCAGCGCCGACGTAATGACCGCAGCGCTGTTAACACTGGCGCAGAGCGAGGGTGCGTCGCTGCTGTGGCTGCCCGCGCTGCTTACCAACGACGACTTTCGCCAAAAAGTAACGTCAAATATTCAGGATAAAATCGGCTTGGAGCCATACTGGACGGGGTTCGAGGCGATGAAGGACAGCGAGCGGCGGATGGAAATCGCGCCCGTGCTAAACAAAATCCGCCAGTTTATGCTGCGCCCGGGGCTACGCAATGTGTTGGGGCAAAGCCAGCCCAAGTTTATGCTGACCGACCTGTTCGCCAAAAACAAGATCGTGTTAGTGCCGCTCAACAAAGGCATTATTGGCGCGGAAAGCGCGCGGCTGCTGGGTTCGCTCATCATCGGTATGACGTGGACGCTGGCGCTGTCGCGGGCGAACCTGCCGAAAGAACAGCGTCCGATGATCGGCGTGTTCATCGACGAGTTGCAGGACTATTTATCCCTGCCGACCAGTCTGTCCGACGCGCTGGCGCAGGCACGCGGCTTGGGCGTGGCGCTCACAATGGCGCACCAGTATCGGGCGCAGTTGCCGCCGGACATTCGCTCCGGCGTGGATGCCAACGCGAGAAACAAAATTATCTTCGGACTCAACGGCGGCGAGGACGCCAACGCGATGGCGGCGATGGCGAAGGACTTGGAAAACGTGGACTTTATGCTGCTGCCGCGCTACCAGATTTACAGCAGCTTTCAGTCGGGCGGCAAAGCCACAGGCTGGGTGTCGGGGCAAACCTTGCCGCCCCCGCCAAAGTCCCGCGACATCGTTGACCTCCGCGCCCAGAGTATGGCAGCATATGGGCAAACCGCCGAACAGGTTGAGGCTGAATACTTGGAAATCCTGAACGCCTCGCGCAGCTGCTACGCGGCGGAAACGGCAGAATTAGAAAAAATCCCCATCGGACGGAGGAAATTATGATGACCAGTCGCCTGACCGATCACGTCGCTGAACAAAGCCCGCAACGCGCCGACGTTGCGCCAAAACAGCCGCAATTCGCACCTGACATTTTATGTGCATTCCAGACGCACATAAAATCTTGCTCGTCTGTTGCGCGGCAAAGGGGGCGGCTATGAGCAGATCCGAATATTTCACCCAGCAGCGGCTGGCGCAGCTGGAACAAAGTCTGTCCGAGCGCGACATTCAGGTCTTAGCGTCCCTCAAACGTTGCCGCTATCTGACCACCTTGCAGATTGCCCGCCTGCATTTTGATGCATCTGTCAATTCCCGTGCCGCCGTGCGGGCAAGCAACCGCCACCTGACCCGACTGCGGGAGCTGGGTTTGATCCGCGCATTGTCGCGCCGCATTGGTGGGGTGCGGGCGGGCAGCGGTTCGTTCGTCTGGACGCTGACGGCGGGCGGGTTTCGCCTGCTGCAACCGACCGACCAGCCCCGCAAGCAGTTCCGCGAACCGACTCTGCACTTTTTGGCGCACACCCTTGTCATTTCCGAAGCGTACTTACAATTGACTGAGATCTGTGCCCAGCACAACATGACCCTCGCGGGCGTTCAATTTGAACCAGGCTGCTGGCGGCGCTACACCGACAAAGGCGGCAAGCCGTTGATCCTGAAACCAGATTTGTATGCGGTGACGCGCGGCGGCGGTTACGAGGATCACTGGTTCATCGAAATTGACTGCGACACCGAAACCGTCGCCCGCGTGGTCGACAAGTGCGAACGGTATTTGCAATACCTGCATTCTGGCGCGGAACAGGCGCAGACGGGCGTGTTCCCGCTGGTGGTCTGGATCGTGCCGGACGAAAAGCGAAAAGTCAGCGTGGAGCGGCATATCCGTGCGCAAATCTCGCGTGGGGCAGAAATTTTTATCGTGATCCTGCCCGATGAACTGGAAGCGCTGGTTACAGGAAGCTATATTCAAAGAGTTCGGGAAGACAGCGGATAATCCGCACTGCGGCTTGTTTCGATGGTTTGGTACAGATGAGTTCTACGGCAAAGAGCTTCTTGGAAACACCGTACTTCTATTCTGCCGAATTAACGTTAACTGGAAAAGGAGCAATATGGCAAAACAATCAAACGGACAGACATCTTTAGATGATGCAATACTTCTCGGCACAACAACCCTTCGATGTATGATAAGCGCTGTTTACGAAGAAAGTAATCCGCTGCACAAACGCAACACCTACAGCGAATGTATGGGTGCACGGATACGTTTCGAATCCGATCCCAGCGTTGGTGATGAAATAGTATATATTTACTACCATCGCGAAGAGGATGAGAGCATTGTGACAAACATCGAAGGCGATACCTGTGGATTTGTTGGCTCATCTGCGGGATTCAGAGGGAAAGTGGTACCAGAGGCAAAAACGCAATGAACAAACTGCAAGATAAGCAGAAACGAAACCACGCCTGTTTTTAAGAAGTTTTTCACGCCGTAGAACTCATCTGCACCAAGCCATCGAACAAAATAACAGTTTTAATCACAAAAGGAGAAATGTATATGACCGACCGACAAAAACAGCAAATCAAAGCCCTGCGCCGCAAGGGGTGGAGTTACAGCGCCATCGCGGATGAACTGGCGCTTTCGCCCAACACCGTGAAATCCTGCCACAGGCGTAGCGGCGGCAATTCTGTCTTTGGCGATCTGTGCCGCAATTGCGGCAGACCCATCGCGCAAAATCCCTGCACCCGCGAAAGGCACTTTTGCTCCAATTATTGCCGCCAAGAGTGGTGGAACAGCAACCGCGACCAGGTGCAGCACCGCGACAGCCGCACCGTGGAATGCGCCTATTGCGGGCGAACGTTCACAGCGCACGGCAAACGCCCGCGCAAGTATTGTTCCCACGCCTGTTACGCGGCGGATCGGGGCGGTTAACACTTGCACCGCCGTCGAGGGCTGGCGGCATATAGGCGGGCGGGACGAGGCGCACAATTAGCAACTGAAATAAGAAAAGGAGCAACTTATGGACAACTACGACTACGACAAAATCCGCGAGCAAATCTCGCGAATCCGCAACGAAGGCACATTTACTATGTTCGACATTTCGACGGTGATGCGTTACGCCGATATGTTTAACTACGATGAACTTATTGCTCTCATTGAGAAAGACGAAAAGAGCTATATGTATTTCATCTTAACCGGCAAGTTCGAATAGACCTGTGCCCCCCACACCCAAACCCCGCTCCAGCCTATATGCAACCTGTATGCCGCCAGCCCTTGACCACCAACAATTTTAAGAAAAAAGGAGATTTTATGACACCAGAACAATTCAACCGCGAACGCGACTACCTTGCGATGCTCGCCCTGATTCGCACAATGCTGCGGCTGGGTATGATTGACGCGCAAGATTTTACCTTACTGCGCGGTAAATTGCTGGAGCAATACCAGCCCGCGTTGTCCTGCCTACTGCTGGAGAATGAGCCACCGTAGACGGGGACGCGTCAGCAAAGCAGTTTTTGCTCAAGGGCAATTTGTATGGAAGCGATTTGCGGACAACGAAGCGAATGGCAACGGAACGTTCAATAGTAAGGATTTAGTAAAAGTACAAGGAGAATACAATGGGACAATATTACATAGCGCTCGTAACCGATAAAAACAATAAAAAAACACAAAAGTTTCACCCGCACGAATTTGCCGAAAGCGCAAAACTCACGGATCATTCGTTGATTGGAAACGAGTTTATCCAAGCGGTTTATTCAACGATTCACAATACCCCGCGCAAAGTCGCGTGGATTGGCGACTACTCCGACGAACCGTATGACCCGACAACAGATGTTTACGCGCAAGCGCTCTCACGCAAAGAATTTATGAAAATGTATAAAATTGCCTGGGGCGAGGACACGCTGTTTTATGGTGAGGAAGGCTTTGAACTCAACAATTCAGAGCCTGACGAATATGACACAAAAGTGACATATCTCGTGAACCACGACCTCAAATGCTATATTGACATAGCAGCGTACATTGAGCGTTCAACGATTCAGGAGGGCGAAATGAAGGGCAATTGTTTAGACCCATTGCCTTTGTTGACTGCCTGCGGCAATAATCGTGGATGCGGTGATTTTCGAAGCGGGATAGGTTTTGATGACGTCGGAAAATGGGCGTTCCATCGGATTGAATGCGCCGACCAAATTCCAGAGGGTTATGACTTGATGGATTGTTGTTTTATCGAAGCGTGAGCGCGGACACTACCGACCGTTTGACATTTGAAATACCAAAAGCGAAACACCCAAAACCCAAAACATTCAGAACATCTGTTGCCATCGCTTCTTCCACGTGACCGCTTCCATACAACCTGTTCTTGAACTTGTCTACTCTGCACAAAACCCACTCTGAATATCGCCAGAAATTTCTCCACCCGATTTGCGAAAAAACGCTGGACTTCTGCGCGAATCAGAGCGAAAATGTGACCACCCCCTAAATTTTAACGAAAGGAAACCCTTATGAATCAAGAAAAAATCAACTTAATCATCGAAATGCCGTGCGCGGGCTTTGACCAATCCGCCCTGCGGCGGTTGTCGGGCATTGTCGCCGCGCACGTTGGCGTTTCAGTCGAGCAGACCGCCACGGATACCCTGCGGTTCGACCTCGGCGAACGTGCGCCCGACGAAGCCCCAGACTGCGCGGCGTTCGTTACGGCGCTCTGTAAAGCGGCAAAGTTGGAGCAAGCCAAACCCGCTTGACTGCGCCGCCCAACAGAGGTAAACTCACACGCGAAAGGAGAAACCATGACCATCACGCAAGTCCAATTTGCCCCGACCATGCCGACCCGTAAACGCACCGCCGCCTACACCCGCGTTTCCAGCGGCAAAGACGCGATGCTGCACAGTCTGTCCGCGCAGGTTTCGTATTACAGCGCGCTGATTCAGTCCCGCCCAGATTGGGAATTCGCGGGAATTTACTGCGACGAAGCGGTCACTGGCACAAAGGATAGCCGCGCGGAGTTCCAGCGCCTTTTGGTGGATTGCAAGGCTGGAAAAATCGACCAAATTATAACAAAGTCAATTTCGCGCTTTGCCCGCAATACCGTTACGCTGTTGCAAACCGTACGTGAGTTAAAACTGCTCGGCATTGACGTGTTCTTTCAGGAGCAAAATATTCACACGATGAGCGCGGAAGGCGAAATGGTGCTGGCGATTCTTGCCGCCCACGCACAGGAAAATTCGCTGCGGGTCAGCGAAAGTTGTAAGTGGCGCATCCAAAAAATGTTCCGCGAAGGTCGCCCCAACATCGGGCGCATGCTGGGCTACCGCCTACGCGACGGAAAATTCTGCATCATCCCCGAAGAAGCCAAGATTGTACGCAGCATTTTCGCGTGGTATCTTGCTGGCATGGGCAAAAATGCTATCGCAAGACGACTCAGCGAAGAGGGCATTTCTTCGCCTACGGGCGGACGCTGGGGCGAGACCTCGGTGGCTGGCATTTTGCGCAACGAAAAGTACGCGGGAAATATGCGGCTGCAAAAAACCTATGTGACCGACCACCTCAGTAAGCAAAAGCGCCTAAATCACGGCGAACGTCCCGTCTATTTTGTGAGCAACAGCCACGAGGCGATTATTCCTCGCGAACAATTTGATGCGGTGCAACGTGAAATTGCCTGCCGCGCCGCAATTCATCAGCCAAACCCGCAACCACGGCAAAAATACGCATTGACGGGTTTGGTCAGGTGCGGTATCTGCGGCGCGAATTATCGCCGTAAGCATACCGCCGCTGGAACGAAATACGAGAAAATCGTGTGGATTTGTCCAACCTTCAATACGCAGGGTCAGAACCATTGCCCGTCGCAGCAGATTCCCGAAGATATTTTGCTGGCAAAAGTGGCGGAAGCGGGCGGGTTCGACGGGCTTTTAAGCATTGAAGTTGTTGGCGCGGGCATACTTTCCTTTATATATAAAGGAAAAACGGTTGACTTGACCTGGCAAAACCCCTCGCGCCGTGCAAGCTGGACACCCGAAATGAAGGAAGCTGCGCGGCAGAAATCCCTTGCCAACGCCCAAAAAAGAAAGGAGCTTCAGCTATGACCTGCGCACCGAATGTAACCGTCATCCCCGCCACGCTGACGCTGCAAGAGGGCTTGAACGCCAATTTGCGTCTACGTGAGCTGCTGCGCACCGCTGGCTATGCCCGCGTTTCAACGGGCAGCGAGGAGCAATTGACCAGTTATACGGCGCAGGTCGAATACTACACCAAGTTAATCCGCGAACATCCCGACTGGCAGTTCGTCGAGGTTTATACCGATCCCGGGCTGTCTGGCACGAGCCTGAAAAAGCGCGACGGCTTCAACCGGATGATCGCTGACGCGTTAAACGGCAAAATAGATATGATCATTATCAAGAGTATTTCGCGCTTTGCCCGCAATACTGTCGACGCTCTCGCCACGATTCACAGCTTGAAAGCCAAAGGCGTGGACGTGTTTTTCGAGACCGAGAATATTCACACGATGGACGGTAACAGTGAATTTATTGTGTCAGTGCTGGCGAGCGTGGCGCAAAAGGAGAGCGAGGACATCAGCCAAAACGTGACGTGGGGACACCGCAAACGCTTCGCCGACGGCAAAGTGACGATGTCCTACGGCTCGTTTTTGGGCTACGAAAAGGGCGAGGACGATCAGCCGCAGATTGTCGAGGAAGAAGCGGTAATTATCCGCGAAATTTATGCCCTGTTTTTAGCGGGCAAAACCATTCGGCAGATTGCCAAAACCCTAATGGAGCGCGGCATTCCAACCCCGCGCGGCAAGCTGAACTGGACGGTTTCCACGGTTAAATCTATTTTGCAAAACGAAAAATACGCCGGAAATGCCTTGCTGCAAAAGGGCTTCACGGTCGACTTCCTGTCAAAAACTGTTAAGAAGAACGAAGGCGAAGTGCCGCAATATTTCGTCGAAAACAGCCACCCCGCGATTATTTCGCCCGAAACCTTCGAACTGGTGCAGAGCGAAATGCAACGCCGCGCGAAACTGGGAAAACAACTAACCAGCACCGATAGCTCCTTCACGGGCAAGGTGTTTTGCCAATGCGGTGCGCTGTATGGCACGAAACTGTGGCGGGATCACAGCGGAAATGAGAAAATCGTTTGGCAGTGCAAAGGGCGAAATCGCGGGGTTTGCGCCGCGCCGTATTTGACGGAGGAGCAATTCCGGGTGGCATTTGTCCGCGCCTACAACGAATTGCTGGGTGACAAAAACCGCTACATTTCGGCGTTAGAGGAACTCTGCGCAGAACTGACCGACACGAAAACTCTGGATGCGGACATCGCCGCCTCCACGCAGGAACTCACAATTGTGGCGGAACTGATGCAACGGGCGATTGAGGAAAATGCCCACAGCCCGCTCGACCAGCGCGACTACCAGTTGCGTTACAACGCCATGCGCCAGCGCTTTGAAGTTGAAAAATCTAAGCAAGACAGCCTGACCGCCCAGCGCCGCGAACGCACCGCCAAGCGCGCCAAGATTCGCAAGTTTGTGGAGGATCTGTGCCAGCAGGAAAACTTGATCACGGAGTTTGACGAGCAGGCTTGGAACGCCCTCGCGGAGCAGATCACAGTTCACAGCGAGAAAGAATTGACGGTCAGGTTTCGCGATGGGTCGGAGGTGAAAGGGACAAAATAAATAGCGCAAACGTTTTTTGCATACAAGCCGCCCGGAAAAGCCGCTGTGGTTTGGCAATTTAGCATAGCAATAGGAGAAATATATGAGACTATATCGGTATAAATCATACAAATTGTCCGCAACCGTTACGCCTTGCAAAGATGGATTCTGGATTGAGGGCACATTCGGACTGTTTGGCTTTGAGTCAAGCGGGATTTTTTGCGAAGATTGTCGTCAATATGTACCAGACAGCGGTTTTATATGGTGCATTAAACGAAAGAAAGGGTCTCGCGCCCAACACAACGCAATTCTTGCCATTGAGGAGCGACTGAAACAGATAGAGCAACCACCAACGGGCAAAGAGCAACAGATCAACCTTTAACAAACACCAACATTTCTCCAAACCAAACAACCAACCGCCAAACCATGACAAAATTTCCCACAGCGGCTTGTATGCAAACAGGGCTTGCGTTGCCTCGGAGTCCTAAATCAGGCACGGCTCTTACTGTTGCCCGCAGGATTGCGGGCTTTTGCTTTTGCCCAATCTGTGGGCAATTAACATAACGAAGGGCTTGCTCTTTGGGTTCGTTCAGTAATTGGTGCATTAGGCTTAGGTTCGTGTAACCATTGCACCAGACGCGGGTGCATTGTGGTGCAGTTCGTTCAGCAGTTACTTGTTGCGCTTGACTTTCAGGCGGCGGGCGCGAGGCGTAGAGCGGCTGGGTGAGGCAATTTGCTTGCCCATTAAAAGCCAAAAGCCCCCGTTACAGGGAACTTTGGGCTGCTGTTCAGACAGCGTATGTGACGTGGTAATATGGCGGAGAGGGCGGGATTCGAACCCGCGCGAGGTTGCCCTCAAACGGTTTTCAAGACCGCCGCGTTATGACCGCTTCGCTACCTCTCCGCAACCTTGAATACATTAAGCATTATACCACAACATTGTGCCAATGTCAAGCGCATTCCCCGCCCGGGGCATGGTACTCTGTTACCACCCGCGCAAAACGAGAGTAAAAGCCATGGAAAGACAGAGCGAAAAATAAGAAAGCACACAAAAGAAAACAGGTGCAAGATCTCAAATGTGGTAAAATAGA
>JAIRXU010000026.1 GCA_031268095.1 Oscillospiraceae bacterium | reverse complement strand
GCGACAGTCGCAAACCCCGCCGGCAGCTCTTTCCCCGATAGGTACGTCCCCGCCTGCTCCCGCGTCGTTATCAGGTTGATCCCAGGACGCGTCGCGTTCTCCAGCTTGCTGTAGAGGGTGGCAGCACCGGACACCTGCCAGACCGCGGCGTTGACTTTATTGGTCATTTCCGCATCTGTATACCAACCTTCAATCGCGTCGCCGCCTTGTACGGTCGCATATGTCTTGCCGCCGTCAAGCGTCGTCCAGGCGGTAAGGAGGCTGCCGCCGCTATAAACGTGCGAGCCGTAGGTTGTGCCATCCAGTCCCCGCTTGAATGTGATGGTATAAAGCCGCTGCCAGACGGCATAGACCGCCGTGATATTGGGATCCGAAATAACCCAGTTGTAGTCCGCTGTCGCCGCGGCGGGATTGGTGCTCCAGCCGAGGAAAACCCAGTCGCTTCCGGGCGCAGTCGGAACACACATGTTGGTATAGGTATTCCGGGGGTCGCCGGTCTGGGGCGTGTTGGTTCCGTTCCAAACCTGTCCGATACCGCAGTAGTCCGTCTTAACCACCGTGGTTTGATCCGTTGTGTTCAGATAGAACGTCACCTGGGGGAACTGAACCGAAAATGTCTTCAGATTATCCCAGTGATTTTGTCCGCCCAGGGAATCATAAGCGTAAATATGCGTGGCATAGGAACCGCCCTCGCCGTTGTGTCCGCTGCGCGGCACCTGCGTAACCCAATGGTTTCCGCTGGAATTTGTCCCCGCATGCCAAGTGAGATCGTCCTGGCCGTTGGCGTCCGTCCAGGTTGGGAAGGATACGCTCGCGATGGTTGATCCCGAGGCGACGGGCGAAGCATCCACATAGGCATAGTACCCCGGGGTGGTTTTTCCTGTGCTGTCCGCCGCCGTTATGATCCGGACAGCTTCGTTGCTCTCGAAATTATTGCGGTCATAGTAGAAATTCCAGCGGATGCTGCTTTCCGTTGCGGTGTAGGCAGACCCCGTCCCTGTCTGGCCGGTCGCGGCCGGGGAATCGTAGCGGTTGGTGTAGCTGTATCCTGTGAATGTTTCTTTTCCTGCCGTCACAACGTCGCCATACGTATATGCCAAAGTCTCGGTCCCGCTCTTGGGGTTCATCCAGCTGGTTTCGATATTCTGCCCCGTCTGGGTGTCAATATGGTTTGCCGTGGCGGTTCCGGTGGTGCCTTTGAGGGTATCGGCGCCTGCGGGGGCAGTGTAACTGGCTGCCGCCGCTTTCGGGTCTCCCAGGCTCTTGACCGCGGTTTGCAGGTTGCTGTAGAAGGTCGCGTTCGCGCCGGTAACGAATTCATCCGGGTAGCGCTTCGTTGTCCCGTTCTCCGCCTTCTTGATCTCGCCGCGCAGGGTGCCTTTGTTGGCCTTCTTCACGTAGAACGAGATCGTATGGTTATTCTCGGCCTGGACACTACTCGAATAGCTTGATTTGAATTTTGCTGTCGCTGTTGCTGTTTGTTCCGTGTCGTCCTGAGTTATCTCATATATAAGCGATGATGTCCAGCCATACAAACCTTCATGTTGATTGGGTCCGGAATTGGCACTCCAAATTAATGCACCACCAAAATACAGATTAGAATCCCAGCTACTATTACTGTTATCGTCTTTCGTTTGCGCAAAGGCAAGCCGCAGACCGGGAATCTGATTCAAGTTGGTGAAACGGGATCTGTCCACTGTTATATAGTTCGATGTATTTGTATTAGACGGCTTCGCGTTTGAGTTGCCTGTACCCGGTTGGTTATCTACATGGTTAAATGAATTTGCGCCGTTTGGATTGGAACCGTTGCTCGTATATGTCGTATCCGCCCACGTATTATCAACCCCACAATAGCTCCCGTTGATCCAGTCATTTCGGAACGTGTCGTTCGGCCTACTGTTCGTGCCGCTCCCGCCGCCAACAGAATGCAAGCCAAGGATACCCAGACAGCTTGCCGCATAAACACGACTTGCCAAAAAAGGATACGTGGAAGCGGACGCCGTTGTCCCGAACGCGTTAATTGACGGCGCCCAAACCATGGAGTATGCCTTGGCGGTGTACTGGGTGGCTCCCTTGCCGGGGAGGTTGAATTTTGCTGTCCAAGTCACCAGCGCGGCGGTGTTTGTTGTCACGCCCGTTGACAGCGCGGTCTTGCCCATGTCCTTGCTCAGCGGGCTGGTCGCGTTGGTCAGGCTGGTGCCGTAGTCGCTGGTGATGGTGATGTTCGTCGCGCCGGGGCAAGAGAAATAGACGGTGCCCGTATCGCTGACCCCCGCGCCCGCGCCGTCGTCAATGTTACTGAATTTGTCCGGCGTTTTCATGGTCGTGCTGTTTTCCAGTTTGAGCCAGATGGTTTCCGGAACCTTGAAGACAACCACCGCGGCTTCATTGGAGATCGCCGCGCTGGCCGTCAGCGTTCCGGCGCCCCCGACCGCAAGCATGCCCAGCAGGAGCAGCGCGGCCAGCAGAAGACTGATGGGTCTGCGGATTGATGTTCTTTTCATACAAAATACCTCCTTACAATAACGCCGCCAAGATTGGAATGAAAATGTCAGCATTGATACTTCAAGGATATTATATAGCAACTATTTTGGAAAGTCAAGCGATATTTCGAGAAAACTTTTGTGTAAATCGCCGAATTTTTAGCTTTATTTTTCTATTTTCCCTCATCGGCTGCCATCCGGGACTGTCCGGCGCAATTTGTGCATACAATGATGCATTCAACCGAAAGCAACCGAAAGAATCTGAAATTTTGGGAGGCGATGCTGCTTGAAGCGAATGATCATTCCCTTGTTGGCGCTGTGCCTGCTGCTGCCGCTGGCGGCCTGCCAGGAAAACAGTGCGCAAGACTTGCGGCTGTTTTGCGAGGCATGGTCCCTCCAGGGGGAAGACGCTCTGGGCATTGATGCGTTTTCTGCGGAAGAATTGCTGGACAGCGGCGGCCTCCGTTTCCTCTCCGTCCTTCCGGCAGGCCTGCTGACGCTGGAGGCGCTGCCCGGCGGAAGGATTCATACCGTCTCTTTCACTGCCTTGCCTGACGCGCCGCCCCAAGAAAGTATGCCCGCCGTCCTGCGTATGATCTGCTCCTTCACCGCTGCTGCGCCGGAAGCCGCGCTGGCGCGCCTGCGGGAACTCGGCGTGGGAGAAGGCCCTTTCCCCGGCTACCGCTCCGTCACCTGGGGTGATTTCCGCCTGGTCTATGCGGAGAACGACGCCGGACGGTACATCCAGTGCGCCCGCCTGCGCCTCCTCCCCCAGGAAAACGACCAGCCTACCCTGCGGGATATCCCCCCGACAGCCGTCCCTGCGCCGCAGGAACCTTCCTCCGCCACTTAATTTTTTTCCATATAACCTTCGGGCAATGCGACAACGGCAGCGGCAGTCTTTCGCGGACCGCCCTGCCGTTTTTTATTTGCAAAACCAAATTACATCCCGCAGAGCTTTGCCGCGCCGCGGGCTGCCTCCTCCTGGAAGTCCGGGATCATCATGGGCATTCCGAAGCGGGCGGCGACCACCCTGCGCAACGCCAGGTTTTGCCGCAGTCCATTGCCCGCGCCGACCAGCTCCGTCCGGGTCACCCCCGCGTCCGCATAGAACCCATAGAGCTCTTCCGCCATGCCGAACATCATTCCCCACATGAGGTGCCGCGGCGTGAAATTATGTAGGCCCAGCCCGGCAATCGCTCCCCGCATCGCGGGGTCCCGGCGGGTGCCGGCGAAACGGGGATCCACCAGCGGGATTTCTTCTGCCGGAGGCGGCCCTTCCCGCAGCATCTCGTCCATCGCGGCATACAGTCGCTGATCTTCCGGCTGATTTCCGCCCGCCGCCACTGCCGCAAGCGCCGCGCAATGCCGGAAGAACTGCTCCAGCAGAGCGTATGCGCGGCCGCCGCAGAGCGCGGACCCAACATACAGAAAACGGTCTCCCCGCAGCGGGCGCAGCTCCGCCCCCGGCGCGACTTTCTCCGGCGGCAGATATTCCGTGCAGAAGGACAGCTGGCTGCCGGTGCCGACGTTCACCAGCACACTCTCTTCCAAAGACTCCGCCGCGCCCAGGAAACTGGCCTGATTGTCTCCGACGGCAACACGCACCGAAATCCCCTGCCATTTGCCCAGTTCGTCAAATTCCCCCGTCACCGTCGGGAATAGCGCCTGCGGCAATCCGGCTTTGTCGATTGCCGTCCGGTCGAAGTCCCCCTTGGCCAAATCATAAAGACCGAAACTGGCCGCGTCGGAGCTGTGCATGACCGGATGAGGTAGGCCGCAAAGGCGCATTGCGATGTAATCATGAATGGTGCAGATCCAGGCGGCATCCTCGGGAATCATGGACTGCCGGGCGTGAACGAAGAGCGTCGTCCCGCCAAAACCGCTGGCCATGGCGTACCCGCTCAGTTCGCTCAGGCACTGGGCATACGTCTGTCCGTCGCC
Organism: Oscillospiraceae bacterium; assembly: GCA_031268095.1. Classification (GTDB taxonomy): domain Bacteria; phylum Bacillota; class Clostridia; order Oscillospirales; family Acutalibacteraceae; genus WRMQ01. The sequence goes on along the minus strand of JAIRXU010000026.1, from coordinate 38,180 downwards.
CGCGGGTTCGCTGCCGCTCTCGTCCTGCCAAGTGAAAAGCGGACTGACGGCGTCACCCCGGTCGTTGAGATACAGCAGGCCGTGCATTTGCCCGGTCACGCCGATGCCCCGAATGTCCGGAACGCTTCCCAGGCACCCCCGCACCAGCGTTTCGCAGATCAGCCAGATCCGCTGCGGGTTTTGGATCGCCTCAAACGTGCGGATAGACCGCAGCCCCGTGTCGTTGGCAATGGTCCGCCCCGTCAGAATTTTTTTCCCGTCGTCCGCCGTCACCACGGCGCAAATACTGCTGGTCCCGATGTCCAATCCCAACCATGGCATACTTTGCGGCCTCCCGTCTCGTGCTGTTCTTTCTTTTGTTGCATATTACAGATTCCGGCTCCGGGCGTATTCCCCGATGTCGTCGTCGGTCCGATAGTAGTAGTTGTTGTCCGAAAGGACTTTGGCGTACTTCATCATCTTGCCCATCCCCAGCGCCACACAGTTCACCGGATCCGGGGCCACCGCCACGCGGATCCCTGTATGGCGGCTGAGATGCACGTCCAGCCCATGAAGCAGGGAGCCGCCGCCGGTGAGCAAAATTCCCTGATCGTAGATATCGCCCGCCATTTCCGGCGGCGTCTGCTCCAGCACCCGGTGGACCGTGTCGGCGATATCGTTGAGCCGCTCCCGCATGGCAAAAAAGGTCTCGCTGGAATTGACTTCGATGCGTGTAGGCAGGCGACTGATGTAGTTCTGTCCCCGTACGCCGATGGCCAGTTCCGCACGCCGCTGGTAGGCGCAGCCGATCCGCCGCTTGACGTCCTCCGCTGTCAGCTCTCCGATCAGCACATTGCGTTCCCGGCGGATATACCGCTGGATGGCCTCATTCAGCGCGTTGCCCGCGACCTTAGCGCTGCGGGCGATGGCCATGGTGCCCATGGTGATTACCGCTACATCCACCGTCCCGCCGCCGATATCCACCACCATCCGCCCGTTGGGCTGCGCAATGTTCATCCCAGCCCCCAGCGCGGCGGCCAAGGGTTCCTCCACCAGGCAGGCCCGCCCTGCCCCGGCGGCAATGGCCAGTTCGAGGATCGCGTTCTTCTCCAGCCCCGTCACCGACGCGGGCATGCAGATCATTACACTGGGCTTGAAAATCCGGTTGCCGCAAATTTTCCGGATAAAATATTCTACCATGGCGTGAATGACCGTGAAATCGGAGATCACTCCGTCCCGCATGGGCCGAACCACCCGCAGGCTGTCAGGGTTGCGGCCAAGCATATCGTAGACGCTGTTGCCCAGGGCCAGCACCTGCCCGCTCTTGACGTCCAGCGCCGCGATGGAGGATTCGTGCAGCACGATCCCCTTGCCTTCGACGAAAATGATAATCGATGTTGTCCCCAAATCAATTCCGATATGCAGCCCCGGCACCGCGCTCCCCTCCCTCTGTCGGTCATTCTCTGTTCTAAAAAATTACTTTTCTGTTTGCCGCGTTTCGTCGCTTGGCTCGTCCGTCCGCAGGGCCGAATTCATAAAATCAACTGACCGAGAACACGTCCCTGACCGCTTCCAGCCTGGCGTAACCGGTCAGGTCGTCCGGCTGGAGGTAGCTGGTCTCCGTCCATTCGTTCCAGCTATTGACAGTAATCAATTTCGGCCCGGTCAGGATCCCGTCCGCGCAGGCCTTCGCCATTTCCAGCGCGCGGCGGAAATTTTCCGGTGTGCAGCCGGTCATGTTGTCTTTGGTTGGCTTGAGGTAGCGGGGCTGGCTGCCCCAGCCAGCGGAAACGTGCGGAAAATAAATTTTGTCCGTGGCTGCGCGGACGGCCGCCCACTCGGTCTCCATCGCCCCGAACCAAGCGCTGTAGTCCCCTTCGCCGGACGCATAGCAGGCGGTTTGGTAGTGGGTGAAGCTGTCGGCCCCCAGGCGGTCCAGCAGCGCAAAGAACGTATACTCCTGTCCGCCGTCCCGGAGCAGGCCGTTTCCGAACTTGATCAGCTGCAAATGCAACCCGCCGAATCCCGCCCGGACCATCTCTTCTCTCAGCCAGTCCATCGCCCGCGCCGCGCTGTCCGCCCCGCCCAACCCCCGGATCAGATTGCCGGTATCGAACACAGAGAGCACAGGCTTGCCATCGATGCGGAAGTAATTTTCCCGTCCGAAATAGTGTTGCATCCATCGGCGGGAAATATCCCGGAAAATGGAAAAGTTGACCGCGCCGTCCCAGATGGCTGTCCGCTGGTCGTGGGAATTGCGCAGGTCCCAGAGGGTGTTTGCCGTATGGTTGGCCCACATCAGGTAGAATGTCATCTCGGCGTTGTTGGCCGCGCCCAGGAAGCCGTTGTTTAGGCACTGTTCCAGGAACGGCCGGTTGTCATACCAGTACCAGTCGTAGATAAATGTATTGATTCCGTGGGCTTTCGCCTGGGCGATCTGCCGTTCCATGACAGCGGGATCCGCCTCGTTTTCGCAGCCCCACAGCGGTTTTTGGTGCATGCGTTTCCGCACCGTCTCCCATTCGCCGATTCCCTCGGGCCAAAAAATCCGCGCCCGGGGCTCGTCCCCGGTGTAAGACGGCCAAATATAGGCCGCCACATCATACTGATTCATCATTCCGGCAACTCCCCTCGTTTTGTTCCGGTTCCGCTGCGGGTCCGTCGCTCCCCAAAAACGTCAGGCAAAAGACCGTCGCCGCCCCAGCTTCCCGCAGCGCGCGGACACATTCCCGCAAGGTTGCCCCGGTCGTGGTCACATCATCCACCAGCAGAATTTTCCGATCCCGGAGCCTGTCCGGATCGGCGGCGGCGAAGGCCCCATCCACATTTTGGAAGCGCTGCGGGCCAGGCAGCCTGTGCTGCTCGTCTGTTTCCGCGACCTTCCGCAGCAGCCCCGGTTCCCAGCGCAGTCCCAGGCCGCGGGCACAGGCGCGGCCCAGCAGGGCGCTCTGGTTGTAACCCCGCCGCTTGAGCTGCGCCGCCGTCATAGGTACGCAGCAGACGGCGGCGTCCACGAAAGGCCCGGCCTCTTCGCAGCGGCGCAGGGCTTCGGTCATGGTCAGGGCAAGATCCGCCGCCGCCGCGCGTTTCCCCCGGAATTTGAGGTCCAGAAAGACGCGCCGCCCCGGAGAATGGTAGCCATAGCACCAGAGCAGCGGCGCGCGGAGCCGGCAGGCGCAGGGACGGGCGGATCCACAGAACAGGCAGACCGCCGCACTCACCGGCAGTCCCCGGCGGGCGGTCTCCGGCGGCTTCTCGGCGCAGGCCGGGCAGAGAGGTTCTGTCGGTTCCGTGACCTTCCCGCACCAGACGCAGCGCCGGGGAAACAGCCAAAGCAGCGTCCGCTGACGCAGAGAAAGGGGCCGAAATGCATCATTCATTACTTTCAGAATTCATCGGTCGGTCCGCAGATCCGGTCCAGTAGATCATCCGGACGGCAGAGGTATGTATGGTCCAGCTCTCGGCAGAGTTCTTCGCACTGCCGCCGTTTTTCCGTGCTCATGCCGCAGTCCAGGGCAATGACCTCGCTCCGGCTGATGTCGCCCAGAATCCCCATGCGCAGCCGCGCCGCGCAAACCAGGGAGGCAATCTCGCTCTGGTCCGCGTCTCCGGGGATCACCACGACGAAGCGGCCCTGGGCTTTGGGATGCAGCGCCCGGATCATGAGGAAATAAACCGAGGCAACCACCCCGATGAGCACAAACAGGATCAACAGACCATAAATAACGGTTTCCAGCATATCATCACTTCCTTTCGCACCATTATATGCGGAAGGAAGCGTCCCGGGTTCCTGTCTGTCGGCTTAGACGGCGTCTGTGTGAGCCGGCCTGTAAGCCGAGTTCTGTCATTGAAGGCAATCATCTTTCTTGCCGCGGCATTGCTGCCGCGGTCATGCCACCCGTCGGGATGCCGCCGAGCAAGCGGTAGGCGGGCAAACCCGCCAATGTCCCCGTCGGTGTTGCTCCGGATAGGGTTTACAGGACGCGGCGGTTCCCCGCGCGCCGGTGAGCTCTTACCTCGCCTTTCCACCCTTACCAGGTTTGTCGCCTGGCGGTATATCTCTGTTGCACTCTCCCTAAGGTCACCCTCGGCGGCCGTTAGCCGTTATCCTGCTCTATGGGGCTCGGACTTTCCTCAGGCGCGTTTCTGCGCTCCCGCGACTGCCCAGCCGACTCACACATGGGTATTGTAAAGCATTTGGGCAAAGCTGTCAAGCCGTAATAAAAAGTTTATAGAAAAAATACTTGCAACGGGCGGGATTTTGCGGTAAAATAGAATAACGTATTCCTATTTTTTTCGTCAACGGGGAGAACATCGAGTGGAAGAGAAGCTATATAACCGGCAGGAAGAGGAACTGGACCTCCTTTCCTCTGTCAATGATTGGATTGCCCATAATACCTGGACGCCGCCCGCCAAGCGGGAACTGAAGGATCCGCAAGGTCCGCCGCCCAGGGCGACCCCCGCGCCGCCGGAACCGCTTTTTCAGGCCGCACCGCCCGCCGACGCAGGCGCAAGCCGGGGCGGACGGGGGCCGTTTGTCCAGCAGCCGCAGTTTTCTACGGTGCCCATCACGCCAGACGAGATTATTTTCAGCGACAGCCAGGGCGAAAAAGCGGCCCGCAACGGCTGGAATCTGGACGCGGAGAAAGCGGCCGAGGACCTCGACGCGCTGGTCAGCAGCTTCTGGGAGACCGAGGAACTGCGGCGGGCCGCCAATGCCAAGCAGGGAACCGCCCGCAGCGCCACCGGCCGGATTTCCCCGGGCCGGAGCAGTACGCGCGGATTCCCACCCGTGGGGCAGGGCGACGCGCCGCCGACGGTTTCCGCAGGAAAAGCGGCGGAAGGCGGCCGCGCCGACGGCGCCCCTTCCGCCGGGCCTGTGCGCCCCGCCTCTGCCCGCCGGACCCCCCAGGGCACGATGCAAGGCGGCGAACGCTCACCCTTGCCGGAGAACCCCTACCAAACCAAGCGTTCTCAGGGGAATACGGCCAGAAGCGGCAAAAAACCGCCCGGGAAACCGGCTAAAAAGAAAAAGCACGTTGTCCGGCGGGTGATTCTGCTCCTCGCGGCACTGCTGCTGGCCGGCGGGGGGAGCCTCTATGCCCTTGCGTACAGCATGGCGGGGAAAGTGAATTATATTCCCACCCAAGGGCGCTCCAACCCTTACATCAGCGACGCGGCGCTGAAATCCAGCCCGCTTATAACGAACATTCTGCTGATCGGCGTGGATACCTGGGAGGACACGTCCGCCGCCCGGTCCGACACTATGCTGCTGCTCTCCATTGACCGGATGCACCGCCAGCTGAAGATCACCTCCTTCCTGCGGGACAGCTGGGTCGTGATCCCCGACAGCGGCTACGCCAAACTCAACGCGGCTTGCTCCTCCGGCGGGGCGCAGCTGGTCAAGGACACTCTCGAGTATAACTTTCACGTCCGGATCGATCATTTCGTCCAAGTCAGCTTTGCCGGCTTCCAGGCGGTTATCGACGCGCTGGACGGGGTGGACGTGGCGGTTACCGCCGAAGAGGCGGCATTCCTGCTGAAGACCACCCGGCTGGGCAAACAGATCGGGATGGACAGCATGATCCAGCAGATGAATTCCGTCGGGGCCGTGCACCTCACCGGAGAGCAGGCGCTGGTTTTCTGCCGCATCCGCTATTTGGACGACGACTTCCACCGCACGCAGCGCCAGCGTCAGGTTTTCCAGTCTATGCTGAACCGCTTCAACAAAAACAATCCCATCCAAATGAAAGCCATCGCTGAAAAAATCCTGGCAAACGTGGAAACTGATCTGGATCAAGCCACCCTGACCAACCTGGTCCTGGGCGGTCTGATTTACCGGACATATCCGGTGGCTCAGTTCCGCGTTCCCGCCGACGGAACCTGGAGCAACGCCAACAAGAACGGCGCGGCGGTGCTGGAGATGGACATGGACGCAAACATCAGCCAGCTGAAAGCGTTTATCTATGAAAAATGAGGAAACTCTCCTGGTCATCCGCCGGGGCATGAATTTTTCCCAGGACGGGCCGGGCAACCGTCTGGTGGTCCACCTCCAGGGCTGCAATCTGCGCTGCCCCTGGTGCGCCAACCCTGAGAGTATGCCTCCCGAGGGCATCCAGCTGCGGACGGTTCCGCCGCGTTTTTCCTGCGCGGCGCTGCCGGCGGCGGACCTCGCGGCGGAATGCCTGGCCGCGAAACGGCTGTTCTTCGGCGGCGGCGGCGTGACCTTTACCGGCGGGGAACCAACCCTTCAGTTCCCGGCGCTCCGGACCGCCCTGACACAGTGCAAAGCCGCCGGCATTCATACCGCCATCGAGACCAACGGCACCCATCCCCGTCTGCCGGAGCTTTTTCCCTGGATCGATTTTCTGATCCTGGACTGCAAGCACTATGACGACGCGGCGCACCGCCGCTGGACAGGGCAGGGAATCGAAACCGTCAGCGAGAACCTCCGCGCCGCCGCCCAGGACCGCAGTCAGCTGCTGGTCCGCATCCCGCTGATTCACGGCGTCAATGCTTCGGAAGACGACGCGCACGGCTTCGCCCGGCACCTCCGGGCCCTGGGAGCGGACCGCCATCCGCTGGAACTGCTGCGCTATCACGAATACGGCAGGGACAAATGGACCCAATGCGGCTGGGACTACACCATGACGGACGGCAAGGTCAGCGACGAAGCGTTTTGCCGATTCGCACAAATCATGGAAACCGCAGGTATTTCTTTGACGCAAAGCTGAATATTTTTTATCGAAAGTATACAGGAGGCGCTCTTTTATGTCCATCACAGAAACTCCGCAGGAAATCATCGATCTGGCCAAGACTCTCTTCCTGGAAGAACGTTCCGTAAACCACCTGGAAGGCTGGTTTCTGGCCCGGGAAGCGTCCCGCCGGGCGGACGAAGCCGGAGCTGCCGCCGCGCCGCCAGAAAAACGCGCCGCGCTGGAGCTGCTCCAAATCCTGCGGGACCTGCCGCTGAGCCTCTCGGCGTACGCCGTCTTCGCGGGCACACAGCGGGACGCTTTCGCCCGCAGCTACGCTTTGATCAATCCGGAGTTCCGGGTCGAGACCTTCTCCGGCTACTGTGACCCCACCGCCGTCTTTGGAGACATCCAGCCGACAGCGGAAATTTCTCAGGAGCGCATCGACGCCCTGCGGGATTATACCCGGCAAGGGGACTATGTCCAACGCCTCTCCGAGGTCTACGCCGCCCACGATACATCCATGAGCGAAGTCGCCTTTTTTGTCGAGCAGGTAACAGGGCATCTGATCCCCGACTTCCGCCCGGCGCTGGGACTGGGAACCAAAGCTCTTGGCGCGCGGATACGGGAGCGGCTGGCCGGGGCGCTTCTCCCGGAAGAGCGGACTTCCCTGGAGGCCATGGCCCTCGCCCTGGAGGGAGCCGAATTGCTGGCGGAACGATACGCCGACTTGGCGGCGGCGCAAATCGCACAGCTGACCCCAGGGCCCGCCGAGAGAGCCCGCAGGGCGCGGCTGGAGCGGCTGGAAGCCGCACTGCGCAAGGTTCCCGCCGAGCCGGCAGAAAATCTCTTTGAGGCCATCCAGAGCTTCCTGCTGCTGTGGCAGGTCATGTGCCTCGAACAGGCGCCGAACCCCTTCGCCTTTTCTGTCGGGAATGCCGACCGGATTTTCGAACCTTACCGCGCCCGCAGCGGCGAGAGCCGGGAAGAAGCAGCCGCGCTGCTGCGGCATTTCCTGGTGTTTTTCAACGTCGGAGACCGCAGCTGGGCCATTTCTCAAAATATTCTGATCGGCGGGCGGGACGCGGACGGCGGGGACCTGACCAACCTGACCAGTTATGCCCTGCTGGACGCTTATCACGACATGAACTTGCCGCAGCCGATTCTTTCCGTCAAAATCCATAAAAACACCCCCATGGAACTCTACCGGGAACTGGGGCGGTTCTGGTTCACGCCGGGCTGCCTGACCCCTTCTCTCTTTCAGGAGGATGCTCTTTTCACTGTCCTGGGCCGGAATGGCGTCGCGCCGGAGGATCTGCCGGACATCTCCGTCGCGGGCTGCCAGGAACCGCTGATCATGGGCAAGGACAACGGCAACACCACCAACAGCTGGCTGAATCTGCCGAAAATCCTGGAACTCACGCTGAACGGCGGGCGTTCGCTGATTACTGGCAAACCGCTGCTCCCGGACGGGAAAAACGCCGCCGCCGGGACGGACCCGCTGACGCTGCTGCGCGGCCTGCGGACGTGGTTTTATCAGAACCTGGAGACCTTCGCGGACGAGATGGCCGAGGCGGCCAACGGCGCTTCCGCCGCGCTCTCGCATCTTCCGGTGCCGTTCCTGTCGGCTTGCATGGGCGGAATCGAGTCGGGCGCGGACCTGCGGGATCCGTGGCGTCAGGGGACGAAATACAACGGCAGCGGCTGCCTGATCCATGGCCTTTCCGTTCTGGCGGACAGCTTCGTCGCGGTGGACTGCCTGCTCCGGGACCGGCCCCAGGACGCGGAACGGCTGCTGACGGCCCTGCGGAATAATTTCGAGGACGATCCGGAATTGCGGGACTACCTCACCGCCTGCCCAAAGTTTGGCAACCACATCGAGCAGGCGGACCGGGAAGCGGCGGAGATCGCGCGGAAAGTATCCGGGATCGTCGCGGCCCGGAAAAATTACCTGGGCAATCCCTTCCGGCCCGACTGGAGCACCCCTTCCACCCACTTACTCTATGGGTATTGGGTAGGCGCGACGCCCGACGGCCGACGGGCTCGGGGACAGCTCAACTACGGGGTGGACCCCCTCTTCGGCGAGGCGGACATGGGCCTGGGTCTGCGGGTTCTTTCTTCGCTGGCGCTGCCGTTCGAATGCTTCTCCGGCGGCTACGCCTCCCATTTGGGCATCGACCCCCGCTACTTCCCCGCGCCGGACTTCTCCGGCAAAGGCGAGCAGTTCTATGAGCACGTCATCGCGTCGCTGTTTTTCCCGGACGGGGAAAGCCCGGCCGTGCCGCCGTTTTATCTCTATGTCAACGTCACAACGCCGGAAACCCTGCGGAAGGTCCTTTCCAATCCGCCGAAGTACGCTCCCAGCGGAGTGTATATTGTCCGGATTCACGGCACCTTCGTCAACTTCCTCGACCTTTCCCCCGCCATCCAGCAGGATATCATCGCCCGGCTGGATTTGGCCAGCACCAACATGGGGTAAGACAATCTCCAGCGTCCGCGCCCCGTTGCTTTTGCCGTTTTTTCTTTCCTGTTCTGTGATGCTATTGACCATTCAAATCCTATTAACGGAGGTACCTACATGTCACTGATTGTCCAGAAATTCGGCGGCAGTTCCGTCGCCAACGCGGACCGTGTGCGCAACGTGGCGCGCATCGTTGCCGACACATACCGCGCCGGGAACGACGTGGTGGTGGTGGTCTCCGCCCAAGGGGACACCACCGACGACCTGATTGCCAAAGCGGCGGAAATCACCGCCAAAGCCCCCCGGCGGGAAATGGACGTCCTGCTTTCCGCAGGGGAACAGATTTCCGTCGCCCTGCTGTCCATGGCCTTGGGCGAGTTGGGCTGCCCGGCCGTCTCCCTGCTGGGCTGGCAGGCAGGCTTCCAGACCAGCTCCAGCTACGGCAGCGCCCGGATCAAGAACATCTCGGCGGAACGTCTGCGAGTGGAACTGGGGCGGAAGAATATCTGCGTCGTGGCAGGATTCCAGGGGATCTGCAAGTACGACGACGTCACCACCTTGGGCCGAGGCGGATCCGACACCAGCGCCGTCGCCCTGGCCGCCGCCCTGCGGGCCGACCGCTGTCAGATCTTCACCGACGTCGAGGGGGTCTACACCGCGGACCCGCGGAAACTCCCCGGCGCGCGGAAGCTCCAGGAGATCACATACGACGAAATGCTAGAGCTGGCAACCCTGGGCGCGCAAGTGCTCAACAACCGATCTGTCGAAATGGCGAAAAAATATCACGTGGAACTGGAGGTTCTCTCCAGTCTGGCCCGCAAACCGGGAACCATTGTTAAGGAGGTAACAACCATGGAAAAAATGCTGGTGCGGGGCGTCACGAAAGACGCCGACACCGCGCGAATCTCTGTCATCGGGGTGCCCGACGTGCCGGGCGTCGCCTTTAAACTCTTCAGCCGCCTCGCGGCCAAAAACATCAACGTCGATATCATCCTTCAATCCGTCGGACGGGATGGAACGAAGGACATTTCCTTCACCGTCGGCCGGAGCAACGCCCGGGAATCGGTGGAAATCCTTCAGGCGATGGATATCCTCGACGGGCTCCAGGTTGTCGCGGATACGGCGGTGGCTAAAATTTCCGTCGTCGGCGCCGGGATGGAGACCCACCCCGGCACAGCTTCCCAGATGTTCGAAGCCCTTTTCTCTGCGGACATCAATATCCAAATGATCTCCACCAGCGAGATTAAGATTTCTGTCCTGATCGACGAAACCTCGGCCGACCGTGCCGTCGCCGCCGTCCACCGGGCGTTCTTCCCGGAGGGGTGACCGGGCCTTGACGAAACAACGCCCCTCTTTCTTTCGCTGGCCCGGGGCGCCCCGCCTCGCGGATCGATTGGCGGCCAGTGGAGGCGGCACGGAACGAACCCAAACCATTCTTTGGAACAACAAGGAGAAATCATGCGGAAAACAAAAATTGTCTGTACCCTCGGCCCGGCCAGCGACAACGAAGAAACCATCCGCGCCATGCTGCTGGCGGGGATGGATGTTGCCCGGCTGAATTTCTCCCATGGCACCCATGAATCCCACGGCAAAACCATTGCCCGGTTCCGCCAGGTGCGGGACGAACTGGACAAGGCGGCCGCTGTCCTGCTGGACACCAAGGGCCCGGAAATCCGCGTTGGCAATTTTGCGGACGGGCAGGTCGCGCTGGCGGACGGAGCTGCTTTCACCCTGACCACAGAATCCCTCCTGGGCGACGCACAGCGGGCCAGCGTCACTTACGGAGACCTGCCGCGGCAGCTGCAACCCGGGGCGCGGCTGCTGCTGGACGACGGGCGGCTGTCGCTGCTGGTCCGCGCCGTGGAGGGCACCGAGATCCGCTGTCAGGTCGAGCACGGCGGATTGCTGAAGGACCACAAAAGCATCAACATCCCCGGCGCGCAGCTGGAGATGCCCTACCTCAGCGAGCAGGATAAAGCCGACTTGCTTTTCGGCATCGCGCAGGAGGTGGATTTTGTGGCCGCCTCTTTCGTCCGCCGCAAGGAAGACGTCATCGCCCTGCGGCGCTTTTTGAATTACCATGCCGGGCATGATATCCGGATCATTTCCAAAATCGAAAATATCGAAGGCATCGAGAACTTTCATGAAATTTTGGAGGTCTCCGATGGTATTATGGTTGCCCGGGGCGACATGGGGGTTGAGGTGGCTTATGAGCGTCTGCCCGGTCTCCAAAAGAAGTTCATCCGGGCCTGCTACCGCGCGGGCAAGATGGTGATCACCGCCACGCAGATGCTGGAATCCATGGTTGCGAACCCCAGTCCCACCCGGGCGGAAATCACGGACGTCGCCAACGCGGTATTTGACGGGACATCCGCGGTGATGCTCTCCGGCGAGAGCGCGGCGGGGGCTTACCCGGTGCGGGCGGTAGAAGTGATGGCCAAGATCGCCGAGCAGGCGGAGGCGGACTGCTTCGCCATGTCCGTCTTCGAGGGATTTCACTACGACAACGACGGCGACACCACCAACGCCATTTGCGACGCCACCTGCACCACCGCCCGCGATATTCACGCGGCCGCGATCATTGCCGTAACCAAGTCCGGGCAAACGGCCCGCCGCATGTCGAAATTCCGGCCCTACGAGCCCATCGTCGCGGCTACGCCGAAGCTGAAAACCTTCCATCAGCTCTCCCTGTCCTGGGGCGTTTATCCTGTGCTGGCCCAAATACAGAGCAGTTCCGACGCGCTCTTCCGCCATGCGGTGGATTGCGCGCAGCAGATCGATATGGTCAAAAACGGCGATCTGGTGGTGATCACCGCCGGCATTCCCTTGGGCACCACCGGGACCACCAATATTTTGAAGGTCGCGACGGTGGGGTCGGCCGTGGATATTTGATCCGCAAACCAAAGCAATCAGAAATACCGCATCCTCCGTCAGGGATGCGGTACTTTTTTACTGAGCATTCGTTGTTTGTACTTGTGACGGCGGTATTCCCTCCTGTTTCGCCTGCCTGTTTGGCAACCACACAAGCTGAAAAGCCGATATGCCTACGCCAATGAAACCCACTATGTTCACGACAATGAAGTACGCAACGCTATTACACAATACACAAAAAATTACAAAATGTCAATATTATTTCAGAAAAATTTTTTCCATTTTTCGGATCTCTCCGTTGTTATCACCTCCACCCGCTCCCCCGACACAGTGATTGCCTGGCAATTGCTGATGGGGCGCAGGTCCAGCGTGTCGGAATACGTCTTTGTGATCTTCGCCGCGGCTTTCTTAAAAGGAAAGTCCACACAGTGCGGCACGGTTGAAAAATCCACCGCGGAAAGCGCGGAAAAATCTCCATGCAGCCCCGGCGCGGCGGCAGGCGGATCCATTAGTTTCGCGTAGGCAATGTCCGGCGACAGGACAATCGACCCGGCGGAAGCGCCGATGTAAAGTTTCCCCTGATCAATATGTGTCCGGAGCAGCGCGCCCGCCCCGGTGCGCCGCAGTTCCTGGAGCAGAAAGAAAGTGTTTCCACCCGCCACGAACACTACGTCCGCGTTCCGGATCTTCCGTTCCATTTCCGCCTGTGGCGCGGTGGAAATTTCCAGATTTTCCACCACCATCCCGAGCCGCGTCAGTGTCCGCCGGTCCGCTCCGACGTAGAAGGGCCGGATCAGCTTGTTTTCGTGCAGGCTGGCGGTCGGGATAAACACCGCTTTCTTTCCGATGCAATCCCCCGCGAACACCGAAAACGCGCCCGCTACATCGGCGAAAAGAGACGCCAAAAACAGCCGCTTCATTTGATACCCTCCAATAATTTATACACGATCGAGTCCACTAGGGCTTCCCAGCTGGCTTCAATGATGTCGTGGGAAACCCCCATGGTGGTCCATTGTTTCTCGCCGTCGCCTGAGGTGATGAGGACCCGAACCTTGGTTCCGGTGCCGACGGTGGATTCCATGATGCGAACCTTATAGTCCAGCAACTGCACTTGCTGAAGCGCGGGATAAAAGCCCGCCAGCGCCTCTCGCAGCGCAATGTCCAGCGCGTTGACCGGACCCTCTCCCTCGGCCGCGGCAATTTTCACCTGCTCGCGCACCCGGACTTTGAGGGTAGCCGTCGCGCTGCGCTCATCACCGTAAGGCAATTCATCAAGAATCTTGTAACTGATCAGCTCAAAGAAGGACGGCAAAGCCTCCATATGCTTGCGGATGAGCAGGTCGAACGAAGCGTCCGCCCCTTCGTAACTGTAGCCCTGGAACTCCTTCTGCTTGAGGGCGTCTACGATGGCGCCGACGCAGGGATCGGAGGCGCCGACCTCCGGATAAAGCCGCTGCACCCGGGGAAGAATGGCCGCCCGGCCCGTCTGCTCACTGACCAGCACCCGGCGGCGGTTGCCGACGGCGGCGGGGTCAATGTGCTCAAAGGAGGCGCTGTTTTTCAGCACCCCGTCGGCATGCATTCCGGCTTTGTGGGCAAAGGCGCTGGCCCCGACGAAAGGCGCGGCCCGGCGGAGGGTGGTGTTGGAAATGGATGCAATGTGCCGCGCTGTCGGCGTCAGGCGGGTCAGCTGCTCCTCCGTCAGGCATCCGTACCCCAGCTTCAACTGCAAATTGGGAACAATCGCGCTCAGGTTCGCGTTGCCGATGCGCTCCCCGAACCCCAGAAACGTCCCCTGAACGTGCCGCGCTCCGGCCCGCACGGCGGCACAGGACGAAGCCGTCGCCATGTCGCCGTCATTATGCAGATGCACCCCAACGACGCTCTCCGGGAAAGCGGCGCACACCGCCCGGACCGTCTCCGCAATCTCCCAGGGGAACGCGCCGCCGTTGGTATCGCACAGGCACAGCACCCGCGCCCCGCCCCGGGCGGCAGCGGCCAGGGTGGCCAGGGCATACGCCGCGTCGGATTTATAGCCGTCAAAGAAATGCTCCGCGTCAAAAATCACTTCCCGCCCGTTCTCGCGCAGATGGCGGCCCGTATCCTCAATCATAGCGAGGTTTTCTTCCGGCGTAGTGCGGAGAATTTCCGCCACGTGCAAGAGGCTGGACTTGCCGAAGAAAGAGACGGCGGGCGTGTCCGCAGCCAGGAGCGCCGCGCAGTTCTGGTCTTCCCGGGCGGGGATCCCCTTGCGCCGGGTGGATCCGAACGCGCACAGGATGGCATTTCCCAGCCGCAGCCCCTTCGCCCGGCGAAAAAATTCCAGTTCCTTTGGGTTCGAAGCCGGGTTTCCCGCTTCGAGGTACGTGACACCCAAGTCGTCCAGCGCCTGGACAACCTCCAGTTTATCATTGACGGAAAAGGAAATGCCCTCCGCCTGCGCCCCATCCCGCAGGGTGGAGTCCAATACTTCAATGTTGACAGACATCGCTGTTCCCTCCGGCACTCTGCTGAATTCGAATTGCTGCCGCCGCGCGGTCGGTCCGCAGTTCATTTCCCCCGCGAGGAGATTCGCCGTTGTTTTGACGGGCAGCGCCGCCAGCGTCTGGAGCATCCAAATAACGGCATCGGCGCCGCACTGGAAGGCATCGGCGCAAGCGGCATGCCGCTGCTTTTTCTCCGGAGCGCGCTACGCGTCCAGCTGCAAAATGGTCGTTCGCTGATACACTTCCCCCGCCATGAGCAGGCAGGAAGGGAAGTCCGGGTGATTGGGGCTGTCTGGCCAGACCTGGGTCTCCAGGCAGAAGCCGCTGTGCTGCTCCATGGGAACCCCGCCCTTGCCGGGCTTGCCGTCCAGAAAATTGCCGGTATAAAGCTGTATGCCTGGCTGGTCGGTATAGACTGTCAGCCGACGGCCGCTGCCCGGCTCGCTCACCGCGGCGGCCGGAACGGTTAAGTCGAAGCGATCCGACTCCGTCAAGCAGAAATTGTGGTCATAGCCCCGGCACTGCGCCAACTGCGGATCCTCTGCCCGTATGTCCCGCCCGATGGGTTTTGCCCGCCGGAAGTCAAAGGCCGTCCCTGCGACAGGGCGGCGCTCCCCGGTAGGAATCGACTGCTCATCAATCGGCAGATAGGCCGCCGCATTGATTTGCAGTTCGTGCCTCAGGACGTCTCCCCCTCCGGCAAGATTGAAATAGGCGTGGTTGGTGAGGTTCAGAATGGTATCCGTGTCGCTTTCCGCCCTGTATTCCATGCGCAGACGGCCCGGTTCCAGAACATAGCGCGCAGCGGCGCGGACCTCCCCGGGGAACCCTTCGCTCCCTGCGGGGCTGATGCACCGAAACTCCACTGCGTTGTCCCCCTGGATTTCCGCGTCCCAGACGGCATGGGAAAACTCCCCGCCCCCGTGCAGGCAGGTTGTGCCCTTTTCGTTGGCGGTCACATGATATTCCTGTCCGTTCAAGGAGAAGCGCGCCCCGGCGATGCGGTTGGCGCAGCGGCCGACGGTCTCTCCCTGGTAATCGGAGTAGGCATGCTGGGCCTCCGGGGTATCGAATCCCAGCAGGACGTCCACTTCCCGCCCCTGGCGGTCCGGAGCCCACAGAGACAGCAGCGTCGCGCCGTAGGCCGTCACCCGCGCGCGCAGCGGACCGTTTTGCAGCAGATACGCTGCGTAAGGTCCATAGAATTCTGTTTGAATTGCCATTACAGATGCCTCCTTGAGGTCGTTTTGAATTTGTTTTCGATCATTTTGGGGATACCTTTCAGCAGCAATACAACGGCAGCCAGTGCGGCGGCCAGTAGGACGAAGAACGGGCCAACCTCCCGGGACCAGGCAAATTCTGTCCAGACGAAGGAAAACACAGACAAGGAATCCAGCCGCCGGAGGTACAGGAACGGCGTCAGGATATCATTCCAGCCGCCCAGAGACGCCAGCAGAACCAGCAGCAGCGCATGGCCGCGCACCTGGCTCAATCCGTGGTAAAAGAACAGATGCATCCCGGCGGTTGCTTCCCGCGCCTTTGCCATACGCGGCAGCAATCGCACGAACCGCAGATAAAGGCCCAGGGCCAGTAGCAGATACGCCGCCGACCAAATCAGTTCCGCCCAAAAAGCGGACAGCGGAAGTTGCAGCTTCAACAGCAGCTGATCCAGTCCGGCGAAGCTCCCTTTAATGGGGATCACCTGCACCGCCAGTACCCCCGCCAGCAGCAGCCGGCGGCAGGGAAAATCAACGCACGCCGCCGCGAACGCCGTCACGACGACGCATACCGCGCCCAACATGGCCGCCATGGTCAGGGGCCAGGAATACATCGAGGCCATTAGTTCCCGCAGCGTCCCGTTGTCGGCGTCCAGCATCGCCAATTCCCACAGAAAACCAAAGGTTTCCCTCAAATTGGTCTGGACCGCCCGGTAGGGCCCCGCCGCCTGGGTCGCCAAGGGCAACCCGATCCCCAGTCCTCCCGCCAGCAGCAGGAACCCCAGCATCAGCCAGCAGGCGGCGCGCTTGGTGATTCCGCGGCCCGCGCCGGTCCCCCAGCGACTGGAGCAGCTCTGCCATAGCAGCATCTCCAGCGCCAGACCGCACAGCGCCAAAAACGCCAGTGTAAGCATCGTCGGCGCGGGATACTGGTTCCAAAACGGAACTGTCAGCGGGAGAATGGAGCCGACAGCCAGCCCCAGCGCCCGCAGCGGACGGGCCGCCAGCTGCCCCGCTGCCTCAGCCAGCACCCGCAACGGATGCCGCTGCGTCTCATCCGGCTGGGTGAAACCGAGGAGGGCCATCGGCAGCAGAAAGAGCATCTGCGCCAGCAACAGCGCAGCCAAACCGCAGCGCAGCGGCCCCGGCGTAATATTGCAGACCAGATATAGCCACCCCAGTTGAAATACATTCAGCGAAAGCCCCAGCACAGCGCCGCACAAAAGCGACGTCGGCGCGCAGCTGAACAACCCCCGGAGAATGTCTTTCGGCAAAAATCCGCTTGTCCCGTTCAGCAGCCGCCGCAGGGCCGAGAGGCAGGCCCCCAGGCCCAGCGCACCCAGCAGCAAAAACAACAGGTTCCCAACCGCGTAAAGATAATTCATCCCCAACAGCAGATCGGCGGTATGCGAGGCGCGCAGGGCAATGCGCATCAGCAGCCCGTTCCAATAGAGGAACGGCGCGGCGAACACTCCCGCCACCAGACTGAGAAAAATGAAATCCCACCGGCGGTCCTTGATGAAAATTAAATACTGTTTTCCTGTCATTCCAAATCCCTCCTCCGGCAGCAGAACGGCGGTCCGGATAACAATTAATGCACTCTTGTCCGCGCCCGCAACCGCCCCGCCAGGGCAAACAGCGCGAAGGCGGCCAGATCCGTCGCCACGATGGTCGCGCCTGTCGGCAGTCCCCGGGGCAGCAAGCAAGACAGCGCAAACCCCACCAGGAAGCAGAGCACCGAAACGGCGGCGGCACAAACCGTCACCGCGCGGAAGCTCTTGCAGACCCGCATCGCAATCAGCGCCGGGAAAATCACCAGACTTGAGATCAGCAGCGTCCCCATCATCCGCATACCCAGAACCACCGTCAGCGCCGTCAGCACCGCCAGCAGCAGCTGATGCAGCGAGGCCCGGGCGCCGGTGGCCCGGGCGAAGGTCTCGTCGAACGTGACGGCAAAGATGCGGTGATAGGTCCAAAGGAACAGCACCAGCACCAAGGCGGACACACCCAGGCTCAGCCAGACGTCCTCCGGCCCGAGGGACAGGATGCTGCCGAACATGTAATTCATTAAGTCAATGTTGCTGCCGCCGCCGAGGGAAACGGCCAGCACACCGACGGCCAGACAGCTTGTCGAAAGCAGCGCCACCGCGGCGTCTCCGCGCAACAGGCCCCGCTCGCTGCCCCGCAGGAGCAGGAACGCCGCCAGGATCACGGCGGGAATCGCCACGGGCATGGGGGCCCAGTGCAGCGCCGCCGCCACGGACAGCGCGCCGAACCCGATGTGAGACAGTCCGTCGCCGATCATCGAAAAGCGGCGCAGCACCAGCGTCACCCCCAGCAGCGCCGCGCAGAGCGTCACCAGAACCCCGACCAGCAGCGCCCTGCGCAGGAACGGGAAGGTTAGCCAGCGAAACCACTCCCCCGCGCCAGCCGCGAGGGATATCATGCCTGAGATGCGGAAAACCGCGAGTGTACAGGTCATATTCCGGCCCCCGCTTTCCCGTTCGATATGTTGTCCTGTTCCGGTTCTGACCGGGAATTTTCGCCGCAGGGATCCGACGCCAGAAACGTTTGCCCCAAGGGGTGCGCCGGGTAATCCGCCAGCGCCCCCAAGAAGCGTTCCCCGCCGACGGCAAGATGCAGCACCAGGTCGGCCTGCGCCAGAACACTATGCACGTCATGGGTCACCAGGATGACGGCAATGCCCTGTTCCCGGTGCAGTTCGGCAATAATATGCGAAAGCTCCCGGGCGGCCAAAGGATCCAGCCCGGCCGCCGGCTCGTCCAGCAACAGCAGCTGCTGGGTCGCGCAGAGAGCCCGGGCCAGCAAAACCCGCTGCTGCTGCCCGCCGGAGAGTTCCCGGAAACAGCGCTTCTCCAGCCCGGCAATCCCCATCTGGTCCATCCGTTCCCGGGCACGGCAACGCTGGGCCTTGGTATACCAGGGCCGGACACCGGTTTCATGCAGCAGCCCCGAGCGCACGACCTCCCCCACCGCGGCGGGAAAATCCTTTTGGACGGGCGTCTGCTGCGGCAAATAGCCGATCCCCCGCTGGGTCAGGCCGCCGCCAAAAACGATTCGCCCTTCGGAAGGCTTCTTCAGCCCCAGCAGCGCCTTGAGCAGCGTACTTTTGCCCGTGCCGTTTTCCCCGACAACGCACAGGCATTCGCCGGGCCGCAGAGCAAACGACAGCTCATGAATGATCTCGCGGTTTTCGTAGGCCAAACAGAGGGACTGGCAGGTGAGCAGCGGTTCTTTGTTTCGTTCATTGTTCATCATTTATCCGTGTCATGCTTACCCTATCTTTTGTTTTGAAAACACACCTTCGCCCAGCCGGGGGGCGGCGCGTTTGCCGGGGTTGCGTTCCACTTGCGGTTCCGTGCCCTGGGTGACGCAGGCCTCGTTAATGACCACCCGTTCCACCGCAGCGTCCGACGGGACGGAATACATCAGCGGCTGGAGCATCTCTTCCATGATGGAGCGCAGGCCCCGGGCCCCCGTTTCCTTCTCCAGCGTTTTGTCCGCAATCGCGCCCAGCGCGGCTTTTTCGAACACCAGTTCTACCCCGTCCAGGGAGAACAGCTGCTGATACTGCCGCACCAAAGAGTTACGGGGCTCGCTGAGGATGCGAACCAGCGCTTCCCGGTCCAGCTCCTCCAGTGTGGCAATGACAGGCATCCGCCCCACCAGCTCCGGGATGATGCCATACCGCACCAAGTCCTGATGGACCGTCTGAGCAATCAGCTTATCATATTTCGCCTTGGTTTTGTCCTTGATCTGCGCCCCGAAACCCATGGACGATCCGCCCAGGCGCCGCTCCACCACCTGCTCAATCCCCGCGAAGGCCCCGCCCAGCAGGAAAAGAATGTTGGTGGTATCAATCTGCAAAAATTCGTCCTGGGGATGCTTGCGCCCGCCCCGGGGGGGCACGTTGGCCACCGTCCCTTCCAGGATTTTTAGTAGCGCCTGCTGCACACCTTCGCCGCTGACGTCCCGGGTAATGGAGGGATTTTCTGATTTGCGCGCGATTTTATCGATCTCATCGATGTAGATGATCCCCTGCTGGGCCCGCTCCAGGTCGTGGTCCGCCGCCTGAATCAGCCGCAGAAGAATGTTTTCCACATCCTCGCCGACGTAGCCGGCCTCTGTGAGGGTGGTGGCGTCCGCGATGGCGAAGGGAACATCCAGGATCTTCGCCAGCGTTTGGGCCAGCATGGTTTTGCCGACGCCTGTGGGCCCCAGCATGAGGATGTTGCTTTTTTGGATGTCCACGGCGCTGCGGTCGCCAAAACGGCTGATGCGTTTGTAGTGGTTATATACCGCCACACTCAGCGCCATTTTGGCCGCGTCTTGACCGATCACGTATTCATCCAGGCGGGACTTGATCTCCTGGGGTTTCAGCAGCCGCGTCCCGGTTCCCGTCCCTTGCTGAAAGCGCTCGGTATCCGGCTCGGTCTCGCTGAGGATATCGCAGCAAAGCTCCACGCATTCGTTGCAAATATAGACGCCCGGCCCAGCGATCAATTTATCGATATCCGCTTGGCTTTTGCCGCAAAAGGAACAGACGACGTTCCGCTCGCGCTGCTGTCCGTCTTCTCGTGCCATGCCTTTACCTCCGTATTTGGAATTATCTCTTCGTCAGGATTTTATCGACCAGCCCGTAGTCCAGCGCCTCCTGGGCGGTCATATAGAAATCCCGCTCCGTGTCCCGCTCGATTACGCTCAGCGGCTGGCCTGTTTGCTCCGCCAGGATGCGGTTGAGCCGCGCGCGGGTACGCAGGATATGGTCCGCCACAATTTTAATCTCCGTCGCCTGGCCCTGGGCCCCGCCCATGGGCTGGTGAATCATAATCTCGCTGTTGGGCAGCGCGAGGCGCTTGCCTTTGGCTCCCGCCGTCAGCAGGAAGGAACCCATCGACGCCGCCATCCCCATGCAAATGGTGGAAACGTCGCACTTGATATAATTCATCGTGTCGAAAATCGCCAGGCCCGCCGAAACGGAGCCGCCGGGGCTGTTAATATAGAAACTGATGTCCTTCTCCGGATCTTCCGCCTCCAGGTGCAGCAACTGGGCGATCACCAAACTGGCCGTCACGTCGTTGACCTCGTCGGACAGCATGACAATACGCTCGTTAAGCAGGCGGGAAAAAATATCGAACGACCGCTCCCCGCGCCCCGTCTGTTCGATTACCATCGGTACCAGTGACATAACATTGCCTCCTTCAGCTTTGGTTGCTTTCATTACCAGTATCGTAAGTTCCGCCGGAGATTATTCAGCGGATTCGGTTTCCTCCGCTTCCGCCGCGTCGGCGCCTTCGGCGTCCGCGTCAGGTTCCGTCCTTTCGTCGGCCAGGTCTTCCGGTTCCGGCGGCGCAACCGCAACCGCGCTGTCCTTCACCAGATCAAAGGCCTTGCGGATAGACAGGTCTGTGGCAATATCTTTTTCGGGGACCGTACGCACCCGCGCGATATCCACTTTATATTCCTCTGCCAGCCGCGCGTATTCCGCCTCGATCTCCTCCGCCGCCGGGGCAATCCCCTCCAGCGCGGCAATCTTCTCCAGGCCCAATTCTCCTTTGACGGAGATTTCCGCGCTGCGGCGGACGTCCGCTTCATATTGCGCCCGGTCCATGCCAAAGTAACCCAGGTAGGTATCCAGGTCCATGCGGATGCGCTGGGTGAACTGCTCAATGGTATCCTGCGCCCGTTTCTCGATCATGACCGGCGGAATCTCGCCTTCGACCAGCTCCGCCAGCTTCTCCCGCAGCGCGCGCTCAAAATCCTCGTCGGCGTGCTGCCGGGCGTGGTCGGTCAGTTCCTTGCGGATTCCTGCGCGCAGGTCGTCTACGGTATTGTAGTCCTCGCCGACTTCCTGGGCGAAATCGTCGTCCACCTCCGGCAGCTCCTTGACCTTCAGGGCATGCAGCTTAATTTCAAAGATCGCGGGCTTCCCCGCCAGGGCCTCGGAACCGTAGTCCGCCGGGAAGACCACCGCAATGTCGAACGCCTCGCCGGCCTTGTGTCCTATCAGCTGCTCCTCGAATCCCGGGATGAATTGCCCGCCGCCCAGCGTCAGTTCATAATTCTCCGCGGCGCCGCCCTCGAA
This sequence comes from Oscillospiraceae bacterium, assembly GCA_031268095.1. Classification (GTDB taxonomy): domain Bacteria; phylum Bacillota; class Clostridia; order Oscillospirales; family Acutalibacteraceae; genus WRMQ01. The sequence goes on along the minus strand of JAIRXU010000026.1, from coordinate 16,365 downwards.
AGGCACACCGTCCACCAAACCGCGGAAATCGAACAGGGCAATGTCCCCGTCCTGCGCCGCGCGGTCCTCCACCTCAACGGTCCGGGCGTTGCGCTCGCGCAGCTCGTCAATCCGGGCGTCCACCTGCGCGTCCGCGATATCGACCTCGGCTTTCGGCGCTTCAATCCCCCGATAGTCCGCGACGGAAACTTCCGGCTTGACGATCACCGTGAAATTCCCTGTTACGCCCGCCTCCGCGCTCATCTCCGTAACGTCCAGGTCTCGGGCTTTGTCCACCGGCTCCAGCCCCGCCGCCTGAATCGCCTCTTCCACCGCGGCGGGCAGCAGGTCGTTCATGGCTTCTTCATAAAACACGTCCGCGCCGTAGCGCTTCTCGATCAGCGCCCGGGGGGCTTTGCCTTTGCGGAATCCCGGCACGACGATGTCCGCGCTCTGTCGCTGAAACACGGCGGTCACCGCGGTGGCAAACGCGGCGGCGTCAATGGAAAATTTCAGTTTCCAGGTGTTGGTCTCGATTTTTTTGGTCTCGATTTTTTCGGAAGCTACAAGGCTCATGGCTGCAATCCATCCCTCTTCTTGAATTCCGGCTTCTTGCCGTTTCAAATTGACATGACAAGTATTATACAACATTCCGCCGGAGATTTCCACTGTTTTTTGTAAAAAAATCAAAAGGAAATTCAGGAGCCCCGGGAGATCTGCCCCTTCAGCCAGTCCTCGAAGGCCCCAGGCTTCTCGCTTTCGGCGTAAGCGGCCTCCATGTTGCCATACGCCACTTGCGTGTTCGGGTGCTCCGCGCCCAGGATTTTCAACATAATCCGGTAGGCCTTTATGAGCCACTCCAGCGCCTCGTCGTAGTCGCCCTTGTTGTCATAGACCATCCCGATGTTGTTGTAACTCGTTGCTATATTCGAGTGCTCCTTGCCCAGAACCTTTTCCAGGATCGCCAGGGCCTTCCCGTGCCACTCCAGCGCCGCGTCGTAGTCGCCCTTGTTGGCTGTATGCACATCCGGTGTTGTTGTATGCGGCCGCCAAGGCCTTGCGGTCTTTTTTCTTTTTGGACTGTTTCAGGAAAGCGACGGCGGGATCAAAGCATTTTTCGATGGCCGTCTTGTACTGGGCCAGTTCATTGTACAGGTAGCCCAAGTAAATATTGATCAGCGCGGCGTCGCGGTTGTCCGGATCCTTGTGGTCCTCCTGCGCCAGCTCCATTTTGGCCAGCGCGGCGCGGTAATCTTTGCGCTCCATGCACTGCAAGGCTTGGTTGTAGTTGAAATTGTTCCAGCCAAATTTCGGGAGCTGCTGGCCGCCGGATGTGACCGGTGGTTCGCGCAGTTTCTTGATTTTCTCCGCGACTGTCAGAATCGCCGCAATCAACCCAACAAGCACAACCAACCCGGCGACGGTTTTCCACGCCGCGCCGTCGTTTGCCAGAAAGAACTGCTTGACCTGTTCCCACGCTTTTAACATAGTGCCGCACCCCTTTCCCCGCTATTATACGACAAAGCGCGAGAAAAAGCAAGAAAATCTTGGGGCAGGCCGCGGCTTTTCCCAGGAATTTTTCCGGCGTTCCGCGTTCGCTCTTGACTTCTCCCGCCGCAATGCGTATAATGTCACTTGACAAGGGAAAGACACAGCGGAAAGGATGTGGTCCTCTATGCCGGAGCGGGAACTGCGCTTCCGGGACGGCCGGTTCAAGATTCTCCATTTCACCGACATCCAGGATGCGGGCGAGGTGCATCCCTGCGCGCTGCGGCTGATGGAAGCAGCGCTGGACCGGGAGCGGCCGGACCTCGTCGTCTTCACCGGCGACCAGATCCAGGGCTATTCCCCCAAACTCAAGGGCGCGAAGGCGGCGGAGGCCATTGTCTCAACCATCCGGCAGATCCTCGCCCCGCTGGAGGCCCGGGGCATCCCCTTCACGTTCACCTTCGGCAATCACGACATGCAGTCCCAGCTGCCGCTGCCGGAGCAGTTCGCGGTCTACGCCGCCTCCCCTCTCTGCCTGGCGGAGGATACCCCCGGCGTCAGCGGCTGCGGCAATCATCATCTCTTGGTCCGGAGCGGAGACGGCAGCCGGATCCTCTTCAGCCTATACTTGTTGGATTCTCACGGGGCTCAGGGCGTCGCCGGATACGAACCTCTGGCGGCGGATCAGGTGGACTGGTTCCGCCGGGTCCGGGATGCGTTGGCCCAACAGGCCGGCGACCCGGTCCCCGCGCTGCTGTTTCAGCATATCCCCGTTCCCAACGTCTACGACCTGCTGCGGCCAGCGCCGAAGGGCAAGGGGGCAGTGCGGGGGTTCCGCTTCCGCCGGAAGCATTATTATATCTTGCCGGAACCGGGCGCGGCCCCGGGCTCCGTCTTCGTTGAAACCCCCTGCGTGCCGGACACCGACACAGGCTTGTTCGCCGCCGCGCAGGAACGGGGCGATGTGCTGGGCATGTATTTCGGCCATGATCACAAAAACGCCTTTGCCGCTGCCCTGGAAGGAATCGACCTGGGCTATACCCCCGGCGCGGGCTTCGCCGCTTACGGCCCCGGAAAGCGCCGGGGCGCGCGGGTATTCGAACTGCGCGAGACAAATCCCCGGGACTATCAAAGCCGTGTCATCACTTATCAGGAACTCCTCGGCGACCAGGCCAGTCTGCCTTTGGGTACCCGCCTGATGGATTTGACCCCAACCAGCACCGACGACGCCTTGGCCAAACTGCCGAAGCTTTTGCTGGCATTGGCCGGGATAGCGGCCGTCGTCGCGGCGCTGGTTTGGCTGCTGTAGAGGAGGTCCTCATGGTAACCAACGAGCGCAATCAACTGCGTTTGCTCGGCGTTTGGAAACCATTCCTTCGCCGTCCGCGAAACATCCGCGAAAATAAATGATTGGGAGGTAACGACACATGAGCGCTGACCCTGCGAACAATTCCGCAAAGCCCGCCAAAAAAGAAACCCTCTGGAACCGGCTCGACACCCGCCTGGGGGCGAAACACCCGGAGCTTTGGAAACTGCTCAAGTTCTTTATCATGGGCGGCATCTCCAACGGGCCGGAACTGCTGACCCAAATGGGCGCGCTGTACTTTTTTCGCGCCGTCGGCGTGACGTACTTGCCGCAGTTTTTCTTTTTCGATTACCTGGCCGGGCATGCCGCGGCGCGGGAAGGCTTCTCTCTGGCGGCGATCGTCTACGCCTACATGCTCTCCACCGCTGTGGGTTACGCCGTGGCTTTCGTCCTCAACCGCAAAGCCACCTTCCAGGCGGACAGCAACGTCGCCCTGAGCACCTTTCTTTACGCGGTGATGGTTGTCTTTACCATTGCGGTCAACGGGGTCATCGGACCGGCCATTGAAGGCGCCGTCGGAAAACTGACGTTCCTGCCGGTGGTGCTGGTGCAAATCCTCAGCAAACTCTTGGCCATGGCGGTCCCCGGCCTTTGGACATATCCGTGCAACCGGTTTATTATCCACCGCAAGAAGAAAGCGTAAGGAGGATCCGCCATGCTTCGCCGTCCCTCTGTCCTTTCTTCCGCTTGGCTCCGCCCGCTGCTGCTGTCCTTGGCGGCGGTCGGCTTCGCCGCAGTCTTCTGCACCCATCTCAGCCCCTTGTATCCGGCGTTCTACAGTCTGGACGCCGAATATTTTCTCATAGCCGGGCGGCAGATCCTCCAGGGCGGTGTGCCATACCTTGACTTTTTCGACATCAAAGGCCCCGTGATTTATTTCCTCTACGCGCTGGGGATGCTGATCCAGAACGGCCGCACCGGCGTTTTTGTTCTGGAGTGCGCCGCGCTGGCGGCTTCCGTATGGCTGCTGGACGCGACGGCGCGGCTTTGGGTCCCGCCGCGGAAGGCGAACTGGATGCTGCTGGGCTGTGCGCTGATCCTGACCGTCACCATGCAGGGCGGCGGGCGGACGGAGGACTTTAATCTGCCCTTCATCTTGCTGGCGCTGTACTTCTTCTGCCGGGAGCTGAAAAAACCGGAGCTGACGTTCCCGCCGCGGCTCTGTCTGCTCTATGGCCTCTGCTTCGGGATCGTCTTCCATACCCGGCCAACCAACGCCGCCGTCTTCGCCGGGATTGCGCTCTATACACTGGTCGCTCTGCTGGCGAAGAAACAGTTCGCCCTGCTATGGAAAAACATCGGTTATTTTCTGCTGGGATTTTTGCTGGTGACGGCTCCCTTCGTGATTTACTTCGCGGCCAACGGCGCGCTGCGGGAATTTCTGCGCGGGTCGCTGCTGCTGCCGTACCTCTACGGCGCGACGGGTTCTGCCGGGCGCGGACTCGGGAAGTGGCTGACCGTTGCCCTGAGTCTGACGCCGGCGGCGGCGGGGCTGTTTCTTGGCCTCGGCAGCCGGAAACACGAAAACCGCCTGGGCTGGCCGCTGGCGGCGGCGAGCGCGGCCGTGATCGTATGCTTTCTCCCGGGCCTTGCCTGGAGCCATTACTACATGATGACCATTCCCGTGTTCCTGCTGGCCATGGTCCAAATCGAACAAACTGTCTTGCCCCCCCACAAATGTTCGGTCTCCTCCCTTTGGCGGGCCCTCGTCTCCCTGTCCCTCATTGGCATGGCGCTGTTCTACTTCAGCGACTGCAACGCGAACCTGCGCGGTCTGCCGGGGGCTTTCTCGCGGCGGGGGGAAAACGCCGCCTATACCGAACAGGTGCGGCGGCAGGCGGACTTGATCCCCGCGGAAGAACGGGACAGCGTCTGGGGATACGGGTATCTCAGTTCCTGGTTTGCCATCAATGAGATAACGCCTTGCTTCCGAATCATGAGTACAAGCTGGTATTTCCGGGAGCTGGATCCTGAAATCAGCGCGGAACTGGATACCTTCGTCCTGGAAGTCCCGCCAAAATGGGTGCTGAAAAAAGAGGGCGACAAGCACCCCTATCCCCTTCTGGATGAACTCCTTGCTTCTTCTTACCAATTGATTTTGCGGGAAGGCAACATCCGGCTCTATCAAAAAATCAGCAATCCATAGAGGAGGATTCATTATGCAATACCGAAAATTCGGCCAAACCGGCGTCCAAATCTCCGCCCTGGGGTTCGGGTGCATGCGTCTGCCGGAGATCGAGGAAAACGGCAATTGGCGCGTGGACCAGGACGCGGTCACGCCCATGCTGCGCCGTGCCTACGATCTGGGCATCAATTATTTCGACACCGGCTACTACTATTGCCATCGAAACAGCGAAGCCGCCGTCGGCAAGGCACTCGCGCCGCTGCGGGACAAAGTCATGATCTCCACCAAGCTCCCCATGGGCAATGTTCACGAGACGGCGGACTACCGCCGGGAACTGGAGCGGAGCCTGCGGGAATTGCAGACCGACTACGTGGACTTCTACCATTTCTGGTGCCTGGACCACACCACCTTCCAGGAGAAGGTTCTGGGCATGAAGCTGCTGCCTGAGGCGCTCAAAGCCAAAGAAGAGGGGCTCATCCGCCATATTTCGTTTTCTTTTCATGACGACGCGCCCGTCATTCAGGAGATCATCGACCAGGGGGAAATCTTCGAAACCATGCTGGTGCAGTACAACCTGCTGGACCGTTCCAACGAAGAAATGATTGCTTACGCCGCGGGGAAAGGCATGGGCGTTGTGGCCATGGGCCCGGTGGGCGGTGGGCGGCTCTCCGCCCCGACGGCGCTGAGCGAACGCACGGCCGGCGTCTCCATGCCGACGTATGAGCTGGCGCTGAAATACGTCCTGGGGAACCCGTACATCAGCTGTGCCCTCTCCGGAATGCAGGATGAAGACATGCTGGCAAAGAACGCCGCCGTCGGCAGCGACGAAACGCCCCTGACCCCGGCGGAATGGGAAAAAATCGGCGCCTCCCTGGAGCAGCTCAAGCGCTTCAGCGACCTTTACTGCACCGGCTGCGCCTATTGCCAGCCCTGCCCCGCGGGGATCGACATTCCAAAGATTTTCAACTGTTACACCTACCACAACGTCTATGAACTCCATACCCATGCGAAAGGGCAGTTTGCCGAATACCGCGAAAAAGGCGGCAAAACCCTGGTGGACTGCCTGGCCTGCGGTTTCTGCGAGCGCAAGTGCCCGCAGCATATCCAGGTCCGCCGGGAGCTGGAGCGGGTGGAGCAGGTTCTGGCGGCGCTCTGACATTATCGAAGGGAGTCTTTTCGTTGACGGCCACCATCAAAACAAACGGGCATCTGAAGCACAATCTCTTCGCTCTCACCTGCGGCGCGGTGTTCCTGGCGCTGGGGGTGCTCCTGCCCGAGGTGTTCCACCTGGCGCTGGGCCAGGCGGGCGGGAAGCTCTTCCTGCCGATGCATCTTTCCGTCCTGCTGGCCGGCTGTTTCCTCGGCTGGCAATACGGCCTTGTCATCGGCACGGTGACGCCGCTGCTGAGCTTTCTGCTGACCGGCATGCCTCCCGTCCCCACGCTCTTTCTGATGATGGCGGAGCTGGCGTTCTACGGGCTGGCCAGCGGGATCTTCAACAGGCGCCTGCGCTCCCGAGAGCACGGCAGCTGGCTCCGCATTGTGGGCAGCGTCCTGCTGGCGCAGCTTTGCGGCCGCGCGGCGTATCTGGGTGTGCTGTTCCTGCTGGGAACGCTGCTGGGCTTGCCGAAAATTCCTGGCCCTGAGGCCGTCTTTGCCGCCGCGGTCACTGGCTGGCCGGGGATTTTGTTCCAGCTGGCGCTGGTGCCCGTCTTGGTGCGGCTGCTGCACAAAATGAAAATGGGGGTACTGCGGTGAGCGGAACAGCTTCCCCAGCAGAGGCGCTTATGGAACATCCCGACCTGGGAAATCATACCTGTGTCCTGCGCGCGGCGGACGGCGCAACGTATACTTCCGATGAACACGGCGTCCGCCCTCCCCTGCGCTGGCTGCGGGAGGATCCGGCGCTTCTGCGGGGTGCGGACGTCGCCGACCGAGTGATCGGCAAGGCGGCGGCGCTGCTTTTCGCCTTCGGCGGTGTGCGGTCGGTCTGGGCCGAATGCATGAGCGACGGCGCGGCGGCCTTTCTGGCGTTCGCGGGCATTGCTTTCGGCTGCGGCGAACGGGTGCCCGCGATTCAGAACCGCGACGGCACCGGACTTTGCCCGATGGAACAGAAGGTTTTGCAAACGAACGACCCGGCAGAGGCTTTCCGGATCTTTGACGCGATGATCCGCTGAACCCAATCCGTGAATCCATCCGTCCAATGGACAAGCGCGAAGCGGCTGCCGCCGAACGGCAACCGCTTCATGTTGTTTTTCATAGATAGCGTGTGTTGTTTTATTAGGACGGGGCTGTTTATTCCGCCTGCTCCAGTTCCGCGCGGTATGCCAGGACCTTTTCGTGAATCTTTGCTTTGCGCTCTCCTGTGAGGCGGTAAAACAGAAATGGGGCCGCGCAAAGGAGCATGAAGATGCCTTGGCCGAAGGTGAAAACCGCCAGCAGCATGATCTTGGTCCGGTCGTCCTGGTCCAGATAGACCGTCTTCTTCACGCCGTCGATAATTTGCTCCATCGGAGGCTTGTAGTGGATGAAGTTCAGCGCGGAAGCGCCGTAGAGGATCAGCGGTCCCAGTATCTGGACAATGGTGCCGCTGGCGGTGGACCCGAGGCTGACGGTGAGGCCCAGACTGGCCTCCAGGCGCTTGTGGGTCTTGGCCTCCAAATCCTCCAGCACATCCGCCTGGAACATGCTGGGCAGGATGTTTGACGCGCCGAACTGCAGCCCGATCAGGAAAAGGAAGGCGAAGAAGACGATCTGATAGACGATTTCCCCTGGATGCCGGAACGACGCCAGGCCCGCCGAAAAGGCGCAGATGTTGGCCAAAATAGAATAAACACCGGAAGCCATGTAGATCTGCCTGCTGTTAAAGCGCTTGAGCAGAGCGCTGACGATCAGCATGCCCACAAAGGTGCCAATCCCGGTGGGCAGGAGCAACAGAATCTTTTTGGCGGGATCGTTGAGCAGCGCCACCACCAGAAACACTTCCATATATGTGGAAACACCCCGGAACCCCTTGATGAATTCGCTGGCCAGCAGCAGCCAGGCATGGCGGTTTTTCAGGACGTCCAAATATCCCAGCAGGGGATTCTGCGGTTTGGGGCTATAAGCTACCCGTTCCTTGACCGTCCGCATGGCCAGCAGCAGCGTCAGCGTTCCGACGGCCGCGCACAGAGCGGCGGAGACGATGTACATCATCGCTTCCGTAGTGATGATCCCCGGCTTGCGCAACAGGCCGATCACCAGCACCACCACCAGCGGCGCGGAATTGCCGATGGCGCTGGCGATGCCCCGGAAGGAGATCACTTTGTCCCGCTCCCGCTGGTTGGGTGAAATCACGACGGCAATGTGGTTGAAGGTTCCGGCGAAGTAGGTCGAGGCGTTATAAAGCAGCGTAACGGCCACTTGATAGGCAGTCATCAGCGTAACGGAGAGATCCGACAACTGCCCGGGGGTATAGTACATCAGCACGGCGAAGACGCCGGCGGGCACACAGGTCATCAGCACCAGGGGCTTGAATTTGGCCTTGCCCGGCTTGGGAGCCCGGTCTACGATCATGGCGTAAAAGAACGACAGCGCGAAGCCCGCAACGGAACAAATGCCGTTGATCGTCGCCACCGAACCTTCTCCCAGCCGGAGGACGTTGACTAAGTAAGCCTGCCGGTAGCCGTTCACCATACCCTGCATGTTGGTAAAGAAGAATGCGCAGGCCATGAAGGCGATGAATTCCCGCGAGGAGACCAATTTTTCCGCGTCTGCCCGAACCTTGTCTGCCGATTTGCTCAAAACAACCGCTTCCTTTTCCAAAAGATATTAGGCAGTATACCAGTTTTCCGCGGCAAATGCAATCTATTTTGGAAAAAAAGCAAAATTTAAATCGACTCCCGCCCGTTTCAGTTCTTCGCCAGCCGTTCCCGGATCTCCGCCGCGCTGCGCTCCCCGACCATCCGTCCGGTCTCCTGCCCGTCCCGCAGGAACAGCAGCGTCGGCAGGGTGTGGATCCCGTAATCCTCCATCTGCTCCGGCGAGAGGTCCGCATCCAGCCGGCGGAACTCCACTTCCCCGTGGAATTCCGCCGCCAGCTCCGCCATTTGTGGCGCCATGCGCCGGCTCCCGTCGCACCAGGCCGCCCAGCACTCGACGACGCTTCTCTTGCCTTGTTCCATCACAGCCGCCCCCCATTTCTTCGTAGCGTTAGTGTGGATGGGGAGGCGGAGAAATATGCGGAACCCCAAAACGATTGGATACGACACAGCGTCGGAACGCCAATCCATTCCGCCAGTAAAAAACTTCCAAAAAACACGGATTCTTTCTTGCTTTTTTTGCCTTGCTTTTTTTGCCGAAATCGTGTATACTTACTCCGGATAAGCAAGTCGGCCCGTTCAGGCGGGCAAAAAACAATCGGGGAGGGCTGGATTTTGGCAGGTTATTTGACCCCTGCGCCGAAGGACTTCCGGCGGCGGCGCTGGGTGGCGCCCGTGGTGGTCGCCGTGCTGGTGCTGGCGCTGCTGGCAACCCCGCTGGGTTACCTGACGCTGACGCTCAATAAAATCAACCGCGACGACAGCGCAAAACAGATTGATCCCGCCATCGGAAACGACCTGGACCGCTCCGGTTTCGAGCGGTTGTTTGAGGGCGCGGACGCGGACATTCGCGCCAATCTCTCGGACGATATTTTGTGGCACCACAAGGACGTGGTCAACATCCTGCTGGCGGGGCTGGATTACGGCGGCAACGAGGGCTTCAAAAGTCAGTACTGGCCCCGGGCAGACGCCATTCTGCTGCTCTCGGTGAATAAACAGACCCGGCGCGTCACTGTTGTTTCCATCTCGCGGGCGACCTATGTGGCCATCCCCGGGTTCCCCAACGGACGCGTCAATCTGGGCCATGCCTTCGGCGGCGCTGCGCTGCTGAAAAAGACCGTGGAACAAAATTACAAGGTCCGGCTGGACCATGTCATGACCGTGGATTTCGACGGGTTCGCGGCGCTGGTGGATATCATGGGCGGCGTTACGGTTTCGTTGGACGAAAAAGAGGCCGAAGCTTTGCAGGAAACCCTCCGCAATCCGCACGGCGCGGGCAGCTACGAACTCACCGGCAGCGCGGCCCTGGCCTATACCCGCCTGCGTTATATTGATTCCGACCGCGCCCGGACCCAGCGCCAGCGCAATGTTCTCGAGCAGCTGGCCCAAAAAGCAACACAGATGGACCTGAACCAGATCAACCAATGCATCAGCAGCATCCTGCCCCTGGTAACCACCGATATGACCAACTTGCAGCTGCTCTCCCTCCTGCCGTATCTCCGCTACGACCGCAGCGAGGCGATCATTCCCCGGACAGCCGTTCCGCTGACGGTTGTCAACGGCCAGGAAGTGCTCATTCTTTCCTGGAGCACCGTCCGCCGGGACATTCATGAGCTGCTCTATCCGGGCATCCAAACCATGGAAGACTAAATATCATAAAGAATATTAAAAACGGAGGTATCTCATGAAAGGCACAAAACTCTTGGCCGCCCTGCTGGCGGCGACCGCGCTGCTGGGCGCTTTCAGCGGCTGCGGCAAAAAGCAGAACCCTCAAGTGACGCTGCACATCAAAGACGGCGGCACAATTGTCATTGAGCTTTACCCCGACAAAGCCCCGAACACCGTCAAAAACTTCCTCTTCCTGGTCAATGACGGCTACTTCAATGGAAAGAAGTTCCACCGGGCGGAGCCGGATTTTGTGATTCAGGGCGGTTCCCCCGACGATGCGGGTTCCGGGTTCTTCCCCTATCAGTATGCCATTTCCGGTGAGTTCGCCGAAAACGGCTTCACGCAGAACGACCTCTCGCATACCCGCGGCGTAATCTCCATGGCGCGCACGGACAACCCCAACTCCGCGGACTGCCAGTTTTTCCTCTGCGTCGGCGACGCTTCCGATTCTCTAGACGGCAAATACGCCGCTTTTGGGAAGGTGATTGAGGGCATGGACGAGGTGGACCGGATCGCCGCGCTGCCGACGGTTTCCCAAGGCCAGCTGAAATATCTGGTAGACCCGGTTGTCATCGAATCGGCGGAGGCGAACACCTTCGGCGTAAAATATGGTTCTCCGGCATGGATCAGTACGGCGCAATAGCGCTGCGGAATACCAGGCGCCGCCTTCGAGCGGCGCTGTTTGCTTTCTCTGGTGCTTAGAGATACTTGAGCGGAAGGGAGTTTTTATGACCGAACAGCAGGCCATTGCCTACATCCATTCTCTCCTGCGCTTCGGCGTAAAACCGGGGCTGGAGCGAATCCGGGCGCTGTGCCGCGCCCTGGGAAACCCGCAGAACCGGCTGCGCTGCGTCCACATCGCAGGAACCAACGGCAAAGGCTCCACCAGTACCATGCTGGCAGGAATTCTCTCCGCCGCCGGATACCAAACCGGACTGTTCACCTCCCCATATGTCTGGCACTTCCGGGAGCGCTTTTGCCTGAACGGAGAAATGATCCACCCGGCGGCACTGGCGGCGCTGACGGAAGAAGTCCGGGCGGCGGCGGAACGTCTGCCGGAACTTCCAACGGAATTTGAGTTCATTACGGCGCTGGCGCTGCTTTGGTATGCCCGGACGGACTGCGACGCCGCCGTGCTGGAAGTAGGGCTGGGGGGACGCTGGGACGCGACGAATGTCATCCCCCCGCCCCTGCTGGCAGTGATTGCCAAAATTTCTTTGGATCACGTGGACCTGCTGGGCCACACCGTGGCGGAAATCGCGGCGGAAAAGTGCGGAATCCTGAAACCCGGCAGCCGGGCCGTTACCTGTTGCGAGCAGCTACCTGAGGCTCTGGCCGTCATCCGGGATACGGCGCGGCGGCAGGGGGTTCCCCTGGAAGTTCCGGCAGCAGAAGAGGTGTCCCTTCGGGCCGCTTCCCTTTCCGGCAGCGACGCTGTGCTGGCGGGGCTGCCGCTGCGGGTTCCACTGCTGGGAGAACACATGTGCCGCAATGCCCTGACGGCGGTAACGGCGGCGCGGCAGCTGCGTACGCAGGGATTCGACATTTCGGACGAAGCCATCGTCCGGGGCATCGGAGCCGCGCGCATGCCAGCGCGTATGGAGGTGCTTTCGGCCGAACCGCCGGTTCTGCTGGACGGCGGGCACAACGCCGACGGGGCCGACGCTCTGGCGAAGGTCCTGGACGACTTCCTTTCTGACCGTCCGCTGACCGTCATCCTGGGGATGATGCGGGACAAAGACCGCGCAGCCTATCTTGGTCAAATCCTCCCCCGGGCTGCCCGGCTCATTGCCTGCACACCCCGCAATCCCCGCGCCCTGCCCGCCAGGGAACTGGCTGCTCTGGCCCGGACCATCCCGGCGGATCCCCCGCCGGAAATGGAAGCCGTCCCGGACGCGGCAAAAGCGGCCGCCCTGGGATGGAAGGCCCTCCCGCCCCAGGGCGCGCTGCTGATCTGCGGGTCGTTTTACCTGGCGTCGGAACTGAACGGATGGATCGACGCCCATTTCCCCGGAAGATAGTCCTGCCCCGCCCAATTCCTGTCGGTTGCCGTTCCGGGACGGCGCGGCAGGATTTTTTTCTGTCCTTCCATCCTTCGACGCGCTTTGCGTCGCTTGTCTGGTATCATAAAAAAAGCGCCGCGGGACTGGCCAAAGGCCAGTGCTATATCAAGTCACCGCGCCGTACCAGCAAAGCAAAAAGACATGCCGAGAAAACGGAGGATGGAAATCATGCCGGTGGAATTCATGCAGGAGCCGGAGCGCCTGACGGCGGCGCTCAGCGGCGAAATCGACCACCATCAAGCCGGGCCGCTGCGTGAGCGCATCGACGAGGCCGCCATCCGGCTCCGGCCAAAGCTGCTGTGTCTGGACTTTGGCGACGTCAGCTTCATGGACAGCTCCGCCGTTGGTCTGGTTATGGGGCGGTACCGCACCATTTCCGCCTTTGGCGGCCAGCTGGAGGTCATCCGTCTTTCGCCCGCCGCCGCCCGGATGATGCGTCTGTCCGGCATCCAGCAATTGGCAACATTAAAGGAAATTTAATTTTCCGATTCTGCATATTTTATGGGGGTTATCCAATGAAAGCCTGCATCAATCAAATGAAATTGGAGATCGAGAGCCGCTCCGTAAACGAGAGCTTCGCCCGGGCGGCGGTGGCCGCTTTCGCGGCGCAACTGGACCCGACGCTGGAGGAACTGTCTGACATCAAAACCGCCGTTAGCGAGGCCGTCACCAACTGCATTGTGCACGCCTACCCTGACCGGCGGGGGCAGATCTATCTTTGGGCCGGCCTGTATGAAGACGGGCTGGTCCGTGTCCGGATCCGGGACAGGGGCTGCGGGATCGCCGACGTGCGCCAGGCCATGGAGCCGCTGTTCACTACCTTAGGCGGAGAACGGTCCGGGCTTGGCTTCGCTGTGATGGAAAGCTTCATGGACCGGGTGCGAGTGCGCTCCATCCTGGGCAGCGGGACCACTGTCACCCTGGAAAAACGGATCCTGGGACGGGCGGCGCGGGATGGCGACTGAGGCTCTCCTGAAAGCCGACGCGATTGCGCCACACGGCCAGCCCAGCCGAAACGAGCTGGTTGAAGGCAACATGGGGCTGGTCCATTCCTGCGCCCGGCGGTTCCAGGGGCGGGGCGCAGACTATGAAGACCTCGTGCAGGCCGGCTGCGTTGGGCTGATCAAGGCGGTCGATAGCTTCGACCCTTCCCGGGGCTTCGCCTTTTCTACCTATGCGGTGCCCGTGATCCTGGGCGAAATCAAGCGGCTCTTCCGGGAAGGCGGCGCAATCAAAGTCGGCCGTTCCATGAAGGAACGGGCCCGGACCCTGCGCCAGCAGCAGGACGCGCTGCGGGAAGAATTGGGCCGGGATCCCAGCATCAGCGAATTGGCCGAGCGCACGGGACTCGACCTGCACGAAGCGGCCATGCTGCTTTCGTCCACCCTGCCGACGCTCTCCCTCACCGCCGCCCAGGAGGATGGCGATGGCCCCAACGAGTGGGACGTTCCGGTAGATTCCCCGGCGGAAGCGCTGTCAGATCAGATCGCCCTGCGGGAAGTTCTCGGGACGCTGGAGGAACGGGACCGGCAGCTGGTGGAATACCGTTACTTCCGGGGCATGACCCAAACGAAGGCTGCCAGCCGGTTGGGCATGACGCAGGTTCAGGTCTCCCGCCGGGAAAAGATGATCCTCTCAAAACTCCGCCAGTATCTGCTGGAATAAATGACCATTCCGAAGGGGAGCGTGATTTCATGGCGCGCAGCGGCGCGAAACGGATTTGGCCGACGGCGGCCATGGCACTGGTCATTGCCACTGCGGCGATCGCGGCGGTTGGATATTGGACCGGCGGGTTTCCGGCCAAGCAGCAGGTACCAGACGATACCGAAGCCGCTGCTCCGGCGGCAGCCGAGGCTGCCGCTCCGCGCTACCGCAATCCCCTGACCGGTTTTCCTTCCTCGAGCCCCATGGACCGGCGGCCGGTGGCCGTGGTGTTCAGCGGCGCGGCCCAGGCCCAGCCGCCGTGGGGGCTCTCCACTCCGGATCTCGTCGTGGAGGGATTGGCGGACCAAGGAACCACTTTGCTGCTGGGACTTTACGCCGATATTTCCGCCGCGCCGAAGGTGGGACCGGTCGGCAGTCTGCGCCCGGCATTGTTGGAGCTCGCCATGGACTGGGACGCCATTCCCGCGCACTGGGGCAGCGACGCGCAGAGCGACCGGCTGCTGGAGGAAGCTCAATGGGAAGCGCTGAATGGGGCAGCGTCGGAAGGAAAATTTTTCTTCCTTGACCAAGGCCGCGCCGCGCAGGGCTGGGGGCAGGCGGGATACACCTCCGGCTCGTTCCTGAACCAAGCCATCGCCGCCATGGACCTGCGCCTTTACCGTAACCGTACGCCGTCACTTTCGTTCGCGCCGGACGACGCGCCGGTCCGCTTCAGCAACGAAACCTATGGCGAGATCCGATTCCGCTTTTCCGAATCGGCACAGTACAGCTTCCGTCGGGAGCAAACCAGCGGACTGCTGGAAAAATGGAATGGCGGTTCGCCTGTCCGAGACGCAGAAGGCAGTGCCCTGCGGTACCGCAACGTCCTGTTGCTGCTGGTTCCGGCAGGCGAAACGGGAACGCCCGCGCTCAGCGCGGGCAGCGGCCTCTTCTTCACCGACGGTGGATATACCACCATCCTCTGGTCCAGAAATGTGCCCGCAACCGACAGTCAGCCAGCGCGGCAGGGCCTCCAGTTCTTCGACGGCAGCGGTACGCCGCTGGAACTCAACGTCGGACAGAGCTATATTGGATTCATTCCGCTGGACTTGGCGGCGTATATCAGCATGCGGTAAACCGAAAAATTGTTTGGCTTTGAAAAAAATTGCGGATATCTTCAAAAAACACTTGCATTTCGTGTGCAGATGTGCTAAAATACTTAAGCTCACTTGGGGGCAACCTCAGAGTGGACTTTCGGTGGCCCGGTAGTTCAGTTGGTTAGAACGCTAGCCTGTCACGCTAGAGGTCGACGGTTCGAGCCCGTTCCGGGTCGCCATTTTTCGGATTTTCTACCTTTGCTCCATCACAAAGAGGCTTCGGTGGCATTTTTTATTCCAAAAGCGGTACACGCTTCCATAACTCCGGCGGCAGAGCGCATCCTTGGTAAGACTAATGAACCGTGCCAAGGAGTATCAACGAGGTTCATACAGTACAGAAAAACCGCGTAAAATCAAGGTTTTTCAAAAAACACGGTTCATTCCGTGTCAAACAATTTCATATGATTTCATCCCCGTTTGGGTCACTGTTTGGGTCAACTTTTTGGAGGTGAAATCAGCCGTTTGCTCTCATAGCTCAGTCGGCAGAGCGCGTCCTTGGTAAGGACGAGGTCAGCAGTTCGAATCTGCTTGAGAGCTCCATTGGCAAAAACCCGCATGGCGTAAGGCTTTGCGGGTTTTCTGTTGCCCAAACGCAGAAGTATATGGGAGGGAAAAACGGCTCAAAACACCCCAAAAAGCACTTAAAAACAGCATTTGACCCAAAAGTTGACCCAAACAAAATTAAGGAGGATTTTAACACATGACTACTCACGAATTTGCCCAATTCATTTTGGGTATGGGGGCGAAATCCCCTGCCGAGGTGGTGGACGAAACCGCCATCCAAGAAGTGGCGCAGCTTGTCAGCGGGAGCTTGATTTATCGTCTGTACGAAAGTCTGATAGTCAACGACTACGATAGGGACGAATTGACTGAACATCTTGAAATGCTCTGCGACACGCAAAATCCTTTTGGCTTGCTCTACTTCGTTTTCATGCTCACCGACGCGACAAACACGGCATTGCCCGCTCAATTTGCCGAATTGACCGCAAACCGCACCACCGCTCCCTATTTGGCTTCTGCCTTAATAGAGGATTGGTTGGATTTCCACGGCGACTACGAAGCCTAAATATTT
>JAIRXU010000006.1 GCA_031268095.1 Oscillospiraceae bacterium | reverse complement strand
ACCAGCGGCGGTTTCACACTGCAATTCAAGTGGAGCGACAATATGCAGCACGACGGAGACATCATGGACTTCTATCAATACGGCGACGCCGCGCCCCTGGGCCGCTTCTGCTGGGTATATCAGGCGAAATAAAGGAGGACCATTCCATGGTTTCTTTCCGCTGCTCAGATCCTCTGCTGGAAGCGGGATTCGCCTGGGCGCGGGAGCGCGCGCTGTCCTATGCGCACAACGGCGGGGACCCGGTAGGTCTCTGGTATGAAGCGGCGCTGCCGGGACGGGACGCGTTCTGCATCCGGGACGCGGCGCACCAGCGGGCGGGCGCTGCCCTGCTGGGCCTGACGGAACATACGTACAACATGTTCCGCCGCTTCGCGGAAAGCTGCGCCGACAGCCGGGACGACTGTATGTACTGGGAAATTGCCAAAACCGGCGGCCCCGCTCCAGTGGACTACGCCAGCGACGAGGACTTTTGGTATAACCTGCCCGCCAATTTTGACCTGCTCCAGGCCTGCTGGGCGGAATATTGCTGGACGGGCGACGGCCGGTACCTGGAACATCCTTTCCTGCGGTTCTATGAGAGTACTTGCACCCGCTTCATGGCCCGCTGGGACCGGGACGGCGACGGCTGGCCCGAGCACCGGAAGACCGACGGGCGGCGGGGCCTGGGCTCCTATAACGAAAGCAGGCGCTCCCCCGCCCTGGGCGGCGATCTGCCGGGCGCCATGTTTGCCGGGCTTCAAGCTTACGCGAACATCCTGGCGCGGCGCGGAGAAACGGCGCGGGCCCGGGAGACGGCGGCGCGGGCGGCGGACGTCCGGCGGCGCTATCTGGCGCAGTGGTATTTCCCGCAGCGGCGGCGCTTTTACGGCGCGCTGGAGGAAGACGGGCGGTTCCGCGCGCAATACTACGATGAAGGCAACTTCCTGCCGATCTATTTCGGTCTGCTGGACGGCGCGCCAGAATTGCCTGAGGCGCTGGACAACGTGCTCGCGCACGGGATGAAGAACACGGAAGGCAAAACGTACTTGCCCCAGCTCTGCTTCGGGCGGGGGCGGGAAGCCGAGGGGCTCCGGGCGTTGCGGGCGCTCTGTTCGCCAAAACTACCCCGCCGGGAGTATCCGGAGGTATCCTTCGCCGCGCTGTCCTCCCTGGCGCAGCTGGCGGCGGGCGTGACGGCGCCGGAACCCGGCGTTCTGCGGACGCTTTCCGGCCTGCCGGAGGGGTGGGCAGAACTGCGGGACGTGCCCGTCCTTGGCGGCCGGATCCATGTCCGGCAGGAAGGCGCGGTTCGCACCGCGCTCGACCTTCCGGACGGCCCCTCCTTCCGCTGGCGGGTTTGCTTCCCCGGGACATGGCGGTCCATCCTCATCGACGGCGAACCCTGCCCCGCGCGGCAGGAGCGGGATCCCGCCGGACGCGCGGTCAGCTGCCTGGATGTCCCCCTTCTCCGCCCGGGGCGGCACAGTGCGGCGGCAGAATAAACGCAAAACAAAAAACGAGCCCCCCGGTCCGGGAGGCTCGTTTGGTTATGCCTGGGATCCGTACAGGGGACGGGGATAGTCGCTGCACTGGCACCAGCAGCGGCAGCGGCCGTTGTCATACACAGGCGGACAATAGGGTGGATATCCCCCGCCGGGCCGGTTGCCGCTGTTGCAGCCGCAGCCGTACCCATAGCCGGGCTTCCAGCAACATTCGTAATCCGGCAGCTCCGGGAATGGCGGACAGGGGCCGGGGCCGGGGTTCGGCGGGAACGGACCGGGGCCGGGACCGGGGTTCGGCGGGAACGGACCTGGACCGGGCGTCGGCGGATAGGGCGGACGGGACCAAAGGCCGTCGCCCCAGCAGCCATCCCCCGGATAGGGAGGCCGGCCGCCGCAGCGGCAGCGGTTAAAACTCAAACCGCACCGGCAGCACTTCCCCTTGGACGCCCAAGGATCGTTCCACCAGGAGCAGGCGGAGGTTGTTGTAGACATGGAGCTTGTTCCTTTCGTTGGTCCCGCGTAACGAAAAGAAACGATGTAAGTTACGCGGGCATGCGTGATGAGGACGGCTGCCAGGCGGCATTGTCCTGTTCCTATTGTATTCCCGGGCCGGGGAAAGGTTCCGTGAAAAACGGGCGGCCTGAAACGAGGCCAGAAAAATTTCAAAACATCCGGAAAACACCGGACAGCAACAGGCCGTCACCGGATACCCGCAGAAGCCCCCACGGTATTCGTTCAAATTATTTCGCCCGGGGATTGATCTTTGGCAAATATTGATGTATAATAGAAACCATCCAAAAACAAAAGGAGGACCCCTATGAATCGTACGAAACGCATCCTCTCCGTCCTGCTGGCCCTGTGCCTGGCCGCGGGCCTGCTGGCTGTGCCCGCCCATGCCGCCGCGGCCCAGCCAGCCCAAACGTCGGCCCCCGTCGTCATCACTGACGAAGAATATGCGAGTATCCGGCGGCAGCTGCTGCCCCTCGCGCCCTTCCAAGTTGCGATCGGGCTGACGATGAGCCATGCCAACGAAGTGCGCTATGTCCTGACCGGCGCCGATCCGCTGGCAAACTACTGGGGCGAGCGCGACCGCTACGCCAAGGCCCTGCAAGCACGCACCGCGCAGAGCTTCGGCATGCAGCCCGGCGGGACTTCCGCCGTCACCCGGGAACAGGAAAAAACCGCCGACCTGAAAATGCAGGCAGCGGCGCTGGCGCTGCTGAAGGACAAGCAGTACGCCAAGGCAGCCTGGGACAAGAGCACCCCGGCGCAAAAGAAAGATATTCTGACCAAGTATTTCGCGCAGGTGCAGAAGATCCTAGGCACCTCGGCGAAACCCGCGCTGGCATGGGAAGATCTCGGCGGCGCCGGAGCGATGTATGACCCGCTTGACAATCAGATCTACGTGGACAAAACCTCACTCTCCGGCGCAGTGGACAGTCTGGTCGATTACTCCCCTTGGCCCGTTCTGCTCAAGGCGGTCCTGCACGAAACCCGGCATACCTATCAGTTCGAAGCGACCCAAGATCTGAACAAGCACACCGTAAGCTTGGAAACCCGCGCGTGGTGGGCCTGGAACGGCATCACCGGGCATTATATCGACGGCGTCAGCTTCCTTTCCGATTTTGCCTACGTCATGCAGCCGATTGAATACGACGCGTTCCGCTTCTCCACCATGACCATGGAATACGAAGGCCTCGAAATCGACATTGCCAAGGCCGTATACCCCATGTACGCCGGCAGCTGGAATTAATCCAAGCCGTCCGCTGCCCAACTTCCTTGCCGCTGAAACAGCCGGTCTGTTTTGGCGGCAAGTTTTTTATGGCAGTTCCGTGCGGCGCGCCCGATACGCCCGGAGGGGAGGTCAAAAAATATTTCCATCCCCTTGACAAGTCCCTGCTGCGGTGTTATTCTTTTTAACACGCTTTTTTCCGGCCTTTTCGCCCGATGACAGAATAGGAGGCGTCCATGATCACTGTACAGCATATCCACAAGACCTTTCGCGTGGTCAAACGCGGCAAGGGCGCGAAGGCTGCCTTGGCCTCGCTGTTTCATCGGGAGTATAAGGAAGTTCACGCCCTGGACGATGTGTCGTTCCACATCGGCGACGGCGAAATCGTAGGCTACATCGGCCCCAACGGGGCAGGGAAATCCACCACCATCAAGGTCATGAGCGGCATTCTCGTCCCGGACGCGGGCGCCTGCGAAATCATGGGATTCACCCCCTGGAAGCAGCGGCGGGACTACGTCAAACACATCGGCGTCGTCTTCGGCCAGCGAACCCAGCTTTGGTGGGACGTGCCGATCGCCGACTCTTTTGACCTGCTCAAAGACGTCTATAAAATCCCGGCGGACAGCTACCGCCAGACGCTGAATCTGCTGACCGAGACGCTGGATCTGGCGGAATTCTTACACACCCCGCTGCGGCAGGTCAGCCTGGGTCAGCGTATGCGGGCGGAAATCGCGGCCTCGCTGCTGCACAGTCCGCAGATTCTCTTCCTCGACGAACCGACCATCGGGCTGGACGCCGTCTCGAAGCTGGCGGTGCGCAAGTTCATCAAAACCATCAACGCCGAGCGGAAGCTGACGGTCATTCTCACTACGCATGATCAAAACGACATCGAGGCCCTGACCGACCGGATCTTGCTGATCGGCAAGGGGAAAATCCTGCACGACGGCTCCATGGCGGCGATCAAGCAGCGGTTCGATCGCCGCCGCACCCTGACGGTGACCTTCGCGCAGCACGAAACGCCGGTGGTTCTGGCGGGCGCGGATCTGGCGTCCTGGAGCGGCGAGCGGGCCGTCTACCGGCTGGACACGGACCAAACGACGGTCTCCGCCGCGCTGAGCGACCTGGGCCGGGAGCTGAACATCCTGGACATGACCAGCGAGAGCACACCGGTGGAAGAAATCATTGCGGGCCTCTATCAGGAACACGGCATTTGAGCACCGCGCCCGCTTTCAGAACGACCGTGATCTTTGATCTGTTTTTATCCTGCCAAGGATCCTACCGAAAGGAGGCTTTCTCGTGCGCCAATACGCCGCGTTATTCAAGATGCGCCTCATTGCGGGGTTCCAATACCGGGCCGCGGCCTGGGCCGGGGTGGCAACGCAATTCGCCTTCGGCTTCGTCTTCATCCTGACCTACGACGCATTTTACCGTTCCAGCGCGCAGGAACCGCCGATGCCCTGGGAGGATCTGGTGACTTACCTCTGGCTCCAGCAGGCTTTCCTGGCGATTATTATGCTCTGGTGGCAGGACGGAGAACTGCTCTCCGGGATTACCGACGGTCATGTGGCTTACGAGCTCTGCCGTCCCTATGACATGTATGCGGTTTGGTATGCCCGGCTGGTGGCGCTGCGGCTGAGTTCCGTGCTGCTGCGCTGCGGGCCGATTCTGATCATCACCGTCTTCCTCCCCGCCCGCTGGCGGATGCACCTCCCCGCCGGGCCGAAAGCGGCGGCGCTGTTCCTGCTCTCGCTGGCGCTGTCGCTGCTGCTGGTGGCGGCGGTGAGCATGTTTGTTTACATATTGACGTTCATCACGCTCTCGCCGGTCGGCGCGCGGCTGATCATCGGCATCGCGTCGGAGTTTCTTCAGGGCTCGGTGATCCCCATCCCCTTGATGCCGAAACCCCTCCAGCAGGTGCTCAACTTCTTCCCCTTCCGCTACGCGGTAGACCTCCCCTTTCGCCTCTATTCCGGCAACATCGCCGGATCCGACGCGCTGGTTCAGCTCGGGATCCAGCTGGCCTGGGTCGTGGGGCTGGTGCTGCTGGGGTATTGGGCGTTCGGGCGGGTGCTGAAAAAGGTCGTGATCCAAGGCGGCTGAGTTATCCCATGCCGCATTTCTCCGCATAGTCCCGCACCGCCAGGAACCACTTCTCGTGGCGGAAGGTCTGCCGGACTTCCGCCAAGTCGAAATAATAGCCCGCCAGCATGCTCTGAATCACCGCTTCGGCGACGAGGCATTCCCGCAGCGTTTCGTCGTCCAGCATCGCCTGAGCGTCCGTATTCAGCCCCGCGCTCAAGCCTTCCGCCGCGTGGCGGTACACCGGATTTTGCCGGCCCAGCAGCGTTTCCATCCGCGCAAGGCACGTGATCCCTTCCCGCATGTCCGCCGCCAGCCGTTTGCCTTTGAACCGCGCGGCCCGCGCCCCGGCGCAGAGAATGCCGTCTGTCGTGGTGTCCAGCGCGTCGGCCAGCAGCGGCAGCAGCGCCGTGTCCGGCAGGGATTCCCCCCGCTCCCAGTTCGAGACCGCCTGGAAGGTCACATGGATGCGTTCGCCCAGTTCCTGCTGGGTCAGGCCCCTGCCTTTGCGCAGCAGCGCGATCTGGTTTCCCACCGACGCGGGCGTAACCGTCAGGTCCGTAAGTTTTGTTGTCACTTCGATCAACTCCTTTCCTTGGTATCATACCACAGCGGCGGCGGAAACGCAATCAAGCGGCGGGAGAGGCACAGCACACAAATTCAAGCGGGGATGGAATCTGCGCCGCGTTTTTCTGATGTTTGGGAAAGGAGCCCTTATGATCTATTTCAAATATCTGCGCATGGTCATCCGCTCGTTTATGCAGTACCGTTTGTCGTTCTGGCTGAACCTGCTGGGGCAGTTTTTCGTGACGTTCTTCGCTTTCGCGGGGATGGCGCTGCTGTTCCGGCGCTTCGGCTCCATCGGCGGCTGGAGCTTCGGGGAAGCGGCGCTGTGCTTCGCCGTGGTGGGAACGTCCTTCGCCCTGACGGAATGCTTCGCCCGGGGCTTCGATATCTTCCAGCGGCAGATCAAAAGCGGGGACTTTGACCGGCTGCTGCTGCGCCCGCGCGGGACGGTGCTCCAGGTGATGGGGTCGAACTTCGAGTTGACGCGGGCCGGACGGCTGGCCCAAAGCCTGGTGGTGCTGGGCCTGGCGGTGTCCTGGGTTGACGTCACCTGGACCGCCGCGAAAATCCTGACACTGGTACTGATGATCCTCAGCGGCGTGGCGGTCTTCACGGGCGTGTTCATCCTCGGCGCGGTGGTGTGTTTCTGGACGGTGGAAGGACTGGAATTCATCAACATCTTCACCGACGGCGGGCGGGAAATTGCCGCTTATCCGCTGACAATCTATCCCAAATGGATTATGCGGTTCTTTACCTTCCTCCTCCCCTTCGGCTGCTTCAACTACCTCCCGCTGCTCTACCTCACCGGCCGGGCGGCGGCTCACCCGACGCTTTACATGCTGACCCCGCTGCTGGGCTTCGTCTACCTACTGCCCTGCCTGCTGCTCTGGCGCTTCGGCGTCCGGCATTACATCAGCACGGGAAACTGACAAAAAAAACACGACCCGGAGGCGCTTGCTCCGGGCCGTTTGCTTTTTACTGATCCGCGCGGACGATCTTGCGGAACAGGGAAATGTGGGTCGAGGCAATATACTTATCCGTGTGCATCGAGCCGAAGAACCAGCGCGAGAAGCGGACGACCTTGCCCAACTCTTCGAAATAGGTATTCAGGCCCGTGGCCTCGGTGGTGTGAATCCCGCTTTTGAGCTGCAGGAAGCCTTTGATCTTCAGCGGCGGCTCGTGTGTAACGATATAATCCACCTTTCCCCCCGCTTGCTCGAGGGTGCGCGTCGCCTCGGCCAGCTCCTCCCGGGAGGGGATCTCCCAGCGCATGCGGTTGGGGTCGTAAGCGCGCAGGTCGTCGTCCGGGCTCACGCCGCCGCCCATGGTGAAGACGGTCTTCCCCTCGATGGTGAAGATCTGGCCGCGGGCAAGGTGGCGCAGCCGCCCGCTGATCACCCGCGCCTGGCCGCCGTTCCATTCCTCCAGCGGGTAGCGCAGAAGCAGTTCAAAGTTTTCATGGGCCCCGTCGATGAAACAGATTTGGTATTTCATCTTCCCCAACTTTTTCAGGATGCGTTGCTCGGCCTTGGATCCGTCCCAAAGAAACCCGAAATCCCCGCAGATCAGCAGCGTGTCGCCCTTCTTGAGCTTTTTCAGTTCCGGCTGCTGGAACCGGGTGAAGTCCCCGTGCGTGTCTCCCGTAACGTAAATCATGGCGTTTGCCCCTCCTCAAGATCCTGCGGAAATTTTGCCGCAAAACAGTTCCATTTTCATTCAAAACGTGATACAATATATGATACTACATTTGGGGGTGGCTTGTCTATGCAAAATCGCAGAAATCACAAAAAATTTTTGAAGTTCCTCCGATTCCCCCTGATCGCTCTGCTGGCCGCCGCCTTGGCGCTGGCCGGCGCGCTGCCAGCCGGCGCGGCCTTCAATACATTGCTGCGGGACATTCCGGGCCTAACGGGCCTTTCCGAGGTATTTATCCTCACCAGCCTGGACGATGGCAGCGTCATCTTCTCCCAGAACGAAACGCGGCGGACCGCCCCCGCCTCCCTGACCAAAGTCGTTACGGCGATTGCCTTCCTGGAAAATTGCACGGACATCAAGAAAACGCTCGCCGTCAAAGAATACACCATCCGCATGTTCGACGGAACCAACAGCTCCAACGCCGGAATTCTGCCCGGGGAAATCCTCAGCCTGGAGGACTTGCTTTACTGCCTGCTGCTGCCCAGCGCCAACGAAGCCGCGGCGATCCTGGCCGACTATGTCTGCCCAAACGACATCCCCGCTTTTGTTGAAAAAATGAACGACTTGGCCCGGCGGCTCGGCTGCGAGGGCACCCGCTTCCAAAATCCGCACGGCCTCGACGAAGAAGGGCACTATACCACGGCGGCGGACATCGCGAAATTCTTCGCCTATGCCCTCAGCGCCGATTTCCGGGGCAACGCGGTGTTTGAAAAAATCATCGGCACCCGGAACTATACTGTCCCCGCAACGAACCTGCATGCCTCCCGGCCTTTGGTCAATACCAACAAGATGATGAACCCCGGCATTCCGGATTACTACTGTAAAGACGTCAGCGGCGGCAAAACCGGCACCACCGATTTGGCAGGCGACTGCATTGCCGCCAAAGCCGACCGCAACGGATACCATTATTTCTGCGTTGTGATGCGCGGACAGATGGCCGACATCGACAACGATAAAGTGGACGAAAACACCGCTTTTGTTGACTGCAAAGCCTTGCTGGAATGGACCTTTGACCATATCCGCTTGCGGCAGGTCGTGACAAAGGGCATGATGGTAACGGAAGTTCCGGTCAACCTCTCTCGCGCGGCGGATCACGTCCAGCTGGTGGCGGAAAAAGATCTTTCCGCGCTGGTGCCGGAAGGCGTTGGCAGCGGCAGCATCAAGATTGAGGCCATCCCGGAATCCCTCCCGGAATCCCTGGACGCGCCCGTTGCCGAAGGGCAGCTCATTGGCAAAGCCCGCGTACTTTATGCCGGGCAGGAATTCCTTCAAATCAATCTGGCCGCGCAGGATACCATCAACCGCAGCGCCGTCATGGTGCTGCTCGCGGCCGCGCAGGAGGCGGTGAAAACCCCGGTTTTCAAGGCGATCCTGGCTGCCGCCGCCGCCATCGTAGCGCTCTGGATC
The DNA here is from genome assembly GCA_031268095.1 of Oscillospiraceae bacterium. Classification (GTDB taxonomy): domain Bacteria; phylum Bacillota; class Clostridia; order Oscillospirales; family Acutalibacteraceae; genus WRMQ01. The sequence goes on along the minus strand of JAIRXU010000006.1, from coordinate 32,918 downwards.
GGCCTGCGGATTGCTGCCTTGCGCCGCAAACACGCCGACCGTCAGCTGACGGTCCTGCCGGAAATCGGCTCGCGGAAGAAGTAGTCAGACGGTTAGCTCCGGATCCCCGCCACCACTCCGTTGGGTACGGACCCGACAATTACCGTTTCCGCCAAACAAACAGCGGTCTCTAACTCAACCGTCACGATCTCGCCCGACAGAATGACCGACAGCGACACGTGCATCTGCATCATGATCCGGTGCAGCGTCTGGTTCAGTCCGGCGGAGGAAAGGTCACTGCTGATGGTCGAGAGCGCATGCCCGGTCATCGTCAGTGGAACGCCGATTTTCGGCCCCCATCCGGCGAAGAGATCGCTGCCCAGCAGCGCGCCCAGCGGCAGCCGGAGCTTCGCGTCCCGCAGCGCCACCGCCGTTTCCGCCGCCGCGTTGATTTTTCCCTTTAGCAAGTTAATGTGATAGGTGTCCGTCTGGATGGAGCGAACCCCGTCGGCGTCCACGGCAATAGCAACCAAACTTTCGTACGTCACGCCTTCCTCGATCAGCACGTCCTCAATCGCCTGGGTGACGGCGGCGGTCGCCTGCTGCCGGGCGGCGGTCTCGGCCAGGGCGCGGATCTGCGGCTTGGCGCGCGCGTCCAAAAACAGGAAGACAGCCGCGGCCAGCACCACGGCAACGGCGGCCCTGAGCCATCTGCCGCCGCTCCGCCGGCCGGAAAGACGCCGCCCGGAAAGGCGCTGCCCGGCGGCCAGCCGGAACCGCGGCACCCGGAACTGTCCCAGCGGCCGATACAATGTCCGTGCCATGACACTCCCCCTTCTGCGGTCCCCGCTGTCTGACTTCCGCCCCGCTTATAACCGTATTATATCATATGCACCGGACGGAAATGTGTGCGCCGGAGGAGCGCGCGTTGCAAAAAAAATTCCCCGCTCCGAAAAAGAGCGGGGATGATTGGTGTTATAGCCAGGTCTCCATTTCCTCTGGATGCTGGAAAATTTCGTCCAGCCGCCTGACAAACGGGATTACGTCGCCGAAGTCCAGCGCTCGGTGGTCCATCGCCAAGCAGATGGGCAGGAACACGCGGGGTTCGATCGTCTTCGTACCGTCCGGGTGAGTGACGACGCCGGGCTTCTCGACGGTGGTGCTGATGGCTAGGGCCGCAACGTGCGGCGGGATGATTTCCAGCAGCGTTGGCGGAAGGTAACTGCCTCCGCGGTAGACGGAACCGAGGTTTGATACGACAATGGTTCCCTGCTCAATGTCCTCCTTGGTCAGGCGCTCTGTCTTTGGCAGAGCCTTGTAGTCCTTCTTTTCTTTGCCCTTGAGCTTGTTGATCGGTCCGGCGGCGACCTTCGTGCCCAACAGCCGGCCCGCGACCTTCAGCAGCCGCAGCCGCTTGAGCTTCTGCATCGTGTCCGCGAAAGCGACTTCAAACAGCGCGTCATCCAGGTTGGTGTTGGCCATCCGGCGGCGGACGTCCTCCACATAATCCTGGAGCTGACGCAGGGTTTTGCGCTCGCAGTTGTGCACGTTGATGGTCATCATGGTGCCGTTGGGCAGGCCCATGGGCATGGAAATATTGACGTCGGCATACTGCTCAATCTTGCCGTAGACCAGCCCCCGGCGGAAGTCGATGTGGGCATTGAGGGCGGGACAGGCAATCAGTCCCTGGGTCACGACATAAAGCATCAGGGTGTTGAGGCTGATGCCCTTCCAGGCGGGCTGCTGCCGCAGGCGCCGGTAGACAGCCAGAAAATCCGTCGCGTCCGGTTCATAGAGGCCGCTGGAGTGAGGGACGTTGTCCCAGGATTCGGTGGTCATATTGGCAACGATCTTCCGCTGCAGGCCGAAGCGCTCCGCACTGAGCACCTCGAACCCCTGCTTGCCCTGGTATTCTTTCGCTTCTTTCAAAATAGCATCCTGCTTTCTAAAAAATTGGAATCTTGCGGATCTTACAGCGCGATATGCAGCGCTTCCACCGCCATGGCGCGCAATTTATACTTGAGCACCTTGCCGGAAGCGTTGATGGGGAAGCTGTCGGTGAAACGGATATAGCGCGGAACCTTGTGCTTGGCGATTCGGTCCAGGGCATAGGCGCGGATCTCTTCTTCCGTCAGCTCCTCCCCGGGCTTGCGGATCACCCAAGCGAACACTTCTTCGCCGTAGCCGGGGTCCGGCACACCGACGACCTGCACGTCGAAAATCTGCGGATGGCCAAAGAAAAAGTCCTCCAGTTCCTTGGGATAAATATTCTCCCCGCCCCGGATGATCATGTCCTTGATCCGGCCGGTGATCTTGAGGTTCCCATCCGCGTCCCGCCGGGCCATGTCGCCGGTATGCAGCCAGCCGTCCTCGGTGAGGGTGGCGGCGGTGGCCTCCGGGAATTTATAATACCCCTGCATCACGTTGAACCCCCGCATGAGCAGTTCGCCGTCCGCGCCGTCGGGCAGTTCCTCTTCCGTCTCGGGATGGATGATCTTGCATTCGACGCCGGGCAGCGGCGGACCGACGGTATTGGCCATCGCCTCAAAGGGGCCGAAGCGGTCCGTGATGGTACAGATAGAGGAAGATTCCGTCATCCCAAAGCCGACGGCGAGTTCCGGCAACCCCATGCGTGACTGAATTTCCCGGAGGAGTTTCGGCGGGCAGCTGGCGCCGCCGACGCCGCCGGTGCGCAGGGAACTGAAGTCCGTCGCCGTGCTGTCCGGGTGGGCCAGCATGGCATGGAACATGGTCGGGACGCCGTGACAAACGGTGATTTTTTCGTCGTTGATGATCTTCAGTGCTTTCGCGGGAGAAAACGCCGGAATCAGCCGCATCGCGGTGCCGTGCGTCACGGCGGCCAGCATGGACGCGACAATACTGAAGCAGTGGAACATGGGCAGTATCATGATGATCCGGTCCGCGGTGGAGAAGTCAAGGGCGTCGCCGATGAACTTTCCGCCGTTGAGGACGTTGGCGTGGGTAATCATCACGCCCTTGGGGAAACCGGTGGTCCCAGAGGTATATTGGATATTGACGACGTCGTCCCGCCGGACCATCGCCTTGCGGGCGCGCAGGCTCTCCGGGGCAACCTCGCCGCTCCGGGCGCGGAAATCTTCCCAGCGGACACCGCCCGGCATTGAAAAGCCGATGGTAATGACATTGTGCAGGAAGGGCAGCGCCTTCGCGTGCAGTGACGTCCCCGGTTCCGGCGTCTCCAGTTCCGGACAGAGCGCCTGGAGGATCTGGGCATAATGGGAATCCTTGAAGCCTTCGATCAGGATCAGGGTATGAATGTCCGCCTGACGCAGAAGGTATTCCGCCTCATGAAGTTTGTAGGCGGTGTTCATGGTCACCAGCGTCGCGCCGACGGCCGCGCAGGCCCAGAACGCGAAGAAATATTCCGGCACATTGGTCGCCCAGACGGCGACATGAGCCCCGGGGCGCACACCCAGCGCAATCAGCGCCCTGGCCACCCGATCGACCTCCGCCAGCGCCTCGCCGTAGGTCCAGGCCGCGTCGTCCGTACGCAGGGCGGGCTGGTCAGGGAACGTCCGGGCAACGGTCTCCAGCGCTTCCGGCAGCGTCAGGTCCAGCTGACGCAGCTTCGGCCAGAGGTACTGCCCGGTTTTGCTTTCGTTGTCATAGAGCCGCGGCACGGCTGCGGCGCGGCTGCGGTGAAGGTACGGCTGCATGAACCGCACAAAATGCGGGAAAACGACGCCGCTGTCTACCAGCCCCGGCGCGCTTTGGCGCATCCATTCATAGGTCACGTATCCGTCGTACTTGATCGACCTCAGCGCCCGGAAACAGTCTTTCAGGGGCAGATCTCCTTCGCCCATCATGCGGAAGACCGCCTTGCCGTCCAGGAGAACGGAATCCTTGCAGTGGATATGCTTGATGTAGGGTCCCAGGTTTTGGACCGTCTGTTCCGGCCGCTCCCCGTAGTAGCGGTAGGGATGATGCAGATCCCAGAGCGCGCCGACGTGGTCGCTCTCCAGGGCGTTGAGCAGGTCGCTCAAGCGTTTTGTGTCGGCATAAATCCCGTTGCTCTCAAGCAGCAGCGTCACGCCGCATTCCTCGGCCAGGGGCAGCAAGCCCCGCACCGCCTCCAGAATCTGCGCGTCAGTTTCTTCGCCGCCTTCCGCGCAGCCGCTGAGCACCCGGACGAACCGCGCCCCCAGCTGCCCGGCCAGCCGAATGTTGCCGCGCGCTTCCTCCAGCGCCTCGTCCAGCCGCGCCACATCGTGCAGCCGGCTGTTGCAGGAGATGCAGGCGATCTCCAGGCTCCCCGTACGCAGGCGGTCAATGGCTTGGAGCACTTCGGACACCGGAATCTGCTGATAGCCCCGCAGTTCAATCCCGTCCAGACCAATGTCCTTCGACAGCGTCACGATTTCCTGCCAGGTTTGGTCAGTGCAGCCAAGAGTAGAAACAGCCAATTTCATACGTCTCGGTCTCCTTTCAGAAAATGTTTGTTCAAAGCCAAGACACAAACTATACACATTTTCTTGATTTTGTGTTGAAATCGTATAGATTATAGCACATTTGTCGATTATCTTCAAGTAAAATATTTGTGAATTCTCGTCGCGAACCTTCCCGTGGAACCAGCGCGCAAAAGATTCTGCGTTCTGGCCATTTACTTTTTGCCGATTTCATGATACAATAATACCATCAGTTTATAGGAGAGAGAGGAATGGGAGGTTTTGGGGATGAATCAATTGGAACAACTGCGGCGGCGGCCCCGGCTGCGGCTGGGCTTGGCGCTGGGCGCGGCGGCGGCTGTGCTATTGGCGGCGGCGCTTCTGCTGTATGGGCTCATCCGTCCCGCCAAGGGGCCGACGGAGGCGCTGAGCGTTCCGCTCCAAGGCGCCGCACCCCTGCGCATCGCCCTGCTGAGCGACAGCCACTTGGGCTCGGACAAACAAAATGAAGGCAACCTCCGCGCGGCGCTGCAACTGCTGCGGGAAGAGCAGGTCCAGGTGATTCTCTTCGCCGGGGATCTGGGGGAACGCACGGGCGGCCGGAGCGCCCAGACGTACCGCCAGGCCATCGAGGAGATCTTTCAGGACGCGGCCATCCAGCCGGTGCTGCTCAGCGCCATGGGGCAACAGGACGTCGCGGGGGCATTCTCTTCCGCGGCGGCCCAGCGGACTTTCCAGCGGGCGCTGGATCAGGCACCCTGCGCGCACCTGGTCGTCAACGGGACGCATTTCATCGCTTTGAGCGCGGACCGGCGCGAACCCTCCGACGCTTACACCGCCGGAACGCTGCGCTGGCTGGAAGAGCGGCTGGCCCAGGCCGCCCAGGAAACAGAGACGGGCCGCCCCATCTTCGTCCTCACCCACCAGCCTCCGGCGGATACCGTCGCCGGCAGCGGGCAGGGCACGGGAAATCAGGCGCTGCGGGACCTGCTGGCGAAATACCCCGGCGTCATCTCGGTCTCCGGCCAAACGCAGCGCCCACAGGTAGACGAACGGATGCTCTGGCAGGGCCAGTTCACCGCCATCGGGCTGCAGGGACTCTCCGGTGTGCTGCTGGAGCCGGGGTACTATGACCCCGCGCGGGATCTTGTTTCGGAAGACCCGCTCCGCCCGGCGCAGGCCAACGCCCAGCCGTACCTTGTCCTGCTTCGTCTTGGGGGCAGCGAACTGACAGTAGAGCGCTGGAATATCAAAGAGGCTTACCGGGAGCGCGAGTGGAAGCTGCTGCTGCCGCTGCGCGCGGAACGGTTCCCTTATACCCCGGAAGCCCGGCAGACGGGCAACACCCCGCCGTATTGCCCCGGCGGCAGCGCTGAAGTGATCCTCTTCCCGTCGGAAAACGGGGGCAAACGCCTGGGGATCACGTTCCCGGCCGCCAGGGACGACGGACGCATCGCCGCCTATGAACTGGAAGCCACCAGCCACTTCGGAAAGACGGTCACCTACCGCTGCGCCGCGGACACGTTCCTTGGCGAACGCGCCAGCGCCCAGACCGTCACCCTCCCGCTGGATCCTTCCCTCCCCGCCGGAACCTACACCGTCAAAATTACCGCCATCGACGATTGGGACGCCCGCAGCGCCTCATTTTATTCTTGCGAGGCCACGGTCGAAAAATAATCCATCTTTGCATGGAGCGAATGCAACAAAAAAACAGCCCTCGGCCCGCGCAACCGGCGGACCGGGGCGTTTTCTTCGCGCCAATTTCCCCGTGACAGGCGGCACTTTTCCGTTGCTTCTATTCTTATGCTTTGATATTGACATTCCGTCACGCCGTCACGGGGAAATCTGCTCCCGCAAAACAGCCGGCCAGTTCCTGCAACCGTTCCTTGGCCGGCGCTTTCAGTTCCTTATGTTCGTATATGCCGCCTAGACTTTCGTGTTTCGACGCGCCCAGAGCGTGATACGGCAGGAGTTCCAGCTTCCGGATCATCGGCAGGGCCCGCAGGAACGCGGCCACCGCGACCATGTTCTCTTCTGTGTCGTTCACGCCGGGGATCACGGGGATACGGACCCACAGCGGAACCTTCCCCTTCCCCAGCCGGGCCAGGTTTTCAAGGATCCGGCCGTTGTCCGCGCCGGTGACCTCCCGGTGCCGCGCCGGGTCCATGCACTTGAGGTCGAACAGGACCAGCGAGGTGTGGGGCAGCACCGCTTCAAAGGCCTCCCAGGGCACGTTCCCCGCCGTGTCCAGCGCCGTATGGATCCTCTGCGCCCGGGCTTCCCGCAGCAGCGCGGCCACGAAGGAAGCCTGGAGCAGCGGCTCCCCGCCGGAGCACGTCAGCCCTCCCTCGGAGTTGCGGTAAAACGGCGCGTCTGCCCCGACGGTTTTCATCACCTCAGCCACGCTGCTCTCCTTCCCGCTGAGGCTCAGCGCCCCGGCGAAGCAACGTTTTGCGCAGACCCCGCAGACAGTGCAGCGCGCCCGGTCGATGCGGTGCTCCCCTTCCTCCGTCAAACTGTGGCACCCCAAGGGACAGAGGGTGAAGCACTTGCCGCAGGCGATGCACTTATTGGGATAGAACAGCAGGTCCTGCCCGGTGCGGTAGGACTCCGGATTATGACACCAAAAACACCGCAAATTGCAGCCTTTGAGGAACACTGTCGTGCGGATTCCGGGTCCGTCATGGACACAGTAGCGCTGGATATCAAAAATCACGCCTCGCTCGTCGTTCATCATATCACTCCGTTTATGTCACGTCAATCTTCATAGCGGCTCTGTTTCGTGCCGTCTTTTTGCGCCAAGGCGCGCAGGGCGTCAAGGCACCGAAATCTCATTTTTCGGCCAGCCGAAGCCCCAGGCCGTAACCAACGATAGGGGCGGCAGTCTCCCGCCGCCCCTTTGCCGTCCAGCTCAGTTTTGGATGATCCGCTCCACCACCAGTTTCCGGAAATCCTGGGACAGCGTGGAGAAATAGACCGAAAAGCCTGTGATGCGGACGATGAGATCGGGGTAACGCTCCGGATGCTCGTAAGCGTCGAGGAGCTTCTCCTTGTCGATGATGTTGATATTCACCAGCGAGCCGCCCAAGTCGTTGCAGTATGTCAGCAGCCAGGCCATGATGTTGTCAATGCCCTCTTCGCCCTTGGCCAACACGGGGTCAATCTCCAGCTGGATGGGGGCGGTGTTGCCCCAGCGGGGCTGGACGGAGGCCACCGCCACCCCCATGGCGGTCAGCGCGCCGGATTCCCGGAAGCCGGGCTCGGGATTGGCGCCGTGGGTGACGGGGGTGTAGGCCTTGCGGCCATTGGGCGTTGCCATGACGGCGCGGCCCATGCCGATGGTGTTGGCCCAGGAGAATAGCCCCGGAATGCAGTTGAAACCCTTGGGGGTGTTGCATTTCTTCGTGTGATAGTTCAGGCGGTTGACGATCTCAACGGCATATTCGTCGGCGCGGGTGTTGCCAAACCCGTAGCGCGGGATAGATTTCATATATAGCCGCATATCTTCCCGGCCTTCCCAATCCTCCCGCAGCGCGGAGAAGAGGTCCTGCCAGTTCATCACTTCCTCGTCCTCAACGGCGCGCTCCATCGAGGCGAACGAATCGGCGACGGTCCCCAGGGCAACGAAATCAATGCAGAAATTGTAGTTGTCCACCCCGCCGTTCGAGACGTCCAGCCCCCGCTCGATTGGCCCGTGACACATGAAGTTCAGCGCCATTTCCGGCCGCATGAAGTGCTGGAGGTCGTACTGGAAATCGACCGTCTTCTTGATCGTATCGATCGCAATGTCCAGATGCTTATCGAACAGCTGCCACATCAGGTCCACCGACGGCTCCTCCGTCTCCATCAGCTCCAGCAGCGCGACTTCGAACACCTTTCCCATGTTGATTTTGACCACATCGTTGAGGGTGTATTCCGTCCCCGGCAGCGCGCACCAATTGCAGCCAACCTTCGCCCGCGTCCGGGCCACCTCGGCGGTGTAGCCGTTTTTCATGAAGCCTTCCACCATACAGCGGTCTCCAATGTAGGACGGGTTACCGCATTTATCCTCGAACAGGTATTTCACGCTTTTGCGCAGGAAAGCCCGGTCGATGGTTTCGTGCACCCGCAGACAGAGGGCCGTCGGGATCTTCAGCCAGTGGGCAGCCTCAATGGCCATATAGGACACCGCGTTGGTGCGGTCCGTGCCGTCCGGCCAGACGCCGCCGATCTCATAATACTGCGTGTCTTTGAGGAACAGGCACGCCAGATGGTACGTCGCCTCGTCCTCGGTGATCCGGCCGGCCGCCAGATCGGCCTCGTAGAAGTCTGTCAGCAGTTCTTCCAAGTTCCCGCCCGCGCCGGAGCCGTTGAAAATGCTCGATTGGACCAGGAACCAGGTCAGCCACTGGCAGGCCTCGCGGAACGTCGCCGGCGGCGCGTCGATCAGCCGGAAGTTCATCGCCGCGATCTCCTCGAGGTTGGCCTTGAGGTCGGGATCCTCCTGGATGGCCGCCGCCGCCTGCGCGGCCTCGGCGTTGTGACGGATCCAGAGCTGGATGCCCCGGACGACGGTCTCTTCTCCCTGGAGGAACTCCAGCTTCTCCGGGTCGTCCCGGTGAATCTCCTGGTAGTGCCGGATCTTCTCCAGGATCCCGCCGAACCCCAACGGGAAACCGATGTTCTTTACGTCATGATGAAAATGGTGGGACCCGCCCAGGCCAGACACCAGATCGTATGTCCGGTGCAGCTCGCGCAGCTCGCCCAGCGCGGGGGGATTGAATTCCGGCTCCGGCCGCCAGCCGCCCCAGCTGTGCCACTCCAGCTTATCCATATACGCTCCGGCCAGAGAGCAATACGGATCAATATAGGGCGGATGGACGTCCAGCATCCGGTAAAAATTGTCGGCCCAGGCCTTTGGGCCGAAAACGCCGCTGGGGTGGTTCCACTCCAGCTCAAACGCCCAATCCTCCGGCGGCACCACCCAGCCCTTGTCGTCGGTGTCAAAGAACCCGGGGCGGGTAAAGGTCTTCAGCTTCTTCTGGGTTTCGCGCTCCTTCTGCTGGCGCAGAACGTCAACTTTCTCCCGATACGTTAGCATCATTGGCGGCCTCCTCAAATCTCCACTTGCTTTTTTAGAGTTTTTATGCATACCGACTGATATGCTCCCCTCATTATACGAGATCCCAATCAAAAATGCAAGAAAAACTTTCGCGAATTTCATCTTGATTTCCCCGTGCAGATATGGTATGATACTCCCGGTCAAAAGATTCAGAAAGGGAGGATGCAGACGATGAAAATCCGTTCGTTCGAACTGTTTCAGGTGCCGCCGCGCTGGCTGTTCCTCAAAATCACCACCGAAAGCGGGATTGAGGGCTGGGGCGAGCCGATCCTGGAAGGCCATGCGGACACGGTGGAAGCCTGCGTGCGGGAACTGGCGCCGCTGCTGATCGGCCGCCGCGCGGGAGACATTGAGGATATCTGGCAGGTGCTCTACCGCGGCGGCTTCTACCGCGGCGGCGGGGTTCTCTCCAGCGCCATGTCCGGGATCGAACAGGCGCTCTGGGATATCAAGGGAAAATACTACAATCTTCCAGTGTATGAGTTCTTGGGCGGGCCCGTCCGGGACAAAATCCGTGTCTACTGCGGCGCGGACGGCGGTACGCCGGAAGCCGCGGCCCAATCCATCCGGGCGCGGCAGGAGCTGGGGTACCGGGCGATTAAAATGAACGCGGTGTCCGAATACGAATGGATCGACAGTTACCAGAAGATTGACGCGGTATCCCAGCGGGTGGCCGCCATGCGCGAGGCGGTGGGCTACGGCGTCGATATCGCCATGGACGTTCACGGGCGGATGCACAAAGCCATGGCGCGGGTGCTGCTGGCGGAATTGGAACAGTACCGTTTGCTGTTCGTTGAAGAGCCGGTGCTGACGGAAAACGAAGAAGCGTTTGCCGAGCTGCGGCGGCACGGGTCCACTCCCCTCGCCACAGGCGAGCGCAATTATACCCGCTGGGGCTACAAAAATCTGATCACCGGCGGCGGAGTGGATATCATCCAGCCGGACCTGAGCCACGCGGGCGGCATCCTGGAGGTCAAGAAAATCGCGGCCATGGCGGAGGCCTTCGACGTCGCCGTTGCGCCGCACTGCCCTCTGGGCCCCATCGCCCTGGCCTCCTGCCTCCAGCTGGACTTCTGCACCCACAACGCCTTCATCCAGGAGCAGAGCCTGGACTTGCACAATTACGGCGGCCACGAAGGCTTCCGCTATCTGGCCGACGCTTCGCCCTTCGCGTTCCGCGACGGTTACGTTCACCGCACCGACAAACCGGGCCTGGGCATCGAGGTCAACGAAGATGCTATCCGGGAGGCGGCCAAGCATCCTCACCACTGGCTCAGCCCGCAGTGGCGCAACGAGGACGGCAGCGTCAGTGAGTGGTAATCTTCCCCTGCGTTCCGGCATTCCCCTCTCCATCTTCTCTATCATTCATCGGAGGTGCCGTATATGTCCCGCAATACCATGTATGAATCCCCCTGCGGCCCGGGAAAGGCCGCGCTGATTACTGGCGGGAGCCGGGGGATCGGCCGTGCGGCGGCGCTGGCGCTGGTTCGCCAAGGCTACGACGTCGCGTTCACCTACCAATCCGCCCGGGAGGCCGCCGACGAAACCAAGGCGGAGATCGAAGCCCTGGGGCGGCGCTGCTTCTATTATCAGGCAACAATGCAGGACGCCGACGCGCCGTCGGCCGCCGTCGCGCAGGCTACCGCTGATTTGGGCCGGCTGGATGCGCTCGTTACCGTCGCGGGCGTCACACGGCTCTATCCCCTGACGGAGACAACTGCGGAGCGAATCGACGAAATGTACGCCTGCAATTACCGGGCCATGCTGCTCTGCGCCGCCGCCGCCGCGCGGGAAATGACCGGGCGCGGCATCCGGGGCAGCATCGTTCATATCGCCTCCACGCATGCCCTCGTCGCCTTCCCGACCGATGCGGTCTATGGCGGGCTGAAGTCGGCCATCGTCCGGTCCACAAAGTCAGAGGCGCTGGAACTGGCGCCCCATGGCATCCGTGTCAACTGCGTCGCGCCGGGAATGATCAGCGTCCGGGGGCCGGACGACCACGCGAACCTGCACCGGGAATGGGCCGAAAAGGTGCCGCTGGGACGCTTCGGCATGGCGCGGGAAGTCGCCGAGGCCATCGCCTTCCTCGTCAGCGACAACGCGTCTTATATCACAGGCGTCACTCTCACCGTTGACGGCGGCCTTTCCCTCCCCGCCATGCCGGAGGACGCTTCCCCCGAGGCGGGGTACGGCTGGGGAAAGGTGCGGTGACGTTCATGGATCTGCGCCGCCGAACGGCTGATCCGGACCGCGACCGGGGGTATCTCCTGGAGCGGCACTGCCGGATCAACTACGCCTGCGACTGCCCTTGGGCGCGGCGGAATCCCTACGAAGACTACCGCGCCGCCTGGTTCGCGGATCCTGCACAGACAGAAGGGTACCTTGGTGCGCTGCGGGAGAGTCTCGGGGACGCGCGGAGCTGTGCCCTGCTCTTCGAGACCGCGGAAGGCGGCCCCGCCGCTTATCTGTGGGTCACCTATTACGGCGGGACAAACGGCTTCCTGGCGGCGGAGATTCAGGATCTCTACGTCGAGGAATCCTTTCGGCGGCAAGGCCTCGCGGCGGAGCTCATTGCTTTCGCCTGCGCAGAAGCCGTCCGGCAGAACGCGACTGCGCTCCGCTCCGGCACCGGCCGCGCCAACGAAGCCTCGGTCCGGCTGCATGAAAAAATGGGGTTTTCGGTGTACCGTCTGGAATTTGAACTGACGCTCTGACCTGAAATACCGGTATTATGTTATAATATTGTGTCATAAATATATGAATTATATGTCAAAATAGTAAAAGGAGGCGTCCCTATGGCAACCGCAGCGCTTCGCTGGCTCGGCCAGGGCGGCTATGAACTCATCCTCGGCGGCAAACGCATCTATATTGATCCCTACCTGTCCGACATGGTTGAACACAGCCCCGAAGGTCTCAGGCGGCTCGTGCCACCGCCCATCTCCCCTGCTGAGGCCCGGCCCGACTACTACATCGCCACCCACGACCACATGGACCATCTGGACACGGATTTTATCCGCGAACTGGACTGCGCGGGGGTGCGATTCCTCTGCCCGGAGAGCTGCAAAGCAGCCCTGCTGGCACTGGGGAAGGGCATTGCGGAGGACCGGATCACCGTTCTGCGCCGGGGCGAAACGACCGAGGCGGAAGGCTTCCGGGTGGAGGCGGTCGCCGCAGACCATACGCCGGACAGCGTCGGCCTGGTGATCGTTTGGGACGGCGGGCGGCTGTATATCACCGGCGACACCCTCTACGGCGAAGGAATCGGCGCGGACGTACAGGCAGACGTGATCTGTTGCTGCATTAACGGCCGCTGGGGCAACATGAACGCGGAAGAGGCCGTTCTGGTCTCGCTGCGCTCCGGGGCGAAGCTGGCGATCCCGAATCATTACGGCATGTTCGCGGAAAACACCGCTGACCCCGCGGATTTCGTCCGCCCGGCGCAGGCGGCGGGGCTGTCGGTGCGTGTGCTGACCCACGGGGAGTCCGTCGAACTGGAAAGCGCCTTGGTTTGACGAACACGGTGAATTCCAGGCGGAACCATTTTCACTTGTTGCGCGGCGGAAAAAATTGACTCACCGCGCCAGATTTCCCCTTGACCTCCCCGGAAAAATGCAGTATAATAAAAAAGTATTTTTATTCTTTGGTTGTGTATCCCCTTCCAGACTGAAAAGATAGTGTGATGCCGTGAAACGCAAGCGCAATAAAGAGGAAGCCCGCAGGCATGGCCGGCGGTCGCTGATCAATCTGATCGGCGCTGTTTTGTTGCTGCTGGCAGGGGTCCTGGTGGCGCTGCTGTTTTACGCGCAGTCGCCGGATATGCAGGGGTGGTACACAGTATACGAAGACCAGCTGCTGGAGCTGGAAAATTCCGTGCTGAACTTGCGGAACGTCTGGCTCATTCTGGCGGTCGTGCTGATGCTCTATATCGTCAAAAGCGTACTCTCGATCTTCCCGACCTCGGTGATGTGCATTATCACCGGCGCGGTGCTGCCGATGTATATGAGTTTTGCCATCAACATCCTGGGCTTCATTTTGCTCGTGTCACTGAAATATCTTTGGGGACGGCATTTGGGCGGCGGCAACTTGCAGCGGCTGCTGCGGTTCAACGCGGAAATCCGGACCTTCCTTGAGCGGGACGGGAAAGGCAATCCCTGGCTGCTGTTCCTTTTCCGAGTGGTCCCCAGTTTCCCGGTCAACGCTGTCAGCCAGATTTACGGCGCGATGGAGTTTGATTACATCGACTTCGTGCTGATTTCCCTGCTGGGGTTCCTGCCCAAGCTGATCTCTTACAGCATCGCCGGCAGCTACGCCTTCCAGCCGCTGTCGTCCCAGTTCCTGATCCCCCTGGTGATCCTCTTTACCCTTTCTGGCGTCTCGGTCATCGGCGTCAACCTGCTGCTGGATTCCACCATCCGCCGCCAGCAAAAAGAGGCCGCGGCGGCAGCGCCAAGGAAGGATTCCCCCAAAAATAATGACGAACGTTCCCCAAAAAGGAGGCATTCATCCAAATGACAGAATACAGGCATTTTGTGCGCGGGCTGGAAACCGGCGCTTGGCAGGCTCCCTTAGAGGCCGTCTACGGCGGTCAGGCGGCCTATCAAACCGAGCGGCTGCTGAAAACGGCGGCGACTTTCGCCGAACTTTTCGGTACGCAGGCAGAGGTTGCGGCCTTCAGCGCGCCGGGCCGGACGGAGATCGGCGGCAATCACACCGACCACAACTGCGGCAAGGTTCTGGCGGCCAGCATCAACCTCGACGCCATCGCCGTCGCGGCCAAGCGGGAAGACGGCATGGCGGTCGTCAAATCCGCCGGGCACGACCGGGACGAAGTGGACACCCGCAGCCTCCTGCCCCGGGCTTCGGAAGAAGGGCGGTCCGTCGCTCTGCTGCGGGGTGTTTGCGCAGGATTTGTCCAGCGGGGCTACAAAATCGGCGGTTTCGAAGCCGCGACGATGTCAGACGTTCTCAGCGGATCGGGACTTTCTTCCTCCGCGGCGTTCGAGGTTCTGCTGGGCACGATTCTCAATCATCTCTATAACGACGGCCAAGTCCCCGCCCCCGTCATCGCCCAAATCGCCCAGTACGCGGAGAACCGCTTCTTCGGCAAGCCCTGCGGCCTGATGGACCAGACGGCCTGCGCTGTCGGCGGGTTCGTCGCGATTGACTTTGGGGACACCAGCGCCCCGGCGATTCAGCCCGTGCCGTTCGATTTCGCATCCTGCGGACACGCGCTGTGCATCGTGGATTCCGGCGGCTCTCACGCCGATCTGACAGAGGATTACGGCGCGGTGCGCGGAGAAATGGAGAGCGTGGCGCAGGCCGTTGGCAAATCTGTCCTGCGGGAAACCAGCCGGGCGGAGGTGCTGGCGGATTTGCCGCGGATCCGGGAGGAAACCGGCGACCGGGCGCTGCTGCGGACACTGCACTTCTTCGCAGAAAATGAACGCGTGGACCGGCAGGCGGCAGCCCTCCAGCGGGGAGATTTTGAGGATTTTAAAACGCTGATCCGGGAAAGCGGCCGGTCCTCCTGTATGTATAACCAGAATGTTTACACCGGGCGGACGCCCCCGGCCCAGCCGGTCTCTCTGGCGCTGGCGCTGAGCGAAGCCATCCTAGGGGAGGCTGGCGCCTGGCGGGTGCACGGCGGCGGGTTTGCCGGGACCATCCAGGCCTTCGTGCCGCTGGCGCTGCTGGAAACATACCGCTGCCAAATGGAGCAAGTGTTCGGCGGCGGGAGCTGCTATGTGCTGGAAATCCGTCCGAGCGGCGGGATTCGCTTACTCTGACCGGACATATTTCCGCCCCGCGCCGCATAGACTGGCGGCAAGGAGGCGATTGCATGGCAAATTTGGCAAATCACGCGAACGCGGCGGATGAAAAAAAGAGTGCGGTGATGCCGCATACCGTAATGATGGAGGACCGGCGGCTGCTCACGGTATCCGGGGTTTCGGACGTTGACAGCTTCGACGAACACACCGTGACGGTCTTCACGGACCTGGGGGAATTGACGGTGCGGGGAGACGACCTGCACATCAACCGCCTGAGCGTAGAGGTGGGCGAACTGCTGCTGGAAGGCAAGATTGTTTCGCTGACGTATCAGGAGGATACACCGCGCCAAAGCGGCGGTTTCTTCAGTAAGGTGTTCCGATGAAGCTGGTGCCGTACCTGCCGTCCATGGCCGACCAGACGCGGGTGTTCCTGTATGCTTTCGGCTTCGGCTTCGCGCTGGGGATTCTCTACGACCTGTTCCGTGTGGTCCGGCTGCTGCTCGCGCGGGGCCGATGGTATTTGCTGGCGCAGGACATTTTCTATTTTCTGTGCTGCACCGTCCTGAGCTTCTTCTTTTTCCTCGCCGTCAGCGACGGCGGCTGGCGCTCCTATGGCGTCGGCGGCGAGATCCTGGGCTGGCTGGTGTATTATTTCTCCCTGGGAACCGTGGCGCTGCGGGCAAGCGAGTGGACCGTTCGGGCCGTGCGGCGGGCGGTGTTGGCTGTCGTTTGGGTCATTTCGCTGCCATTTCGGTGGGCGGCGAAGCTTTTTCGGCGGTTTTATGGCGGATGCCGAAAATTTTTTAAAAAAATTTGCTTTTCCCCTTGAAAAAGGCAAAGGGGATAGTGTATAATCATCATACGGAAACCAAAACAAGAAAAACGAAAGATAAAGATGTGGGAGCGGAGGGTAATTCTGCGCATGGCGGTCACGCAAACAACCAACCAGCGGCAGGCACACCCCGCAGGGTGCCCCGTCGGCGGGCAAACCGGGGCAAATCCCGGCGCAAGCAAAAAAAAGCAGCATCCGCGCAGTAAAATTCTCTGCGTCGGGTTGCTGTTGTTTGTCCTGTTGGTGAGCGTCGCCGTCGGCAAAGGACTGCGGCAGACGGCGGAGATCCGGCGGGAGGAAGCCCAGGTCCGGGCGGAAGTTGACCGGGTCAACGCGGAAAACCAGGCGCTGGAGGTCATTCTCCAGACGCAGGATCCCCAGGTCTTTGCGTCTTACATCAAGCAAGCGGCGCGGGAACAGCTCGGACTGGTGCTTCCGGGTGAGTGGGTGTATGTGGATCGTTCCATCGTGGAATGAAGATAGGAGCCATCCGAACTTTTGAAACAATAGGAGGCTATCGCTTTTTATGCAGGCAGAGGTTGGCGCTCTGATGGACGGAAAAGTAACCGGAATCATCGAGTACGGGGCATTTGTGGACATTGGTGACGGAAAAACCGGCATGGTACATATTTCGGAGGTCGCGCAGACGTATGTCACCAACATCCGGGATCATTTGACTGTGGGTCAGGAAGTACGCGTTAAAGTACTGAGCATCAGCGACGAGGGGAAGATCAGCCTATCCATCAAGAAGGCCATGGATCCCTCCCCGGCCGGCAACCCCGCGCCCCGGCCGGAGCGGCCCCCAGTCTCCGCCGCTCCCCGGCCCGCAGGCGGCCCTTCTCGGCCACGCCCTGTCCGCCGGTCTTCGCCTAACGTTTGGCAAGGGCAGCGGTCCTCGCCCGGTGGGCCGCAGAGCTTCGAGGACATGATGACGCAGTTCAAGCAGACCAGCGATGAAAAGATTTCCACCCTCCGCCGGGGGGGCGACACCCGGTACAGCGGCTCCTCCTCCCGCCGGGGGCACAAATAACCACAACGCCGAAACCCGAAACACCGCGCGAACGGCGGACGCCGGGGTGGTTTTGTTTTGCCCCGCAGAAAGTTTCCTGTATTTTCCTTTTCTGCGGGTATGCCACGCTCCAATCGTTCCGTTGCCGCAAACAGGTGACGATGTGCGGGATGCGTCGGGCAAACGGGATAGCGCGGTTTATTTGTGAGGTCAAACGGGGGACGCACGGGGTTTTTCGTCGTGTTCACCCAACTTTACCTTCCGCCGAATGCAATGCAGATGATATAACGGGACCTTTATTATAAGGAGGACGCCCCATCATGACCCACAAAGCCAAGGCAACCGCTGCCATGCCGCAAGCCGCGCCCATACCCCTGCTTTCGCCCTATTCTGCCGGGCAGCTGAATGAGAGGGCATGGAGATGAATTTTTGTCCTAACTGCGGCAAGCAGCTGGAAGCCGACGCCCGCTTTTGCCCCGGCTGCGGGAACGCGGTTGCGGCAACGCAAGCGGAGCCGGACGCACCGCCCGCGGCACAGTTCCCGCCGGATGCAGCATCCCTGCCTGCCGCTGAACTCGCTCCCGCGAAAAAAAGCAAGAAAAAGCTGCTGTGGCTGCTGCTGCTCCCTGCGGCGTTGCTGATTCTGCTTATCGTTGCTATTGCCGCCAGCGGGAACGAAAATGACAGATTCAAAGGAATCAAAAACGAAGACCCTCGTTGGGTGGGTTTCTGTGATACCATGGCCTGGGCAATTTACGGAGATACAGAAAAGCACGGCAGCGGCAAACAATGGGAAGAAGGGGCAAAACAGGCGAAAAGCAGCCTCGTCGCGTGCTATGCTACGTTTCGGTCTGAAGCGAGCAGCGAAGACTTGTATCGGTACATACGAAACGCCGCGCTAACGACACTGGAAACCCCCTCGGAACAAACGGAACACAAAGAAGCGAATGCTCTTTGGCAGAAGTATTATATGCGGGAAGAAACCTCCCCGCCAGACACGCTGCCAAACCTTGAGCCTACGCTTTTGGCGTTTGCATTCACCATTGCAACCAATTTCAATGATCTCCCCGCCACGCCAGGAAAACCGGGCGAATTTGTTGTAAAGAGCGGAAGTGAAATAGACATCTTTGTTGTGTCGGATCAGCAGGGAAAATATTGGGCTTACAACACGGACACCGAAACCATGTTCCCTTACGCATATTACATCGGAAGACCTGATTTGCAGGCCGACCGTGAAACGCCTCACTTTTATTTGTTCGCGGACCGCTATGACGAAGCGGGTAACGCCCTCTATAAAGCAAGCGACGGCAGCCTGTCGCAGAGCGCGGTCGTTCTGCTGGCGATGGCGGCTTTGCAGGTTGAGACAGACAAAACAGGCGCAGCAACCACCGCTCCGCCGCAAGCGACCACCCCGGCAGACAAGCCGCAGGGCCTTGCGACGGTAAGTGAGCGCATGGGCCTGGACAAGCTGACCATCCCGGAGGGGAATTATGGCTCGAGCGCGGGAAACCTCCGCAGATGGTACACCGACCAACAAATTTGTGACGCTATGACGGAAAACGAGATAGAGTATTGGGTTGGCTTTGGCGAGGCTTTTGAGGCTGAAATCTATGGCGGCTCCGGTACATGGTTTGAATCAGATGAGGAGGTGCGCGGCATCCATGCCGCCGCCCCCTACATCCAAGAGGCGCTCCGTACAGCTGACACTGGGGATACACGCGAAAATATCTTGAAGCAAGCAATTACGGAAGGTGAACATCTTTGCGGCGCCTCCTTGGTGGACATTGCGCCGGGGATTGCCGCTTATCGTGTGTGGATAGCTTCGCAGTGAGTATGATCGCAAGGGAGCCTGGCGGTCAGGCAAGCTTGGCGGTGACCGACGCGACAAGGGGTTGGGGTTGGGGACGCCGTTTTTGTCGCTATTTTGGGCTGTCATATCGGCGACGCGGACGCTTTGCGGGAGGCGCTTGCCGGAGGGAAGGCTTTGCGCCCGCTGAAAGTGACGCAAGCGGGCGCGGCGGCGCGGCGTTTTCCTTTCATGTGAAATAAGTGGGGGCTGGGCGACGGCTGTTGCTTGCCTAAAATGAACCCGCCAGAGTGTTGTGGCTCTGGCGGGTTTTCTTTTCTGCCCGTGATAAACTGGCCGGCCAGCGAACTGTTGCCGCGCCGCTCACTCTCTGCGTCTGTCGCGTCAGATGTCAATCATCAATACCAGAGCCAGCCAAACAGGAAGATCAGGATCAGCCACTGCCACCAGGCGTAGGTGACGCTCACCGTGCGCAGGTGTCGCTGCTCTCGCCGTCGGTGACGGTAATGGTCGCGCTCTGACGCCTATTGAAGGAGAAGGCAGGCGCTTTCACGGATGTGATTTTTCCTTTTTCGTCGACCTGAATCCGCGGATTGTCGGATTCGCAGGTCAAGCCTGTGCCGGAAGCGTTAAGCTGCGTCGTTTGCCTGTAAATCACGGTGTAGGATGGATTGGCGAACTTCACCGGATTGGATGGCCCTTTGTAAATCGCCACGGGCAGCGGGGGGGTGTTCACGACGTAGGTGCCAAAGTTGGCCACGCTCACCGTGACGTTCCCCTGCGCGCCCACTCGGAAAAGCGCGATCGTCCAAGTCGTGCCCGAGCCGCTCAGCGCGCCTTTTACGGCGGCGCCGGTATCGTTCGTCATCGTGATGTCGCCCGCCGTCAGTCCCGTCACCGACTCGTTGAAGGTCAGCTCGATCCCCGTCGAGTTGGCCGTACCGCTCGCGCCCCCCGTCTGGCTTGCCGTGTAGGTTACGGTGACAGCTGTACCCACTTCCACTTGCATGGTGTTACCACTTGCGGAATTCACTTTTATCTGGATTCCGCTAGACAAATTTTGTGGATGGCAGTTTGTATGGGTTGATGGATTGGTGGTATATCCGCTAAGCCATATACCAAACCAAAGAAAAACCACAACCACAATAAATTATCCAAGCCAAGCTTAAACGCTTGGTTTTTCTTTGCCTGTCCCACTGCCACCCTATTCCTGCGCGTCAAAACCAACCCTGTTCTAATGACACCGCAGGGCGCATAAAGATGGACTAGAAAGCAACCACCGCCCAAAACCCTTACGCCACAACACTTTGAAGCAGAATTTTGGCTTGTGTGAAAGAGGGGTCACGGCTATTTTTATGCAAAAAGACCCGTGACCCCTCTTTCACAACGTGAGAATTATTCTGTTTGTTGTGCTGTGTTGTAAGGTGGGCGGTGGTTGGTAGGTAGTGTGTGAGTGTAGAGAGTGGATAGATAGGGAGTGTGTAGGTAAGTAAAGAAAGTAAGGGGGGATTTTTTGAGTGCGAAAGGTTTAGAGCTACAAACGCGGGATTTAGAAATTTTGCGGTTAGTCCACCGTTTCCGGTTTTGCTTGGGGCGGCATATTAAAACGCTGTGCGGGTTCGAGGGTGCCAGAGCTACCGACCGCAGATTAAAAAAGCTGTTTGAAGCGGGTTATCTGACCAGAAAAAAATACTTGTATGGCATCCCGTATTTGTATACGCTAAGTCACAAGGGGCGGGTTTTGCTCGGGGTAAGCAAGCGCGAGGATAAAATCCGCGTTGATCGTATTGCCCATGACACCCATGTTCTAGACGCGGTTGTTTTCTTTTGCCTAAAGCATGGTGTTTCCTTTGCGAAGATTGAGAGCGAAAAAGAACTACATATTAGGGATGGCTTTGGCATCAGAAAGCATCAGCCGGATTTTGTCGTGAATGCAAATGATTATAGTAAGCGCATTGCCGTTGAAATTGAGCTAAGCCCCAAGCCAAAAGACCGCATGGAAGAAAACATTAGAGAAAACTACTTAAAGTATGATAAGCAAATTTGGATTACGAACAACAGCAAAGTAAAATCATTGCTGCAAATTTTTGCTGGTGAATACTCCAACATTGAAGTTTGGCAGTTAGAGGACGTTTTGGCATATGTCGGGCATTGATATTTTTGGTGTTGTTGTAATTTTAGCAACCGGGGGTGTTTTTATGGGCTTAATCCGAATGATTTTTGGCAAGCGGGATAAAAGTGATGTCTTTGATTTTGTGCGTGACTATGAGCAAGCGCGAAACAAGCCGCGCTTTGCGGGCTATAAGCCCGCCGAAGAATCCGTATTTATTGGCACTGCCAACCGAAAAAACGTGTTTATCCCCAGCGATGCCAAGCACGTTTTTATTTGCGGTACAACTGGGAGCGGTAAAACCGTCGCGCTGGCAAATTTTTTGCAGGCGGGCGCACAATTTGATTATCCCATGCTAATTATTGACGGCAAGGGCGACACCAACGCAGGGTCACTCCTTGAAATGACAAGACAGCTTTGCCCCGATAGAAAAATTTATGTGATCAATCTGAATGACCCAACTGCCAGCGATAAATACAATCCGTTCAAGAACACCAGCACCGATGTGATTAAAGATATGCTGATTAACATGACAAGCTGGAGTGAGCCGCACTACAAATACAACACAGAACGCTATATTGGGCGGCTGTGTCGGCTCTTGGCAATGCAGGATATTGCGATTTCGCTGGACAGCCTGACACAATATTTACCCAAAGCGAGTTTTGTTAAATTGAGCAAAGATATTAGCGAAAAAAAGTTAATCAGCAAAGAGGAACACCTTGAAGATGTGGCTTTAGCCAAAGTCAGTGGCGAAATTGCCGAGGGTGCGGCTGCCCGCTTTGCGACCATTCGGGATAGCGACTTGGGAAAAATCTTTGACGAAAGCGGGATTGATATTTACACGGCCTTACAGGAAAACGCCGTGATTTTGTTTATCTTGAATCCGCTGCTTTATCCCGAAACATCACCGCTGATTGGCAATTTGATTATTATCGACAGCAAAAAAGCCGTCAGTCATTTTTACCACGAAAAGAAAAAACGTATTTTTTACATCATGGATGAGATTAACACCTATGCCAGCGGGGCGTTACTTGACCTCGTGAATAAATCGCGGTCAGCGAATGTAACTTGTATTTTAGCAACGCAAAGCCTATCAGATTTGGGGCAAGTGTCAGAGCAGTTCACAGAGCAAGTTATTGAAAATTGTAACAACTATATTGTTTTACGTCAAAACAGCTCTGTCAATGCCGAGCATTGGGCAAATGTCGTCGGTACCCGAGAAACTTTGCAAGCGACGTATCAAATCACGGGCGAGAGCGGCGAAGCGCAAAGCACGAATTTGGGTTCGCTGCGAAAAACCCGCGAGTATCTTTATCACCCGGACGATATTAAGTTATTGGGAACCGGGCAAGCAATTTTTGTTTCGCGTGATAAAATGCTTCACACGCGCGTAAACATAAATAAACCATTTTAGGGGGATAAAACTGATGACAAATTTTTGTGAAAACTGCGGCGCAACCTTAACCCCGAACGCGAAATTTTGCATTTCCTGCGGTCATGCGACCTCACAAGAGCTTGTGATTCAACAATCCGGGCCACCAATACCGTCGCCTAACCAAAAGAAACCATTGTATAAGCGATGGTGGTTTTGGTTGATTGCCTTTGCTGTTGTTGGCTTAATTGCCAATATCATTGTCAATGTCATTATACCGCTTGAAAACAGCGTGGGAGGGTAATTTCATGGCTAAGTTCTGTCCAGACTGCGGCGCGTCCTTGCCTGATATTGCGAAATTTTGTGCAAGCTGTGGCGCACCAGTGCCGATTGCACCAGCACAGCCGTCACAGATGCCACAAGCTAAATCGCGACCTAATAATCC
Source organism: Oscillospiraceae bacterium (assembly GCA_031268095.1). Classification (GTDB taxonomy): domain Bacteria; phylum Bacillota; class Clostridia; order Oscillospirales; family Acutalibacteraceae; genus WRMQ01. Next base: position 10,071 of record JAIRXU010000006.1, on the reverse strand, counting down.
CGCGCGAACGAGCGGCAATGGCGCTTATGTGGCGTGGTACTTATTTTATCTCTTTTTCTTTATAGCTTTTTTCCCGATTTATATTATTACGACAATGATTGCTTTCTCGAATGTTGCCGAAAAGCTATGGCGCAGGGTATCGGGGATAAGACCGCTACGGTTAAAATCAGAAAAAGAGCGACTACTACCGCTATTTGCGGAAGTCTATGCTGCGGCACTTGAAAAGTCCGAAAACTTACCGGAAACCATCAATCTTTATATCAAAGAAGATATGAGCATCAATGCTTTTGCGTTTGGTAAAAGCACGCTAGTTTTGACAAGGGGCAGCGTTGAGTTGCTCAATGACGATTGCTTAAAAGGCTTAATTGCGCACGAGTTGGGGCATTTTGCGCATCACGATACCGAAGCGGTTTTATTAATGACGGTCAGCAACTTTTTTATGTCTTTTTTCTTCGGCAAGCTAACGGACTTTATCAATCGTCATGAAAACGGCGGGTTTCTTATCACTTTGGTTAAGGTGCTATTTTATTATCCGCTGAAAGTTATCAATTTTATTGGGGAATTAATTTTGATGCACAAGAGTCGTCAAAATGAGTATCGGGCAGATGGCTTCGCGCTTAAAAGCGGCTTTGGCAAGGAACTCAATGGTGCTTTAATCAAGCTATACAGCATAGCCATTGAAAAGCCGCAGAGCGTAAAGGAACAGTTCAAAGCCACCCATCCTCATATTACGCTTCGGATTGAGCAGCTAGAGAAAGTGATTTATTAGGCCAAAAAAACGGCAAGCATGGACTGAACCAATGCTTGCCGTTTTTGCGATAAAATTTACTTGCTTAAAGGAGTTTTACATCATGGCGAAACAGTGTCACCAGTGTAAGGGTCTCGGAAAAATGAAGTGCCCCCGTTGCGATGCGACTGGCAAACTGAACGGCAAAGATAAATGCTATCACTGCCAAGGGGAACGTTATGTTCTTTGTACCTTGTGTGGCGGAAAGACGAAAATTGATGATAAGAAATAACCGCGCAAGGGAGCAATGAACAAAACAAACCGGCAAGCGTTGTTTCATTCGCTTGCCGGTTTTGGTTTGGTTTTGCCTGGATGTTTTTTTACTACCACATCCAGATAAAGCCGAAGCAGACAAAGAATAAGTTCCTTTTACTTGATCTTTTCTTTAAAAGATCAATAATGATTTCTTGGCTTGCTATTTTCGTTCACATGGACAAGATCTATAATTGCCTGGGGAACTCACACCAAGACTAACACCTTCATCTTTATCAAGAATAATCGTTAGCTTTGTTATGTGGGGCCAATTTTCCTTGATTTCAAAAGAATGTCTTCCAACCACCTTTTCGCCCTTTTTTAGATATGCATTATAGCTATACTCCTCAAATATATCTCGGAGGGCAAAATGCAAACTCCCATTATAAAACACGTCGCAAACTATAAGCATACCATAATTTTCTGGGGTGTCGGGGTCAATTTTACGAATGTTAATCTTGAAATCAATGAAGTGTTGATTGCCTGATGAAGTAGTGCCAAATGATTCATAGAAAACCCATTCGCCATTCACATTCCATTTTTCCTCTTGTGTGAATATCGAATCTCCTGCGGGATATCGTTGCCATTCATTAGTATCTGGATTATACTTAAATGATACAATTCCTGTAGTTTCTAAATCCATATATTTATATTGAGCCGTCCTTTTATAAGAGACATTATCAATCAAGCTATTAATATTGTGCGATATGATTATAACTGTCGAATTTTCATAGACATCATACTCATTCAAAGCAAATTCAACCTGTTGCTGAGATACTTGCTGGCGATTGCCAGATGTGACCGTTTTGCTTGTGCTGGTGGAGCCGGATAAAACAACGTTGCCAGTAGAACTATTTCCGTTATCGCCTTGTCCACCAAGCAACTGCACAATATTGCCAATAATTCCGACAGCAAAAACAACAATCAACCAGAACCACCACCGCTTATAAAGCGGCTTTTTCTTTGCAGGTGCCGTGACAGGTAAGTGAAGTTGTGGCTCATAATGCGATTGATAATTTGGCAGCGGCACAGCGACATCAAGCACCTGCGCTCCGCAGCTTGCGCAGAATTTAGCTGTGTCAGATTGTGACGCGCCGCAGTTTTGACAAAATCTTCCCATTATAGCGATTACTCCTTTTTATGGCAAAATAAAACTTCATAGGCTATTATGAAGTTGTTTGTACGTGTCCGCCAAAGGTGTACCTTTCGCGGAATAAAAATCTAGACATAATGCACTATTTTTGTTCGTATTCCGACAAATAAACTGGCGTTTTGCCGTTTTTGAAAGTGACTATTGACATGAAAAAGGAGAAAGATTATAATAATGAGGTATTCCGCAAAAGGTACACCTTTCGCGGAATACCGATTTTTTACTATAATGGTGGTAAAAAATCAAAGGGGTAAACCATCATGACAGGGATTGCAGGCAGTATAACCTACGGACTAGCGCGCGTTTCTACCGAGGAGCAAAACGAAGAACGGCAAGTACTACGAATGCTCGCGCTTGGCATTGAGAGAAAAAACATTGTTGTCGAAAAAGAGAGTGGCAAAAGCACTGTCAGAACAAAATATCGCAATTTAGTTAAGAAACTCAAAAAGGGCGATACCCTGTACATAGAAAATATTGACCGCCTAAGTCGTGATTATGACGGAATACTCAAAGAGTGGTACATATTAACCGTTGAAAAAGGCGTTATCATAAAAGTGCTGGATACGCCTATACTTGATACAGACCAAACAGACAATAGTTTACTCACAAGGTTTATCCGTAATATTTTGCTTCATATCCTGGCCTATCAAGCTGAAAATGAATGGCATAAAATCAAGACAAGGCAAGCCCAGGGCATTGCGGTAGCTAAAGCAAACGGTAAGCCGTGCGGCAGGCCGAAAGCGGTAAGAACCAAGGAAGAACTAAATATCGCAAGGCAGTATCTTAATGACGAGATAGCTCTCGATATTGCCCTAGCTATGTTGGGGAAAAAGAAAAGTGCTTTTTACAGCTTGTGTCAAGCTGTTAGTGAAATACAAAATTAAGGCTATCCCGACTGAAGAAAAACTTCAGTTGGTTATGATTTTTTCGATTTTGATCTTGGTTCAAAATCAATGTTTTTCAAAGCATAATCTAGGCATTGACCAATGAGTTCATTTCTACTAATTCTAATCTTACTAGCAATAGCATCAATCGCTTCTAGTTTACTGCTTTCTAATCTGATTGATATAACAACTTTGTCGCTCTTGGGTGTTGTCGGTTGAAATTTCTGCATACAATCATACCCTTCATATCTTAATTGTAGTATTTTTGTCACATTATTGATATATTCATATTTTGAATACTCTTTTGAATACACTTTTCGGAAAAAGTATGATATATTCTATATAGTGATGTGTGATATGAGGACAAATAAAATATTGATTATGGCGTTACTATTGGCAACAACTCTTTTACTGGGCGGGAATAGAGTTAGAGCTAATAATGTTGGGGAAAGCGAGATCTTTTGCAGATATTTATTTAGCGAGTATGAATCTAGCAATGCTTTGCATGGTATTTGGACTGAATTTTGGGATAAAGCATCAGATGCAACTGAATTGGCGGGTGAATTAATTGACGCTGATTTAGGCTTTTATGACAAAAACAAAATGAAACAAGGATATTTAGCCAATACTCTTTTTGATGTGATTGATAATCAAGAGAGCATTACCATAAAACAGACTAGATCTTCTTCCTTATATGCTGATTTCGTGGACAAGATAAATCATAAGGATTTTTATAATAATGGAAGTTATTTTTGTCCAAAAGAAATTTATGGTAAAAAACCAACGCAAGATAGAAATACTGGCCGATATATAATAACCCTATATTCAAGTAAAAAAAATTTTTACAATGAAGTAATTTATATCTACTATTTGTTTCAAGGGCCTATGACCAGGGACGCCGCAGCGGGAACAGTTGAAATTAGCAATGCCACATGTTTAGGGCTATTAGGGAGTTTTAAAAATGATTTAGATGGAATATTAAAAATTATTCGTCTTGTTGCTCCGCTTATGGTAATTATTTATAGTACATACGATTTCTTGGGAGCAATATTTAGTAGTGATGCCGAACTATTGAAAAAAGCAAGTTCTAGACTTCAGGCACGACTGATTTTAATTGCTATTTTGTTCTTTCTACCAACCATTTTAAACATTATACTTGGTATAATAGACACTTCATATACTACTTGTGTCTAATGATGAACGCTATTTTTGTTCATCATTAGCAAACTTGCTGGCATAGATTACTGTTTTCTTGTTCGAGTGAACATGGTATTATGGCAACAATAAGAAACGGTAATTAAGGGACAAAGGGCAAGTATGCCTTTTGTCCCTGTTTCAATTATATTTTCTGTTCCGTTGTCAAGGTCAGGTCGTATTTTTTTGCTCGAATCCTGTAGGCAAAAAATCTCCACCTTTCCCCCGACAAGGCAAACCCCCCTGCGCGAAATAACGCGAATTGACGAAAGCTTTCGTTTATTAACGACACTTTGGCTTTACTTATGAGGTGCAAGTGCTATAATTGGTACAATGAGAATAAATCTCATGGCGAGAAGAACCTACTTTTTAAGGAAAGTGGGTTCTTTTTTTGCATTTGAAAGGGTGTGAAACATGTCGAATAATTTGAAAATCCCATGATTTTTTGGTAAAATGCTTAAAATCAAAATATGGGGGTTGGTTTGATGAAGCGATAAGCCTAAAGTGAATAAAAAACGTAGTAAGACGGTAGTAAAAGTATTTTTACGCCGTCTTTTTTATCAGAAAAATATAAGGGGGATTTTTAATGTATAGCAATAAGCTATTATCAGTACAAAATATGAATTTTAATTTTGAAGAAACCAAGAAAAAAGTAAACGATTTTTTTGTCCAGCTAGAAAAAATGGCTTGGGAGTTAGCCAAAATCAACGCGCAAAAAGGGTTGACCGTAAATTATGATTTTGCGGCGGACTATCAAAAGCAGCCGTTTATCCCAATTGGGAAAGATGAATTCGGTCTAAAGACGAAAGAAAACAAGGAAGCCCAGCTAAAAAAGTATCTTTCAAATTACTATTGGGCGCAAAGCATTTTGTCCGAAAAAGAGCAAATCTATATTGCGGAATGCTTTATCAATCGTAAGTTTGAAGATGAAATTGTTGATTTAGTGGATTGTATCAGCAGTGCTAGTAATGAATTTAGAAAGCTAAAGCGAAGCGCAATCTATAAATTTGCCGACTTTCTAGGCTTAGTAGTAGAAAATAGTTAGAGGGGGAAGAAAAATGAACGATAAGAAAGAATTGTTGAATGAAATCATCGAATTTTTGTTTGAATGTGAGATATTAAATACATCTGTAACCGCAGAGGAAGAAAGCAAGATTGAACACGGGCTAATCCAGCCTGTCTTTGTTGAGGAACTAATTGGCATTTTAATGAATTATGTCAAAAGCGGTAAAAATACCAATTATAAGGCAACAAAAGCCTTGTACTTAAAGTTAAATGATTTACGTTTTGACCTGGAATTCGCAAGAAATGAAGGCATGAATGCAAGCAAGCCCGAATATAAGTAGAACGCAACCACGAAATGCTTATGTAAGGGGGCTGGGATATTGATTTCAAGACAAGAACTAGAGCGATTAAGAGCCTTAAGCATAGAAGATGTAAATCCAAGCGACTTACAAGAACTAACAGAAGTCAAGCTTTATTCGGACTTGCCGGTGCAAGAACGATTAAAGCTTTTTTTATGCCAAATCGGCAATCCATACTGCTTCAAAGTGTATGGAACGCTGGTGCAAGTTTCATTTTCTAATACGAGAACCCTTGACGAAGCACTAAATAACTACTTAACGAATCGGAGCAATTATGATAAAATGTAGTTATTGTGGTTGTGAGTTATTCAAGAGAGGAGAAACATGGATAATCACAACAACTTAAAACCCAATCTTATGGCATATGCCAACCTGTTCGACAAGCTATCATCGGGCAAACCGACATGGTTGATTGGTATTTATGTCAGACTTTCTAAAGATGATAAAAAATCCGTCAGTTTAAGCATTGTCAATCAAATTAAACTGATAGCGCGGGCACTAAGGAAATTTGATGATTTTCGAGTTGTCGATATTTATATTGATGATGGCAAAACCGGGACAGATTTTGACCGAAGCGATTACGTCAGATTGGAAGCGGACATTGCCAGCAAAGTGGTCAATTGCATGATTGTCAAGGACTTGAACCGTTACGCAAGAAATATTGCGGACGGTATCAAGGCCTTAGACGATTTTGTGCTCAAACATAAATTACGGTTTGTTTCGCTCGGGATTCCCGAAATCGATACATATAAAGACCCGACCGCTATTTCAAGCGCGGAGGTTTACGCGGCTTTGAATGCCGCCGAGGATTACTCAAGAACGACATCTAAAAAAGTGCGGGCGATTCAAGCAATCAAAAGGGAGGACGGCGAACCCAATGGCGGGTTTCCGCCGTATGGTTTTTTGCCCAATCCGGACGGTGGGCCGTGGCTTTATGATCCAGTGGCGGGAGCGGTCAAGCAAAAAATATTTCTGTGGAGCAAAAGCGGACTTTCCGATTATGGCATTGCTAAAAAGCTAAACGCGCTGGGTATTCCGAACCCGACCGCATATAAAAAATCACTTGGCTTAAAATATTATCATCCAAGAGGCGATACAAATAGCGGTTTATGGTGGCCCGGAACCGTCAGGGCGATTCTTAATGACAAAACAAATATTGGCTGTTCAGTACAAGGCAAAACCAGTTCATTTGACCATAAAAGGCACAAACAAATCCCAAACAAGAAAGAGGATTATGTGATTGTAGAGGGCTGTAACGAAAAAACAGTGTCTGATGAACTATTTGAAACAGTGGCGCAAATCAGAAGCACTCGTTCAAGAGTGACTAAAACTGGTACGGTGCATCACTTTGCGGGCTTGGTTTATTGTCCAAATTGCCAGATGGCTATGAAGAAAACCGGTGCCAAAGGTCATGAATATTTGGTGTGCCGGACGTATCGACTTGCCGGGGAAGAACATTGCACAAGGAAGCGGAGTATCAGATTTGATGCTTTAGAAAATATTGTACTTGCCGTTATCCAAGCCCAAATCGGACTTGTTGCTAATTTGCAGTCTATCGTTGGGGAAATCAATGACCGTCCCGAGATTAACCGGCAGTCATTAAGGATAAATCAGCTATTAGAAAATTGCCAAAGGGAATTTGAGAAAGAAACGCATTTATTAGATGCCAGTTATCATGATTGGAAAAATGGCGATATATCAAGGGAACAGTACCAGCGTATCCGGGAAGAAACTGAAAAGAAGCTGGAACAAATACGGGCAACATTGCAGACGCTGGCGGCTGAACAACTAAGAGCCGCCCAAGGCGTTCAAGCCAACAATGAGTATTTCGAGCGGTTCCTGAAATATCAGAACATAGAAGCATTAGACAGGCTCATGCTTGTTGAACTGATTGACAGGATATATGTCGATGAGGATAAATCAGTAAAAATTGAATTTAATTTCAGCGACCAGTATTTGCGGGTGATGGATTTTGTTCAGCAGAATACCATTGAGCAAGACAAGCCACTTAGTTTGACGCTGGAAAAGAAGAACGAAAGTTTATAATTATAGAGTTTGGTATATGGAATGGGGAACATGCCCTGCCGCATAGAAATTGGAATTTGGTGTTGAGGTTGTATTAAAAACACCTCCCAAAACAAAGAATGGGGCGGAAGGATATTTCAAAACGGATAAAACGCAGGATGATTTGCGCTTCCTTTTCAGCCTTGCAGCCGCCGGCACGTTTATGAGCGATGTAGTTCTTTCCCCGAGAGTATTGCAGTAGTGAAAAATAGTGCACTCCACATATCTCAATTTGAGGGAGCTTACGTGGCGGGAACACCTTGGTATAATAACCAGCCAAGCGGCGTTGTCTATGTCGGCAAAATTGCCTACGGATTCAAAGGCGAGATAATGCCTGAGGGCACGAACATTGTTCTTTTGGACGGGACAAAGGGTATTGCGGAGTATGCCTTTACGCAAAAGAACTTGGTGAGCATTACAATTCCTGCTTCTGTTTCCTATATAGACGATAGGGCTTTCAGAAATGGCAATTTAACAAACGAATCCTTGATTATCTATGGATACCACGGTTCTCATGCCGAGCAATATGCGAATAGTAAAAATATTACGTTTATTGCGATTGACCCACACACCATCACCTACAATGCCAACGGCGGCACGGGCGCGCCCGCCGCGCAGACCAAGACGCAGGGAGCGCCATTGACATTGAGCGGCACAATCCCCACGCGTTCGGGATATATTTTCAAGGGTTGGGCGACCAATGCCACCGCCACAACCGCGCAATACCAGCCGGGCGGAAGCTATACCGCCGATGCGAACGCCACACTTTATGCCGTATGGGAGCAGGAGAGCGTCACGCCGCTGCCCGCCAATAAAACCGCGCTGGCTAATCGCATTAACGCCGTAAAAGATACGCCCAAGGGCAACTATACGGATGCCAGTTGGTCTGTGTTCCAGACCGCGCTTAGTAACGCGCAAAACGTGGCGAACAACCCCAGCGCCACGCAAGCGCAAGTTGACAACGCCCTTGCCGCGCTCAATGCCGCCTATGCAGGGCTGGCAGAAAATCCGCCGCCCCACCCGCCCACAGACCCTCCGGCAACCCCGAAAAAGTATATTTTCAGCACAAAGTATGAGGCGACGCCTTTGAACTGGATTTTATTCTTTGTGTGCTTTGGGTTTATCTGGATGTGGTTTTAGAGAAAATAGAACGCCGCAGGCTGTTGTATGCAGTCTGCGGCGGTTTTTATTACAACGCCACCATAACTCCACACCCCACCCCTTTCCCTCTGTGTCTACTCGCTCCCGCCCGCTCTAACGGCCCGCCTTGCCTGCTTGTCTTGCTTTCCGCTATACTGCCACCACCAATATAAAGAAAGGTGGCACATTAACATGGAAATCCAACTGACCCTCAATGGACGCAAACGAAAGGAAGCGGCAGCAATAAATATGTTACTGTTGACCAAAGCGGAAAGATAACCTCAAACAAAGGGTTTATAAAAACCGGAACAGCAATAATAAGAGCTGAAAATAGCGCAGGTTATGTTGAGTTTAATGTAAAGGTCGCGCCTTCGCCTCTACAATGGTTCTACATTATCCGTTTGTTCGGCTGGATTTGGATGTAACTTGAAAAATAGAGGCTATCCGCTTTTGGGTAGCCTCTATTTTTTTGTTAGCACTTCGTCAAGTCTCTTAGAGCGGTTGAGAAATAGCATGAGATAGACAAACGCCGCCGTTGAAAGTATAAGTATTGGCACCGTGAAAAGCGCATAAAAGAACTGACCGCCTCCTAGCGAGAAACCGCCTGAAACATAAACGTCCGACACGTTGATATACCCCGCGATTATCTCAAATACTATGAAAACAAACCAAATCCACAGAGCTATGCGCGCTGTTGCTACGGCTCGTTTCTTCCGCATAAATGCATATATAGTTGTAAGCAGGCAAAAAAAAGCAATCACTAATTTTACGGCTAACGTAAATAAAGTAAGCGTTGTGTTGCTGTATCGGTCAACAAAATCTCGCGTCCATTGTTCTAAGCCTAGAACTACCTCAGAAGCATAGTAAATAAAACCAAACCCGAATATGAGCGGAAGCAACAAGACAATTCCAAAAGGTTCTTTTTGAGTTTTATAGTCGGCTTCTTTACTTATCTGCTGAAGCTTTTGACGCAGGTCTTCTTTTTTGGGGTTCATGTGGTCTCCTTTATTGCGTTGCCCCGAACAAAAAGGACAACCATTGTGGTTGTCTATATTCCAATAGTGCTTTTATCTACTATTCTTTACAATGGTTGCCCATTTGTGTAGATATAAAGCACTTAGAACCTGTATTCAACCCTATGACCGACGCAGCAGGGTGCGAAGATGGGAGATGCGAACGATGGTTTCGGCGGATTCAACGGAGATTTCGAAGTCTTTCGCAAGGCGGCGGGAGTGG
>JAIRXU010000001.1 GCA_031268095.1 Oscillospiraceae bacterium | reverse complement strand
GGGAGTCTATTTTACCACATTATTTGAGATCTTGCACCTGTTTTCTTTTGTGTGCTTTCTTATTTTTCGCTCTGTCTTTCCATGGCTTTTACTCTCGTTTTGCGCGGGTGGTAACAGTCTACCATTGACACCTACTATACCTATGACGGCGCGGGCAATCGCCTGACGAAGTATGTTGTCGGCAAGAAGATCGACAACATCAAGGAGAATTACAGCTATAACGACGCCGACCAGCTGGTGCAACTGAGCCGGACGATCAAGAGCAAAACGAAGAAGATCAATTACAGCTACGACAAAAACGGTAATTTGGTCAAACAGAGCGAGAAAACGTCCGCTATTTGCACGGAAGAGCGCACCTTTACCTACAACAACGAAAACCGCCTGACCGCCGTGAAGGACAACGGCAGGCTGATGATGGCGGCGCTTTACGGCGGCGACGGCGAGCGCATTTTCACCGTTAACTATATGCATCAAACCGCCTACCGCTCCAACGGCGGCGGCACCCTCGTGCAGCGCAACATCCCCTCCTGCGAAACCGACCGCAATGTGGGCTATGACGCGCAGCTGATCGTAGACGAACTGCTTGTACCCAACGGCGTGAAACCCATCAGCTACGGGCTTTACGAATTGACCGGCTACGTCAACGACACCAACCGCGAGCACACGCAGGTGCTGATGGAATACGGCGCGAACGGGCGCAATAGCGTCAGCGGCATGAAGGGCAAATATTTCTACGACTACGACGGGCGCGGCTCCGTCGTGGGCCTGAACCGCAATGACAGCGGCCTTTTCGATGTATTCTATAGCTACGACGACAGCGGCGTGGCCACCCGGCGCGGCGCGGGCAGTATGAGCAACCCCTATACCTACAACGGCGAGTATACTGACCTTTCCGTGGGGATGCAGTATCTGCGGGCACGGGAGTATAACCCGAGCACGGGCAGCTTTACCAGCCGGGATACGTATTTGGGGACGGCAAATGTGCCGCTGAGCCGGAATGGGTATACTTATGCGCATAATAACCCGGTGAATTATCAGGATCCGAGTGGGCACTTCTGGCATATCATTGCCGCAGCAGTTGGCGGAGCAATTGTTGGCGGGATTGTTGGTGCTGTTGGAGCCGCCACAAGTGGCCAAAGTATTTGGAAAGGTGCTGTCTCAGGGGCAGCTGGCGGAGCAGTAAGTGGAGCGGTATTTGCTGCAACTGGAAGTTCTGCCTTGGCTGGAGCTGCAGGCGGTGCAGTAAGCGGCGGCTTGGGAGTTGCACTAAACGGCGGTAGTGGAAAGGATATTTTGCGCGGAGCATTAGTTGGAGCAGCCGGTGGGTTAGTAGGCGGCGCCGTTGGTGGAAAAGTTTTTAGTGCGTTAGGTAATAATCTAGGTTCTGCGCTTGTTTCAGGAATAGCCGGTGGGGTTACAGGAGGAGCCACAAGTCGTTTATATGCCGCTCTGTATGATGGTAAAGGGCTTGGTCGAGGACTCGTTGAGGCTTTTGATCCAAGAGCTATGACACTAGATGCTTTTCTTGGTGGTTTGGGCGGTGGCTTGGGCTACGGATACAATAGAATTCTTGCCAATTCTAATGTTTATAAGCAGCTCGTAGCGAAACAGAAAGCGTGTACAACCGATAAAATGGTTAAACAATCTACACCTGATGATGTTCCTCAAATTACTAAGAATCAAATTAAGGGCGAAATATTTGATCAGGTGGTAGGTAAAGCATTAAGTGACAATGGAGACACAGCTATATCTAAGCAGATAACAATTGAAGTGGCTGACGGAACAAGAACAGAATAGACTATGCATCTATTGGCGAAAGCGGGATGATCAATTTGACAGAAGCGAAATCTTCTTCGACTGCTTCCCTTACTACGAATCAGCAAAAAGCCTTTCCACAATTAGCAGAATCTGGAGGCATTGTGGTTGGCCAAGGCAAAGGAGTATTTACAGGAGGAACTATAATACCTCCAACGGAAGTGACTATTGTTCGACCAAACAATTTGCCGACACCTAGTGTTAATGTAATCCCATACTTTCCAATGTTAGCGGACGGTAATAATAGGTGACTTAAGTCCTCTTGCAATACTCCTGTACGGTATTTTTATGTATGGGAGTGTGGTAATATTTACTTAGAACGAGGAGCAGTGCCAATGAGCCTAGAGAATACATTGTCAGTGGATTACGTAAGTACAAACGCTGATTATGTGCGTTGTTCCATTGTTGATGATTGGAATTGGAATGATGTTAAAAAACACCTAGCAGTATTGCAAGAGAAATTGAATAACTATCTGATGTTTATTGAATCCGGTCAACTGCTAACCTCCTATCCCAATGCAAAAGGGAAGAAAATAGTTATTTCGATTTTCTTCAAGGAAGTTCTAACGAAGGAAACTGAGAGTTTTTTAAGCTTTGTTGAAAAGAGATTGACAAGTTCTGGTTATAAGCTTGAATATGCAAGTGGATTCCATTTGTGAACTATCCCCCTTAATCCGAACCCATAAATCGGAATAGTCCAATGTAACAGCTTGCGGTTTTCTGCATGAGCCTAAAGCGAAAAAGTGAATTTCGAAGGCTTGGCAATGAGGGGAGGAAGCCTTCCCCTGCCGATTTTTATATGGCTACAGTGGGAACAGGTAAATGAGAAAATGCTCCTGCAATCAAGACGATTTAAACTTATTACTTTGCATAAGCAGCAAAATTTGGTGTGTTTTGGATTTTCGGGCGATAGGACAAGGTGTATAAGAGAAAAACCGCGCCGTTTTGGGGCGCGGTGAGTGGGGGTTGTGGGAATGGAGGCAAATGCGCTGGACTTGCCCAAAAAATTTTCCAAAATGTTCCTGTCTGCTAATTTTGGTCTTGCAAGCAAGGAGAATTTGTGGTACAATAACTGCGGGATACATCAGTTTATTTTAGTTCTGACGGGAGGGATTCTATGTCGGAAGCGTTGCTGCAAACCCGCGGTCTAACCAAGAAATACGGCGAAACCACCGCGCTGAACCAGGTTTCGCTGACGCTGCGGCAGGGCGACATCTACGGCCTTGTCGGCCGCAACGGCGCAGGCAAGACCACCTTTTTCAAATGTGTGATGGGGTTGGCGCAAGCCACTGCCGGAGAAATCGAAATCGGCGGCGAAAAAAGCAGCCTGAATACAGCGCGGCGAAAGATCGGATTCATGATCAATGCCTCCTCGTTTTCTTACCTGAATCCCCGGCAGAATTTGAATTATCTCTGCCGTGCGAAAGGCATCCGGCCGCAGAACGAAGTGGACCGTTTGCTGCGTCTGGTGCAGCTGGACGGCGTAAAAAAGCCGTTCAAAGCTTTCTCCATGGGCATGAAGCAGCGGTTGGGAATCGCCGGAGCCTTGCTGGGTTCCCCGCTCATCGTCGTGCTGGATGAACCCATCAACGGCTTGGACCCGCAGGGCATTGCCGACATCCGAGCGGTGATCCAGCGCGAAAACCAGGAGCACGGTACGACCTTTATTGTATCTTCCCACATTTTGAGCGAGCTGGACTTGGTAGCCACCCGGTTCGGCTTCATAGAACAGGGTTGCTTGTTGCAGGAAATCACCCACACTGCCCTGCATGAGCGGACCCAAAAATCGCTGGTGGTGGAAGTCAATGACCCGGCGAAAGCGCTCGAACTGCTGCGGACACAGTTGGGAATCACGGGCGCGGCAACGGACGGACGCAGTCTGCTGCTGGAATCCCACTTCGACCGACCACAGGAAATTGCCCGTGTGCTGGTCTCCGCCGGCGTGGAGCTTTTCCGGCTTGCGCCGCAGGAAACCACCCTCGAGGAATATTTTATGCGATTGGTAGGTGGGCGGGATGCTTAATTATATGCGCGGCGAAATTTACCGCATCCTGCGCAAAAAAAACCTGTATATTTACTTCGGCGCGTTCGCTCTGGGCTATATTCTTCTTGTTTTTATCCGCTCCGCCGGAGAATTTTCAGAACAAAACCTCCTTGCGGATGCGGAAAACCTCTTTGTGTTCCTGCCTGCTGTCATCGGCGGCTACCTATTCACGGCGCTCTATACCGACGATCTCCACTCAAAGAACCTGACGGCGCTGATCGGATGCGGCATGGGCAAGGCCAAAATAGTCCTTTCCAAGCTGCTCCTCATGGCGCTGTTCGGTGCGCTGCTGTTCGGGTTGGTGCCGCTGCTGATGGACGCAGTCTACGCCATGTTCGGCGCCCCCGCTTCCGCCGCGGTCCTGAAGGCTGTCTACATCTGGGCGCTGAAGAGTCTGCTGACCATGTTCGCTTATGCCGCGCTTTCGGGGATTGTCGTATATGGGGTGCAGCGGGCAACCGTCGCGGTCGTCCTGTATCTTTTGCTGGCCCTCGGAATCGTTAGTCAGCTGCTGGGCTTGCTGTTTAGCTGGGATTTTGTGGCCAGCATCGCGCCGAACCTCGCAGATCACCTCATGTCCGGCATTTCCGTGCGGATTGTGTTCAGCTTGCTTGGCAGCGGCAGCGGAACGTCGGCATGGATTGAATATGCCATCTACGTCGCAGCTTCGGCGGTCCTGTCGGTTGTCGCCTTTCACAAGAAAGAACTGGAGTTTTGAGCCAACCCGAGGCCAAAGAGATCAAGACTGAACGCTGAAAATGGAGGGATAGAAGATGAAAAACAGCAAGAAAATCGTATTTGCCGTTCTGGGCATTCTGGCCGCGGCGGCAGTCATTCTGGTGGCGGTGAAGGGACGGCAATACTACGCTGACCGTTACGTCAGTTCCGACTACTACGCCATGGTCCCGCTGGATTACGACATGACGCCGGTCATGCACCTCACGGATGACGACGACCAAGAGATGGGCCTTGGAATGGACTATAAACTGACGGCCTACAACGGGCAGGGCGAGGCGAAGGAGATCGAATTCACGATCATGGACAAGGACACGGGCTGGGCCACCGCAGGCGAATACGTGCCGCCGGGGACATATCTGCTGGTGAAGTCCAGCAAGTTGCTTGTCAATGGCTGGGGGATCATCGAACCGAGTGAAATTCCGGCGGCGGCGCTGGCAAAAATCGAGGGCACGGCCCCTTAATTGAAAAGAACAGGCGGGGCACAACGCTCCCGCCTGTTTTCATTTTCTGCCGCAGTCTGCGGATATCCGCCTATTTCAACCATTCCGCCTGTTGAAAACGCAGGACGTCTCCGGCGGACGAAAGCGCTAGCCAGCTCACCCCGGCGGCTGTCAGGAGATAGCTTTCCAGCGGGCGGAGCGGATAGATCACCCCGTTTTGCAGGAGGTGTTCTTCCGCTGCCAGGCATCCCCGGGCGGTCTCTGTCTGGTCGCCGTGTTCCGCAATGTTTTGCAGCAATCCATCCATGACGGCGGAACGGTACCCCGTCAGGTTCTCCTGCCCGCCGCTCCCCGCGAAGTTCTGCAGGAAATCCATTGCCTGAGATCCCGCGCGGACGGGGGCCAAGGCAATGTCATATTCTCCGTTCCGCACCCGCCGGGCCAGTTCCTCCGCCGGGACCGCCTCAATTGAGATTTGCAGCGGCAAGCCAAACCGGTTCTGCCAGTCTTGCAGCAGCGTCCGCATGTCCCGTTCGTTCTCGGAAAGACACAGCAGCGTCAGCGCGACCTTCGGTTCGGTTTGGCCGGTCTCTGTACGCAGCGCCGCCATGGCTTCCTCCCAAAGCAGCTTCGCCCGTTTCTGGTCTGGCTGAATTCCCCGGGCAGGGCCCGCCAGCTGCCGGAACGACGCGCCGCCCACCTGACAGGCGGCAGGCAAAAATCCTTCCAGCGCCGTCAGATTCAGATGCTCTGGCTGAATCGCCGCGCAAAGAGCCCCGCGCAGCGAAGGAATCGACAGGGGCAAGGTTTCGCACCGGAACAGCAGCGCCAGTGTCGCCGTTTGCAGCGCCGTCACCATCGCTCCATCCGCCTGCGCGGCTTGGGCCAGTTCGCCGGGCTGCCCGGTGCCGTCGGCCGGAATCAGCATGGCCGCGTAGCCGTTTTCCGCCCGCAGGAGCCGCAGCTGTTCTGAAAGATCAGGCTGAACGGGGAAATTCACCGCGCTGGGGGAAACCTCCCATTCTCCCCGGTAGCCGTCGTGCCTGCGCAGACGCAGGTTGCCCGGTTCCCAGCGGGAGAGGTAGAATGGGCCGTTGCAGAGCAGATATTCCACCGTCAGTCCGTAGCGGCCCTTCGTAGCTTCGAAAAACGCCTGATTGCAGGGAAAGGCGACAGGCTGCGTCAGCGCGGAAAGAAAGCCCGAACTGGGCTCTTCCAGCGTGATCCGCAGCGTAAAATCATCCAGCGCCTCCGCGCCCAGCGCCTCGGTGGGCTGCCGGCCTTCATGAATCTGGCGGGCCCCTTGGATGGGGTACAGCAGAGGCGCGTTGGGCGCGCCAGTGACAGGATCCAGCGCCCGCCGGAACGCAAAGACGAAATCCTGGGCCCGGACATGCCGGTTGAAGGCCGTATATGCTTCTGTTCCCAGCAGTTCTTCCGCGTCTTTGAGCAAGTGCCATTCGCTGTCGCGGCGCAAATAGAAGGTGTAGACCAGCCCATCCGGCGAAATCTCCCAACGGAACGCAGCGCCGGGCAAAATAGTTTCCCTGGCGGACGTAGTTTGAGATGCGGCAGAAGCCGTCGCCCCGCCGGCAGACGCCTCATCGGAAGCGGGGATAAGAGGCCCCTGCGCGCGCACCAATCCTTCAAAGCAGTTGGTCAAGACCAGCAGGGCGCTGTCGCCTTGGGCAATGGGGGGATCCAGACATTCCGGCGCGGCATCAATCGGGTAAGCAAACTCTTTGTCCTTCCCGGTCTTTTTTTGGCAGGACGCCAGCGGCAGAAGCAGCGCCGCCGCCAGGCAGAACGACAAAACCCGCCGCGCGCAGCTGCGCGTTGTCATGAGACATCATCCTTCTCGGGTGCAACAACGCCTTTTTTCAGTAAAATATTGGCGTACAGCGCGCCTTCTCCGGTGGCAACGACGGCGAATGCGTGACGGGCGCGCTCATAAAAGGCGAAGCGCTCCACCAGCTCTACTTGCCGGTCGCCTTCCCGCGCCAGGATGATCCGGCTGTATTCCTGCCAAATGGGAGGCGGATTGCCTGGCTCGCCGTTGTCCATCAGCGCCACGGGGCACTCCACGTAGGTGTCCAACGGAAACAGCGTCAAAATAGCATCGAGCAGCGCGGGGGTAGAGTGTCCGTCGGCACGGATCAGCCGCCGGGCTATGCCTGCGGCAGGAAAATTGCCGTCCCCCAGGACGATTTCGTCTCCGTGTCCCATTTCCGCGAGAACATGCAGCAGTTCCGGGGAGAGGATGGGTGGGATATGTTTCAGCACAGCGTTACCTCCCAAAAAATGAATTTATGTAGCCGGCACGGGCCGGCGGTTCCGGATTATTGGCGGCGCAGTTTCTCTGTGAAGCGCACGACGGGCGCATTTATACGGGTATAAAGCGGTTCGGCGCATTGGAACAGCAGCAGCGCGGCGCAGCCGCAAAGGATGCCGACCAAGGTGCCCGCGATGACGTCTGAGGCATAGTGCACTTCGAGATAGACCCGGGAGAACGCAACCAGGGCGGCCAGCACCACCGGCAGCAGCGCGATCCAGCGTCCTTTTTTGCCGACCCACTTTGGCTTGCTGGCGAAGAAGATGGCTGAGGCCCCCGCGAAAGAACCCGCCGCGTGACCGGAGGGGAAGGAAAATCCGTCCGGTTTTTCAATCAAACCAGGGTAAACATAAGTTTGAACCCACCAGCCGACGTCCTGCAGCGCAAACGGCCGGGGCCGGGCAAAAACATGCTTGAGTACGACGTTGGTGGCTATCACATCCAGCGCCATCGCCGCCAGCACAACGACACCCACCCTGCGGGTTTTATGGAACAGCAGCAGCACCAGACCCAGCGCGAGCCAAAAGAGCCCGCCGTCGCCGAAATGGGTGACCGTCTTGAAAAACGCGTCCGCTGCCCCGGAGCGCAGATGCGTCTCAATCCAGGCGAAGACCGACCAGTCAAAGGAGAGAAAGTGCGTAAACATAGGCATTGTCCTTTCTTCATTGCGCTATTCTGCACGGGTCTGCCAATCTGTTCGAAAAAATTACAAAAAACAATCTTCGCAAACCGCTTCCAGACAATATACGCTGCGCCGAAACGGGTCTCTGTCAATCCATTTGCCGTTGGTGAAATCCGGGACGGGGACGGGCGCACCGCCCAAAGTGACAGATTGCTCGCTGAGGACGGTGACGGCCATCCAAGCTGCCGCGTCATAGACGTCGATCGGCGGGGGTGTGCCTGCCTGGAGGCTGTCAACAAAAGCGGACAGCACCAGGTAATCCATCCCGCCATGTCCGTTGGCATGGATCCCCGCCTTGCCGTAGGCCTTCCAAAGGGGATGTTCGTGTTTCTCCAGGTAGGGGCCGAAGGGCTCCCACTCGTGATGTTTCGAGACGCCGTCCAGATAAATGGCGTCGCCCAGAGGCGCTTCCTGGAACGTCCCCTTGGTCCCCTGGATCACATATGTCCGGGAATACGGGCGGGGCAGGGTGCAGTCGTGGACGAGGTGGATGGTCTCGCCCCCGGCGCAGGTGATGGTGGTGTCCGTAACGTCCCCCTGCCGGAACTCCTGGTTGGCCAAGTAATAGTCGGCGGGCTGCTCCCGGCGGAGAAATTCCCGCAGGCCCCGGGCCTTGCTGGCGATCGCACTGACGGTTAGCATCCGGTTGCCCCGGTTGACGCCGATGAGCTTGGCGATGGGGCCCAGCTGATGGGTAGGATACAGTTCCCCGTTGCGGTGGATGAAGTTGGCCAAGCGGCCGTGGCGGTTTTCCCTGCCGTAGGCGATTTCGTCCCGCAAGTCGTGGCGGTAACCGCCCTCAAGGTGGACGATCTCCCCCAAAATCCCCTGCCGCACCATCTGAAACAGCGCCATTTCCTTGCGGTCATAGCAGCAGTTTTCCAGCAGCATGCAGAACTTTCCGGTTTCCTCGCTGGCCCGGACCATCTGCCAGCATTCTTCCAAGCTGGCCGCCCCGCCAACTTCCATTGCCGCATGGCATCCCGCCCGCATGGCGGCGACGGCAATTTCAGCATGGGTGATCCAGGTGGTGCAGATCAGCACGGCGTCCAGCGTTTCTTTCGCCAGCAGTTCCCGGTAGTCGGTGTAAGCCGC
Organism: Oscillospiraceae bacterium; assembly: GCA_031268095.1. Taxonomy (GTDB): domain Bacteria; phylum Bacillota; class Clostridia; order Oscillospirales; family Acutalibacteraceae; genus WRMQ01. The sequence goes on along the minus strand of JAIRXU010000001.1, from coordinate 10,936 downwards.
TGGGCGGACACCGGTAACCTCGGCTGTCATGTCCGCCGCGTTCTGCGCCCGGTCCTCGTATTTGTCGCAAACCGCCGGGACAAACACCCCCGGCACACTGAGCATTTCCCGCAACTGGCCCATACCGCGTCCGCTGGTCCCGATCGCGGCAATCCGAACAATCTTGGATGTTTGTTGATTCATAATCGCTCTCCTGCCATATAGGTATAGTATACGCAGTATACCTGGCTTATTATAACACGTTTTGCGCAAAGACGCAAGGCGGCGCACGGGATTTGGAAAAGAAATTTTAAAACCACCCGTGCCCTTCCCGGACACGGGTGGTCTTTTATTCTTTGTGTATCATGAAAAATGACGGATGTCACGAAATCCCCAGCAGGTCCAACAGCCATTCCCAGGCAATTTGCAGCCAGGACACAAGAGTTTTCCACCAGGCGCAGGGTTCCGGGCCGGTGCGGAAGGTATCCCGCCCGCTCCACCAGCCTCTGGCGCTGTCTCCGGCTTCAAACTGATAAACAGTATCAGGCGTCAAGCCGGTGATCACCACCGTATGGCGCTGCGCTGGGAGCGGTGTGCCGAGGAGCTTTGTGAAAGCGATGTCCAGCTGATCCACCAAAAGTTCCTCCGCCTCAGTGCTGTCGGTCATGGCCGCTGTCACGATATTGCCTTGCGCGTCAAAAAGACGGACGTCCGATCCCGTGACGCTCCATTTGGTGTCCCAAGTGACGGTGGCGCTGGTTTTGTCATCGCCAACGGTTACAGTCAGGTTCATCGGCAGGCGATAATTTTCGGCCGTTGCTTCCGGGGCCGTCGGGCCGTCATAGATCAGCTGAGCGTTCCGGTCCCCGTAAGGCTGGGGGTTAATCAGCTGGGCATTGACGAAGGTCAGCAGCGTATGGGAAATGACCTGCCGTTTGCTTTGATCCACCACCAAGCCGACGATAGGTTTCATCGTCAGACGCAGCCCGAGGCCTGGCTGAATTCCCAGGGTCTTGAGGAAACCCTGCAAACAGTCGCGCGTCCGCCCGCCGCCCGTGACAACTTCCAGCAGGAAGCTCAGCAGGGAACCGACGGTGTCCTTGCTCAGCTGGTTGACGAAAACGGACTTGGGGTTCAGCTTCAGATTCGGAAGCAATTCCCCTGCAATCAATGTACTGACTTTGTTGATCACGAAATCCAGCAGCTGATCTAGCAGTTCCCCGCTTTCAATCCGGCGAACCACATCCTGCATGAAGGGATCCTGGCTCAGGTCGCAGTCCTTCCAGAACATATATGCCAGCGCGGAATTCCCAAAATCCTCCAGTGTGCCGGGCTTGTTCGGATCCCCGAACTGGAGTGTGTCGAGGAAATAAGTGCAGGGCACCTTCGAGACCGGCAGGGAAAAGAGCTCGTCGAACAGCTGGTCTAAAATGGCGAAGGTATGGTCCGGATCATTGATGTATACCTCGTCCAGCTGGGCGAAGATATCGTCGATCAGCCCCGTCAGGTTCTTTTCGGAAAAGATATTCCAGTTACCCAGAACCAGTCCGCCCTTCAGCGCGTCGTGCAGGGACTGCTGAATATCCACTCCGCTGTCCTTCAGTTTTCCCTGGATGCCGCCGGCGTTCGCCACATCCCCCAGCATCCCGGACAGAGACTTGCGGACGTTGGCTTTGACGAACCCCCGCAGGGTTCCGGTCTCGTAGTCGCCGAACGTTACCTGGAAATTCTCCGGGTAATAGGGATTTTGATACGTATGTCCGGCGGCGGTGACGCTGAGGATCTCGTCCGCGCGGTGGGACGTTACGTCGGCGGTGATCTTTCCGCCCGGGTCTGTATGGAACACCACTTCCCGAAACTCGCTGGGGAAGCAGGTTAGGGCGGGAACGCAGATATCGTAGAACCGCTCACCCGCGTCGGAGACAATGTCACTCATTTCGCCCAGATGAATGTGGCCGGAAAAATAGAAATGGATGCCCGCGTCGGCCAATTCCTCGCGCGTACGCTGGAAATCCTTCAGGACATAATCCTTCCAGATAGACCCTTCGTAGCCCAGATGTTCGGTCAAGTTATGATGCCCGACGCTGACAATGGTCTTTCCCGCCGCCTGAGCCGCTGCCGCTTCCGCCTTGACCCAAGCCATCAGGTCCGGACCGATCCGCCCGCCGATCTGCGCCCAATCCTTGCCGTCGGCATTGTCGGGACTGTATTCGCCGGTGTCAATGACAATCAAACGATACTGGTCGTTCAGGTCCGCCGCGTAGGAGAGCATTCCGCCCTTGTTCCCGGCCTGGGGGACGAAGCGATGGCAGTTGGGCAGGTCGTACCCGAGATCCGCGTAAATTTCCAGGAAGTCTTCCGGGTGCGTGATCCGGGCGTCCTCCTGTTTGCCGGAGGTATAATCCGCCGCACCGTGATTTTCGATGTCATGGTTGCCGTTGGTAACCACCACTTTGATGCCCGTCTCGTCCTCCAGGTCTTTGAGATACTGTGCCATTTTCTGATGGCCCAGGTATTCTCCGTCCCGCGTCAGGTCGCCAGTCACGATCAGATAATCAAGACCGGAATCATCGTTGTGCTTCTTCAGCGCCGCCAGCGCCGAACGCAACAGTCCTCCCCCCTGCATGGCGGGCTTGCCGCGGTTGACGTTATCGTCAATGAAAGCCTGGTTGTAATTCCCGGTCAGCTCCTCCGGGAAAAGATGGACGTCCGACATAAACGCGATGCGCAGGTCACCGTTGTCGAACACCGGCTGGCCGAACGGCCCCGGCTGGGCGACCGCCGTCAGGGCCGAGAGCGGCAGGGCGGGCAACACCAGGAACAGCGCCAACAGCAGTGAAAGAAGACGGCGGGAGAACTTTCTTTCCATACTCATCATTCCTTTTTGGAGTAAAGATTAATCAGGTTCCGGATTCCTTAGGTATTATAGCACAATTGGCCAAGCTTTGCAAGAAAAATATAGGGTGACCCCATCCTTCTGACGCTGCAATTCCATGCCGCATTGGCATCCAGTAATGAAAACACCATGCGGCCAACAGAATCAAGGCATAGCCATAAATATGGAATACAGTCGTTTTTAGCTGTATACGTCTTATTCTGTTTGTTTGTTGTCTCTAATCCAGACCCGGTTGATTTTATCTTACATAAAAACTGATCCGTTTCATCGCCTGACGGACGCCCGGATTCACCAGCTTTCCGCCAGCTCCATCGCAATCTTTTCCCAGCGGAAGAGATTCTCAGGGTTGCCGCCGCAGGTGCTGACGTCCTTCAGGACGATATCCAGCCCCCGGGTACCGCTGCGTTTGCAGGCGGCGAGGGTCCGTCCCAGTTCCCGGCGCAGCCCATCTTCATCCAGGCGGGGCACGGCGACAGCGGCGGGATTGGGTTTGTTCGAGACGACATACCGTCCGCCGATGATCTCCGCCGCTCGGTCCACATCCGCCCAGGGAGTGACGCCGATTTTCCGCAGACGGGGAATTTTCTCCACCAAGTCAATCTTCCGGTCCAGCGGCTCGCAGCATCCATAATACACCAGCCCGCACTGCCCGACGGTCCGGGGCATATACGTGATATCAAACGCCTCATGCATCGTCCGGCTGACGGAGCCAAAGATCTGCGCCATGCCCCGGCCCCAGATCTGCGCCCGCGTCACGGTCTCTCCGTCCCCCGCGGGGAGATCCCGGGTCAAAGCGGGAGTGCAGTGGAGGGACGGTGGATCCCGGTCCAGCAGCCCCAGGGACTCCAGCTGGTCCAGCTCCGCTTCCCTGCACTGCGTGATCTTCTCAATGATCCGATGGGAGTATTCCGGCCGGTCCACCAAGTCCAGCAGGATATTGGTCACGCCGCGGTAGCGGGCAATATCGTCCCAACTGGCAATATAAAGCAAGCCTGTGCCGGTCTTGCGCACGGGAAGGATATCTCCCACCGCCCCGCCGATTTTTGTCCAGCGCCGGTTGGTCTCTGTTTCGTCATAGGTCAGGACCGGCGGATGGATCCGCTCGAGGGCCTCTTCCTCTTCTAGCTGGTCCTCGAATTCATGGGAAATAATCTGCGTCGCATGGCCGGACGTTCGGGTGGTCTCCTTCACCCCGATACCGATTCCGGTGGAGTGCACCACCTTCCCCACCCCAACATACTCCCGCAGGAACATATCCGCCGGAAAATGCCGGTACTGGAAGAGCTGCCGCCGCATCCACTGTTCCACCCCGCGCAGATCCGGATCGTCGCAGCGGCAAACCAGGGAGCCGTCGATGTTCAGTTGGTCCCAGGGAATTTCGTCGAGCAGCACCACCGGACGGATCATGTGCAGGTCGTTGGACGCCATATGCAATTGCCGCCGCTCCCAGTTGCGGGGCTCTCGGGCGGCTTCAGCGTAAGCATACGCCAGCGGGCGCAGGACTTGTTCGTCGCGGGTCATGAAACCCCCTCCTTTGTTCTAAACTCTCTCTTTATTTTATTATTGAGAATTATTTTTGGAAATATCTTTTCTATTCCAGAAGATAGCAGCCAGTATACGTGATCGTCCTGGGGCCGTAATAATAGCCCAAGCCGTTGGCTGCGCAGGCGTCGCTGACCACCAGCCCAAAGGCTTCCATGGATTGGGTGGCTTCTCCCGGACAGCGGCAGGGCGCATCCGGATAGGTGCATGCCTCGCAAAGACGGCACCCTCCCGCACTCAGCGGCAGCAGTTTGGGATATGCTTCAGCCAGCCGTCCGCGGAACGCCGCGAACAGCCGACTCTGTTCTTCCCCAATCCGCTGCATGCCCTCAAAGTCGAAGTCGTCCTCCAGTGCGCCGGTGGTCTGCACCAACAAGCCTGTCCGGTACGTCTGCAGCAGTGCGCGGTTGTCTTTCAGCGACCCGCAGGCGGGCGGACACATCCAGGACCGGCCGTAGAGATGGCAGCGGTCAGCGGCGCACATGGCCCGGACTTCCTCCCGGGGCTGCAACGTTCCCGCATCCAGTCCCGCCGCATGAGAGAAGCCAAAAGCCAAGGCCTGCGCGGCCAGGGATTCCATTGTATTTTGTTGTCTCAAGGGAAGGCCCTCCTCAGGCGACGAACGTCTTGGCCAGGTCCGCGGCGCTGGCCGCGTCCGGTGTGTAGCCGTCAGCCCCGATCTCGTCGCTGAAGGATTGGGTCACGGGCGCGCCGCCGACCATGATCTTGACCTGATCCCGCAGCCCGGCTTCCCGCAGGGCATCCACGACCAGCCGCTGGTTGCCCATCGTTGTGGTCAGCAAGGCAGACATGGCCACGATCTGCGGTTGATGCTCCCGCACAGCTTCAACGAATTTTTTCGGGCCGACATCTACGCCCAGATCGACGACGGAGAACCCCGCGCCCTCCAGCATCATTTTGACCAGATTCTTGCCGATGTCATGCAAATCTCCCTGCACGGTGCCGAGGACGACCTTTCCGATGGGTTCCACGCCCTCTTCAACCAACTTCTGCTTGAGCAGCGCAGTGCCCTTATTGAGTGCCCGGGCGGCAATCAGGACCTCCGGGACGAAAACCTCGTTTGCCTTGAATTTCTCGCCGATGGCGCTCATGCCTACCAGCAGCCCGCCGTCCAGCAGTTCCTGCGCGCTGCGGCCCTCTTCCAGTCCTGCCTTCACCAGAGCCTCAACATCTTTCGCTTTGCCGTTGTGTACAGCCAGAGCCAATTGTTCCAGTTCCATGAACAAACCTCCCTAAAATATTTTCCTTATTGTACTCCGCCCAAGCGGAAAAGTCAAGAAGTTTTGGAGAAAGTTACGGGAAATCCGCCGGAATTTTTCGCTTGACATCTCTTAGCATTTTTTGTATAATGATACCGTATCGGCGCAGTGGAACCGGCAGACGCACGGGACTTCGAACCCAAACGCGCCGCCCAGCGCCATGCACGGCAAAAGTCTTCATTTTATGGGCTTTCATAGTTGAATCCTTCCTCTGTTTTTAGTGTCCACCCCAAAATTGGAAAAGTTGGAATGAATTTTGACCGTCGGACTTCAAAATAGCTTTGCGGGTATGGCGGAAATGGCAGACGCAAAGGACTTAAAATCCTTCGGTAGAGATACCGTGCCGGTTCGACCCCGGCTACCCGCACCATCTAAAGACTCCAAAAAGGATACAATTTTGGAGCAGCCCGCAGCCCTTGATTTACTGGGGCTGCGGGCCAGATTATAGGTACAGGGTTTGCGCTGCGGGAGGCGCTCTGTAACCAAACGCAGGGGCATCGCCCGATTGTGTAACCATCCGGCCCATTTTGTAACCCTACCAAACCGTAGGGGTTACACCTTTGGGCGATTCGTTTTTCGGCAAAAACACCAGTGCTGCGCCGTTTTTCACGCCGCGCTTTCGACATGATTTCCCCGCCAAATAACCTCCAGCCCTTCCGCCGAAACCCGCACGTGATCCACCAGCGAAAACCAAAGCGCCTCGTCGAACTCGGCCAGAAGCCCGGCGCGGCCCCGCAGCGTGGCCATGAACTGCCGCACCCGTTCGCCTTTCGCGCTGCGCTCCACGCGCTGGCTTTCGAGTGTGGCAATTTCGGCCTCCACCGCCTCGAAGTGGGCTTCCAGCGGCTCGTAGCGCGTCGCATATTCCTCGCCGGTCACGAGCCCGTGGGCGTTGGCTTCGATGCAGCGGCGCATCTGCTCGGCCAAATCGCGGCGCTCTTCGGCCAAACGGGCCGCCTTTTTCTGCAATTTTGCCGGATCGGTCAGGCTTGCGAGCACCGTTTCGAGCTCCGAAAGCGCCTCGTCTTTCTGGCCGAACAGCGCGTTAAACTGCTGCAAAAATGCAAGTTGCACCTGCTCTTCCGTCACATGCGGGGTTCGGCATCGCTCATCGCCGCTGTGCTTATATTTGTCATTGCACTGCCAAATCACGCGTTTGTACGCTGAAGTGCTGTGCCATGTTTTCGGCCCAAATGATGCTCCACAGCCCGCGCAGAACAGTTTTCCTGACAGCCACGACACGTTTTTCGTCTGCTTTCCGGCACGTTTCCGCAGGGCGATTTCGCTCTGTACCATGTCGAAAACCTCTGGCTCGATGATGCCCGGATGGCTGCTTTCGATGTAAAATTGCGGGGCCTGGCCCGTGTTTTTGATGCGTTCTTTGGTGAGAAAATTCACAGTTATGCCCTTCTGAAGGAGCGCGCTGCCGCGATATTTTTCATTTTGCAGGATGCTCTGGATGGTCGAAACGCCCCAGTTTTCTTTGCCGCCGGGCGACGGAATCCCTTGCACCACAAGCGTTTGCGCGATTGCGTGGAAGCTTCGTCCCTGCAAAAACAGGCTGTAGATTTGCCGCACCACCTGCGCCTCCTCCGGCACGATCTGCGGAACGCCGTCCTCGCCCTTTTCGTAGCCCAAAAACCGTCCGGAGGGCAATGAAACTTTGCCATCGGCCATGCGTTTGCGCACGCCCCAGCGAACATTTTCGCTGATTGACCGTGATTCCTCCTGCGCCAGACTGGACATCAGCGTAATCAGCAGTTCACCCTTCGCATCGAAGGTGAAAATGTTCTCGCGCTCGAACCAGACTTCCACGCCGTGATCCTTTAAAAGGCGAATGATTTGCAAGCTGTCGACCGTATTCCTTGCAAAACGGCTCACGGATTTTGTGATGATGAACTGAATCTTCCCCGCGAGGGCGTCGGCGACCATGCGCTTAAATCCGTCACGCTTTTTCGTGCTGGTGGCCGAAATGCCGTCATCGGTGTAAATTTCCACAAATTCCTAGTCCGGGTTCTCCGCAATTTTTTTGGTATAGTAGTCAACCTGCGCGGTGAAACTGGTCTCCTGCTCGTCAGAATCCGTGCTGACGCGGGCGTAAGCGGCGGTTCGGCGGCGTTGGGCACGGTTCGGGGCGTAGGCGGTCTGCGGTTTTGCGGGGATTTCGATCACATTCACGTTCATTTTTTGCTCCTTTCACGCGTGGCATCGCGCATTTCTTGTGTCCAACTTTCACGTCTGGAGGGGTGTTTCCAAGTCAAATCGACTTGCTTTCCGTCTTTATAATAGAAAGCAAGCTGAAATGCCCCCGGCACTTCGATGCGCTGAAGCCCCTTGAAGCCCCCGGCCTCGGCGGTTTTGGCCAACAAAATATCCTCCGGAATCATCTGCGAAGCGCAGTGCGCCTTGCCCAGTGTGTTGAACGTGTGGCAAATCCACACAGGCTTCTTGTATTTCGCAGCCGCCCCGGCGATCTTGTGACCGAACGGCGCGCCGCAGATGCCGCAGCGAATTAAACCAGTAAACTTGCAGGGATGTTCCGGGCGAGGGCCGGATTTGTGCGCCGCCGCCCGCCGGGCAATTTCCCGTTGCACCGCGTCAAACTGCTCACGCGACACAATGGCAGGATGATGGTCGGGCACGAGATACTGCGGCAGCTGACCTGTGTTTTTGAGCTTGCGCTTGCTGAGATGATCGGTCGTCAGGCTCTTTTGTAACAGCAAATCGCCGACATATTTCTCATTTCGAATTAAACCAGCCAGCCCATTTTTGCTGAATTTCTGCCCCTGCGCCAGCAATTTTTTCTGAATCGCGAGAATGCCCATGCCAGCGAGGTAATCCGCGAAAATCTGCCGCACAACGGCGGCTTCTTCGGGCACAACAACAAAAGTGCCCTGCTCCATTTTGTAACCAAAAACGGAACAGGGCGTTGAGACGCCTTCTTTGAACTGCTTGCGGATGCGCCAGCGGCAGTTTTCCGAGACAGAGCGCGACTCCTCCTGCGCGAAGGCTGCAAGCAGCGACAGCGCGAGTTCGCCCTCGCCGGTGTCGGTCCAGATGCGTTCGCGCTCGAAGTACACCGCGACGCCCAGGGCCATCAGTTCGCGCACAGTGTCGAGCAATGTGACGGTGTTTCTCGCCAGGCGGCTGATGCTTTTCGTGATCACGATGTCGACCTTCCCGGCGCGGCAATCGGCCAAAAGCTGTTGAAATTGCTCACGGGAATCCTTCGTGCCGGTGACCTCATCGGCGAAAACCCCGGCAAATTCCCAGTCGGGGCGGCGGCGAATGTAGTCGGCGTAGTAGCCGACTTGCGCGGCGAGAGACTGGAGCATAGCGTCTTTTTCGCACGAAACGCGGGCGTAGGCGGCGGTGCGTTTTCGGCGCGGCGGCGGCATTTGCAGGGGTTCGAGTTTTTGGACGGTTCGCATAGTTTTTCCTCTTTTCATACGATTTGTATACTATATATTGCATAAATTTCGAGGAAAGTCAAGCGTTATAGGCGTTGTAATCTTCGATCAAAACGGAGATTTTCGGGGCGTGTATTGCGCGGGTTTTTGTGACAATTGCCCGATAATCGTGAGCATCGATCACACCCGCGCGGCGCAGTTCGCGGGCCAAAGCCATGACCGCGCCGTAGTGAAATTCCTCGTTCATGATGCCCTCCTGTCTGGAAATCTTTGGAAAATATAATGCTCGTGGGTACAATAGCGGCGGTTTGCGCCCCGGATTTCCTTGCCACAGTAAGCGCAGTTCACGAATTTCGACGCTGCCGGGCGCTGGCTGGCCTCCGGGTGGGCGTTCCACCAAGCGCGGCGGCAGGCGTCGCAGCAAAACTTGCGCGGCTTGCATTTTTCGCGCTGCTGAAGCGGTGCGCCGCAGTGTTTGCACAGGCCGGGCACTGCGGGCGCCACGATAGGCACGCCGGGTTCTGCCGCCTGCGCCAGCACGGTAATGTGCTGGCGATAGCAAAAACCCTTGACAGCGTTGGGTTCCAGCTTCGTTCGCCGTCCGATCTCGCCGTAGCTCATGCCCTGACCGCGCAGGCGGGCGATGGTTGATTTTTGTTGCTGTGTCACAAGATTTGCCTCCCCTAAACGTCAATTTTTAGCTGCGCCGCCGCCTTCTCCGCCTGCTTGCGAAGCGCCTTATTTTCAGCCCGCAGCTGCCGGATTTCATCATCGTTGCCACGTTTTCCAGCGCTAAATTTCTTCACGGCAGTCATGAGCGAGCAGCCCAGCAACTCGCTGCTGGCAGTCACGAACGCCGTGACGCTCAGCCCTTCGGGCGGCTCCATGCCCCAGACGAGTTTCGCCGCCCAACACCAGCAAACATAGAGCGCCATGCCAATCAGCACAGCGCACACGTATTTTCCGATGGTCGTGGGTTCTTTTTTCATGTCGATCACCTCGTTCGGGGAATTTTCAGCTTCATGCCAATACGCAATTTGCGCGGGTCGATGCCGCCGTTGAGCGCCTGAATTTCTGTCCAACGATAGCCGCTGCCGAGGTAGCGGCTGGCCAGCATCCATAGCGTATCGCCGTCTTTGACGACCACGGTTGACGGTTGACGGTTTTTCGCGCGACTCCAACCGTTCACCGTCAACCGTCAACTGTTCACCGTAAGTGATCCATGGGCATTTGCCCCAGCCATCCCAACTGCCGCGCCGCAGTTCCGTCTCCACCACGCCGTAGTTGAAGCCTTTGGCCTCAATGACTTTCCCGCCGCCAACATACACGCCGACGTGGCGCGTGCCAATAAAAACGAGCAGCCCCGGCACTTCGGGAATGCTCGAAATCGGGCCCTTGATCTTGCAGCGGTCGCGCATACCGCCAGCGGAAACATCCTGCGCGGCGTTGTATTTTGGCGGGCTGGTTGTGGAATTCGACCACAAATAGCCCTTGATGAGGCCGATGCAGTCGTAGACACGCGGGGCGCTCAGGTGGTGGGGTTTCGCGTAAGTCACGCGCTCGGATGACCATTGCGAGGGGTACTGTTTGCGCTTGTAGTCGATGAGTTCGGCGGTTGGTCGCTGCCCGTAGGTGCCATAAAAATATGGCAGGCCCAGCTGCGTTTTTGCGTACAACACAAGGCCTTTCGCGGTTTTCGTTGACATAAAGTTAAGAACCTGTATTCAACCCTATGACCGACGCAGCAGGGTGCGAAGATGGGAGATGCGAACGATGGTTTCGGCGGATTCAACGGAGATTTCGAAGTCTTTCGCAAGGCGGCGGGAGTG
>JAIRXU010000078.1 GCA_031268095.1 Oscillospiraceae bacterium | reverse complement strand
GAAATGTCATGCCGGTGATGCGCCGCCAATTGCTCTCCCATCAAAGAAAACCTCCGTTTTCTTTATAGTATAGCATATCTCAACCGACTTGTCAATCTCGTGACTACACAATCTAGGGCCTCTGAGGGCCAAGCAGAGGGAAAGGAGGCGGTAGTATGATGAATTCGAGGGAATTAACTTTCACAGAGCAAAGGAAGATGAGGGATATAACGATGCGCTTGCGGTGTCTCTCTAGTCCTGTGTTGAAGTTACAAGCCCTGTTGCAGTTCTCCCAGATTGTGGACATGCTTGCTCTGGGCGATACGAGTGCGGAACGCATTCAGGAATTGATTGATGAAGTGGATGAAGCGGATGCGGCATATGCCAATCTAAAAGAAGAATGTGGCATTGTTGAAGATGATGAAAAATTCAACGAAACTTCTAATTGATTGGGAACGAGGGGCAAGCCGCCAGCCCGGGGGCCCCCGCAAGCGGCAGCGCGGGGCCGGGCGGCGGCCCTCCTCCCCGGGTTTTCCCTCGGGTAGGAAGTGGGGGTTAGTATTACCCCCCACTTCGGAGACAGGAGACAAGCTGGTTATTTTTGTTGATATATAAGGGCTCTTAGCATGTATTTTTGTCTCCCGCACTTCGGAGACACATCGGAGACAAGCTATTTTTCATTTAACTTTAGAGACACGCGAACCATTGATGCATAAGGGATATGGCGATTGTTAAGGTCAAAATCAATTAACTTCGGAGACAAATTAAAAATTAACTTCGGAGACAGAAAGGGTGCATATTCTGGACAGCAAGGAAAAATGTAAAAGCTGGTTCTGTACTCTTTGGCACCCTGAGGAATTATTTCAGGGAACGCCGGAAGAGATGGTGAAACAGGCCGCTGACAAATGGTGCGATGAAGGGCATGTAACGCGCGGTGTCGGTGTATCGCTTTGTTTTACTGCCGCAGAGGGGCCACATATGCATCTGGTTCTTGAAGATAGCAATATGTCCCGCTTTTCAGCCGTACAAGCGGCCTATCCCACAATACATATTGAGCCTACGAAGGGCAATAAAAAACAGGCTGTGGGGTATTTGCTAAAGCAAGGCGAATATGAGAGTAAGGAAGAACAGGTCATTGCGCATATTATTCGTGGTGAGATTCAAGGCAGACAAGGCAAGCGCAACGATTTAGATGAAATTGAAGAATTGATAGAGTTAGGCCTTACTCCTACTGAAATCATAATGAAACAATTCTCATACAGAAGATATTCTGGCATGATTAAACAGGCGTACTATGATAAACGCAAATCCGAAACGCCTTTTGTACGGGATATGAAAGTTGTATATCATGTTGGCGAATCTGGTTCAGGCAAAAGCTATACGTCATCAAAAATCGTTGAAGCACAAGGGGAAGATGCTATTTATATGCTTACTGACTATGAGCGCGGCGGCTTCGATAGCTATAATGGGCAGCCTATATTGTTCATGGATGAATACCGGGGCCAGTTGCGATACGCTATATTATTGCAAGTTTTAGACGTTTACAAAGTAGAAATAGGTTCGAGATACAACAACACTGCCGCTTTATGGACAGAAGTGCATATTACAAGCGTTTACCCTCCTGAAATGCTGTACGACAAAATGGTTAAGGAGCATCAATCCATTGATACATTAAGGCAATTCCTCCGCAGAATCAATACAATTGTATATCACTACAAGCAAAGCGGTACATATTTTGCTTATGAAATGGATGGAGAAGAGTATGAAAATTACGAGGAATTGAAGCGGCAGGCCCTTTATGGCAAACAAACAACAATGGATTTACCATTTTAGAGGTGTGAAACATGAACTTACAATCAGCGATAGAAGAATTTCTAATAGATCAGCAGGTCCGGGGCAACAGCTCGAAAACCCTGAAATACTACCGCCAGACAATGGGCGTGTTCCGCGAATTCGCCGGGGATATTGCTTTGGTGGAAATTACCCTGTTGCTATGCAAGCGATATTACATACACCTTTCCCAAAGGAAGATTGCTTCAACGACAATGCAAAGCTATGTCAAGGCGTTGCGGGCCTTCCTGTCATGGTGCTTCAGCGAGGGATATATTGTCGAAAACATCCCTTCTCGGTTGAAGCTCCCCAAGGCCCAGCGCAAGGTGATTGACGTGCTGACGGATGACGAAATACGGCGGCTGTTTGCCTGTTTTAACTTGCGCGACTGGTACGGCATTCGCAATTACGCCATGTGTGCGTTGATGCTGGATTCCGGCCTGCGGCTCAATGAGGTGGTATCCCTCGAATGGGGCGGCGTGCACGTGCCGGAAGGCTACGCCATCGTTAATGGCAAGGGCAACAAACAGCGCATCGTTCCGCTTGGCTTGCAGTCCAAGAAGGTGCTGATTCGCTATCTCGGCGCGCTCTCCATGAAGCACACAATCGAGGACGAAAAGGCGGCTTTATTCGTAAAAGACGAACAGACTCCCATAAAACAAAGCACGGTGGAATCGCTGTTCCGCAAGCTGAAAAGGAAGGCTGGGATCCCCCGCCTGCGGCCTCACTTGTTGCGGCATTCCTTTGCTACACGCTACTTAGAGAACGGCGGCGATGTCTATAGTCTGCAACAAATCCTTGGGCATACCTCCCTAGACATGGTCAGGCGGTATGTGCATCAGACTCCTTCGAAAACCATAGCCTGCTTTCCCCAGTTCTCGCCCCTTGGATAACCTCTCCAAGAAATGAGCAAACCCCGGTGCCACAATCGTTTGCGGCTCCGGGGCTTTCCTGCTGGCTGCGGAACTAGGATTTGAACCCAGACAAACAGAGTCAGAGTCTGTCGTGCTACCCTTACACAATTCCGCAAAATCAATCATTAATCTTCGCTATTAGTATACATGATTTTCCGCGCGGTGTCAAGCCCTGCATGACAATTTTATGATTTTTTTTGAATTCACATGCCGATCCAAAGAATCAGCAGCAGCTACTGCCGCACAGGGATGTTCTCTCCGGCCAAGTAGTCCTTTAATTCGCGCACAGTGATTTCGCCGAAATGGAAGAGCGACGCCGCCAGCACCGCGTCCGCTTTGCCGCAGCGAAAAGCGTCGCGAAAATGTTCCAGCGTTCCAGCGCCGCCGGAGGCAATCACCGGCACCGGTACTCGCTCGCTCACCGCCCGCGTGAGTTCCAGATCATAGCCGTCTTTTTGTCCGTCGCAGTCCATGCTGGTCAGCAGGATTTCTCCCGCCCCGAGTGCCGCTGCCTGCTGCGCCCATTCCACCGCATCAATTCCCGTGGGCAACCGTCCGCCATTGAGGTAAACCTCCCAGCCGTCACCCCGTCGCTTCGCGTCGATCGCGCAGACGACGCACTGACTGCCGAATTTATAGGCCGCCTCACGGATCAATTCCGGACGACGTACAGCGGCGGAATTGACCGACACTTTTTCTGCCCCCGCCAGCAGCAGCGCCGAAAAATCCTCCAGCGTACGGATTCCCCCGCCGACGGTGAAAGGGATAAAGATCGCGCTGGCAACCCGCTCGACAATGGAAAGCATATTGCCGCGGCCCTCGTGTGTGGCAGTGATGTCCAGCAGGCAGAGCTCGTCCGCCCCCGCGCGGTTGTAGGCTACGGCGCATTCCACTGGGTCCCCCGCGTCGCGCAGCTGAACGAAACTCGTTCCTTTGACCACCCGCCCGTCCTTGACGTCCAGGCAGGGAATGATTCGTTTGGCGTACATGGGAACCCCTCCTGTCAGGCGATAAATTTTGCGATCCATTCTTCAAAAGGCTCTGGATTTTCTGTCTTGGCGTAAGCATTCTTCATGTTGCCGCGGCATTTTTGGGTGTCCTGGTGATCCTTGCCCAGAACCTTTTCCCAGATCGCCAGGGCCTTCCCGTACCACTCCAGCGCCTCGTCGTAGTTGCCCTTTTTGTCATAGACTCCACCGATGTTGTTGTAATCTCTCGCCGTGGCTGGGTGCTCCTTCCCTAAAACCTTCTCGTCAATCGCCGGAGCCTTTCCGTGCCACTCCAGCGCCTCGTTGTAGTCGCCCTTTTCACGGTAGACCATCCCGATGTTGTTGTAACTCGTTGCTGTACTCGGGTGCTCCTTGCCCAGAACCTTTTCCTTGATCGCCAGAGCCTTCCCGTACCACTCCAGCGCTGTATCGTAGTCGCCCTTGTTGTGATAGGCCTCACCAATGTTGTTGTAGATCTCTGCCACCCGAGGGTGCTCCATAGTTGGAAGAACTTGTTCCGCAATGAGCAGCGCATCTTGGTAAGCCGCGATCGCGCCGGAATAATTTAAGTTGTCCGCAAAATCATCCCCGCGCTCTCTGGCGCTTAGGATATCCCAAGCCGCAGCTGCTCCTCAGCCATCGCTTATCCCTCCTTCCTCAAATTGGAACCACTCGATCAGACCGGCCAAATCCTGAAAAAGACTGCGGTGCGAAATCCCACAATACGCAAGATGCTGCAAAATGATTTTTTTTGTGCGCTGTCAATCATAATTTTGCCGTGCATATCTTTATTTATTTTGCCGCTGACGTCAAATAAAAACAACCCCTGCTGATTCACAATTCGCTGGTTGAGATTGGGGGGATCAAAAACTCTCAGTCCGCTGTCAGAAAACAATTCTTTGACGGAATCTTCACTCTGAATTTCTGGCGTCTTTTTTCGGTCATGCTCCAGGTAATACACCGCGCCGGATTCTCCGGGTCTTTCCCGGCACGCAAACCAGAGCGCAACAAGAGGGTTCTTCGTGTAATCAATTAAATTGGTTTTGGCGCCATTGTGTTGAAGGTGCGCAAGCAATCCAACGCCTTTTCGCTGATTCAGGTCGGTATCATGCAGATGCTTGACAGCATCAACCAGCTGCTCGTGCAGTTCCTGCAACTGCCGTTGGAATGGTTTTTCTGTTTCTTTTTCAATCTCGCGGTAAGCAGTGGAAGAAATCTCCCATGCGGTACTGGCCTGTCCCCGAAAATAGACCTCTCGTTTTGGGTAACTTTCCCGAATGGCTGTGGCGGCGTTGATATAATCTGCCAGCGAATGAACATCCAGAACCAAACTGCGCGGAGACAATAAGCGTTTCGAATAATAGTCTATGCTGTGCGTACGCATAAGTTACCCCCGCAGCCCCAAAAAATTCCGCAGCATCTCTAACCCGGCCTCCCCGCTCTTTTCTGGGTGAAATTGTGTCGCCGTCAGCAACCCGCGGGACACAGCCGCGTCAATGCTCACGCCATACTCTGTCCGCGCGGCAACCAGACGGGATTCCCCCGCCCGGACATAGTAGGAATGGACAAAATAGACATAGGTATCGTCAGGAATCCCGGCCAAAACCCCCTCCCGGCGGCAAAGCTCCAAGGAGTTCCAGCCCATGTGGGGTACCTTCCGTCCCTCTCCGGCAGGGATCCGCAAAACCTTCCCCGGCAAAACGCCGAGTCCTTCCGCGCCAGGACTTTCCTCCGACGACGAGAAAAGCAACTGGAGACCCAGACAGATCCCCAGGAAGGGGCGGGAACCGTCCGCCGCCTCGCGCAGGACTTCCACCAGGCCCCGGCGGCGCAGTTGGTCCATCGCGTCGGCAAACGAACCCACCCCCGGTAGCAGCACCGCGTTCGCCCGCCGGACCACCGCCGGATCCGAGGTGATTTCTACCGCCGCGCCGAGGTAATCCAACGCTTTGCGTACGCTGCGCAGGTTCCCCGCGCCATAATCCACAATGGCCAGCATGCCAACCCCTCCTTTGCTGCCTTTTATTATAGCAAATCTGTGCGGCGGGCGCAAGAGTTATTTCAGATTTTCAGGAACTATGCCGCCGGTTCGAAGGCCATGCATTTTTTGATTCAGAAACACATTGCGCTGCCGCGTTGATTCAGCGATGATCTCGCACCCCTCGATTATTCCTTTGGGGTCCCCATTGCCCGCGCCGCGTCCTCGTAGCCTTGGCGCAAAACCTGTTCCAGCAGGGCGGCCGGGCGACGGGTAAAGGTGCTCATGGGCAGGGCAGCGACGGGGCGGATCAGTACAGCGCGGCCTTCCCTCTCCAGCTGCTCCAGCCGGCGCAGGGAGGCCATGTAGGTTTCGTGTCGGCGCAGCAGCACCCGGGCCGTTTCTGGGTAGCGGCGCAGCAGTGTTCCGATCCAGCGCCCGCCCCGTTCTGGGATTTTCTGGTATCCTTTTGGGCGGCAGAGAATGGCCACCACCCGTTCGCACCCCTCGACCAGCGCCTGCTCCACTGGCAGGGAATCCGCAACGCCGCCGTCGAACCAAAGCCTTCCGTTCCACGCAACGGGACGGCAGAAAATCGGCAGGCAGCAAGAGGCCATCAGCACATCGCAGCGTTGTCCCCTGAAGGCGCCGTTGTCGGCATAATAGGCCTGTCCCGTCGCCGCGTCCGTGAGGACCACGCGGATCTCATCCGGGCAGGCGTTGAGCATTGCATAGCAAATCGGGTCTTCCCCGTTGGTGATGGTGTCGTAAATATACGGTAGATTCAAATAAGAGCCGCTGCGCAGCCAGTGCCCCATGCCCATATATGCCGGCCGCATGGCGTATTCCAAATAGAACCTGGCCGTGCGGTCCCGGTGCCCCGCAAGGTGAGAGGCCAGATTGGCGGCCCCGGCCGAAACACCAATATAATATGGAAATGTCAGCCCAGCGTCATAAATTGCTTGGAGCGCACCAACGCCATACACCGCCAACTGTCCGCCGCCCTCGGCAAGCAGAGCGGTTTTGGGATTCCGAAGAGAATCCCATCCAAAGGGCCGCTCTGTTTTTGCACATTGTGTCAATCCGCCGCACCTCCTTCCTGCTGCCATAATGCCACCTGGCGGTCCAACGTCCGGTTGCGGAAGTACAGGGCCACGTCGGCACTTACCATCAGAAAGTTGACCATATAAAATACCAGTACATAGCTGACTGACCCCGCCAGCAGCTTCGCGGCGATTCCCGCCACATAGCCCAGGTCGATGGCCAGCAGAAATGGCAGGCTTTTGCCCTTCGCGGTGCGGCCCCGCCAGGATTTCAGCAGCGACATCGGCCAGGAAAGGCCAAAGCAAAGCACCATCGCGGCTTCCAGCGCCTGGGTCATAGAGCCGCCTCCTTTCCCTTGGCGCGGTATTTCTCAATGAGCAGCAAAATTGTGAATCCAAGCGGGAAGAGAGCCCCCGTCAGCAGTCCCGTCTGGATATTGTCGCCGCGGCGGTGCGCAACCGCGCCCAGCAGCCAGGGCCCTGCCGAACAGCCGAAGTCGCCGCCCAATGCAAGCATCCCAAATAGCCCCGTCCCGCCTCTGGGAAAGGCCTGGGCGCTGCGGTGCAGGGTGCCGGGCCACATCAGCGAAACCATGACGCCCGTCAGTGCGCAAGCGGCCAGCGCCAGATAGGGATGACGGCTCAATCCGGCGGCGAGGAAACAGAGCACACAACCAACGCCACAGCCAAGCAGGAAGGTTTCCAGCGGGAACGTTTTTTCCCATTTGCCGTAGCACATCCGAATCACCGCCATCAGTAGCGCGAAGATGCAAGGCCCTGCCAGGTCCCCGGTCAGTTTGCTAACGCCAACGCTTTGTTCCGCGAAGTAGGAGGCCCACTGGGCCATCGAAGATTCCGCCGCACCGGCGAAAGCCATGACCGCAATGGCCCGCCAGAACCGTCCGCTGCGCAGCAATTCTCCCAGCGGCGTCGATGGTATGTCTTCCTGCTTCGGCTCCGCCAGCGGCGCCCGCGCAAAGCCTGTCATCGTCATCAGCGGCAGTGCCATCCAGACAATGGGGAGCCAATACCAGAGCCGCTCCGGCAGCCAATGGAGAACCAGCGTCGAGAGCAGCACCGTCAGCACCTGCCCCCAGCAATAAAAGGAATGCAGCAGCGTCATCGCGCCAGCGCCCAGGTGCCCGCTGACCTGATTGACGATAGGGCTGACCAGCACTTCGATCAACCCGCCGCCCGCCGCAAAAATAACCACCGAAACGCACAGTCCCAGGTAAATTCCCTGCGCCGGGAGCAGCAGCGGCGCGAGCCCAAAGCAAAGCAGCCCCAGCGCCGCCAGCAGGTGGGCGCTGACCAGACAGACCCGATAGCCGATGCGGTCGGCCAGCTTCGCCGCCAAACCGTCAACGATTAGCTGGGTCAGGAAGTTCACCAGAACCAGCCGCCCCAGCCGCTCGGTATCCAGCCCGTAATTCCGGCTCAGCAATGCGAAGAGCAGCGGCGGCAGGTTGATAATCACCGCGTGGCTGATATAGGATAAGTAGCAGGCCCGCACTGTTTTACGATACTCCATCATTGAAAAAACTCCACCGCCGCGCGGAACATCTGATTGTCCGTTTCCCCCGGAACATTGCGGTAAAGCAATGGCCCCACCCGCTCCGTGTGCCCCATCTTTCCGAAGACCCGGCCATCCGGGGAAGTGATTCCTTCCACCGCCCAGACAGAACCGTTGGGATTGTATTGGATCTCCATGGTGGGCTCTCCCTGGAGGTTCACGTATTGCGTGGCAATCTGTCCGGCGGCTGCCAATTCGGCCAGCAGGGGTTCCGGGCAGACGAAGCGCCCTTCCCCGTGAGAGATGGGGACCAGGTGGATTTCCCCCGGTTCGCAGCGGGACAGCCAAGGCGAAAGTACGCTGGCAATCCGTGTCTGAACCAGTTTCGACTGGTGCCGGCCGATGGTATTGAATGTCAGCGTCGGACAGTCCGGCGTCATGTCGCAGATCTTTCCGTAGGGCAGCAACCCCAGTTTGATCAGCGCCTGGAAGCCATTGCAGATTCCTCCGACCAAGCCGCCCCGCTGTTCCAGCAGCGCCATGACAGCTTCGGTCAGCGCAGGATTGCGCAGGAAAGCGGTGATGAACTTGCCGGAACCGTCCGGTTCGTCCCCACCGGAAAAGCCGCCGGGCAAAAACAGGATCTGGCTCCGCTCCAGCGCCTTCCGCGCCCGTTCCGCCGCCTCGGCCAGCCCCTGGGCGCTGCAGTTGTTGACGACAAGGATTTCCGCTTCCGCGCCCGCCCGTTCGAAAGCGCGGGCCGTGTCTACCTCGCAGTTTGTTCCCGGGAAGACGGGGATCAGCACACGCATCCGGGCGATTTTCATTGCCGGGGCGCTTCCGCTTCGCAAGAGATGGCTGACCACTGGCACCGCACCCGCCTGATCCGGAACCTGCATCGGGAAAACGGACTCCAATTTGGCTTCGTAGAGCGCCTCCAGCGCCGCGAGCGGGACGCTGTCCTCCCGCGTTTGGATCTCGTAAGCCGCCATGGTTTTGCCGACGGGGCGAACAAATGCCGCTGCCGGAACGTTTTCTTCCGACAACTCCAGCAGGATTCCGCCGGGATCCGCCGTGAAAGCAAGCGGGAGGGCGTATGCGCCGTCGAAGGCAAACCCTAGCCGGTTGCCCAGGCCCATCTTGAGGATTGCTTCCGCGACGCCCCCAGCCGTAATTGCCCGGGCGGAGCGCAGTTTTCCCTCCACCGCCAGGGTATGGACCAGACGAAAAATCTCCTTTGCCTGCTTCGCTTCCGGCAGGCCGTATTCATCCGGCGTCGGCGCGGCTAGAATCACCCGGTTGCCGGGGGATTGGAATTCACCGGGCAGAATGTCCCGCGCGTCTCCCAGCGCTGCCGCGAAACTCACCAGCGTCGGCGGCACGTCGATACGCCCAGTCTCCCCGCCGAAGGATCCGCTCATGGAGTCCTTGCCGCCAATGGCCGCAACGCCGAAATCCAGCTGCGCCTGGAGCGCGCCGAGCAACGCCGCCAGGGGCTTGCCCCAGCGTTCCGGCGCGGTAATGCGCTCGAAATATTCCTGGAAGGTCAAATAGCACTGGTCCAGCGGGCAGCCTGCCGCCGCCAATTTTGCCAGCGATTCTACAACCGCCGCGTAAGCTCCCGCATAGGGATCCACCGCGCTGCGGCTGGGGTCGAACCCATAACTCATCACGGAGCAGGCGCTGGTGTCTCCCTGTTCCAGGGGGATCAGTGCCGCCATCACTTGGGTTGGACTCTGTTGCCGCCGTCCGCCGAAAGGCATCAGCACCGTCCCCGCGCCAATGGTGCTGTCGAACCGCTCCGCCAGCCCCCGCCGGGAACAAACGGCCAGTGACCCGGCCAGCTCCCGCAGCCGCGCGCCAAAGTCTGCGTCCTGAGGCCCCGTATTCTGCACAGCGTACAGTGGGATCTCCGCCCTGGCATGTTTCTCCGCGCCGTTGGAATTCAGAAATTGCCGGGACAGGTCTACAACCGTCTTTCCCTGCCAGCGCATCACCATGCGCGGCGCTTCCGCAACGACGGCAACCTCCGTCGCCTCCAGGTTTTCTTCGTCGGCGAGACGCAGAAAGGCAGCCGCGTCTCCGGCCTCCACCACGACAGCCATGCGTTCCTGAGATTCTGAAATGGCCAACTCTGTGCCGTCCAGGCCCTCATATTTCTTCGGCACTGCGTCCAGGTCAATGATCAGCCCGTCGCAAAGTTCCCCGATCGCTACGGAGACGCCGCCCGCGCCGAAATCGTTGCAGCGTTTGATCATCCCAGCGGCCTGCGGATTGCGGAAGAGGCGCTGGAGTTTGCGCTCCTCCGGGGCGTTGCCCTTCTGGACCTCCGCGCCGCACTGCTCCAGGGAAGAGAGGGTGTGCGACTTGGAAGAGCCCGTCGCGCCGCCGCAGCCGTCCCGCCCGGTGCGCCCGCCGAGGAGAATAATCCTGTCCCCGGGCACGGGGCGTTCCCGGCGAACCTGTCCCTGGGGCACAGCGGCCACCACCGCGCCGATCTCCATCCGTTTGGCGGCGTAGCCGGGATGATAGAGCTCATCCACCAGCCCCGTCGCCAGCCCGATCTGATTCCCGTAGGAAGAGTACCCCTGCGCGGCGGTAACGACGATTTTCCGCTGGGGCAGTTTTCCCGGCAGTGTCGCTTCGACGGGGTCGGTGGGATCCGCCGCTCCCGTCACCCGCATGGCCTGATACACATACCCCCGCCCGGACAGGGGATCCCGGATCGCCCCGCCAATGCAGGTTGCCGCCCCGCCGAAGGGTTCGATCTCCGTGGGGTGGTTGTGGGTCTCATTTTTGAATAAAAATAGCCAGGGCTCCGTTGTCTCTGTTCCATCCTGCTGCCGGATCGGCACGTCCATGGTCACCGTACAGGCGTTGATTTCCTCGCTTTCGTCCAGGCGCGGGAGTTTGCCGATTTTTCGCAGGTGCCGCATGCCCTCCGTGGCGATTTCCATCAGCGTGTCCGGCTTCGCGCTCCGGCCCAGTTCCCGCTTGATCTCCTGGTAGCGCTCGAAACTCCGGCGGATCCGAGGATCGTCGATCCGCACACTGTCCAACTGCGTGAGGAACGTTGTGTGGCGGCAATGGTCAGACCAATAGGTGTCGATGACCCGCAGCTCCGTGACGGTAGGGTTCCGCCGCTCGCTCCGGAAATAGTCCCGGCAAAACCGCAGATCGTCCAGGTCCATCGCTAACCCATATTCCGTTAGCAGCTTCGCCAGCCCTGCGTCCTCCAATTCCAGAAATCCGGTCAGACTCTCCACCGGCGCCGGCGGCTCGCTTTGCAGCGCCAGCGTCTTCGGCAGCTCGAGGGAAGCTTCCCTGCTCTCGACGGGATTAATCACGCTCTTCTTCGCCGCCGTCAGTTCCTCGCCGCGCAGCTGCCCGGTCAGCAGGAACACCCGCGCGGTGCGCACCGCCGGCCGCTGGCCGCCGGAGACGATCTGGATGCACTGGGCGCAGGAATCCGCCCTCTGGTCATATTGGCCCGGCAGGAACTCCGCCGCGAAGATGTGATCCGCCGCAGGCAGTTCGTCCAGCACCCTATCCGTCTGGGGCTCAGAAAACACCGTCGGGACACAGCGGCGCAGCAGATCCCCATCCAGTCCCTCTACATCGTAGCGGTTGAGGATCTCCAGTCCCTCCAGACCCGTCAAATGCAGCTGCTCCCGCCACTCCCGCAGCAAGGCGGCCGCCTCCGTGCCGAAGCCCGCCCGGCGGGCCGTATAGATCCGATAGACCATGGGCGTGTCATCCTTTCTCTCTTCCAAAGTTTCCAGAGGTTCCGGCGTTGTTTGTTCGTTGTCTGGACAGTCCGGCGGATGGGGCGGCCCCTGCTTAGGCTGCAGCTTTGGCGCCGTCCGGAGTCTGGACCTGGGGCGCCTGGCGGGTTCTTTCGGTGGTCTGGCCAGTTCCCGCATAAACCCGGTGATCCGCTCTTGGCTGAAGGCCCGGGGCTTCCGCGCGGCCAGCCACTCTACTGTCGTACGCAGATACCGCGCCTGGACCACCCAAGTCAGATCTTGGAACCAGGCCAGCTTGTCTTCCCGCTCGTTATAAAATACCACCAGCGAATAAATGGGATCTTTCTTGGTTAGCCGCAGCTGGGCGCGCAGCAGTTTCACCCGCTCCCGGTTGCGGCTGACGGTTTCTCCGGTGGACTTAAGGTTGGTTTTTACTTCGATCACAAAGAGTCCGCCGGGCAGCATCAGCAGCAGGTCCACCTCCGCCTGGGAGATCCCTTCCGCCATGAACCGGTATCCCCAGAGCAAACGGCGGGGCTGGGGCAGGCGGCAAAGCTCCATATACGTCAGAAACTCCCCCGCGAATCCGTCGTTGCCAGTCAGTTCCGCCAGCAGTTCGTCCTGCGTCCGCTGCGAGCCATACGCTGTTTCCATCGGCTTTCCCCATCCCTCTTAGATACGTCTGTGTTTTTGCCTCAATATGATTGCCGCCGCTATTGCTGCCGCCGAATGACGCAGGCCTCCAGCGCGATAAATGCGAACACATCCGCTTCAAAATCGGGGCACACGTCCCGATACTCGGCCAGCGGCAGCGTTTCCAGCGTCAGTCCGGCGGCAATGCAGCGGGCCACCAGCGTTCCGGAGGCCTTATAAGCGTCTCGGAACGGCAGACCTTTGCCGACAAGGTAATCCGCGCAGTCTGTGGCATTGATAAACCCGGCGGCGGCGGCTTTGCGCATGTTCTCCGGCAGGACCGTCATGGTGGCCAGCATCGGCACGGCGGCGGTCAGGCAGAGGCGAACGGTATCGAATGCGTCAAAGATCGCGTCCTTGTCTTCCTGCATATCTTTGTTGTAGGCCAGTGGAAGACCTTTCATCATTGTTAGCAGGCCCATCAGGTCCCCAAACACTCTCCCGGATTTCCCCCGAATCAGTTCCGCTAGGTCCGGGTTTTTCTTTTGCGGCATAATGCTGGATCCCGTCGCGAAGGCGTCGTCCAGTTCAATGAACTTGAACTCCCAGGAGCACCAGAGAATCAACTCCTCGCTCAGCCGGGAGAGATGCACCATTACCAGGCTCAGCGCGGCGGACAGCTCGATGCAGAAATCCCGGTCCGAGACCCCGTCCAGCGTACTCGCCGTGAAGCCGTCAAACCCCAGCGCCGCGGCAGTCATGGCCCGGTCAATGGGGTAGCCCGTCCCGGCCAGCGCCCCGCTGCCCAGGGGAGAAACGTTCATCCGCCTGGCCGCGTCCTCCAGCCGTCCCAGATCCCGCCGGAACATCTCTTCGTAAGCCAGCAGGTGGTTCGCGAAAAGAATCGGCTGAGCCCGCTGGAGGTGGGTGTATCCCGGCATTACCGCGCCCGGGTATTCGTCTCCTTTGGCGCGCAGCGCGGCGATCAAGCCCGTCAGCTGCTCCCGCAGTTCTGCGCACTGGCCCCGCAGGTAAAGCCGGATGTCGGTCGCCACCTGGTCATTGCGGCTGCGGCCCGTGTGCAGCCGTTTTCCCGCGTCACCGATGCGTACAGTCAGCTGCTGCTCAATGAACGTATGAATATCTTCCGCGTCCGGGTCCAGCGTCAGAGCGCCGGCGGCCAGTTCCGCCTTGAGTTCCCCCAACCCGGCAATGATTGCCGCGCAGTCCTGCGCGGGGATAATTCCCTTGGCCCCCAGCATTGCCGCGTGCGCAACAGAACCGTCAATGTCCTCAGCAAACATCCGTCCGTCCGTCGCGATGGAGGAATTGAAATCGTTGGTCGTCTTGTCCGCTTCCTTTTGGAAACGTCCGCTCCAGAGTTTCATGCCCGTCTCCCTTCTCAGTCCGATAGTTTTACGCCACGCCCAGCTGATGCGCCAGTTCCTTCGTGTTCATTTCCAACAGCTTGGATACCCCTTCTTCCTGCATCGTCACGCCATAAAGCGCGTCAGCCTCCTCCATTGTGCCCCGGCGGTGGCTGATCAGGATAAATTGGGTATCCTTGGTCATGCGGCGGACGTACCGGGCGTAGCGGACCACATTGACGTCATCCAGCGCGGCCTCCACCTCGTCGAAGATACAAAACGGCGCGGGGGCGGTCTTGAGAATCGCGAAAAGCAGGGCGATGGCCGCCAGCCCCTTCTCCCCGCCGGAAAGCAAGTCGATGTTCTGGACATTTTTCCCCGGCGGCTGCACCCGGATCTCGATGGCGCATTCCAGCACGTCCAGCGGGTTTTCCAGCCGCAGTTCCGCCCGGCCTCCGCTGAAAAGCTCGGCGAAGGTTTCGCCAAAGTAGCGGTTGATCCGCTCGAACTGCTCCCGAAACCGGGCGGCCATCTGCCCGGTGAGATCCTGGATCAGCCGCAGCAGTTCTTCCCGGGATTCTTCGATATCTTCCACCTGGGCGCTCATGAAGGCATAGCGCTCGCTGACCTCCCGGTATTCCTCGATGGCGTCCACGTTGATGTTGCCCAGCCCGCGGATACGGCCGCGGACCTCCTGGAGCTCCTGCCGGGCGTCGGCGGGGTTTTCGAGCCGGAAGCCCTGTTCCTCCGCTTCCCGGGGCGTCAACTGATAATCATTATATAGCTGGGCGGCGGTGTCCTCGTGTTCCTGCCGCATCACGTCCCGCCGCTCCTCCAGCCGGGCCAGATCCCCGCCCAGGCGCTCCTTTTGGGCGGCGAGGTTCTTTTCTTCGCCCCGCAGGGTATTTCCCCGCGCGTCGGCAGCTTCTCGGTCTTTTTGGAGGGCTTCCCACGCGAGCGCGGCAGCGGCGGACGCTTCTCGCAGCCCGCCGATTTCGCCCCGCATCCGCTGAATCTGCGCCTGGATTTCTTCGTTTTTCCGCAGCAGCGTGTCCCGTTCCTCGGCCAGTTCCTTGTCCCGCCCCGCCTGGGAGAACCTCCGCTGCCGCAAGGACGCGGCCTGTTCTTCCCGGGCCTCAATGTCTTTTTCCACGCTCAGCAGGTCCATTCCGCAGCGGGTCTCTGCGGCGGAAAGCTCTTGCCGCCGCGCCTCAAGGTCCATCCGGCGACCGGCCGCCTCCCTGGCCTCCGTCTGGATCCGCAGCTGCCGCGCTTCAATCCGGGCGATCTCCTGGGCTGCGGCGTCTCGCTGCTCTTCCAGCGCGCCTATCCGTCCGGCGGCGGCGGCCTTCTCCCGTTCCAGTTCGGCAAGGGTAGTGCCCGCGTCGGCCAGCCGTTCCCGGAGAACCTGCGCCTGGCTTTCCCGCCGGATCAGTTCCTCCTGCCCCCGCGCCAGGTCGCCCTGGAGCCCGGAGGCGTCCGCCTCGGCGGCGGCGGCTTCTTGGGTGAGGGCCTTGTGCTGCGCGGCGGCGGTTTCGGCCTCGGCTGCGAGGCGGACGGTCTCCTCTTTCAGCTGAGCGATTTCCGCACCCCGGCTGAGAATTCCCGCGCCCTGGCCCCGGGATCCGCCGGTCATGGATCCTCCCGCGTTGATGACCTGCCCATCCAGCGTAACGATTTTGAAGCGATAGCCGTACCCCTTGGCGAGGGCGACGGCGCTGTCAATGTCCTCAGCGATGGCAGTCCGGGCCAGCTGCGCCTTGATGATCTGATCGTAGCGGGGGTCCGCCTGAACCAGCCGGTCCGCCATGTTGACGAAGCCGGGGCGCTTGTCCAGCCCCTGCTCCCGGAATTCCTGGGCGCGGATGGCGCTCAGCGGCAGGAACGTGGCGCGCCCAGCGTTGTTTCGCTGGAGAAAGGCGATGGCTCTCTTTGCGTCGTCCTCGCTGTCGGCAACGATATGTTGCAGCGCCGCGCCCAGCGCCGTCTCAATGGCGGCGGAGTAACGTTCCGGCACGGAAATCAGCATGGACAGTGTTCCGTGCAGGCCCCGCAGACTTCCCCGCTGGGACTCCCGGATAACCGCGCGGACGCTCCCGGTGTAACCCTCCATATTTTTTTCCAGGTCTTCCAGCATCCGGACCCGCGTTTGCTTCTGCTGCAATGCAGTTCGCTTAGTTTCCAGGGCCCGGTGGCTTTCCTGCGCCTTGCGAACCCGGTTTTCAGCTCTCATCTGGTAACCCCGCAGGGTGTTTTCCATGGATTCCACCTGCTCCCGGCGGCGGTGCAGGTCTTCTTCCGCGGCGGCGCGGGCGGTTTGAAGCTCCTGCGTCTGTTCTTCGCGGACGGTTTCCGCCGCATCAATGGCAGCCATCCGGTGGCTGAGTTCCGTCATTGACGATAGCGCGGCGGAGGCTTTGACCCGCTGTTCGGCCAACAGAGCGGTCTCTGCGGCGGCGCGGCGGGCGCTCTCCGCATCAGAAAGGGCCAGCCCCGCCGCCTCTTCCCGCAAGGCGTCGGCGGTCTGGGTGATCCCTGCCGCCTCTTCCCGCTTGGCGGCGGCGGCACGGCGCAGTCGGCTGATCTCCGCCAGCAGGTCGTCCATCTCCTGCGCCATCTGCTGCTGGGAGTCGGCGGCATGAACCCGGTCCCGGTCCAGTCGTTCGGCGGCGTCCCGGTTGTGGGCGATGGTATTTTCCAGTACGGCGATTTCCCCGCTTTGCCGGACGCCTTGGGCGTCCAGGGCGGTCTGCTCCTGCCGGGCGGCCTCCACCCGGGCGGTCAGGTCCTGGATTTTCTCCTGGAGCGCCTGCGTGTCGGCCTCCAGCCGGGCCAGGTCCTGTTCCGTCAGTTCGTATTCCGCCCGGCGCTTGGTAATCTTCTGTTCCTGTTCCCGCAGTCCCTGAACGCTTTCGGCGATGGTTTGCAGCGCCAGGCCGACGTCCAGCCGCTTGCGGCGCTCCGCCAGGAGCAGGAACTGTTCCGCCTTCTCCTTCTGGACTTTCAGCGGCCCCACCCGGCCTTCCAGTTCGGCGAGGATATCCCGCAGACGGATCAGGTTTTCTTCCGCCTGCTCGAGTTTGTGCATGGCGGCGGCGCGGCGGTAGCGGGACTGGGAAATTCCGGCGGCTTCCTCCAGCATTTCCCGCCGCTGGGAAGAGCGGGAGGAGATCAGTTCCGCCACGCGTCCTTGCCCCACCAGAGAATAGCCGTCCCGCCCCAGGCCGGTGTCCATGAACAGTTCATGGACGTCCTTGAGCCGGCAGTCCTGCCCGTTGATGACGTAGTCGCTGTCTCCGGAGCGGTAGAGACGCCGGGTAACGGTGACTTCTGTTTGGTCGCAGCGGATCAGGGCGCGGTCGCTGTTGTCCAGGTGCAGCGTTACTTCCGCATACCCCTGCGCCTTGCGCCGGTCCGTGCCGCTGAAGATGACATCCTCCATCTTCGCGCCCCGCAGGGTCTTGGTGGACTGCTCCCCCAGCACCCAGCGCACGGCGTCGGAAACATTGCTCTTGCCGGAGCCATTGGGCCCGACAACACAAGTAATGCCCGGACCGAATTCCAGCCGGGTTTTGTCGGGAAACGATTTGAAACCGTGCAATTCCAGGGCTTTCAATTTCATTGCGGCAAAGACCTGCTTTCTCGGCAAAAGGGGGATCCCCTTAAAATTAGACGGTTTATTATACACCATTTTGTTCTGCTTGGCAAGGAGAAGATGGGCGAGAAAGGTCTCTATGTTTTGTGCATTTTTGTGGCGGTTTTCCCCCGTCGGTTTTGTTTTTGGGAAACAACCCTTCTTTTTCCCGCTAATCGGTTGCATTTGCCGCGGAAATGTCATATAATAGACGCGTCAATTCCAGAACACAGACGAAAGCGGGGCCTCCAAGATGCATTCTTTTCCAACAGACGTGGAAATTGCCCAGATGACGCGCATGCTGCCAATCACTCAGGTGGCGGAAAAGCTGGGCGTTGGGCCGGAAGACCTGGAGCTTTATGGCAATTATAAGGCGAAGCTCAGTGACGCGCTTTTTCAGAAAACAGACGGACGGCCCGACGGCAAGCTGGTACTGGTCACCGCCGTCAATCCCACCCCTGCGGGGGAAGGAAAAACCACCATCACGGTGGGGCTTGGGCAGGCGCTCCAGCGCCTGGGGAAGCGCGCCGCGGTGGCGCTGCGGGAACCGTCCCTGGGGCCGGTTTTCGGGATGAAAGGCGGCGCGGCCGGCGGCGGCTACGCCCAGGTCGTCCCCATGGAGGACATCAACCTGCATTTTACCGGTGACATGCACGCCATCACCACCGCCAATAACCTCCTGTGCGCCGTGCTGGATAACCACCTCCAGCAGGGCAACGCCCTGGGCATCGACCCCAGGCAGGTGCTTTTCAAGCGATGCCTGGACATGAACGACCGGGCGCTGCGCAATCTTACCGTCGGGCTCGGGGGGAAAGCCAACGGCGTTCCCCGGGAGGACGGGTTTCAGATTACCGTAGCCAGCGAGGTGATGGCGATCCTGTGTCTGGCCAGCGACCGGGCCGATTTGCGCGCACGCTTGGAACGGATTCTGGTCGCCTATACGTATGCGGGAAAACCTGTCTTTGCCAAGGACTTGGGTGTCTGCGGCGCAATGACGCTGCTGCTCAAAGACGCTCTCCAGCCGAATCTGGTGCAAACGCTGGAGGGGAGCCCCGTTCTGATCCACGGCGGACCGTTCGCCAATATTGCCCATGGCTGCAATTCTGTCCGGGCTACGCGCCTGGCGCTGAAGCTGGCGGATATCTGCGTCACGGAGGCGGGCTTCGGTTCCGACCTCGGCGCGGAAAAATTTCTGGATATTAAGTGCCGGGCGGCAGGCCTTGCGCCTTCCTGCGTTGTGATCGTCGCGACGGTCCGGGCGCTGAAGTATAACGGCGGCGTGGCCAAGGCCGACCTGGGCCGGGAGGATATGGAGGCCCTGCGCCGGGGAACGGTCAACCTGCGTACGCACATCGAAAATATGCAGGGGTTCGGTCTGCCGGTGGTGGCAGCTCTCAACCGCTTCGCTTCCGACACGGAGGCGGAACTGGCACTGTTGGCTGATGAATGCGCGGCGGCGGGCGTTCCCCTGGCGCTGACGGAAGTCTTCGCCAGCGGGGGCGCGGGGGGCGAAGCGCTGGCGGAGCTGGTTTGCAAAGCTATCGAGACCCCAAGTGACTTCCGCCCGCTCTACGCCTTAGACTGGCCCATCGAAGAAAAACTGCGCGCCGTCGCCACCCGGATTTACCGTGCGGATGGCGTACAGCTCACCGCCGCCGCCCGGAAATCCGTGGAGCGGCTGGAGGCCCTGGGCTACGGCAATCTCCCCGTCTGTGTGGCGAAAACGCAGTATTCCCTTTCCGATGACCCGACAAAGCTGGGCAAACCGGAAGGCTTCCAGATTACGGTCCGGGAGCTGCGGGTCAGCGCGGGCGCGGGCTTCGTCGTTGCCCTGACCGGCGACATTCTGACCATGCCGGGCCTGCCGAGGGATCCTGCCGCGCTTCATATGGATATTGGGGACGACGGAATCATTACAGGACTGTTTTAACGCTTTGTTCATCGTAATTTTATGAAAATTACAACAATTTGTTCTTTACAAAACCGATCCGCTGGAGTATAATAAAGTAATTTCCCGGGAGGATCTTCCGGGAAGTAAATTGGTAGGAAAGAGGGAATCCCTACGGCATTGCGTTTTGAACAGGAACCTTGCACCCATTGCCGGAAGCCGCTGCACCCGGCGGAGGATGACGTTGTTGTCTGTCCAGATTGCGGCGCGCCGATGCATCGCGCCTGCTGGCAGGCCGAAGGGGGCTGTCCCTTCGCCGCTTCCCACGGCTCCTATCTCTGGCAGCCCAGCGCCGCCGCTCCGGAGCCGCCGCCGGCCTTCGATCCCCAGCGGAACCTAGGCGTCGTCTGCCCGATCTGCGGGACAAATCAGCCCAAGCAAGCGCGCGTCTGCGGCGTGTGCGGCTGCAATTTCGATCTTTATCAGGCGGCTGTCCGCGCCGCCACAGAGCAGCGGTCCGAGGAGCAGCCGAGGGAACCGGACGCCGCCGGGCAGCTGCCCGTCCCGCCGTTCCTGCCGCCGCCGGCGCGGCCGCAGCGCGCGGCTTTCTTTGTCAACGGCCGGTACCTTTCCCCGGAAGATCAGATCGACGGCGTTACGCTGGACGATGCGGCCACGCATATCCGGGGGACCTACGCCGGAATTTCCCGCTATTTCAGTAAGTTTGAGCGAAACCGTGTGCTGGGCTGGAACTGGGCCGGATTTTTCTTCGCGCCGTTCTGGCTGTTTTACCGCAAGCTGTACCGCTTCGCCCTGCCGCTGGCGGCGCTGCTGCTAATTTTCACGTTTGCGACGCTGAACATGAGTGCGCGGTTTTCGGCTTCGATCAATCCGGCGTATACGCACATCGGAGAAGCCATGGAGGCCGCGCAAGCCGCTGCTTCCGAGGAGGAGAATAAAGCGGCGCAGGCGCAGCTCAGCGCCGCGTCGAAGGAATTTTATGCTTCCCTGCGCGCAAACCGTGTTTACTTGCTGCTGCAAGCGGGGATTTGGCTTCTTCCCGCGGTGGCGACGGCGCTGTTTGGAGACCATCTCTTGCGCCGTAAAGTCTGGGGAGACGTCGCGCTGGCGAACGCCGCCGTCGAAGGTGACGAACAGGAGAGCCGTCAAATCCGCCAAGCGGTGCTTCTGCGCAGCGGCGGAACTTCGTTCCTCTCCGTGCTGGGCTGGATGCTCTGCTATAATTTCCTCCCCGCGCTGGTGATGCAGTTCGCGGAATTTATTATGGGATAAGTCGATTGATAACGAAAGGTTGTGATGGTTGGTATGGGTTTTGGCAAAATCAAAAAAGCGATCATTCCGGCGGCGGGGCTTGGCACCCGCGTTCTCCCGGCCTCGAAGGCTGTTCCGAAGGAGATGCTCAATATCGTTGATAAGCCCGCGATTCAGTACATCGTAGAAGAAGCGGTTCGGGCGGGGATTGAGGATATCTTGATCATCACCAACCGGGGGAAGGGCGTGATTGAGGATCACTTTGACCATGCGTACGAACTCGAGCGGAACCTGGAAGGCAATCCTGCCAAAGAACAGATCCTGGAGCAAGTCAAGGCTGTCGCAGATCTGGCCAACGTCTATTTTCTTCGGCAAAAAATCACCAAAGGCTTGGGCCACGCTGTGCTTTGCGGTCAATCTTTTATCGGCAGTGAGCCCTTTGCCGTCATGTACGGCGACGACGTCATCATCAACGACGAGGATCCTGTCATTGCGCAGTTGGCGCGGGTCAGCGAAGAATTTGGCTGCGGGGTTTTGGGTGTCAACGAAGTCCCCCGCAAGGACGTCCCGAAGTACTGTTCGCTGGGGATTGAGCCGCTCCGGGAGCGGGTGATGCGTGTCAACGAAATCATCGAGAAACCAACGGAAGATCAGATTCTGTCCTGCTACTCCATTCTTGGCCGGGTGATCCTCCCGCCGGAAATTTTCGGTATGCTGGAAGCCGGCTGCGTCGGCACCCCTGCCGGGCAGGAATATTACCTCACCGACGCCATGGCCGCCCTTGGCAAGGCCGGAAAGATGCTTGCGGTGGATTTTCTTGGCAAGCGCTACGATATGGGGAATAAACTGGGCATCCTCCAAGCCAACTGCGAAGTTGCCCTGCGTCATCCGGAAATCGGTGCGGACTTCGCCGCTTACCTCAAGGCCCTGGCGGCGACGCTGGGTTAATTTGGGTTCCCTGCAAGGCTTGCCCGAAAAATTTGGTTTTCCGGTGAGGATTTTGGGCGGTTGCCGCGACGAAATAATAAGAAATTAGGAAAGGAGCGGAAAAAGAATGAACTGGAATGAAATTTATGATTTCCTGGCGAACAGCGTTACCCCCGTCACCGACTGGATCGCGAACTTCATCAATACCTACGTTGCGCCCGGTTTCGAGTGGCTGCTCAGCTTCCTCCTTGGTATGGGCATTTAATGGTTCATTGGCTGTGAATATCCCGACAAAGCACAACCCATCCCTGCCGGACGCGCATGGACCGGCGGCGGTGGGTTGTGTTGTTTGTAAGGGAAGAAATCATGAACAAACTGTAAAAAATCGATGGATCATTGACTTGTCTGACCGATTTGTGGTACAATAGATGATAATTAGTATAATGATATCCACAAGCGGTATTGCGCAAACGAGAAAGGCTCACAGTCAGGAGGATTTATTGCTATGACGCACAAAGGCACGGTGCCGCTCGAAATGGAGCGGCTGTTTTTGCGTAGGTTTACGCTTGCCGACGCGGACGCGATGTTCCGCAATACATTGCGCGACCCCGAAGTCCCCGTCTATATGACGTGGAGCGTGTATCAGACCATCGACGCCGCGCGGGATTATATTGCGTCCATCGTCGACGGGTACGGCAAAACCAGTTACCACTGGGCGATTGTCATAAAGGAAACGGGAGAACCGGTCGGGAGTATTGGCGTGGGACGATATAACGATCAAACGCGCAGTTTCAGCATTGGATACAGTATCGGCAGCAACTGGTGGCGCCGCGGCTATATGACCGAAGCGCTGCGGGAGTTGGTGCGGTTTTTCTTTGAAGAAGTCGGCGCAAACAGAATAGAAGCGCAGCATGACGTGCGCAACCCGAACAGTGGCAAGGTCATGCAAAAAGCCGGGTTGCGTTACGAAGGAACTTCCCGGCAGTCGGAACACAACAATCAGGGAATCCATGACGAAGCGCACTACGCCATTCTCGCGTCGGATTATTTCGCCGCGAAAGCCAACGCTGCCATCGCGGACGTCACCGCCGAGAACTACACGCGGCGCAACGCGGAAATCATTGGAAACTGGACGGACGCGGGCTGGCTCTGGGGGACGCCGATCTCACACGAAGTCTACGCAGACGCGCTGCGGGGCAAGTGGGACGTGCTGCTGACACCGACGAAATTCGTGCCGCACGATTGGTTCCCGGAACTGCGCGGCTCGAAACTGCTTGGGCTAGCGAGTGCGGGCGGTCAGCAAATGCCGGTTTTCGCCGCACTCGGAGCGAACTGCACTGTGTTCGACATTTCGGAGAAAATGCTTGACAAGGACCGCGAGGTCATGGTTCGGGAGGGTTTGGCGCTGAGCATCGTGCAGGGCGATATGACGAAGCGTCTGCCGTTTGACGACGCGAGTTTCGATGTGATTTTCCACCCGGTCAGCAACTGCTATGTCGAGGACGTGCGGCACGTTTGGCGCGAGTGTTTTCGTATACTAAAATCCGGCGGAGTGTTGCTCGCGGGACTGGATAACGGGACAAATTTTCTGTTCGATACATACGACCGCCCGCTGACGATTCGGAACACGTACCCGTTCAACCCGCTGAAAAATGTGGCGCAGATGAAAAAGTTACTCGATGACGACGACGGCATACAGTTTTCGCACTCGATTGAGGAGCAAATCGGCGGTCAGCTCGAGGCCGGGTTCACGCTAACGCACGTGTTCGAGGACTTCGATACCGGCGCGGACGCCGGCGACTACCCCGGTTACTGGGCAACTCGTGCGGTGAAGTGAGGGGAAGGGGGTTCACAATAGTATTTTACCATGGAAGTTCGGTCGAACGGAATCCAGCACACAGGCTCGTTATAAGCGGCCGTCGCGGCGATGCGCGCGTCCTCGGCCCGCAAACGAAGTTGCTCTTTCAGAATATTCAGCTGCGATTCGCTCGTGTCGCTGACCAATTTGCTTCTTCCGTTCGCTGATGGCGACAGACGCGTCGATCTTCGTGATTTTTGATCGTGAGCGCCGCGTTGGAAAAATAGTTTTGCGGGTGTTCGCGCAGTTCCGTCTGCTTTTTCTGGTCAAGGGCGATGGAACCATTTTTTAGCTTCACGCCGCTCGCCCTATGGGCTTGCCAGATGGGTGATTTTGTGCTATAATACTGTGGAATCCATCTCACAGGAGGTCCTATGAAAAAGTTATTTGCCCTGCTGCTCAGCGCCGTGCTGCTGTTGGATCTTGCGGCCTGCGGCGCAAAAACGCCCGGTCCTGAAGCAACGAAAACCGTAACCGAACCGCCAAAAACCACCACCGAAAAGTGGAGGCTTTCCGCGTTCAGCACCTTCAGCGAGGAAAATCCTGTGGACCAGGACGGCACCGACGACCAACTGCAAGCCGGGAAAACACCCCGCGGCAAGGCGGTGTTTGCGTTTATCCGCATGGATTTGGGCAGCGAATTCTTCGCGAGCGAACTCACCGACGCGCAGCTGTTCCTGAAGCCTGCTGGCGAAGCCGTGCCCAGCCAGCTGCGCTTGCGCCTGGTGACAGGCGGCCGGGACGGCTACTTTAACTCCGCGCGCCGAGGCGGAAACGCTGCTTGACGAAAAAAGCGAAGTTGTCATGGTGCACACGGAAAAAGACGGCTGGATCAGCATCCCGCTTACCGACCAGGTGAAAAGCTGGCTGAGCGGTGCGCTGCAAAACAATGGCGTGGCCCTGTTTGGCGACGACGGTACGCTGTATGCCTTCGATGACTACGAAGAAAATGGACCCTATCTGCTGGCCAGCAGCGCTGTGGGCGACCGTGCTCTGAGCTACGGCAAATTCGGCTACAAAGAAATGCGCAACCCGGAGGGCAAAGATTCGGGCAGCAACTGCATCGCTTATGCTCTGCGGGACGAAGACCCCATCGAGTACGAGCATCTGCGCGCCGATAAAAAAGAGATGGCGCGGGTTTATGAACAGGGCGGTCTGGACGCGCTGACTGATTACAATGCGCGGCTTGTGACGGACTATGTGGAGACAAACGGCGCGGGGCTGAAAATTTCAGGCTTCCGTGTGCTGGACGATTTCGATTCCACAATTGATCCGGCGAAAGAATACCGCATCGCCATGCGCATGGGTGTGGTTCCATTGGACGGCGTTGTGGATTTTGAGGACGAAGACGCGGACGCCGTGGATTTTCACTGGTGGCTGCAACTCAATGACGGCCGCTGGGCGCAAAAATTCCCCACCGGCGATTCCAAGCTTGTGCCCTGCTCCGGCCCGGGGATTTCCCCCGGCAAATTCCCCTGGCATGCCTCGTATTTCTGGACGCCCAAAAGCCGAGATTATTACACAGGCAAAATAGTCTACTTTGCGGTAACAAAGGACACGGACGAATTCACGCGGCACAGGCAGTGACGAAAATCAAGCGAGGCGGCCGGAGGCATACTTTGTGGAATCGTTTCCCAGCAGCCTCACCTGCGCTTTGCGCGGTATGATGGCGGCTTCGCGTTGCGTGAAAAATGGGCGGGGAGAGGGGGTTTGAAGCCAATCTTCTTATATAACGGAATCTTTCGCTCTCTTGATTTTACCTTCAACCTCTACAATCTTTCCTGCGGTCAACAGTTTTTTGTACGCAAGTTCGAACTTTCCCTGAATCGTGCGGCCTTGCCGCTTCCAGAGATAGCCATATTGCGCGGTTTCTTTGAATAACCCAGTCTTGTCCAAACCGAAATTTTTCTCTAAAACACGCAACATAGTTTCTTCAAAATCGGACAGCGGTATCTCGTCTGCTTTCCACAACGCATATTTCGAACGAACGCTGTTATATTTTTCGATAACAACTTCATCCGCCGATTTTTGACTGATGTCCAAAAAATCAGTCAGTTTCGCTGGTATTTCCGCGATGCGCTGTTTTGGTTCTTCGCGATATTCGTCTATCGAGCGTTTTATTGCAGTAAGCAAACGCTCCCCCTCGGTATATCTATCCTTAATCCAGTCCGTTGACCATATGCGATAGAATTTCCAGCCCATATCTTCAAGAACCGTTTGCCGTAAACGGTCGCGCTCTCTCGCAGTACGCGCAGAGTGATAGGCCGCACCGTCACATTCTATCCCGATTGCGAATCTGCCTTCGTACCCAGGGTGTCGTACTGCCATATCTATACGATAACCGGAACAGCCGACTTGTGTTGCGACATCATACCCGTTTGCAGTAAGAAAAGTGTATACAGATTCCTCAAACGGCGAGTCAAACCAGCCGCCAACATCAGATATTTCACCAAGTATCGCCTGTGCGCCGTTAATGGCAAAGTCAATATATTGCCGCAACAGCTTAGGTCCCAACCCGCTTGTGCGGTCTGCAATAATATCTGTCGGCAGTATTGACCCAACAAGTTTTAGGTTATACCTTGCGCGAGTTACGGCAACGTTCAGGCGGCGTTCGCCGCCATTACGCGAAAGCGGCCCGAAGTTCATCATGAATTTACCACTTGCGTCGGGCGCGTAGCCTATGCTGAAGATAATCGTATCACGCTCATCACCCTGAACGGTTTCAAGGTTTTTAATAAAGAGCGATTCATTCAAATCGTCCTTGAAAAAGGTTTCGTACGCCAAATTTGCGCGGCGTTTACGGAGTATCGCTTCCTCAATCGCGGTTTGCTGAACTTCGCCAAACGCAATAATGCCGAGACTGCGGTGAGGACTTGTCCGAAAATGCTCGAACACTAGCTCAGCTATACGCTCCGCTTCAAGTTTATTGCCATTTTTGCCGCCTCTGTCATATATGCCGCCCGGAACATGGACATACTCCACACCCATATTATCCGCCTTTTCAACTGACGAAGGGAAGGTGATCAAACTGCCTCGGTAAATTTTGGCGTTTGAGAACGCGATAAGATGTTCGTGTTTGCTGCGATAATGCCACAGCAGGGTCTGCGTAGGTAACATCGCCGCTTCGTCCAGCAACGATTCAAAAGCTCCGGTATCGTTCTCTTCGCCCTCGTCGTCTTCCCCGTATTCCTCTGAATCATTCATTGACGACGTAAAGAAATCTGTAGGAGGTAACTGCTTACTGTCGCCCGCGATAATTGCCTGTTTTGCCCTGAAAATAGAGCAAATCGCATCTTCCGTTCGCACCTGCGACGCTTCGTCGAATATAACCGTGTCAAATTCGTAACCGCTGTTTCCGAGATATGTACTCACTGAAAGCGGAGACATCATCATACAGGGCTTCAAGGTCGGCAGTAAGTTGGGTATTGCCGCAATCAGCTTGCGCCGCTTCCCCATCTCGCGGCGCAGCAAAGCAACTTCCCCGCTTCCTGCGGAGAACGAATCAAAATTAGGCAATCCGGCTATCAGTTTTGACAGCAACGCCGCCTTTGATATTTCCATGCGCGCCTTATCAAGTTGCTTGAATTCCGATACACGATTGTCTTGACGTTCGCGACGAAACGCGTTAACTGCGCCAAACGTTGGCACTACGGCATCGAGCCAAGACCGATAAAAGCATTTCTCAAACACGGGAACTATTTCAGATGAGGAAAGGTTCAACTCCTTAGCTTTCGCAAGATAAGCGTCAATTCCGAGCGACGCAAGAAGACGCTCCGCATTGCTGTAATCAATGAGGTATTCCAATGCGGCGAAATTTTCATTGCAGCTTTTCAAAACTTGTAATACTTGTGCCAATTCTGATTCTTTCAACGTCAGCTGACGGCTGCTATTAAATAGTCTGATAAACCCTTCGAAGCATGGGTGAATATTGCCGTGCCAACGTGACAGCTCGTCTACAGCGTTTCCAAAATCAGAAATGCTTTCCGAATTGTTTTGGCACACGTTGCGGACAAATTCATCGCCGATTCCATATTTTTTGATGAGAATTTGAAATTCGACAGCCCATTCAAGTTTCGTTCTGTACGCGTTGAAATCACTATTGTCCTCAATGTTTTCAGACAAAGCGGCATTAAGCATCTGCGTCTGTTCAACAAATGCCTCTTTCAGTGCTTTCAGCTGTTCTCGGAGATCCTCTAATTCACTTTGTTTTTCAAGAAGAATGCTCAGTGTGTCATAATTTTGCAGTTCGACCAATCGTTTCATTGCGGTTTCGTAATGCAGCTTTTGGGACAGTTTTGAATTTGTCTGTAACGCTTTCAAGTCGCGCCTGAATTTGCTGTTCGCAAATCTCAAAAACGAGCGATACTCGCCCTGAAACCTTTCGAGCATATCCGTTACGGGTAAATCCAGAATGGTCGCATTGAAGTTGCTCAAAATATCGCTCTTAGCCGCATTGACTTCGCGCGCCAATTCCACTGCTGTTTTATTCTGATAAAACGGGTTGTGGGCGACGGCGACTTCCTTACTTTTGATTTCGCCATCAGCGGCGAGACTCTTTTGCATTGTACTCTCGCACTCATTGAAGCGTTGAAGCACCCAGGGGAGGTCAAGCTTTAGCCATTGAAACGGCACAGTCCGCGTTTGTTCGACCACCGCGAGTATGTTCTTGCACAAGGATACAGAGTTATAGGCGGGTGAAAGTCCGCACGATTTCAAAATATCAGTAACACGGTTAAAAATATCAATGCCTTTGTTTAGCGGCTCATATAATTTGAGATAATCTGACATAAAGCGTTGCCGAAATTCGTGTGTGACGTTTGTCAGTACGCAATCACTCCAAGGATTATCCTGCTGATAGCCGCTCTTTTCGACAATTCGCGACAATTCCTCTAAAGCAGACTTACAACGCGAAAGTTCTTCCTGCGTAAAACGCTCCGCACCGGCCTGTGTATAGTCAACATTCTTATGATTCTCGCACAACGCTACGAACCCATTCACCTGATAAATGGTGCGGCCGAGCGGCGCGACAGGCGCATGAAGCTCGTCGGTATAAGCGTTTAACTCTGAGCGAATGTCTTTCAGCCGATGCAGTTGATTGAATGCCTCTTGCTGTAGTGCTGCTTTATTGCGCGACAATTTAAGCGAGACTTCTAACTGGTCGAGGATTTCGCGTCGCTTCGCGTTGTGGCTGTGGAGTGTAAGAACCTGTATTCAACCCTATGACCGACGCAGCAGGGTGCGAAGATGGGAGATGCGAACGATGGTTTCGGCGGATTCAACGGAGATTTCGAAGTCTTTCGCAAGGCGGCGGGAGTG
>JAIRXU010000077.1 GCA_031268095.1 Oscillospiraceae bacterium | reverse complement strand
TATTTATTATACACCTATATAGGCGTATTGTCAAGTCTTTTTTGCAAAATATTTATATTTTTTTCGAAATGCCCCGCGTCACTATCTTGTCACTAGCGCAAGCGTTTTCAAGCGTAAGCTAAAGGCGCAAAGTCAAGTGGTTACTGGACTGCCGCATGGGAAAAGGGCTTGATTTTAATAAAAATTCATGATATAATAATAAGCCAGAATGTTTCGAACCGGCGGGGTCGTTTTGGGGGCCGAACTTCCGGAACAGGCGGGAACCGCTGAAACGACCGGGAAAGGAAGTAATTTCGCTATGGATCTTGCCATTATGGGCTATGGAGTCGTCGGGTCAGGGGTCGCGCGGCTGCTGGAGAAAAATTATGACCGTATTGTTGCCAACAGCACCCAGCCTTCCCTGCGGCTGCGCTATATTCTGGACCTGCGTACTTTTCCCGGGGATCCCAACGAGGCGCTGGTGACGAAGGATTTCCGGCGGATCGCGGAAGACCCAGAGGTAGGGATCGTGGTGGAGACAATGGGCGGGCTGCACCCGGCGTATGAATTCGTCCTCCAGTGCTTAGAGGCGGGCAAGAGCGTGGTGAGCTCCAACAAGGAACTGGTGGCGGAGAAGGGCTGCGACCTGCTCCGGGCGGCGGAGAAGCACAACGTCAACTTCCTCTTTGAAGCCAGCGTGGGCGGCGGCATCCCGATCATCCGGCCCATGTCCCAATGTCTGGCGGCCAACGAAATCACTGAGGTGGCGGGGATCCTCAACGGAACGACGAACTTTATCCTCACGAAGATGATCGGCGACGGGATGCGGTTCGCGGACGCGCTGCGCCTGGCGCAGGAGAACGGTTACGCCGAAAAGGACCCGACCGCCGACATCGAAGGGCACGACGCCTGCCGCAAGATCTGCATCCTCGCGGCGCTGGCTTTCGGGCGGCACGTCTATCCCGCGCAGGTTCGGACGGAAGGAATCACCCGGCTGACGCCGGAGGACGCGGCCTACGCGGATACAGCGGGCTATGCCATCAAACTGCTGGGCCGGGCGGCCCGGCTGCCGGACGGCCGGATCTCTGCCCGGGTCGCGCCGGGACTGGTCCCGAAGGGCAGCATGCTGGCGGGGGTCAACGATGTGTTCAACGCCATCCTGGTGCGGGGCGACGCGACCGGCGACGTGATGTTCTACGGCCGGGGCGCGGGACAGTGGCCGACGGCCAGCGCCGTGGTGGCGGACGTCATCGACTGCGCGAAACACATGGAGAAGAAAAAGCTGCTGGGCTGGGAGCCGGGGGACGAGCGCTACGTCGCCCCGCCGGAGGAGGACCCGGCCCGGTATTACGTGCGGTTCGCCGGGGTCACGCAGGCGCACCGGCTGGCGCTGCTGCAGGCCTTCCCGGGGGCGGAGACCCTCCGGCGGGAAGGCGCGGGGCCGGACGAACTGGCGCTGCTGCTGCGCACGGAAACGGAAGACGAGGTCCGCCGGCGGATCGCGGAAACGGGCGCGGGGCTGGAAGCGCTGATCGGGGTATACCAGGCGTAACAGCCGGCCCTGAAACAACGCAGGAAAACGGAGACAATGGGGGGACCTTCTTGAAACTCCTGTGGCAGTTATACATCAGTTTCTTCAAAGTCGGGCTCTTCACCTTCGGGGGAGGGCTTTCGATGTTTCCGATGCTGGAACGGGAAGTCATCGCGCGCCGGAAATGGTGCACCAAAGAAGAAATTCTGGATTACTACGCTGTTGGGCAGTGTACGCCGGGGATCATCGCCGTGGACGTCTCGACGTTCATCGGCTACCGGATGAAGAAGACGCTGGGCGCGGTGACCGCGCCGCTCGGGGTTATCACCCCGGGGTTGATCGTCATGGTGCTGCTCTCGACGGTGCTGCGGTTCCTGACGGCCTACCCCGCGATGCAATCGGCTTTTGTTGGGATCCGCGTGGCGGTCTGCGCAATGATTACGGCGTCTGTGGTCCGGATCCTGCGGGAAAGCGTCAAGAATCTTTGGCAGCTGGGGCTGGCGGTGATTTCGTTCCTGGTGGTGGCGGTTTTCGGGGCGAACCCCGTCTGGGTGGTCGTCGGCGCATGCCTGGCGGGGCTGACGCTGGGCAAACGGTTTTCGAAGGGAAACGAGGAATAGGCGCGCCCGCCGGCGGACGATTCCCGCGGAACGGCCGAACGGCCGCTGTCTTGTCTGAATGACTGCTGTGATCTGTCAGCTATTTATGAACGGAGGGGCCTGCCGATGGACGTTCTTCTCTGGCTCTGTCTGGAGTTTTTCTGTACGGGGCTGTTTGCCGTCGGCGGCGGGCTCGCGACGATTCCCTTCCTCCAGCGCATGGGGCACAAGCACCCAACCTGGTTCACCCAGGCCCAGCTGGCGGACACCATCGCCGTATCCCAGTGCGCGCCGGGGCCGATGGGAACCAACATCGCCGCGACGGTCGGGTACCGGGTCAGGCAGCTGCCGGGGGCAGTGCTCTCCGTGCTTTCGCTGATGGTTCCGACGGTGGTCATTGATCTGGTGATTGCGGCGCTGTTCGATAAATTCCGGCGGGCGAAGCGGGTGCGGGAAGTCTTGGCGACCTTGCGCCCGGCCAGCGCGGGACTGATTCTGGCGGCGGCGCTCTCGCTGCTGCTGCTCTCCCTTTCCGGCGGGCAGGAGGTTCCCAGCCTGCGCAGTCCGGCGGGCTGGAGGGCGCTGGCGGAAATGCTGGATTGGCGCTGCCTGGCGCTCTACACCGGGCTGCTGCCGTTTGCGTTCTGGAAGAAACTAAACAAGGTCCATCCGCTGGCGTATGTTGCCGCGGGGGCTGTGGCGGGCGTCCTCTGGAAGCTCTGAAACGAGAGCGGGAGGGGAGCGACTGTCATTGTGCACAAGATTTTCTCGTTGCCTTCAGCAAGTTGCACAAAGAAACGGGAACAGCGTCTCCTGGCTTTGGCTTACCATCCGAAATCGTGTCAAAACCGTTGACGTTTGCAAAAATTGTGTTATAATGTACCTGTACAACGCTTGGCGTCTGCCTTTGAATTTTGAATAGTGGGAGTTAATTACGATGTATTCGAAAGAAGTTAAGGTACAGAATCATGTGGGCCTGCACGCACGCCCCGCCACCTTTTTCATCCAGAAAGCCAATGAGTTCAAATCCTCCATTTGGGTGGAGCGGGAAGAAC
This sequence comes from Oscillospiraceae bacterium, assembly GCA_031268095.1. GTDB lineage: Bacteria > Bacillota > Clostridia > Oscillospirales > Acutalibacteraceae > WRMQ01. Next base: position 129,530 of record JAIRXU010000077.1, on the reverse strand, counting down.
GCCGCGTCAACGCCAAGAGCCTGCTGGGCGTCCTGTCTCTGGGGATCATCGGCGGTACGGACATCCGCATCCTGGCCGGCGGCCCGGACGAAGAATCCGCCGTGGACGAGCTGGTGAAGCTGGTCAACTCGGGCTTCGCGGAATAAGCTTCCAACCGTTCCGCGGGTCCGGCATTCCACAGGACAAGTGGTCCATTCGGCAGCGAATGGGCCATTTTTGCTGTCAAACCGGCATGCGCCCCAAAAACGACAGCAGTCACAGTGACAGAAACGGAGGCTCTGGCATGAACGAAACCCTGCCCGCGCTGCGCCGGAAGGCAATGACGCTGCCGCTGCTGCCCGGGGTCTACCTGATGCAGGACGGCAAGGGGAAAATCATCTATGTCGGCAAGGCGAAAGCCCTCAAAAACCGCGTCAGCCAGTACTTCGGTTCTCCGCACGGTCACGATGAAAAGGTCCGCGCGATGGTGGAGCAAGTCCGGGCGTTCGATTATATCGTCGTGGGCTCGGAGTTTGAAGCGCTGGTGCTGGAGTGCAGCCTGATCAAGCAGCACACGCCGAAATATAATATTCTGCTCAAGGACGATAAGGGGTACCACTACATCCGCATTTCCGGTGGGGACTGGCCCCGGCTGGAAGCCGCGCTGCAAAAACTGGACGAGCCGGGAGCGCGGTACCTGGGACCCTACACCAGCGGCTTCGCCGTCAAAAACGCGGTGGAGGAGGCGCAGCACATCTTCAGGCTGCCGACCTGCACCCGCCAGTTCCCCCGGGACATCGGACGGGGGCGCCCCTGCCTGCAATTCCACATCGGGCTTTGCGCGGCGCCGTGCAGCGGGAAAATCCCGCGGGAGGTCTATCGGGAGAGCGTCCGGGACGCGGTGCAGTTCATCCAGGGCGGCAGCGCGGCGCTGCTCGGGCAGCTGCGGGACCGGATGGAGGCCGCCGCGGAGGCCCTGGAGTTCGAGGCGGCTGCCCGGCAGCGGGACCGGATCCGGGCCATCGAGGCGCTGAAGGAGCGGCAGTACGTGGTCAGCGTCTCGGTCGAGGAACAGGACGTTTTCGCGCTGGCGGCGGAGCAAAGCCAGGCCTGTTTCATGGTGCTGCGGTTTTCGGAAGGCCGGCTGAAGGACAGCGCCCACTTTTTCCTGGAGCGGCCGGAAGACTTGCCGGAGGCGCGGCGGGAACTGCTGGAGCGGTTCTATACCATGCGGAACGACCACTTCCCCCGGCGGGTGCTGCTGGACGGCGAAACGGCGGACCGGGCGCTGCTGGAAGAATGGCTGGGCAGCCTGGCGGGGCACAAAGTCCCCATCCAGGTCCCGCAAAAAGGCGAGCCGCTGCGGCTGACGCAGCTATGTCAAACCAACGCCCTGGAGCAGCTGGCCCACCGCACAGGCCGCAAGAGCCGGACCATCGCGGCGCTGGAGGAGCTGGCGCGCCTGCTGGGTCTCCCCGCCCCGCCGGAGGTCATTGAGGCATATGACATTTCCCATACGGCGGGGAGTGACAACGTGGCCGGGATGGTGGTGTTCGAGCACGGGCTGCCGAAGAAGACGGACTACAAGCGCTTTTCGATTAAAGGGTTCGCGGGGCAGGATGATTACGCTTCGCTGGCGGAAATACTGACCCGCCGGTTCGCCCGCTACGAAACGGAGAAGGAGAGCGGCCGGGGCTTCGGCCGCCTGCCGGACCTGATTCTGCTGGACGGCGGGATTGGCCAGATTCACGCGGTGCAGCCGGTGCTGCGGCAGTATGGGCTGGAGATCCCGTTGTTCGGGATGGTGAAGGACAGCCGCCACCGCACCCGCGCCATTGCGGCAAATGCCGATGCGGCAAATGCCGACACGGCAACCGATGACACGGCGGACGGCCAGGGCCGGGAAATTGCCCTCCAGCCGACCCGCCAGGCCTTTGCCCTGGTGACGGCGATCCAGGACGAGGTTCACCGGTTCGCCGTCACATACCACCAAAAAAAGCGCAAGCAGTCCGCCCTGCATTCCGTGCTGACCGATATTCCGGGCATCGGCGGGAACCGGGCTGCGGCGCTGCTGCGGCAGTTCAAGACGGTGAAGGCCATCCGCGCGGCCAGTGAAGCGGAGCTCGCCGCCGCGCCGGGGATGAACAAGAGCGCGGCGAAGGCGGTGAAGGAAGCGCTGGGAGAGGCCGGCGGAAATCCGGGCGCGGAATCGCAAGCAGAATTGCAAATTGAATCTTGATATTCCTTTCCAGATTTGGTATAATAAAATATATGCTCTGGCGGGTATTGTCTGCAAAGGCAATCCCGGACCAAGGCGGGAAGGGCGGGGCATCCATGGCAGGCGGCGAACAGAGGAAGACCGTGATTGAAGCGGGCGGGCGGAACCTGCAATACTGGCGGGATCTTTGGCATTACCGCGGACTCGCGTTCCATATGGCGCGGCGGGATTTCTCGGTACGCTACAAACAGACGGTGATCGGCCTGGCCTGGTCGCTGCTCAACCCGCTGCTCAATATGCTGCTGCTGTCGCTGGTGTTCGGCACCTTCGCGGGGTTCGGGCAGGACAGCGAAGTGCCCTATTACGTCAGCGTCTTCGCGGGGGTCCTCCCCTGGACGCTCTTCAGTCGCGCGCTGACGGTCGCGTCCGGCACGCTGCTGAACAACGCGCATCTGATGACGAAGGTCTATTTTCCCCGGCTGGTTTCCCCGCTGGCCAGCGCCGCGACCGCGCTGATCGACGCGCTGATTTCGTATTTGATTTTATTCCTGCTGATGGGCGTCAACCGATACCTGCCGCCGGCGAGGATTCTGCTCTCGTTCCCGCTGCTGCTGCCGATCGCCTTGCTGGGGACGTGCCTGGGGCTGGTGATCGCGACGATGACGGTGCGGTTCCGGGATTTGAACAACCTGGTGCCGTACCTGCTGCAAATCGGGCAGTATGTCACGCCGGTGGCATTTAGCATGGCGGAGCTGCGGGAGCGGCTGGGCGGCGGCCATCCGAAGCTGTTCGCCGCGCTCTATTACGGCAATCCGATGACGGGGCTGGAAACCGCGTTCAAGTGGGCTGCGCTGCGGGGCGAAGCGCTGGACGGCAAGGCGCTGGCGCTCAGTTTCCTCTGGCTGGCCGCCGTGGCGGCGTTCGCGCTGCTGCGGTTCCGCAAGGTGGAGCGGACGTTTGTGGATATCGTATAGCAGCCCCATGATTTTTGCAAGAGAGGGAGCGGACGCATGGAACCGGTCGTGATCCGCGCCGAAGGAGTCGGCAAACGCTACCGCATCTCCAGCCTCGGCCGGCCGGAGAACGCTCTGACGGACCGGGGAAGCCATGCCTTGAGCAAGGCGGCGGCCCGGGTGCAGCAAACGTTGCACAATGTGATTCACGCGCGGAAGAAAGAGGATTTCTGGGCGCTGCGGGGCATTGGGCTGGAAATCCGCCGGGGAGAATGCGTCGGGATTATTGGCAAAAACGGCGCGGGAAAGTCCACTCTGCTCAAGCTGCTGTCCCGGATCACCGAACCGACCGAAGGACGGATTGAACTGACGGGGCGGCTGTCGGCGATGCTGGAGGTCGGGACAGGGTTCCATCCGGAACTGACCGGACGGGAAAACGTCTACCTCAACGGCGCGATTCTGGGCATGCGCAAGACGGAGATCGACGCGAAGTTCGGCGCGATTTTGGAATTCTCGGAAATCGGCAAGTTCATCGACACGCCGGTCAAGCGCTATTCCAGCGGGATGTTTGTGCGTCTGGCCTTCGCCGTGGCGGCCCACATGGAACCGGACATCCTCGTGGTGGACGAGGTGCTCGCCGTCGGCGACGCGCGGTTCCAGAAAAAATGCCTGGACCAGATGAGCGCGGTGGCCGAAAACGGCTGCACGGTGCTTTACGTCAGCCACAACATGGCCACCATCCGCCAGATGTGCACCCGGGCCATTTGCCTGAAAGAAGGACGGGTGATCTTCGATGGGGACGTGGAAGAAGGCATCCGGCAATACCAGGCGGAGGGCGGGGCGCACGAAACGGACATCGACCTGACCCAGCGGGAGCGCATGGACTTCCTCTCCGGAGAAGCGACGATGACCAGACTGGAACTGCTGGACACCCGCGACTGCGTCTATGCCTACGAAGAACCCATCCGGTTCCGGCTGCACTTTTGCAGCCACACGGAGATTGACCGGCCCGTTACGCTGCGCGTAGAGCTGCACGACAGCCGCGGCGCCGTCGGGATGAGCTATTCCGAGGCTTTTGCGCCGCAGCTGGCGGCGGGGAACCACACGGCCGTATTTTCCTTCGCGGGGCACTGCCTGGCGCCGGGGAGTTACACGATTGCCCTCGGCCTCGGCACCGGCGACAATTTTGGCGCGTTTTCGACGCTGGACTGTGTTTATCCGACCTTCGCGTTCGAAGTGCTGGGCCGGGAAGGGCCGGAAGGACGGGAAGTCTGGCGCGCCAATTGGGGCAGCATCCACTTGCCGCCCTGTATATTGGACAAAACGGGCGCATAAGTTCGGAAGGGAGGAGGGAAATCCATGACAGAGGAACTGAACGGGCAGCGCGTATTTTTCCTGGACGAAGGCCCCCGGGAGGGCGAGGCCGTCGTTTTGCTGCATGGCTGGGGCACAGACCACAGCCTGTTCCGGCCGCTGACGGATCTGCTGGTCCGGAAATACCGCGTGATTGCCCCGGACTTCCCCGGGTTTGGTCAAAGCCCCGAGCCCGCCTTCCCCTGGACGCTGGATGACTACGCCGACCATGTGCTTGCCCTGCTGGAACGGCTGGGGATTGCCCGCTGCATCCTGCTGGGGCATTCCTTCGGCGGACGGCTCACCATCAAGCTGGCCGCGCGCGGGCTGGCCGCGCCCGTCTTCCCGAAGCTGATTCTGGTAGACGCCGCGGGAATCAAACCGGCCCCGACGAAGCGAAGCCGGCGCCGGGCACGGCGCTACCGGATTGGAAAGAAGCTGCTGCGGCCGTTCCCGAAGCTGATGGAAGCTTACCGAAACAGGCACGGGTCCGCCGACTACCGCGCCGCTTCGCCGATGATGCGGCAGGTGCTGGTGAAGACCGTCAACGAAGATCTGACGCCGCTGCTGGAGAAGGTCCAGCCGCCGACGCTGCTGATCTGGGGCCGGAACGACACGGCGACGCCGCTGAAGGACGGGCAACTGATGCAAGAGAAGATCCCCGGGGCGGGGCTGGTCATTCTGGAGGACGCGGGGCATTATGCTTTCCTGGAAAAACAAGCGCAATTCCTGCGGGTGATCGGGTCTTTTTTAGAGATCAGACCCTAGGCTTTTCGGCGCCGGACGGCTGGCGTTTCAAGATTTAGACAAGGGAGGGGAAGCCCGTTGCTTTGGATCTTTTCCGCGGCAGGGTACACGGCATCGCTGGTTGGCTGCGCGCTGGCCGCGCGGTTTTTCCTGCATATGTTTCAGCTCAATACCTATCAGCCAAAAGCCCAGCGGGCCTGGCTGCGGCAGAACGCCCGGCGGGCGCCGCCGCTGCTGCTGCCCTTGGCGGGGGGATTTTTCTTCTGGCCGCCGAAGAAGGGGAAGGTCAAGAAGCCGCTGGACATCACCGCGCGGCTCAAGCGGATGATTGCGACGCTGGGGCTGCTCTTCCTGCTCTGGACGGCGGTGTGGGTGTGTCTGCCCCTGCTCTGGAACGGAAAGGTGCAGGCGTTTCAGCTGCTCTCCGCCGCCTGGCTGCCGCAGATCCTGCTGCCGGAGCTGATCCTGCTGGCCAACGCGATCAATGCGCCGATGGAAAAGGCGATTCGGGACCATTATACCCGGGACGCCATGCGGATGCTCCGGGAACACCCGAAGCTGCTGATCATCGGCATCACGGGCAGTTACGGCAAAACCAGCGTGAAGCATTTCCTCTATACGCTGCTCCGGGGAAAATACAACGTCCTGATGACGCCGGGAAACAAGAACACGCCGATGGGCGTCGTGAAAGTGATCCGGGAATCCCTCTCGGCCGCCCATGAAATTTTCCTTTGCGAAATGGGCGCGAAGAAGGTCGGGGACATTCAGGAGATTTGCGATATCGTCCATCCCACCCACGGGGTGCTGACCTCCGTTGGCCCGCAGCACCTGGAGACCTTTTTCAGCCTGGAAAACGTCGTCAGCACCAAATTCGAACTGGCCCGGTCCCTCCCGCCGGAAGGAATCCTGTTCGCCAACGGCGAGGACGCAAACATCCGCGCGGAGCTCGGGCGCACCGGACGGGATGCCGTCACCTATGCTTCGCAGCCGGGGGGCGGGCAGTATTACGCGGAAGAAATCTCCGTCAGCGAACGGGGGACTTCCTTCACCGCCATCGCCCCGGACGGAGAGAAGGAGCGATTCACGACCGGGCTGATCGGACGGCACAACGTGATCAATGTGGTCGGGGCCATCGCGGTGGCCCACGCGCTGGGCGTTCCCCTGAAGGAACTGCGGGGGCAGGTCCGGAAGCTCCAGCCCGTTCCCCACCGGCTCCAGCTGATTGACCGGGGCGGCGGGGTGCTGGTGATCGACGACGCCTACAACGCCAACCCCAGCGGCGCGGCCGCCGCGCTGGCGACGCTGGCCCTCTTCGAGGGCTGCAAGATCCTGATCACGCCGGGGATGGTTGAACTGGGCGAGGAAGAAGAAACCCGCAACGCGGCCTTCGGCGCCCAGGCGGCGGTTTGCGACATGATTGCGCTGGTGGGCGTACGCAGGACGGAACCCATCCGCCGGGGCGCGCTGGAAGCGGGGTTCCCGCCGGAGCGGCTCGTGTGCGTGGACACGCTGGAAGAGGCGATGGCGAAGGCAATGGCCTATCCCATGCCGGGACGGAAGATTATTTTGCTGGAAAACGATTTGCCGGATAATTATTGAGGCGGCCGCGCCGGACAGCCGGCGATACAGAGCGCCCCGCGACGAAAGGAATGGTGCTTCCATGAAATTGCAGTTGGCCGTGCTCTTCGGCGGCAAGAGCGTCGAACACGAGATTTCCGTTATTTCCGCCCTCCAGGCCGCGGCGGCCCTGGACCGGGAGAAATATGACGTGATCCCGCTGTACCTGACCAAGGACAACGAATTTTATACCGGCGAGGACGTTGGCAGGATAGAAGCGTACCGGGATATCCCCGCGCTGCTGGCCCGGAGCCAGCAGGTGGTCCCCGCCCGGCTGGGCGGCAAGGCCGTCCTCCTGCGGCAGCCGGCGAAAGCGTTCGGCAAGCAGACGCTGGCGGAGCTGGACTGCGTGTTCCCGATTGTGCACGGCACCAACGCGGAGGACGGCACCATCCAGGGGCTGCTGCGGCTGCTGGGGGTTCCCTTCGTCGGCTGCGATATTTTGGCCTCTGCCGTCGGGATGGATAAATACGTGATGAAGACGGTTTTCAAGGACAACGGGATCCCCGTGCTGGACTGTCTCTGTGTGCGGACGGCGGAATACGACGCGGACCCGGACGCGGCGCTGGCGGCGCTGCAAAAACGCTTCCGGTTCCCGGTGATCGTCAAGCCCGTCAACCTCGGATCCAGCGTCGGAATCACCAAAGCGGGAGACGAAGACGCGCTGCGCAGGGCGCTGGAGCTGGCGTTCCAGTTCGCGCCCAAGGTTCTGGTGGAGCCTGCCGTCCAGTCCCTCCAGGAGATCAACTGCGCCGTGCTGGGCGACGCGGACAGCGCCCGCGCCTCCGTCTGCGAAGAACCGCTGAACGCCGAAGAGATTTTGAGCTATGAAAACAAATATATGTCGGGCGGCGGAAAGGGCGGCAAGACCGGCGCGAAAAGCGCCCCCGCCGGCGGCAGCAAGGGCGCGGGCATGGCCAGCCTCGACCGCAGGATCCCCGCCGACATTCCCCCCGCGCTGGAAACCCGGATCCGGGAACTGGCTGTCCGGGCGTTCCAGTGCATCGACGCCGCCGGGGTGGCCCGGATCGACTTTTTGCTGGACAAAGAGAGCGGGGACGTTTGGCTCAACGAGATCAATACCATCCCCGGGTCGCTGTCGTTCTACCTCTGGGAGCCCGCGGGGTTGGCGTACCGGGATTTGCTCCGGGAAATGGTGGATCTGGCTTTCCGCCGCGCCCGCCAGCAGGAGGACCTGACATTTTCGTTCGAGACCAACGTCCTGGCCGGGGCGAAAATCGGCGGATCCAAAGGAATCGGGAACTGAGAACTCGTATGCACAATCTCAGGCAGATTATAAAAATCGAGGAGCAGCATGCAAACCATTTTTTATCCACCCGCCCAGGCGGAAGCCCTATTGCGGCCGCTGCTGATCCGGGACCGCGCGGAAACCCATCTGATGCTGCTGGGCCTGCAAGCCGCGCTGGACGGCGGCGGGGGGAATGTCCTCTTGGCCGCCGTGGTCGAAGATTCTGGCGCGGTGCCGCTGATCGCGGTACATAACCCCCGCTATTCCCTCCAGCTGTACGCGGCTGCGCCCCGGTTCAACGATGCGGCGGAAGAGTGCCTGGCGCAGGCCCTTTTGCGCGCCGGGCGGCAGTTTGACCGGGTGGCCGGGCGGCCGGAGCTGGCCAGGCGGTTCTGCGAGCGGTTGCGGGTCCTGAGCGGACGGCGCTTCCGCCGGGATATGCGGATGGTGCTCTATACGCTGGACGGGCCTCCCGCCCGGACCCGGCTCTGCCCGCCGGGGCAGCTGCGCCCGGCGTCGGAGGCCGACCTGCCGCTGCTGGCCTACTGGGCGGCGGACTTTCCGCTGGCTTGCGGGACGGGGAGTTACGACCTGACGGCGGGGACGGCAGCGGCGAAACAAATGATCGAGCGCGGACAGGCGGTGGTCTGGGCCACGGCGGAAGGCCCCGTCAGCATGGCGGCCAGCCAAAGCCGCCTGGAAGACTGCGCTTTCGTCAATCATGTCTATACCCCGCCGTTCCTCCGCCGGCACGGATACGCCGGGGCCTGCGTCGCCGCGCTGGCCCGGCAGCTCCAGGCGGAGGGCTGCGCCACGGTTGCGCTCTATGCGGACAAAACAAATCCCCACTCCAACAGCGTATACCATCGGGTGGGGTTTGTTCCGCTATGCGAAAGTGAAAACTGGGCGGAAAATCTGTAGGGAAATGCACAAAGCGGTCCATTGTCCCCGGGAGGGTTGGCGGCGCGGTCTGCCCCACCTCCCGGGGATTTGTTTTGTTATCCCTGAATCTCCGGGGCCACCAAGATTCCCGAGGGGGTCAGGCGGTATTCATAAGTCCAGTGGCAGCCATGTTCCCGCCAGCAGTTGGGGCCCACCCAGGTTTCGGTGAAGTTGGCGTTGTGCAGCATGCCGAAGGTATTGAGCCGGTTGCCGAAGGCGACGATATCCAGGGCATGGTCCCCCGCAGGGGGGCTGCCCAAATCGCAGCGCCAGGGGGAAATGGCGATCACGCCCCGGCGCGCGCCGTCCAGGTCTACGCCCAGGACCGGCAAGGTGAAGTGCGGGACCTCCAAGGCCAGGGGGCTCCCGGCGCCCTGGATCACAGCATGGTACGTGACGCTGCCGCCGTAAAAGGGCAGGCCCTGCCCCGTCCAGTCGCCGAACGCCAGTTCCCGCACCGGGGCAATGACGGACGCGAACCGGCCCCGGACCTCAGCGCCAAAATCACCGAGGAGATAGCAGACCTCCGTGGGCGTGATTTTTCCGAACGGGATCTCCAGTTCCAGAAGATTTTCGCCCCCGCGCAGAGGACCGAGGACAACCGTCTGGATGGCCTCGTCCACATACCAGCCTGCCGCCCGGGCGGGGATCTCCGCCCCGTTCCAGGTGATGCGCAGGGTTTCGAGATCTTCTGCGGCCAGCGTTACGGGAGCCGCGGACACAGCGGAGGAAATGACGTAGCGCAGGCGGAGGGAATGGCTGGGCCGGGCGGCGGGATCGCCGCGCAGGACCCAGGGCTGACAGCCGCGGGCAATCTCGTTTTCGAATCCCAGCATTTTCTTGCAGCGGTCGCCGATCCGCAGAATTTCTTCTTCCGGCTGCCAGTCTCCGCCGTCGAGAGACCAGCGCGGCTGATCGAGAACAAGAACGTTGGGTTCCTGGAGCGTGACAGGGAGCTTGCCGGGCAAGGGGGTCCGCCGGTTGCCGGGGAGGGCCTTGCTCTTGCGCCCGCCGGAAGGCAGGGGACTGTCCTCGGCGGCGGGTGTGCACTTGAGCAGCAGGCTGTCCTGGGGATAGGCGCGCCAGGGAAGGACGGTCCAGCCGCGCACGATCCTGGCCGGGCAGGAAGAGATCTCCCCGGTGAGGGTGTCGTACGTTTCGGCGGACCATGCGCCCCGCAGGCGGATTTCGTATTGCCGGGCGTCGGTGACGAAGTATTTCTTCTCGTCGAAGACATGGCAGAGGAAGAGCCAGCGGGCGTCGCCGTCCTGCCGCAGCTGGGAAATGACATTGTGGACGGGGACGCCGTTTTTCGTCAGCGAGATTTCCCGCCAGGGTTCCAGCGCGCGCAGGAGCTCCACCCGGCTCCAGGGACAGAGGCTCTTGGGGGTTTCCAGCGCGAAATCCAGCGCATCCCTGGTTGCCTCGGCGTCAACGCAGTCCGGGAGATTCCCCGCGAAAAGCACTGTTCCGCCTTTGGCGCGGAACTGCCGCAGGGCCGCCAGGGTGGCAGAGCGGATGGTCTCGAGGTTCGGGACAATGACGACGTCATAGCGCATGGCCCCGACGGCGAAGCCCTCCCCGTCCGGGTCAAACTGGCCGGGCAGGAGCGACTCACAGATGAAATCAAAGTCCAGTTGATGGAAGAGCAGCCAGTCCGTCAGCTGGGAGAAGCGCTCGTCCAATTCGTCCCGGACAGCTTTGGTCTGGGCGTTGGGGCCCCAGTGGAGCCAGTAGCTCTCAACCGGATGGACCACGCCGATCCGGACGACGGGGTTGCCCCGGGTCATGGCGGAACTGATGCGGGCAAAGTGGTCTTCGAGATAGGCGTATTCTCTGTACCAGGGGGACTGATGGCCGATGGAGGCGGGATAGTCCCGTTTGGCTTCCCCGCGCATGGAGACCCAGTAGAGATGGGGCACCCGGACGCTGACGCCCAGCGCCGCCTGCCAGTCCCCCTGGAGTTTATGCCGCCGGAAGGGGAAATCCCAGTTGGTTACGCCGTAAAGCTCGCTGAGCACTCCCGGCCGGGCGTATTGATGGCAAGCGGACTGGGCCTGCTTGGCGGTATTGAGGTTCCGCCCGTCGCAGAGCATGTCGATCCCCGGCAGCTGGAAGGAGCGGTAGGAGCGCATGCAGTCCCCCAGCGCCGCCGTCTGGGAATGGAGGTTGTCTTCCTCCATCATGTGCCCTGTCAGCATGATATTGTGCTCCCCGCACCACTGCCCGACGGTATCGGCGAAGGCGGAGGCGAAGCGCTCGGCGACATGGTCATGATAGCGCCAGCGGGCGGCGGAGACGCCCGCTGGCAGTTCCCAGAAGAGCTCCGGCAGGAAATCCAGGATATCTTCGCCGAAGGTTTCCTGATAGGTCCGGCAGAAGTCCGTCGTCCAGGGGAGGATCACGTCCTGGGGCAGGAAGGGGTCCGCCAGCGTCTGCTTCCGGGCGAACTGGGGTTCGTCGGTGAAGATGGCGGGCACGGTTCCGCCAAAGTCCGCCCCGACGGCGGACAGGTACTGCTCATGGGTTACCTCAATGAATTTCCGCATTGCCGCCGGGGAGAGGGTATCGACATAGGATTGCAGATTGAACCAGGCGGAGGGCGTTTGCGTCTCCAGGTAGGCGTACCGGAGCGCCGCGCCCTCCGGCGCGGTTTCGCCTTCGGCCAGCCGGCGGTACGCCGCCAGGCAGCCGGCATCGTCCAGCGTAACGGCGTAGCGGCCCAGCAGAGTTCCGTTTTCCGCCCGGTCCGCCCGGGCGGAGGAATCGTCTACGGTTTGCACCGTTCCTTCGCCGTAAGGCCGCAGGGTGAACAGGAGAAATTTTTCCCGCAGGGTAGGATCCTTTGTCACCAGCCCGCCCGCGAAACCGGACGGCCACTTGTCTTCGTCGTAGAGCCAGGCCAGCATGTCGGTTTCCTTCGCCTTTTCGACGCAGCCGCGGATCAGGGCCATGTAGGGGTCGGAGAGGTATTCCGTCTCAAGACCGACGCGGACGTGCATATGGAATCCGCCGAAGCCCATCTCCTTCATGCAGTCGATCTGGCGGTTCAGCGTTTCCTGCCGCAGCGCGCAGTTCCAGGCCCAAAAGGGCGCGGCGCGGTATTCGGGGCCGGGGGAGCGAAAGAGTTCCGGGGTTAGGACGGGGGTTTCTTTTTCGGGATAAAGCATCACAACAACCTTCTTTCCGGCAATGATGGGAGGGACAATGGGGAGCAACGCGAACATTCTACACCATTTTAATCAAAATGAAAAGACTTTTTCCTAAAAATCTAGTGACGGGGCGGCAAAAAGATGGTATAATAAATCCGTCTGTCCGCGCTGCCGGACAATTACCAAAAAATAATCCTGAAAGAAGACAGGATTCCGGCCAAAATACAGAGAGGAATTCCGCTTAGCCGCGCGACAAAGTGACAAGAGGGGGCGGAAGGACGATCAGAGGAGGGAAGGACGCCATGACGGCGACCAGCGAAGACAACTACCGCCGCTTTCTGGAAGGGGACCAGTCCGGCTTTGACGCTATCATGGAAGAGTTCCAGCAGAACCTGCTTTATTTCCTCAACGGATATGTCCACAACCTCTCCACCGCCGAGGACCTGGCAATGGATACGTTTGTGGAGATCCTGATGCACCGGCAGCGCTACCGGTTCCAGAGCTCTTTCAAGACGTACCTGTTCTCTATCGCGCGACACAAAGCCATTGACTATTTGCGCCGGGAGCAGCGGCGGGCCTCCGTGACGCTGGAACAGATCGGCGAAATGAGCGACGGGCTGCCCGCGCTGGAGGATCAGATCATCCAGACCGAGCGGCTCCAGACCCTGCGCAAGGGAATGGAGGGCCTGCCGGACGAATATCGCGAGGTGCTGTACCTGCTGTATATCGAGAACCTCAGTTACGACGACATTGCGCGGGTGATGAAGAAAAACAAAAAGCAGATCGACAATCTGGCGTACCGCGCGCGCCAGTCGATGCGAACAGCTTTGGGAAGGGAGGGGATTTTTGATGAAGAATTCAGCTGAATTTCGCCGGGCCGTCTATGCCCGGGCCGAACACCGCCGCCGCGCCCAGCGCCGCCGCCGGCGCAGCATGATGCAGGTCGGCGTGACGCTGACGGTGCTGACCGTCTGCATCGGAGCCGCGCTGCCGCTGATGCAGAACCGCCTGGCGCTCCGCTCCCTCTTGCCGGGGAAGACGGGCGGCGGGACCACCGACGGGGGGGTGCCGCGGGCGTCGTCGAATGTGATGGCGGACCATCCGCGCCTGGGAGGTGTCCTGTCCAGCCGCGTCGTGCTGATGCAGAAGCGGCCGGAGGCGGCCGAATCCACCAACAAGACAGATACCATCGTGATTGCCAACAAGCAGGACCTGGAAGCCTTCATCGCGGAAAACGAGGAGGTTTATGATCTGTCGAATTCGCCGGACCCCAACGTTGGGTCCAGTTTCCGCGACGCGGTGGAGGACTACGACGAGGCGTTTTTCGCCAAGCATGCCCTGCTGATTGTGGATTCCGCGCAGCTGACCAATACCCCGGCGCAGGAGGAGAGACCAGACAAATCGACGGCTCCGGCCAAGCCCGAAAAACCGGAGAAGACGGCCGTCCTGTCATCGGTCGGCCCCACCGCCCCGCCGGTTACCACCACCCAGCCGGCGCAGACGGAAGTCACAACCATCCCCGACACGCCGACGGCTCCGGGCGACGAGCGCGTGAGCGAGGGCGCGGACGTCCCGGTGGGGGACAGACACGAGACTGCCCCGCCGCCTCCGTCGGTCCCCGCCGTTGCGTCGTCGGCGAACACTGCGCCGGCCAGCAATGCCGGCGGCACCCGGGTGCTGATCCTGGTCCCGACGGACCGGAAATAACCGGCAAGCAGAAAAGAGCCTCCCCGCTCTGTTGAGATGACTCAAGAGAGCGGGGGTGTTTTGTCGTCCCGGGGGTCAGCGGAACTGCGTCGTATCGATGACCCAGAAGAGGTAATAGAGGATGACCAGGACCATGGGCACACTGCCGAACAGGTAATGGACGGAGAGGAGGGGGCGGGAATTCAGCCGCGGGGGCTTCCGCGGGGCCGCCGCGCCGTCTTGCTTCGGGCGGTAACGCCGCCAGTTGGCAAAGAGCCAGCCGATTCCCAAGCCGCCCAGCACGAACCAGGCGACGTCATAGCCGCGGAAGATCAAATCGAGCTGGGATTCCGGCAGCCGGTTGTGCAGCACGTCGCTCAAGACGGCGCCGGCGTTATTGAAGAAGTGGATCAGGATGGCGGGCCAGAGGCTGCCCGTGAGCACCACGGCGTAGCCCAGAGCGACGCCGGAAACGAGGGCCAGCGGGGCCTGGACCATATTGCCGTGCATCAGCGCGAACAGCAGCGCGGCCAGCAGCACGGCCGGGCCGTCCCCCAGCTGGCGGCGCAGGGGCTGAAGCAGGACGCCGCGCAGCAGCACTTCTTCCGTCACGGCGGGGAAGACGGCGGTTGCCACCGCGGCGGCGATCATCTCCGGCAGCGTCGCCGGGTAGGAATCCGGCGGGCCTTGGAACGTCACGCCGATCCCCTCCGCGAAGGAACCGAGGTACGTCGAAACGTACTGCCCCACCACGCAGAACATGCCTCCGGCAAAGATGACGGCCAGGGCGGAAATCTCGCGCCCGCGCATCCCCGCGCAGGGCCGCCCGAAGAGCAGCACCCCCGCCCGTTCCTCCGGCCGCAGCAGCCGCAGGCCGATCAGCGCCGCCGAAAGCAGCGCCGCCGTGCCCAGCACACTGACGGCGGAATCCCACAGCGGCGTATCGAAGAGCTCGTAGATCGTCTTGCCGTCCAGAGAGGACAGGGGAAATCCCAGCACCGCGCTGAGCAGAAAGGTCAGCAGAATGCCGATCAGCATCGTCAGCCCGGCCAGGGTCGAGCCGCGGCGAACGCTCCGGCGCTCCGCCAGCTGGGCTTGCCGGCGGGGATCCGGCGGCACGGGCGGCGGGGCCTGATAGGGGGGCTGAGGATAGGGCGGATAGCCCTGCGGGCCGGCTTGATACGACAAGGGAAACAACCTCCATCCAAACATCCGATAAAATTTTTTCCGCTCTTGTAATTGCGCGGGATATCTAGTATAATAGAAAGGTCACCGCGCCTAACCTATTATACCCGATGTTCGGCGCGGATGCAAGCAAAACTGCCAAGCAAAAAACAAAGAGGAGGACAAACGAATGGCGCAAGAGCCAATCAAGGTCGATTTTTCCGGCAAGGGCAAGAAGGACGCCCCTCAACCCATTGTCATTCCGCCCGAGCGGGCGACGCTGCGGATCATCCTGAGCATTGTCGGATCAGTGCTGACGGCGCTGATCGGATACTACCTGCTGCTGCCCCCGCTGAACTTCCGGGCCAAAGAATTCTACTATTACATTGCACTGGTCATCGGTTCCTTCATCGTATTGCTGGCCCTGCTCAGCGGCGCGCTCAGCCGGCCGGAATACATGCCCTTTGTCAAAAAAGTCAGCCGGATCCCTTTTTTCGCCCTGCTGGCGGTGGCGGTATTCTTCGCGCTGGCGATGGCGTTTTCTTCCCCGTTTTTCCAGGCGAAGAAATACAGCCAGCTCCTGTCCGTCCGGCGGGACGCCAAGTTTGAAAACGACATAGAGCAGCCGGACTTTTCCTCGATCCCCAAGATTGACGAGACCGCCTCGAAGAAATTGGCGGGCCGCGCGCTGAGCGACCTGGCGAATTCCTCCGTCGGCGGGCTGTCGCAGTTCGTTATCTCGGACACAACCACGCAGATCAACTACCAAAAGCGCCCCGTCCGGGCGGTGACGCTCTCGTATGCCAACATCATCAAGTGGCTGACCAACACCAGCCAAGGCATTCCGGGGTACGTTATCGTCAACATGGCGGACGAAACGTACAAGTTCAATCCCGTCGAAGGCCGGATCAAGTACTCCGACGCGGAGCATTTCGGACGCCTGCTCAAGCGCTGGCTGCGCTTCAAGTACCCGACAGTGATGTTCGGCGAGGCGAACTTTGAGATTGACGACGACGCCAACCCCTTCTGGATTGTGCCGGTCATGACCAAGAAGATCGGGCTGTTCGGCGGAGAAGACGTCACCGGCATTGTCATGGTCAACGCTGTCAGCGGAGACTGCATCCGTTACAGCATTGAAGAGATACGGAAAAACAAAGACCTGGAGTGGATCGACCGGGTGTACGGCGCGTCGCTGCTCAACCTTCAGTACAACTATTACGGCAAGTACCAGGGCGGCTTCTGGAACTCCGTGCTGGGACAGAAGGAAGTGGAGGTTACCACCCAGGGATACAGCTACCTGGCGCTCAACGACGACGTCTATATGTACTCCGGCATCACGTCCATCACCGGAGACCAGTCCATCATCGGATTCATCCTGGTCAACCAGCGCACCAAGGAGGCGGTTCGGTACAGCGTCACCGGCGGCACCGAGCAGGCCGCCGAGGAGTACGCCAAAGGGCTGGTGCAGCAATATAAGTACGGGACGACCTTCCCGCTGCTGATCAACTACGGCGGGCAGCCAACGTACTTCCTCTCCCTGATTGACGCGGACTACAACCGCCAGGGCTACGCCATGGTGAACGTCAATAAGTTCAACAAGGTCTACGTCTGGAACACCACCATCCAGGGGGTGATCGCCGATTACAATAAGGCGCTGAAAGACAACGACATCAGCGTGACAGCCAAGCCGCCGGCGGCGCCCGAACCGGGAGACACGCCGCCGCCCGACGACGGCGGCGAGAGAACCGTCACCGGCGCGATCACCGACCTGCGCGCCGCCGTGATCGACGGAAACACGACGTTCTTTATGAAGATCAGCGGCCAGGACCTATATTTTAGTATCGCGGTCAAAAATCAGCCGTCCGTGGTGCTCTTCAGCACGGGCCAGACCGTCGCGGTGACGTACCTCCCGGCGGAAGGCGCCATCCTCCCAGCGACGCAGATTGTGCCGTATCAGCCGCCGGCCTCCGCCGAAACCGGTGTGCAGGCGCAGGCGCCCATCGCAGACTGAGAATCACCCCAATAACCGGGACGGGCAGCGCTGCTTTTGGGCCTGCCTGTCCCTGGATTTACCCGTCATCACCGAACGACACCCCCCGGAAGGAGGCCCCGCATGGACGCCCGGTCCCGCATCTATACCGTCGCGACGGCGCACCTGGATACATCCTGGCATTGGCCGCTGGAGCAAACCATTGAGGAATACATTCCCCGGACGCTGGAAGAGAACTTCGCGCTGTTCGAAAAATTCCCGGAATATGTTTTTTCCTTTGAGGGCGCGTACCGTTACGAGCTGATGGAGGAATACTATCCGGCGCTCTTCGCGCGGCTGAAAGAGTACGCCGCCGCCGGGCGCTGGCGGGTGGCGGGGAGCGCCTACGAGAACGGGGACGTCAACATCCCCGCGCCGGAAGCGCTGCTGCGCAATTTCCTGCTGGGGCAGCGGTACTTCCGGGAGACCTTCGGCCAGGACAGCCGGGACGTGTTTCTGCCCGACTGCTTCGGGTTCGGCTGGGCGCTCCCAACGCTGGCGGCCCACGCCAACCTGCTGGGGTTCACCACCCAGAAACTGGAGTGGGGCGGCGCGCACCCCGCGCCTTTCGCCCTGGGCCGCTGGACGGGGCCGGACGGAGAAGGGATCTTCGCCGCGCCGGACGGCCACAACTACGCCGCCTCGCTGACCAAAATCCGGTCCCGGGGCGACCTGCGCCGGGCGCTGGCGTTCCTCCGGCGGCGGGAGAGTTTCCCTGCCGCGCTGATTCTGCACGGAGTGGGCGACCAGGGCGGCGCGCCCAAGGAAGCCTCTGTGATTCGGGTGGCCGAAGAAGCGGAGAACAATGACCTTTATGATGTCCAGGTCCTCAGCGCGGGGAGCGACCAGATCTTCCGGGACCTCGCGGCGGCTCCCCGGGCGCAGCGGGACGCGCTCCCCCGCTGGGACGGCGAACTGCTCCTGACCAATCACGGGAGCGGCTGCTACACCGCCCGGACCCTCAGCAAGCGCTGGAACCGCCAGGCGGAGCAGCTGGCCGACGCCGCCGAACGGGCCTGCCTCTTCGCGCGGTTCCTGGGCTGGGAAAGGTATCCGCAGCGGGCGCTGCGCGCGGCTTGGAAGCGCGTGATCGCCCACCAGTTTCATGACGACATGACGGGCACCTCCAACGAAGCGAACTACCGGCGCAACTGGAATGACCTGATGCTTTCCCAGCAGCAGTTCGCGGAGGAATACCGGGCGGGGGTTTCGGCGGTTTGCGGCGGTATGGACATGTCGTTCGCCGTCGGGCACTGCGTGGCGGTAGCCAATCCCCTCCAGTGGTCCCGGACAGAAGCGGTGGCGGTGGACCTGCCGGAGCTGCTGCGGGGCCGTCCTGTCTGCGTCTGGGACGCCGCCGGACGGGAATATCCCGCCCAGCTGAGCGCCGACGGGACGCAGGCCGTCTTCCTTGCGGCAGTGCCGGGGTTTGCCGTGCGCCTGTTCGACCTCCAGCGGACCGATCCCCTGCATGCTCCCGCCTCTTGGACCGACCGTCTGCGCGCGGGTCTGGATCTCACCGCGCAGGAACACGCGCTGGAGAACAAGCGTCTGCGCGTGACGATCAACGACGAAGGCGACATTGCCTCGCTGTTCGACAAAACCCTGGGGACGGAGATGCTGAAAAAGCCGGTGCGCCTGGCTCTCTTCGACTTTGACGGCAGCGCCGTCTGGCCCGCCTGGGAGCTGGATTACCGGGAGCTTTGCCGCCGTCCGGAATATCCGGGCAGCCCCCGGATCCGCTTGCTGGAGGCCGGGCCCGCCCGGGGCGCGGTCGAAGTGACCCGCACCGCCCGGGGGTCCACCTTCCGTCAGGTGATTTCCCTGGATGCGGGCGCATCTTTTGTGCGGGTCGAAAACGACGTCTTCTGGCGCTCTCCCCGGACGCTGCTGAAGGTGGAACTCTGTTCGGCCGCCGCGGCCCGGGAAGCGGCCTATGACCTCGGCTGCGGGGTGATCCGCCGGGGGACAAACACCCGCCGCCAGTATGAAGTCCCCGCCCAGCAGTGGGCAGACCTCAGCGACGGCGCGCGGGGCTTCGGCCTGACGGCGCTCAGCGACAGCCGCACCGGATGGGACCATCCGGATCCGCATACCCTCCGCCTGACGGGTGTCTACACGCCCCTCTCCGGCTGCCGGGGCAACGCTCAATTGCTGGACTTCGGCCGCAACCGTTTCGCCTTTGGCCTATTTCCCCACAAAGGCGGCTGGGAGAACGGCGCGGTCATGGCCGGCGCTTGCTTCGGCCAGCCGCTGGCCGCGTTTTATCCGCCGCCAGCGCCGAAATCCGCCGGAACCGAGGCGGCGGGCGCGGCGACCCTGCGGTTCGCTCAACTGAGCCCCGGCGTGATTGTCCGGGGAATGAAGCTGGCGGAGGATGCGGATCCCCGCGATCCGGATGCGGAAGTCATCGTCCGGCTCCAGGAGGCCAACGGCCGGGAGATGCCGGAAGCCGAACTGCGCCTGGGCGGGGGGATCACCTGCGTCCGGGAAGTCTATGCGGACGAAACCGACCGGGAAAACCAGGCGGCGCTGTACCTCTGGAAAGGGGCGCTGCGGGCGTCGTTTTCGCCTTTCGCCCTGCGGACATTCGCGGTCCGGGCGGCGGCGGTGGACCGGGCTGTTCCCCCCGCCGGGCAAATTCAGATTCCGTTGCCTTTCCAAGCCAGCTGCACCAGTTTCCACAGCGCCGAGCCGCCGACCGGGCCGGAGGAACAGCTGCGGCCGGCCCGCCGCCTGCAGAGCCTGACGCACAGGCTCCCGGGGGAACAGTTTCCCGCGGAGGTGACCTGCGGCGGCGTGACATTTGTCCTGGGAGACGCGGCGGGAAAAAATCTCCTGTGCGGCGGATGGCGCAGCCGCGTCCTCCTGCCCCCCGGAAGGGAACTGCACCTGCTGGCCGCCTGCGGGACGAGGGAGCTGGAAGCGCCGCTGTTCCTGGACAATCTGGAGGTCCGCGTCAAGGTTCCCCATGCTATGGCGCCCGTCGCGGGCGGGGACCTCTTCAGCTTTGGCGAGAGCGGCTTTGTCCGGACGTTTGAAAGCGCCGCCCCCGCGCTGGTCTTCACGCACCGGCATCAGTGGAAGGACGGCGCCTGGCGGGACGAACCCGCGGCGCAAACGGTCTTCTATCACCTGACGGTTCCGCTGCCCGGGAAGGAGTGTGTGCTGACCCTCCCGGAAGACGGTGAGTTCTCCCTGCTGGCCGCCACGGTGACGGAGGAGCCGTCCGCCCGGCGGGGCTCGCCGCTGACGGACGAAATGGCGTGCCTCCCGGCGGAAGAGGTCACCGACCCGCTGACCCCGCGCCAGCAGAAGGATGCCCGGCGCAAGGGGCCGCTGCGGGAGATGAAGCATAAACTCAAGTTCCTTGACGGCGCGGCCCGTCACCGCCTGCACCTATTCTGGCAGCAGAGCAGGGGATAGCGGCGGAGTCCAATAAAAACCGCCGGCCCGGAGGATTTCCCCTCCGGGCCGACGGTATCGTTTCATGAAAGGAGCAGCCGGGAATCCAGGCGAGCTAGTTCCACACGGTATCCATGTATTCCTTGACCGCGCGGTCGGCGGCGAAGCGCCCAGCCCCGGCGATATTCAGCAGGGACATGCGGTTCCAGAGTCTGCTGTCCGTCCAGAGGCGGGCCGCCTCCTGCTGGGCGAAGCGGTAGTCCGAAAAATCTGCCAGCACCATGTAAGGATCCCAATGGATGGTGTTCCAGATTTCCGGGAAACTCTTGCCCGCGATTCCGCCGTTGAGGAAATCGATCAGGCGGGCGATCTCGCTGTTGTTGCGGTAATATTCCATCGGCTCATACGACCCCTTGAGCCGCGCGGCTTCCTCCGCGCGCAGGCCGAACAGCAGGATGTTGTCGTCTCCGACGGCCTCGCGGATTTCCACATTCGCGCCGTCCAGGGTTCCCAGCGTGACCGCGCCGTTCAGCATCAGCTTCATATTGCCGGTGCCGCTGGCCTCTGTTCCGGCCAGGGAGATCTGTTCGCTGATCTCCGCCGCGGGCATCAGCGCTTCCGCCAGCGTGACGGTGTAGTTCTCCAGGAAGAGGACCTTCAGCCGCCCGGCGACGTCCGGGTCGCGGTTGATCAGTTCCGAGAGCGCCACGAGGAAGCTGATGATTTTTTTGGCGATGAAATAGCCCGGGGCCGCCTTCGCCGCGAACAGGTACGTGTGCGGCACGACGGGCGCGGCGGGGTTCTCCTTGATGGCCAGGTACTGGGCGAGGATCTGGAAGGCGTTGAGATGCTGCCGCTTGTATTCGTGCAGGCGCTTGACCTGCACGTCGAAGAGGGAATCTGGGTCCAGGACGACGCCGCTTTGCTGCCGGACGGCGGCGGCCAGCCGCCGCTTGTTCTCCCGCTTGATGTTGCCCAGGGCCTCCAGGACCCCCGCGTCATCCGCATAGGCGGTGAGCTTCTCCAGTTCCGCGCCGTCGTAGGCGAAGCCGCCGCCGATCAGTTCCGTCAGCAGCGCCGTCAGCTTCGGGTTGGCCTGGCAGAGCCAGCGCCGGTGCGCGATGCCGTTGGTGACGTTATGGAATTTCTCCGGCATGACGGTATAGAAATCGTGGAACACGGTCTTTTGGAGAATTTCGCTGTGGAGCGCCGAGACGCCGTTGACCGAATGCCCGGCCGCGACGCAGAGGTTTGCCATCCGGACCACCCCGTGCCCCGGTGCGCCGCCGCCGACAATGGCCATGCGTTCCACCTGCTCCGCGTCCTGCGTCCGCTCCCAGACGAACCAGCGGAACCGGTGATCGATTTCCAGGATAATCTGATAAATCCGGGGCAGCAGCCGCTGGACCAGTTCTTCGGACCAGCACTCCAGCGCCTCTTTCATGACGGTGTGGTTGGTATAAGCGAAGGTCCGGGTGACGATAGACCAAGCGTCGTCCCAGCCGTATCCGCATTCGTCCAGGAGGATCCGCATCAGCTCCGGGACGGCCATGGTGGGATGGGTGTCGTTGATGTGTACGGCCACCCGGTCAGGCAGATTATCCAGGGAGCCGTATTCCCGCAGGTGGGCATAGATCAGGTCCTGCACGGAGGCGGAGACCAGGAAATACTGCTGCCGCAGCCGCAAACTCTTGCCCTCCGGATGATTGTCCGCCGGGTAAAGGACTTTGGAAATCACCTCCGCCGTTGCGGTTTCCTCCATGGCCTCGATGTAATTCCCGCTGTTGAAGCCGTCCATGTTGAGGCCGGCGGACCGGGCGCTCCAGAGCCGCAGCAGGCTGACGCCCTTGCCGTCCTTACCGGCGACCACCATGTCGAAGGGCACCGCCGTCACCTTCCGGCCGTTCCGGATCTCCACCTGATGATAGGCCCCTTCCCAGGATTCTTCCACCGTGCCTTCAAAGAGCACCGTTCGGGCGGACTCCTCCCGCTCCAGCAGCCAGACCTTGCCCCCGGGAAGCCAGAAGTCTGGCAGCTCGGTCTGCCAGCCATCGACCAGCTTCTGCCGGAAGATGCCGTATTCATACAGGATCGAATAGCCGGCGGCGGGGATCTCCTGGGTTGCCAGCGCGTCCAGGTAGCACGCCGCCAGCCGCCCCAGCCCGCCATTGCCCAGCCCGGCGTCCGGCTCTTGGTCATAGAGTTTGTCGAGGCTGACGCCGAAATCCGCCAGCGCCGCCCGGGCCGTGTCCGTCAGGTTGAGGTTATACAGGGCGTTTTTCAGCGAGCGCCCCATGAGAAATTCCATGCAGAGATAGCAGATTTTCTTTTTTCCCGCCGCCTCGCTCTCTTTGGCGAAGCGCACCTGCCGCTGGGCCATGTCGTCCCGCAGGATCCCCGCCAGGGCCTTATAAAAATGGTCGTTCGTGGCTTCCTCGGGGACCACCCCCACAAACCGGGACAGCCGCGCTGCCAGCAGTTCCTTCAGTTCCTGTTTGCCGTAAGCGGCGCCGGATGTCTGCATACTGCATCTCCTCCTGTTTTTCCTTAGGGACAAAAAATCGCTGAATTTCGTTTCTTTTGCTGTAGAAGAATGAGCTACAGCAGAAACAGTATATCATCTTTCACTAAAAATTGCAAGGGTTTTGGTGCAAATGACACGGGATTTCCGCCGTTTTTTCCGGTTCCGCTTCGCGAAATCATCGCCGGGTATGGGCCGATGGATGGCGGGAGGCTTCCCCGCTTTTTAGCCGAAACAAATTTACGGACCCGCTTCATCAAAGCGGGCCCGCGGCGCGACCGCCAAGCTTACAGTCCAAACAGGCCGGAGAGGCCTTCGGTTAGGCCGCTGATGGTGTCCACAACCAACTGCAGCCAGCCCCAACTTGTAGCAAACAGGTCGAAAGTGCCGGAAGTGAAGCCGAAGAGGTTGCTGAGGATCGACAGAAGGTTCATCAATGCATCCATGACGCTGCTCCTTTCTTTTGGCATTAGTCAGAACTAACAACAGGGCAAAACGCACGAGTTAGTCAGAACTAACTCGAGAACAGTATACCAGATTTTTTGAGAGCTGTCAAGCGCTTTTTAGGTCATGGCAAAAATTTTTTTATTTTTCTCGCAAAGCATTGACGGGGGGGGGGTATTGTTATCATAAGATGAACCAGATGATCTAAGTTAGGAGTGGGTAAGTTGAAATTGGGAAAAGCATGGCGCATCGTCGCGGGGGTTTTATCACTCGGATCGGCCGCCGGTATCCTGTCCGTTTTTAGCACGATTTGGTCCGCCGACCCGTTGCAAGTGTCCCTCGTCATCCTGAGCGGCACCATCACGGAGAACGGCTCCGGCGATTTCACTGTCAGGGCGATTGGCATCGTGGTATATCTCATCGCCGCGATTTTCCTGCTGTTTGTGAAATCCCCCAAATACGCCGCCAGCGGATTTTTTTATTTCGGGGCGTTGTTTTGCGGTCAGGGAATTTACGTACTGTCCCAAGTCGTGAAACTATACCGCTTGATCCTGTCCGGCATCGCTTCCGGCTCCGTTTCCGGTATGATGATCTTCGGCTTGCTGCGTCTTGTTTTAGGGCTTGTCCTGATCGCGCTGTATGTCTGGTTTACATTCCTGCGGGATTCCTACCAGGCGCACACCAAGCTGCCCATGGCGGCGCTGGCCGTTCTCTTCCTGTTGGCGCAGATTGTCACGGTGTTCATCGTCACGAGCAGCGGAATAGCGGCCCTGCTCGCAAACACGTTTGTCTACCTTCCGCCGCTGCTGCTGGCCGCTGCCCTCTCCAAGGCGGAATCCGGCGACTGAAAAACAGGAAAAAACAGAAAGTGAGGAACGCTTGAAATGAAAAAACTTTTGTGCTCCCTTTTGTGCTCCCTTTGCGCGCTGCTGACGCTGCTGTTCGTCTTGGGTTCCTGCGCCCCCAAACAAAAAGCGGATTCAGGCGATGGCATAACGCCCGGCAACCTGTCAAACGGCGGATTCGTCGCGAGAAACAAGAAGTTTCTGTTTTTTCGGAATGTCGAGGACAGCGGGAAACTGTACCGCTCCCTGCCGGACGGCAGCGACCCACAAAAACTGACGGACGACGAAAATGTTAAATTCATCAATGCTTTTGACGACAGGATCTATTATGTGGATCATACGCAAGAGGCGGACGGAGGCCGCATCGTCAGCATCAACCCGGACGGAACGGACCGGCAGGTGCTGAACGCGGCGCCAACCGGGCAGCTTCTGGTTGTTCACAATAAATTGGAGAATAAAAACGCGGCGCAGCTCTTCTACATCGACACAGATCAGCAGCGGGTTGTTTATCAGCCTGTTGGGAATAAGTGGGGAAAGGAATTCACACTCGCGACGCAACAGGTATATCAGTTTGCGGTTACGCGCACTCGTTTTTATCTCTTGACAGAGGGAGGGATTTACTGTTACGCCAGACTGCTGTTAAATAATATTACTTCAGGTCAGCTGTTCCGAAAGGGCCGGCACTCTTTCATCACCACATCGGCCGGCAACGAGGAAGTATTTTTCTTGGAGGTCGACCTCTCCGGGCGTGCCGTTGATTTGAAGCGCAAAAAGTTAGGCGGATCCGCTAAGCGCTTCGCGGATTTTTCGGGCCTTTCCGGACTGGATTTTATTGTCCTGCCGAAGAAAATCATTTTCTGGGACGAAGACAGCCAGACCCTCTGCCAGATGAAACGCAACGGCAAACAGCGCGAAGTCATCGCCGAGGCGCCGGAGGCGGATACGTCGTATACGGTCACGATCAACGCAATCGACGATACGGTTTGGCTTTTCTTCCTGGATTCCGCCGGGAAAGAAACAATGCGAACATTCCCGCTGCAATAGACCCGCGCCGCGCCCGTTCCAGCCCACCCGGAAGGGTGGGCTGTTCATTTCACAGAAAATTTATATTTTTCTACGCCTACCTACTGGAAATCCCCGCGAAGATCGTGTATAATATCCAGTAATCTCCCCCGCGGCGGTTTTTCGTCCGAACAGGCGACGCCGCGCCGCTGAAAGGATCGTACATCATGAGCGAACAGGTATTTCCCGGCGTCTACCGCCTGACACTGGGGGACCCGGAACGGCTGACCCCGGTCTCTCTGCGGCTGGCGCCTCCGGCGGCGGAAGCGTTGGCGCTGATGGGGCGAGAGACCGCCCCGCCTTGCCCGATGACGGAGAGCCAGCTGTCGTTCCGCGTCACGCCCCGGGGCTGCATGGCGGAGCTGCCGCTGGACGGATTCGAACAGCTGTACGGTTTTGGCTTGCAGCTGAAGTCCTTTGTCCAGACAGGAAAGAAGAAGACCATCCGCGTCAACGCCGATCCGGTGGCCGACACCGGCGACTCCCACGCGCCGATCCCCTATTATGTCTCCACGGAAGGGTATGCGGTGCTGGCGGATACGGCGCGGCAGGTCTCGTTTTATTGCGGCGCCAACGACAAGGTGGGGACCTCGGAACGGACGGTGGCCATCGACGTTCCCGGCGCCCGGGGCTTGACGCTCTACATTTTTACGGGGCCGACCATGCTGGACGCCGTGCGCAGGTACAACCTCTTTTCCGGCGGCGGGGCGCTTCCCCCGGCCTGGGGCTTGGGAATCTGGTACCGCTGCCACACAAAGGCTCGCGCGGCGGAAGCGGAGCGCTTCGCCCGGGAATTCCGGGAAAAGGAGCTGCCCGTGACCGTGCTGGGATTGGAACCGGGCTGGCACACAGCGGCCTACTCCACCTCCTACCGCTGGAACGA
Source organism: Oscillospiraceae bacterium (assembly GCA_031268095.1). GTDB lineage: Bacteria > Bacillota > Clostridia > Oscillospirales > Acutalibacteraceae > WRMQ01. Next base: position 103,281 of record JAIRXU010000077.1, on the reverse strand, counting down.
AGAAAACTTCCCGGAGCACGAAGCGTTCCTGGCGCGGCTGAAGGGCCTTGGCTACCAAATCAACCTATGGGAGCATGTGTTCGTCCATCCGACGGCGGAATTCTATGACGACATCATGCCCTACGCCGGGGACTACGAGGTTTGGCACGGACTGACCCCGGATTTCGCCCTGCCGGAGGCGCGGGAAATTTTTTCCGGATACCACCGCCGGGCCTTCGCCGAACAGGGGATCAGCGGCTTCAAGCTGGACGAGTGCGACGGGTCCGATTTCACCGGCGGCTGGTCGTACCCCAACTGCGCCCGCTTCCCCTCCGGGCTGGACGGGGAGCAGATGCACAATCTCATCGGGCTGCTCTATCAGCACACGGTCCGCCAAGCCTTCGACCCCGCCGGGCGCCGGACCTGGGGGCTGGTCAGAGCCTCTTCGCCGCTGGCCGCGCCTTCGCCCTTCACGCTTTACAGCGATCTTTACCAGCATGGCGACTACCTGCGGGGCCTGGTCAACATGGGCTTTTCCGGCCTGCTCTGGACCCCGGAGGTCCGGGACGCCGCTTCGGTGGAGGACTTGGTCCGCCGGATTCAGACGGTGATCTTTTCTCCGGTGGCGATGATCAACGCCTGGCCTTTCCCCTACCCACCCTGGATGCAGGTCAACAGCACACTGAACCACCAGGGGATCCCCATGGAAAATCAGACGGAGGCCGAAGGATACTGCCGGGACCTGTTCCGTCTGCGCATGGCGATGATCCCATACTTATACACCGCTTTCGCCCGGTACGCCGCGGACGGCACACCGCCGGTCCGCGCGCTTGTGTTGGACGATCCGGAAGACGACGAGACCTGGACGGTGGACGACGCCGTTCTGATTGGTTCGGATCTCTATGCCGCGCCGATGACTGCCGGGCAGACTGCCCGCCGCTTCTACCTTCCCCGGGGCCGGTGGGCTGATTACTTCGCGCCGGAGCAGATCCTGGAAGGTGGGAAGTGGTACACCTTCGATTATCCGCTGGAGCGGTTCCCCTTCTTTGTCCGGTCGGGCGCGCTGATCCCCTGGGCCGAACCCCTGCAAACCGTCCCGGAGCACCCGACGTTCCTGCTCCGGCCGAAGTACTACGGCCCGCCAACAGAGCAGCCCGTGTCCGTTACGCTCTATGAAGACGACGGCGGCACCCTCGGCGCGGCGCACGGAACGGTTACCCTGACGCGGGACCCCGATGGGCTGGTGACCCTCGCGCGGGACAGGACGGACGGACATATCCTGTATCGGCTGGCCTAGGCGGAGGAAAGGAGCGGAAGATATGTTCAGATTGCTGCAAGCGAACGCGGAAAACTACGCGGCGGAACTGGTCATCGGACTGATAGGCACCCTCATTGTAACGGTTGCGACAAGCGCTTACAATATTTTTCGGCGCTTCAAGTTCGACCGCCGGGGCATCCGCAAGACCACTGCGGTGGGACATGGGATCCGGCGAATGCGGCGGGCCATCGAGCAGGCGGACGAGGTACGCGTGATCGCCATCGCCGGGAACGGATTTCTGGCGGAACATGAGCAGGCGCTCATTGATCAGTTCAAGACCCATGACAATTTCAAGCTGAAGTTGCTGCTGGCCGATCCGGCATCCGAGTTCACCCGGGAACTGGAGAAAATGGAGGGTAAAACAGTCGGGAAGCATGTCGCCTGCATGCAAAACGCCACCGCGGAAACCATTAACGCCATCCTGCGCTATGTCAAAAAGCCGCCCGGGGATCCCGCCGTAGAGATTCGGCACTTCCATACGGAATTCCGCAATTCCCTCGTGATCTGCCGCCGCCGGGAGACGGGCCGGGGCGGGAAAGGACTGCCGGTGATCCAAGCCTGGCTGACGCTGGCGCTTCCTCCGGTGCCGGACGAGTTCCTCGTCGTGGCGAAGAAATCGCCGACGCTGGAATTCACGGCGGAGCGCTCCGCGCTGTGCAGCAAGCACTTTGACGAGCTTTGGAACCGCTATTCTCCGGATAATCTGATCCCGCGGCCGATCTCTTCCGGCGCAGGCAAGCGTCCGGGCGCCCGAAACGTTCCGGGAATACCCATCCGGGGAAAACCAAGAAAGCCCATGGATCCCAAATGATCATGATCTCAACAACGGCATAACTACAGTGATTAAAGTGATTAAGGAAGGTGTTTGCCATGCCAAATCCGACGTTTCCGATTCCGCTGCCCGCGCATCTCTGCCGTTTTTCCGCGTTCTATCCCAAGCACGCCCCCGCCGTCCCCAAGGAACTGGCCGCCGCCAAGGCGGGGCCCGCTGAGGCTGAGGCAGTCGCCCTGGCCCTACGGGATTTCCCGCTGCCGCTGCCGAGCAAGAAGAAGGATTATACCTGCCAGGCGCCCGGCCAAGACGGGGCCGTCTGGTACGGGGCCAAGACCGGCCTGACCTACTATGACCCCGGCGCGGCCCGGCTGGAAGACCGAGTGCGGTACTTCAGCGCGCAGCGGGACCTGCCGGACAATGAAGTGCTGGCGCTGCTCCCGGCGGAAGCCCCGGCGGAGAACGTCCGCGAGGCGGTCTGGGTGCTGACGAAGACCGGCGCGACGCACATTACCCTGCGCTGGACGACGCCGCAGGAGCAGGCGGAACTGCTGCTGGCGGAGACACTGGAAGTCGTTGACCGCCGGGGCATGGTGTCCCAGCGGCATCTTTCCGTTCCTTACCGGCCGGAAACCAAGGTGCCCTATAATGAGAGCGACAACGACGGCTGCTTCACCGCGGGCTTTGCCATCGGCGAGATGCTGCATTACGCCGTTTTCCGCCGGGAATTGGGAGAAGATCACCCGGAGACCCAGCGGGCGCGCAAAACCGCGACCCGGGCGGCGGAAGCCTGCCTGCTGCTGATGTATATGCCGGGGCGGGGCAACGGGTTCGTTGCCCGGACCTATATGACGCCCCATGAGCCCATCCCCGCCGGGGGCCTCTACTTCCGCAAACAGGGGGATCAGGCCATTTGCGTCACGACCCATAACACCCTGCGCGACGGCATCGCCGGAACGATTATCGACGCGTCCGCCCCTGTCCCGGAGCGGCTGGCGCATCTTTATAAAGACGAAGGGTTCACCGGGGACGGGCTGGTCTATAAGGCCGACACCAGCAGCGACGAAATCACGCTGCACTTTGCGCACCTATGGTTCCTGCATACGATCCTCGGGCCCGCCGACCCGGAGCTGGATCAGCTGGCCCGGGACGCGGCGAAGGCTCTGATGCGGCATATCATAGAGCATGGCTACGAGATGCACGACTTCGGCGGGGAGCCGACGACCTGGTCCAAATGGAGCGAACGGTATTTCTCCTTCGGCTCCCTGGGCTGGTACGATTCCTGCCTGAACGCGGCGGAAGTGCTGATGTACCTGCGGGTGACGATGGCGATCACCGGAGAAAGCGACCCCTGGCAGGCGGCTTTTGACGAACTGATCGGCAAAGGCTACGCCGAGCTCCCCGCGCTGCACCATGACCGTCTGGTCCAAGGCACCATGGCCATGGATATCGACCCGATCGAGGAGATCATGTTTGGCGACCATATGCTGGCGACCATGGCGTTCTGGCCGCTGATTACCCTGGAGCCGGACGAAGCGCTGAAAGAGAAGTTCCGCGCGGGATTCCGCGCCTGGCGGGGCACCATTGCCCGGGAATACAATCCCGGCTATGACCTGCCGTTCCACCTGGCCTGTCCGGACGACGCGATCGACTGGGAGCGCCTGACCGCCTGGTTTGGCCGCAGTCCCGCCAGCCGTCTGGGGGCCTCCGTCACGACGGCCCGCCAAGATATCCCTCTGCGGGCGCGCTGGGGCGGGAGCAGGGAGACCGCCGCGCTGCTGGCGGACGACGAGCGCTTTGTCGCCAAATACGACCGCAATCCCTACGAGTTCCGCGATGAGGAAGGCGGCACGACGCTGATGGAGAGCGGGTACGTGTATACGTTCGCCTATTGGATCGGACGGTACTACGGGATTTTTGAGGATCAGGCGGACTGAGACAGGGAAAGACAAGGGGATTTTGACAGCAGCAAGGTTCCGCCCCGTTTTGGGGCGGTTTCCCGTTTGGGGCGGCGCCCTTTTGTTTTGTGAACCATGTGTGAAACTTGGATTCGGCATTGCTTTTTGCGGAGCGATATGATAAAATAATCCTTGCATAGCGCGGGGCTCTGGGCCCGCATAGAATCTTGACCATCACATAGACTAGAATGAAGGAAAGGCGTGACCATTATGTCTCAACCCATTCACGCGATCGGCAACGCGCACCTGGATCCCATCTGGCTTTGGCGCTGGCAGGAAGGCTGCAACGAAGCGCTGCAAACCTTCCGTTCCGCGCTGGACCGGCTGGAAGAATATCCCGGCTTCGTCTTCACCTGCTCTTCCGCGTCCTATTATCGCTGGGTGGAGGAGATTGACCCGGCAATGTTCGCGGAGATCCAGACGGCGGTGAAGAAGGGGCGCTGGGTGCCCGTGAACGGCTGGTGGGTCCAGCCGGACTGCAATATGCCTTCGGGTGAAAGCTTTGCGCGGCACGCGCTGTACAGTCAGCTCTATTATCACGAGAAGTTCGGCCGGATCTGCAAGACCGGCTATAACGTTGATTCTTTCGGCCACAACGCCATGCTGCCCCAACTGCTGCGCCAGGCCGGGATGAATGCCTATGTCTTCATGCGCCCGAGCATGGGCGAGAATCCGAACATCCCACAGAACGCCTTTTGGTGGGAATCCCCGGACGGGACGCGGGTGCTGACCTACCGTCTGCCGACCGGCTACGGCGAATCCGGCCCCGGCGGGCTGACGCGGACGCTGGAGTTCCTCCGGGAGCGCGGGGACGAGGCGGGCCACGGAATGATGCTCTTCTATGGCGTCGGCAACCACGGCGGCGGCCCGACCAAGGCGGACATTGAGCACCTGACGGGAAAAATGAAAGAGGCGGGCTTCGAGGAGCTGCAGTTCTCCTCCCCGGACGACTATTTCTCTGATTTGGTCCTGGCTCCGCTGAACCTGCCCGTTTGGAAAGACGACTTCCAGCACCATGCCAGCGGCTGTTATGCCGCGACGTCCATGATCAAGCAGCTCAACCGCCGGGCGGAGCAGGAACTTTATTTCGCTGAGGCCTTTGACACCGCCGCGGCCAAGCGCTTCGGCCTTGCGCCCAAGACCGCCGAACTCAAGGAAGCCTGGCTGGACGTCGCCTTCAACCAGTTCCACGACATCTTCTGCGGCTGTTCCATCCGCGAGGCGTACGACGACGTGCGGGACAGCATGGGTCACGCCTGCACCGTTGCCGCCCGCAGCGCCAACCAGGCCATGCTGCGTTTCGCCCGGAGCATCGACACCTGGGTGGAAGGCGTCTCCGATCCCGTCAGCGACGAGCGCCGGGCGGAAATCCGGCACCGGGGCATTCCCAGCCTCTTCCCCCGCCCGGTGGTGCTTTTCAACGCCCTTTCCTGGGAGCGGGAAGTCCCCGTGCGGGTGCTGTATCCCGCGATGGGGGTGGAGACCGCCGACCATGTCCCGGTCCCCTTCCAGAATGTCACCGCCTCCCGCTTCGACAATCCCATGGCCAAAGACACGCTGTTTGTGGCGAAGCTGCCGCCTTTGGGCTACACGCTCTACTGGCTCTACCCCATGCGGGACTTGGAGGAATACCCTGTGCCGGAAACTGCTGTTGCCGGCGGAGAAACGGCGGATGGCCTCGTCTGCATCGAAAACGAGAACCTCCGCGCGGAATTCGATCCGGCCACCGGCGGGATTGCCCGGCTGACCGACAAAACGGCGGGCCGGACGCTCGCCGGAGATCTTCCTTTCGCCGTCCCGACGGTGATCAACGACATTGAAGCGGACACCTGGGCCCACAATGTCTTCCGGTTCCATGATATCAAGGGAACCATGGATTTGGTCAGCCTGAAGCTCCTTGAAAAAGGCCCCGCGCGGGCGCTGGTCCAAGCGAAATATTCCTTTGGGCGCAGCACACTGCTCCAGGAATTTTCTCTCACGGCGGGCGCGTGGACGGTTCGGGTGGAGTGCAAGGCGCTTTGGGCGGAGGATTTCACGATGCTGAAGATCCCGCTGCCGCTGACCGGCGCCGCCCCTGCGTCCACTTACGAAATTCCAAACGGATACCTCAAGCGGCCCTGCAACGGCGAAGAGGAACCCGGCCTGGCCTGGGCGGACCTCACCGTCACGGATGAAGCGGGCCAGCGCCACGGCGTCGCGGTGATGAGCGATTCGAAGTATTCTTACGACTGCCCCGTCACGGACGGCGAAGCGGAGGGCGGGGAACCGGTGACGGCGCAGCTGCGGCTGACGGTGCTGCGCAACGTGATCTTTGCCGACCACTGCGCCCAGCGGCCCGAACGGGAGTTCAACTTCACCGACGAGGGGTTGCAGCGCTTCACCTATGAGATCTATCCCCACGAGGGGGAGGCCGAGCAGAGCGACGTCACCCGGCAGGCCTACAGCCTTTGCAGCGCGCCCTTCGTCGTGCAGGAAAGCTACCACCAGGGGACGGCCCCGGCCCAGGAAAGCTTTCTGCGGATCACCGCCGAAAACGTTATTGCCACGGCGTTCAAGTTCTGCGAGGATGGATCCGGAGACCTGATCCTGCGCTGCTACGAGACGAAGGGGCTTCCCTGCACCCGGACGGCGATTTCCCTGCCGATGGCGGACGCGGCGTTCTGGGCGGACTTCTCCGCGCACGAAATCAAGACCTTCCGCATCGGACCGGACGGCCGCGCGACCCAGGTCAATTTCCTGGAAGGCGTCGTATAAAGCGAACGGAGGAACAGTGAAACCATTCCTTTCCGCAGAAATATCCGCAAAGATTATATAGAGGGATTGTATGAGCTGGATTGTTGATTTGATTTTTGTCCTACTCTTCGCCGCCTGCGTCGGCGCGGCCGCCCGGCGGGGTTTCCTGGGGACGGCGTTGTCCCTGGCCGCCTGGGTGGTCAGCGCGCTGGCGGCGGGGCTTCTCAGCCGGAGTTTCGCCCAGCCGATCTACGACGCGTTCGTAGCAAACGGTGTGCGGGAAGGGATCCGGCAGCAAATCGAGGCGGTGGGATCCGTCACGGCGGGGCAAGTCCAGGCCGCCGCGAACAACGTTGCCGCCTCGCTGCCCGCGGGTCTGAAGGCGCTGGCGGATTTCAGCGGAATCTCTGTTGCGGGGCTGCTGGAGGGATTGCGGCCGTCCGCCGGGATGACGGAATCCGCCGCGCAGCTGATCGAGCAGCGGATTGTCGAGCCCCTGGCGCTGGTAGCGATCCGCTGGGCTCTGTGTGCGGTGCTGTTCGGTGTGCTGCTGACGGCGACGCGTTTTCTGGCCTCTTGGGTGGAGAAGATTGGGAAACTCCCCGGGCTCCGGCAGGCCAACCGCTTGCTGGGCGCGGCGCTGGGCGCGCTGCGGGGGTTGCTGGTGGTTATGATCCTGGGGCTGCTCTGCGGCGCTGCGGCGCAGCTGCTGCCGGCAGAAAGCGAGATCGGCCAGGCGCTGGCCGGGTCCGCCGCCGTGCGGGCTGTGGGTTCGCTTTTCGCGGCGCGGTTTGGCTGAACCTAAGGATGAAACAATAAGAGGAGGCGATTTAATTGCCGGAGACATCGAACCGGATTTTCACCATTCCCAATATGATCTCTTTCGTCCGCATCCTGCTGATCCCCGTGTTTGCGGTGCTCTATCACTGCGGGCATCCGGTGGCGGCGTTGGCCGTGCTGGTTCTTTCCGGGCTGAGCGACCTGGTGGACGGAAAAATCGCCCGGCGGTTCCATATGGTCAGCGAGATTGGCAAGGCGCTGGATCCGGTGGCGGACAAACTCACGCAGATCACCTTGGCGGTGTTGCTGTTCCTGCGTTTCCGGCAGAGTCCGGACGGCGCCATCCGCGCGTTCAGCTGGGTGTTTCTGCTCTTCCTGGGCAAGGAACTGCTGATGCTGCTGGTCTCGCTGGTGATGCTGCTGCTGAAAAAGCGGCCGGCGGCGGCGGAGATTTATGGAAAGGTTGCCACGGTGCTGTTTTACGTTGTAATGTGCCTCCTGTTTTTGGCGGGGCCGGAAGTCGGCGTACTGGCCGAGCACTGGCCGCAACTGACGCTGCCCGTGCCGGTGGTCCAGGGCATGGTAATTGCCGCCCTTGTCGCGACGTTTGTGGCATTTTTCAGTTATTTTCCGGATACCTACCGGAAGCTGTTTCATAAGGAAAAGAAAGAAAAAAGACCGGCGGAATAAAAAACGTTGTTCCTCCGGAGCCGAAGGAGGGTTTTTTTGAGGCAAGCAGTTTGTAGCCGGTGCAAGCAGCGCCCGGCGGTGTTTTTCGTCAGCCGGATGGTGGCGGGCGAACAGACGTCCCAGGAAGGGTACTGTATTCCTTGCGCGATGGAAATGAATATCGGCCCCATCAAGCAAATGATGCGCAACATGGGCATTACGGAAGAGGACGTGGAGGAAGCCGGGGAGCAGTTTGAGGCCCTGATGGAGCAGAACGGCGACCAGGGCGGCTTCTTCGCCGGGGGCATGCCGCCCTTCCTCCAGCCCATCCTGGAGTCCATGCGGGAAGCGGCCAAAACCGACGACGAGACCGACGAAGAGGAAGAGCAGGAGGAAGAGGACCAGGAAGAATTGCCGGAAGGCCCGTTTTCCTTCGGCGAAGAAGCGGCGCCCCCGGGCGCGGTGCCGGTTTCGGCCCCCCGGCGCGGCGAGCGCAAAAGCAAGGACAAGAAGGGCAAGGAGCGCAAGGTTCTGTCCCTTTATTGCACAGACCTGACGGACAAGGCCCGCCGGGGTCAGTTGGATAGGATCATCGGACGGGAAGATGAGATTACCCGGACGATGCAGATCCTCTGCCGCCGGTCGAAGAACAATCCCTGTTTGATCGGGGAACCCGGCGTAGGCAAAACCGCCATTGCAGAGGGGCTGGCCCAGCGGATCGCGGCGGGGGAGGTGCCCTCCCGGCTGCTGGAAAAAGAAATTCTTCTGCTGGACCTGACCGCGCTGGTGGCCGGGACCCAGTTCCGCGGGCAGTTCGAAGGCCGGATCAAGGCCCTGATTGAGGAAGTCAAAGCGCTGGGGAATATCATTCTGTTCATTGACGAGGTTCATAGCCTCGTTGGGGCGGGGGATGCGGAGGGATCCATGAACGCCGCCAATATCCTCAAGCCGGCCCTCTCCCGCGGGGAAGTGCAGATCATCGGCGCGACGACCTTCACGGAGTACCGCAAGTTCATCGAGAAGGATGCGGCGCTGGAACGCCGGCTCCAGCCCGTGAAGGTGGAGGAACCCTCCATTGACGACACCTGCCGCATGCTTGAGGGCGTGAAAGATTACTACGAGAGTTTCCATAAAGTCAAGGTCACCGGCAGTCTGGTCCGCCGGGCCGTGGTGCTGTCGGAGCGTTATATCAGCGACCGCTTCCTGCCGGACAAAGCCATCGACCTGCTGGACGAAGCCTGCACGTGCGCGAACCTGCGCAACAAATCCATGGACGAGTTGGAGAAGGCCAAAAAGCACGTCCAGAACCTGCTGGAGCAGCAACAGGCGCTGATGGAGCAGCCGGACGTGGATTACGAGAACCTCTCCCGGGTCCGGACGGAGATGATCCGGCTCCAGAGCCGCGCGGAGGTCCTCCAGGCCCAAGCGGCGGACAATCTGGTCACCGAAGACGACCTGGCCAGGGTGATCCAGCTTTGGACCGGAATCCCGGCGCAGAAGGTGATGGAGAGCGACATGCGCCGCCTGCGGGGACTGGAAGATGCGCTGAAAGCCAATGTTATCGGGCAGGACGAGGCCGTCGCCGCCGTCGCCGCCGCGATCCGCCGGGGACGGGTGCAGATCAATCCCCAGCGCCGCCCCTCCTCGTTCATTTTCGTCGGCCCAACGGGGGTCGGCAAGACGGAACTGGTCAAGCGGCTGGCGGCGGAACTTTTTGACAAACCGGAGACCCTCATCCGGCTGGACATGTCGGAATTTATGGAGAAGCATTCCGTTTCGCGGATCATTGGCTCCCCGCCGGGCTACGTCGGCTACGACGAGGCGGGGCAGCTGACAGAGAAGATCCGGCGCAAGCCCTATTCTGTGATCCTTTTTGACGAAGTCGAGAAAGCACACCCGGATGTGATGAACATCCTGCTGCAAATCCTGGACGAAGGCCGGATCACCGACGCGCAGGGCCGCAGCGTCAGCTTCGAAAACGCCGTGATCATCATGACCTCCAATGCGGGCAGCGAGCGGCGGGAAGGGGCGGTCGGTTTTGGCAAAACCCAAGCAAGCGCCACGCATGACCGGACGCTGAAAGCGCTCAAGGACTTCCTTCGGCCGGAATTCCTGGGCCGGGTGGATGAAATCGTTGTTTTCCGGGCGCTCGGGGAGCCGGACCTGGCGCGGATCGCGGCTCTGCGGCTGGAGGAACTCAAAGAATCCATGCTGGAGAAGAACGTCATGTTCTCCTGGAGCCCGGCGGTGCTGGAGGCTCTGGCCGCGCAGGCCATGGACGCCCAGGCCGGCGGCGGGGCGCGGGGCGCCCGGGACCTGCGCAACGTCATCCGGCGGCAGGTGGAAGATCCCGTCACGACCAGGATGGTGGACGCGGACGAAGACAGTCCGCTCAGCGCGGTGCTGCTGGACGCGGAAGACGGCGCGATTACCGTGGTGGCAATGTAGCTTTACGTGGGCACAGACGAAACCCCCGGGCAGCTCGGATGGCTGCCCGGTTTTTTATTATGGAGGAAGGAGAGATCTACGCTTTAGGAATGAAAGGAACTTTACGCCACAATTTCCAGCGGTTCTTCCCGCGCCTCGCCCTGTGTTACCCGGAAACTCTTGAGTGTCCGCGCCGCGCCCGCCAGAGACAAAATCAGGTAACTTGCCTCCGGGTCGAATGCCAGGCGGATATCCTCCGCCGAGGGGCGCGCAGGGGTAGCAGGATGAGAATGCCAGTTCCCCAGCAGCCGCCAGCCCCAGGCCCGGGCGTCCTTCAGCGCCGCGAACTGTTCCTTGGGATCCAGCGAAAAATGCTCCGGGCTCCGGTCCAGGTTCCGCAGGAAGTAGACCCTCTCGACCCGCCGGACGCCGTCCGTTTCCGTTCCCGCGAGCAGCCCGCAGGCCTCATTGGGCAGCTGATCCAGCGCATAAGCCGCCAGCGCGTCCCGATCGCTTTGACGCAGCGTGATCATGGCCGGCCCTCCGGCGGCTTGAGGTCACAACACGCCTGTTCGTAATCAAACGGCCGCAGAATGCTCGGATGCTCGCCGCAGACCGCGCAGGTTTTGCGGCGGGGGATCTTGATTTTGCGGAACGCCATCTTCAGCGCGTCGTAGGTCAGCAGGTGTCCCGTCAGCAGCTGCCCGGCGCCTGTGATATATTTCACCGCTTCCAGGGCCTGGAGGGAGCCGATGACCCCGGCCATGGCGCCGATGATCCCCGCCTGACGGCAGGTAGGGACCGCGTCGGGCGGCGGGGGATCTTGGAAAACGCAGCGGTAGCAGGGCGCGTCCTGCCCGGGCACATACGTCATCAGTTGGCCCTGGAAGCGGATGATGCCCGCATGGGAGAACGGTTTGGCCGCCAGGACGCAGGCGTCATTGATCAGAAATTTCGCGGGGAAATTGTCCGTCGCGTCAATGACAAAATCGTAGTCGGCGATCAGGTCCAGAATGTTATTCGCCGCAACGAAGGTCCGGTAGGGATTGACCCGGACGTCCGGATTGACGGCCTGCATGGTCTCCTTGGCGGAGAGGACCTTGGCTTTGCCCAGGTCGGGGGTGGTGTGGACGATCTGGCGCTGGAGATTGGAAAGATCCACCTCGTCCGCGTCGGCGATGCCGATGGTCCCGACCCCTGCGGCGGCAAGGTAGAGCGAACAGGGCGAGCCAAGCCCGCCGGCGCCGATGATCAGGACTTTGGCGTCTTGCAGTTTTTTCTGCCCTTTGACGCCCACTTCCTGCAAAAGAATATGCCGGGAATAACGCTCCAGCTGGTCGTTGGTGAAAGCCATCAGCACGGCCCTCCTTCCGTGCGCGCGGCAGAGACCCCATCCATGCGAGAGCAAGCACACCGGGAGCGGGTCTTCTTCCGCGCGCGCAGCGGAGATCCGCAGCCCCCTCCCATGAAATACAAAAATTCCACCGCGTCACCCTCCCGCAAAACAGTGCCGCCGAACGCGCCCTGCTCCACGAAGTCCTCGTTGAGGGAAACGGTAACGTACTGCGGGGTTTCCACTTGCTCCCGCTCGATCAGGCCCGCCAAGGTCAGCCCGTCGGGGACCGTCTTCTGTGCGCCTGCTACGGCAATGGTCATCTCAGTCGCCTGCCTTTCTTACCAATAGGGTATAGGTTTGGTCGCCGTTGTCCGTTAATTTCAGGATCCGCTGCCCTTCTTCCTTCAGGGAGCGGGGGATGTTCTGCACCGGCTCGCCGTCATTCAGGCGAACGGACAGCACCTGCCCGTCCTCCAGTTCCTCCAGCGCGACCTTCACTTTGACGAAGGTCACCGGGCACACGACGTCGGTGATGTCCACCGCGCCGCTGATGACAGGATTCGCCATGCGCCGCCACCTTTCTATACTGTCATGATTTACTGGTATGCTGATGCATATATTGCCGGAAGGCGGCCCAGCCTTCCCGTTCGATGCTCAGGCGGAAACGCTCGCCGGGTCTGCCGTACTGATCGAAAAAGGCCAGCGCCGCGTCCGCCGCCCGGAAAACGTCTTCCTTCGCGCGGAGAATCGGGAGGATTTCTTCGCCCCGGGCGATGAGGTTGCCAAAGGTCCCGCCAAAGCTGAGGAGGTACCCTGGCTCGGCCGCCCAGGCGTCGAAAGGGCAGGCCTTGGCGCAGCGGCCGCAGTGGTTGCACTTTGCACGGTCCAGCGCAATGGCGCTGTCCGTCTGGGTGATCGCGCCCGCCCGGCAGGCTTTGACGCAGACGCCGCAGAGGGTGCAGGCCTCCGCCCGCCAGTCCACGGTATAGCCGCCTTTGATCCCAACGTCGTTTTCTTCGGCTTTCAGGCAGTTGTTGGCGCAGCCGGTGACGCCGAACTTGAACTTGTGCGGCAGTTCGCGGCCGAAGTAGCGGTCGGAGATTTCCACCGCCAGGGGATAGGTGTCAATGCAGCCGGAAGGGCAGACAGCGCTGCCCTGGCAGGCCGTGACGGTTCGCACCCGAGGGCCGCATACCCCGGTATGGACGCCGCCTACCTCCAGCGCGGTCTTGACGGCCTCCACGTCCTGAAGCCGCACGAAGGGAATTTCCACCCCCTGGCGGGAGGTCAGGTGGACGTGTCCGTCCCCGTACGTTTCGCTGATTTCCGCGATGGCGCGCAGCTGGCTGGCGGTGAGGTTGCCGCCCACGACCTTCAGACGCAGGGAAAAATGATTCTTCTGTATCTGCCGCATGAAGCCGCCGTTTTTCAGGGCCTTGTAATCGATGGCCAAAGGATAGCCTCCTGTTCTTCGTGTTTTATGCGAGTTCCCGGAACAGCGCCAGCACCGCTGCCGCGTCCATGGGGACGGGGTTGTTTTTCATGTTTGCCGGCAGGACGCATTCCGCCGCCAGGGAAGGCAGGTCCGCCGGAGGGATCCCCGCCTGGGCCAGGGTCAGCGGCAGGCCCAGCGCCGCTTTCAGCCGGTCAATTTCCGCCGCAAGCGCCGCCGCGTCCGGGAAACCCAGCGCCTTCGCATGAGGATCGACGCCGTTGAGGCGGGCGAACGCCGCCAGGGTGAAGGCGCAGGCCGCGCCGTGAGAGAGGCCGTAGCGGACGGTCAAAGAGAAGGAGCAGGCGTGAGACCCGGCAGTCTTCGCCTGAGAGAAAGCCAGGCCGGCCAGCAGGGATCCTTCGCTCATGGCGTTCCGCGCCGAACGGTCCCCCGCGCAGGCCGCTTCCGCATGGTCCAGAATCAGCCGCGCCGCCCGGAGAGCCAGCGCGTCGCTGGCCGGACCGCGCTGCACACTCCAGAGGGCCTCTAGCGCGTGAGAAAGGGCGTCCAGCCCGCTTTCGGCGGCAACGCGCCGGGGCACGGAGTAGGTCAGTTCCGGATCCACGATGGCCAGCAGGGGAAAGAAGGCAGGTGAACTCAGGGGGAATTTCGTTCCCGCCGCCTCGTCGCTGAGGACGCTGATGCCGGTCACTTCGCTGCCGGTTCCGGCGGTGGTGGGCAGGGCGATCAGCGGCAGACCGTCCGCGGCGGCCTTTGCGCAGTCGAGGACGCTCCCGCCGCCTAGGGCGACGACGGTTTCCGCCCCCGCGTCCCGGATCAGCGCCGCGCAGGCCCGGACATTCTCTGTGGTAGGATTCGGACGGACGCCGGAGAAGACGGCGGCAAAGTCGCCGGGAATCTCTCCGGCGCTTTTCGAGCGCACCAAGACGGCCCGGCGGTCCGATAGAAATTCCGGCAGACGCAGGCGCGTTCCCGCGCCGAAAATCACTTGGGTGGGCAGATGCCAGTGCCAGGAAGACATTGCGCGTTGCTCCTTTCGATTCCGGTGATTCCGAAGGCCTGTTCGATGATCCCGCTGCGGGGCAGTGCGTCCGCCGCGCCGTCATAGAGCAGCTCGCCCTCCTGCAGCAGCAGCGCATGGTCGCCGCAGCGCAGGGCCAGCGGCAGGTCGTGCAGGGCCAGCAAAACGGTTTTCCCCGCCGCCGCCAACTGCCGGAGGGTTTCCGCCAGCTCCAGCTGGACGCGGACGTCCAGATAGGTCGTCGGCTCATCCAGCAACAGGATCGGTGTGTCTTGGGCGACCGCCATGGCCAGCCGGGCCTTCTGCCGCTGTCCGCCGGAAAGTTCGCCCAGCTGCCGGTCCGCGAAGGCCAGCGCCCCCGTCAGTTCCAGCGCCCGCGCAATGATTTCCCGGTCCCGGGGGCCAAGAACGCGCCGGGCGGAAAGGTGCGGGTAACGTCCGTGGGCCGCCAGTTCCCGCGCCGTCAGGTCCGGCACGGCATTCCACTGCGCCAGAAAGGCAATCTGCCGCGCCCGCGATTTCGGCGGCCACTGGGTCAGCTCCCGGTTTTCCAGCCGCACCGCGCCTCGCCGCGGTTTTCGCAGGCCTGCGGCGAGCAGAAGCAGGGTGCTCTTGCCGCTGGCGTTGGGGCCCAGCAGGACCGTCACGGTTCCCGACCGCAGGGAGAACGAGATGTTCCGCAGCGCCGGCGCGTCGGCCGGAGCATTTGGGTAAGAGAATCCGACCTGGAAAAACTCAAGCATGTCGCTTCCTCCGCAGCAAAAGATAGAGGAAGAACGGGCCGCCGACGAAGCTCAGCGCGATGCCCGCCGGGAGTTCGTAGGGCGCGAAAAGGGTGCGGCTGAGGGTATCGCAGAAAACGACCAGCGCGGCGCCCAGCAAGGCGCTGGCGGGCAGGAGGATCCGGTGTTTCCCCCCGCCGAACAGCGCGCGGGCCAGGTGGGGGCTCATGAGGCCGACGAAGCCCAGCAGGCCGCAGACGCTCACCGCCGCCCCCGCCAGCGCGGCGGACAGCAGCAACGCCGCCCCCCGGGTCAGATTGACCCGCAGCCCCAGCGCGGCGGCCGCCTCGTCGCCCAAGGCGAAGATATCCAGCGGCCCGGCCAAACAGAGGGACGCCAGCAAACAGCATACCATCCCGACCCAGGCGGGAGAGAGCCGCGCCCAGCCAACGCCGCCGAAGTTTCCCAGCAGAAAGCTGTTATAGCCCGGCAGCGCGCCGGGGAACAGGGTGTGCATGGTCTCAATCCCGGCGGAAAGGATGCTGGAGAGCGCCACCCCCGCCAGAAGCAGGACGCTCCGGCGGGAACCGCGGCTGTGGCCATGGCCGCAGCTGACAGCAAAAATCAGCAGCGAGGCCAGCAGGGCCCCGAGGAAAGCGGCGAAAGGCAGCCACCCGCCGCCGAGGGGCAGAAACGCGCCAGCCAGCGCCACAGCGAACCCCGCGCCGGAATTGACGCCCAAGAGGGTGGGGCTGGACAAAGGATTGCTCAGCAGGGTCTGGGACAGCAGTCCGCTCACCGCCAGCCCCGCGCCGCAGAGCAGACAGGCGCACAGCCGCGGCAGGCGCACTTGCCAAAAAATGGGACCTTTCAGAACGGCGCGCAGCGGAAGCCCGGCGGCCCCCACCGCGCTCCCCAGCAGGACCGCGGACAGCAAAACCACGGCCAGCAAAAGAAACTTAAGGAAAAAGGATCCCCGCAAGGGCCGCATAACTTTCCCCCCAGCGTTCGTTCGGTTTGTAGTGATAGAGGTCCTTCGGCAGCACGATCCACTGGCCGGAAAGTGCGGCCCAGGCCGGATCCCCGGCGCGGAGGCGGTCGATCAGTTCTTGGGCCTGCGCGTCGCTTATGCCCTGGGGGACCACAAAGATATACGCCGGGTCCTCCCGCAAAATGATTTCCAGCGAAAGATCCTGGAGCAGGGCGGGATTTTTCCTGGCGATATTCACTGCGCCCAAGTCCCGCAAAATCTCGTTGGCCACGGTACCGTCCGCCTTGGCGCTCACGCCGGCGGAATTTGTCCGCAGCAGGAGAACGGCAGGGCCGCTGGTCCCGGGCGGCGGGCGCTTGGCTCTGGCAGCCTCCACTTGGGCCTGCGGCGCGTCAACCAGGGAAGTGTGCAGATCGCTCCGGCCGGTCCAGGAAAGAAACTGTTCCATCATGTCCCGGTACTGCTCAAAGGTATCCACGGTATCATACACCGCCCGGACGCCCAGGGCACGGAACTGCTCTTGCAGCGCCAATTGCCCGGCGATATCCGCCGAAGCAAGAACCAGATCCGGTTCCAGCGCGAGAATCTGCTCCAGGCTGGGGCGGGTGAAGGTTCCTACTGTCCGCGCGTCCCCCACCGGTAGGCGCCGCTCGGTGACCGCATCGTCCGTTACGCCCACCAGGCTTCCGCCCGCCGCCAGCCAGGCCGCTGTGTAGGAGGCGTAAAGACTCACCACCCGCCGGGGCGCTTCGGACGGTGCGGCGGCTTCGGAAGACAGTCCGCTTGAAAACGGTTCGCCTGCGGAAAACGCGCAGCCGGACAGCGCCGGCAGGAGCAACGCCAGGACCAACGGCAGCCATCGCTTCAAAACAGGAATCCCACCAATCATATGTGATTTCTTACATTATAATAAACGGAACGGGATTTGTCAAGCGGAAAATGCAAGAACACGCAAAAATGAGAGCGGAATCCCTTGCGTTTCCGGCGCGGTTGTGTTATGCTATCTGCTGTTGAAGCGAGACAGAAGGGTTGTTGTATGGATATAGCGGGAACGCCGCGGTTTCTCCTGCCGGGCCGCCAATACGAAACTTGCCTCGCCAGACGGGGCGAAAAGGTTCCCGCGCCGCTGCTGTTTTCCCGGGAAGCGGCGGAAGCGCTGGCGGATCTGTTGCTGTCGGTCTACCCAGACGGCCCGGTGCTGTTCGTCGGGCACGGAACGGACCACCCCGCCGGGCAGCGCTACGCCGATTTTGCGGCGCGGCTGCGGGAGCGGGGCGGGCGGGGATTCCTGGGGCTGCTGCGGGGAACGCCGGATTTTGCGGCCGCCGCTGCCTGGATCGAAGCGCGGGGGGCGCGGCGGCTCACCCTCGTCCCGCTGATGATGACCGCCGGACGCCATGCCCGGCAGGACGTCTGCGGGCAGGAGGAAGGGAGCTGGCGCAGCCGTCTGACACGGCTGGGGCTGGAGGTCACGCCGGCGGCGCAGGGGATTTGGGCGCTGGCGGCGGTGCGGGAGCTGGCGGAACGAACCGAATCAACGAAAGGCTGAAAAAAATTCTTGACCCGCTTCCGCCGCCGTGCTACAATATACAGTGGAAAAGAATCTTATTATCATATGGAAGTAAGGAGAACGCAAAGTATGTTCGCTGATTTGATGGATACCATAGGTTTCGTAGAGGCACAGGACCCAGCCGTTGGGGCGGCCATGGCCAAAGAATTGGGGCGGCAGCGGCGGAACATCGAGCTGATTGCTTCGGAAAACCTCGTGTCCCCGGCGGTGGTGGCCGCGATGGGGTCCGTGCTGACCAACAAGTACGCGGAAGGCTACCCGGGCAAGCGCTATTACGGCGGCTGCGAGTGTGTGGATGAAGTGGAGACGCTGGCGATCGAACGGGCGAAGGAGCTTTTCGGCGCGGAACATGCCAACGTTCAGGCGCATTCCGGGGCCCAGGCCAATATGGCGGTCTACTCCGCCCTGCTCCAGCCGGGCGATACGGTCATGGGGATGAACCTGGCCCACGGAGGTCACCTCAGCCACGGGTCCCCCGTCAATATGAGCGGCAAGCTGTACCGTTTCGTGCCCTACGGAGTGGACGAAAGCGGCTTTCTGGATTATGAAGCGCTGGAGAGGACGGCGGCGGACGTTAAGCCGAAGCTGATCGTCGCCGGAGCGTCGGCCTATCCCCGGACCATTGATTTCGCGCGCATCGCGGCGGCGGCGAAGGCCGTCGGGGCGCTGTTCATGGTAGACATGGCGCACATTGCGGGGCTGGTGGCCGCGGGGCTGCATCCCTCGCCGATCCCTTATGCGGACGTCACGACGACGACCACCCACAAGACCCTGCGCGGGCCCCGGGGCGGGCTGATCCTTTGCGGCGCGGCCCTGGCCAAGGAGATTGACAAAGCGATTTTCCCCGGCAACCAGGGCGGCCCCCTGATGCACATCATCGCGGCCAAGGCGGTCTGCTTCGGCGAGGCGCTGCGGCCGGATTTCAAGGATTACCAGCGGCAGGTCGCGGCGAACGCCAAGGCCCTGGCCGCCGGGCTGCTGGCGCGCGGTGTGCAGCTGGTTTCCGGCGGGACGGACAATCACCTGATGCTGGCCGACCTGCGTTCCCTGGGAATCACAGGCAAGGAGCTGGAGCGCCGACTGGACGACGTCTATATCACCGTCAACAAGAACGCCATTCCCAACGACCCGGAAAAGCCCTTTGTCACGAGCGGCATCCGCATTGGCACTCCGGCGGCGACCTCCCGGGGCTTCGCGGAACCAGAGATGGAGCGCATCGCGCAGGATATCTTCCTCGCCGCGACGAATTACGAACAAAGCGCCGATGCGATCCGCGCCGACGTGACCGCCATGTGCGCGGCGCATCCGCTGTATCAGTAAAAGGAGGGAGCCGAAGGAATGCAAACAAAGCACAGCGCGCGCTTGCGCGCTATGGCGGGGCTGCTTTTCTGCGCGGCGCTATTCATTGCTGTGGCGGTTCTGCTGTTCGCCCAAAGCACGGACTTTCCGCCGTATCATCAGCAGGGTCGCAGCACCGACAGCGGTGTTTTCCAATACGTCGCCCGGGTGATCGCCCGGGGCGGGATGCCTTACCGGGACGTCTTCGACCACAAAGGCCCGCTGCTGTATATTATCAATTACGCCGCGCTGCTGCTGGGCGGCTGGGGCATTTTTGCGGTGAACATCCTGGCGCTGGTTTTTGGCATGGGACTTGCCTGGCTGGGGCTGCGGGATATCTTCGGTTCGCAGCTGGGGCGCGCCGCTGCCGGATTTTGCGCCGCGGGCGTGTTTTTTGGGCTGCAGCCCTATTATGAAGGCGGCAACTTAGCCGAAACCTACGCCCTGCCGCTGCTCTGTCTGGGGCAATGGATGCTCCTGCGGTATTACAAAAATAACGGCTCCCGGTGGTTCGAACCCCTGCTGGCCGGGCTGAGCCTGGGCGGGGTGCTGCTGCTGCGGGCCAACATGGCCGGCCTGTATATTGGTTTGTGCGCTTGCATGGGAATCCGGATGCTCCGGAAAAAACAATGGAAGGATCTCCGGCGCTATCTCCTGTTGGTTCCCGGCGGCATGGCTGCGACATTCCTGCCGTTCCTGCTCTGGCTCTGGCGCGGCGGCGCGCTGCGGGATTTCTTGGCGCAGTATGGAAGTTTCAATGCCCAATACACAGGACAATTCCATGTCTGGGGTGTGCTGCGCGGCGCGGTAAAAGTTTCCTTGTCTCCGCTGCTCTGCCTGGCCGGGGCGTTCCTGCTGTTGGCGCTGGCGCACCGGTTTTTGACCCGCCGGGAGCGGGCGGCGCAGCGCGACGCGGGTTATCTCATCCCGCTGGCGGTCTCGTTTGCCGTCCAAGCGGTGCTGGCGAACATCAGCGGCATGAACTTTTTGCATTATAACCAGGTCCTCATTCCCTGCGCGCTGGTTCCGCTGGGTATGATTGCCGCGCGGCTGACCACATGGGTCCGCGGCCAAGGGGGGCGGCCTGTTCTGGCGGCCCTGGCCGTGGGCGCAATTATGGTTACCCCGCAGACGCCCATGCTGGTGATGGCTGTCAACAATGTCGTCACATACTGCTCGGTGGGATACATCCCCTGGGGCCCCGCCGTAAGCGATCCGAAAGAATACAGTGCGCTGATCGCGGCGGTCCAGGCCGCCGCCGCACCGGATGAGCCTATCCTGGTGATCGGCAACGCCTGCGGGATCTACAACAGCGCGGGCCGCTTTGCGGCGTCAAAGTACGCCTATCAGTTCCCGCTCTGGGAAGTGGACAGGAGCATTGAACTGCAAGTGCTGGAGGACATCCGGGCAACGAGGCCGAAGATGATCGTCCAGGCGAAATCCGTGTTTCAAGAGCCGGAATGGTACGAAGGCCACGCGCTGGACCAGTATATTCACAGCGAGTATATCCTCTCGCAGACGATTGGCGGCATAGATCTCTGGCTGCGCGGCGACCTGGCTGCAAGCACCGGACAGGAGGCGGCGGAATGAAACAGATTCTTGTCATCGGCGGCGGAATCACGGGGCTGACGGCGGCGGACAAGCTGCTGGAGCGCGGCTGCGCGGTGACGGTCCTGGAGGCGGCGGCGTCCCCCGGCGGAATGCTGGCGCCCTCAGGCGTCACGGCCGGCCGCCGGCTGGAGGCCATCTATCATCATCTGTTCACCAGTGACCGGGCGGCCATCGCCCTGCTGGAGGATCTCGGCCTGCGCGGGGACCTGCGCTGGCATGAACCGAGCAACGACCTCTTTCTTGGCGGGAAGCGCTATCCTTTCACCTCGCCGCTGGACCTGCTGCGCTTCCGGCCCTTGCCGTTTGCGGGCCGGGTGCGGACGGGAGTCAGTGTACTGGCCGCCGGACAGATCCGGGCATACCTCCCGCTGGAGGAGCAGACCGCGAAGGACTGGCTGATCCGCAGCGGCGGAAAGACGGCCTATGAGCGGCTCTGGAAGCCGTTGCTGCGTTCGAAGTTCGGCGAGGACGCGGACGAGGTTTCCGCCGTCTGGATCTGGAACAAGTACAAGCTCCGGGGCGGTTCCCGGGAAGCCGGCGGCGAAAAACTCGGCTACCTGGAGGGCGGTTTCTGCCGCCTGACGGACGCGCTGGCACAGCGGATCCGGGATCGCGGCGGGGAGATCCGCTGCGGCTGCGGAGCGGAATCCATCCGGCGGACAGCGGACGGGGTCCGGGTCGCGGCGAGCGCAGACGGAGAACCGGCGGAATTCCGGGCGGACGCGGTTCTGGCCGCACTGCCCGCCCCGGCCCTCGCGCCGCTGCTGGAAAATGCCGCCGATGAGGAGGCGGCCGCGCTGGCCGGGCGCTGCCGGGCGCAGAAATACAAGGCAAACCTCTGCCTGGCGCTGCGGACAGAGAAGCGCCTGACCGACGCCTATTGGACCACCGTCTGCGAGGATGACGCGCCCTTCGTGCTGCTCATTGCCCAGAACCGCCTGTTCGACGACGCGCCTGCGCCGCCGGCGTACGGCGGGGAGATCCTCTATCTTTCCCGGTACCTCGATGCGGGGGATCCGCTCTTCCGCGCCCCGGACGGAGAGGTCTTCGCGCGGTTCGCGGAAGGCCTGACAGCGATGTTCCCCGGTTTTTCCGCGGCGGACGCAGCGGCCTGGGAGCTGTTCCGTTCGCCCTGGGCCCAGCCGGTGATCGGGCGGCGCTACAGCCGGACGCGGATTCCCATCCGCACAGCGCTGCCGGGGGTCTACCTTGCGGGCATGTCGCAGATTTATCCGGAAGACCGGGGCGTCAATTACGCCGTCCGGCTGGGCTGGGACGCGGCGGCGGAAATCCTGGGAGAGCGGACCGCATGATAAGAAGCGGATAATAAGGAGGAGACAGATTCTATGGCGTCGTTTTGGAGTATTCTGCTCAAGGGGCTGCGCTATGGCATGGCGGTTGTCATGTTCCCGGTCACAGCGCTGTCGGGGCTGCTGTGCCGTCCGGCCGCCGCGCCGCCGCCGCTGAAGCTCGGCGCGTATTACTGGGACGGCTGGTATGAGCCGATGCCTTCGTGGACGGACCGGCTGCTGGGGGAATTCGCGGACCGCGAACCTCTGTGGGGATGGCAAAGCGCGGGCGTGGCAAACATGGAAATGCAGATCGGTCTGGCGGCCGACAGCGGCCTGTCGTTTTTTGCGTTCGACTGGTATTACCCCGAGTCCGGCGAAATCAATCCCATGAACAACGCGGTGGACCGCTTCCTGGCCGCAGGCAACAGCGACCGGATGGAATTCTGCCTGCTGGTCGCGAACCACAGCGGCTTCTCTATTTATCCGGACACCTGGGCTGACGCTGTCGAGCGCTTTCTGCCGTACCTTACCAGCGACCGGGCTCTGAAGGTGGACGGCAAACCGGTGATCATTTTCTTCTCCGCCCGCGAGCTGGAACGGTGCCTCGGCGGCGAAAAACAGGTGAGGGAAAGCCTGGATTACCTGCGCGGCGAATGCAAAAAGGCCGGGCTGCCCGGCTGCTACGTGATGGGCTGCACCTTCGCCGAGCGCACATCGGCCGGCGACATTGATCCCTGCTTCCTCGGTTGGTCGGTAAGTGCCCTGAAAAACCGGGCTATGGGGTTTGACGCGGTGACGGGCTACAACTACCACCGCGCCACATTGCCGGACGGATCCTGGGAATACCCGTTCCGGCGCCTCACGGCGGATTACGAAAAAATCTGGGCAATGCAGGGAAAATACAGCCTGGTCAAGTACATGCCGGTCCTGAACGGCGGATGGGACTGCCGGCCCTGGGAAAGCGGAGACGACGATCCCAACCGTTCCTGCTACAGTCCCGACCGCAGTCCTGCGGTGATTTACAGCCATGTCCTCCAAGCCGCCCAATGGATGAAGGATTACCCGGACGCGAGCGCCGGCGGCCTTGCGCTGTTCTACGCCTGGAACGAGATGGGGGAGGGCGGCTATCTCCTGCCGACCGTCGGGGACGACGGCGCGGCGCTCCAAGCCATCGGCGCGGCCATGGCGGCGGTGCGCGCCGCGTCTTGGGACCGGGCCGGCCGGGATACAGAACGATGATATCGATGATATCAAAGAAAGGACATCACTGTCTTGAAAGAATTCCAGCGGGACCTGACACAGGGAAGCGTGGCGCGGCACCTGATCCTCTTTTCGCTGCCGTTTTTAGCGGCAAATTTTCTCCAGGCGCTCTATAATATGGCGGATATGTTCTTCGTCGGACAATTCAACGGCGCCGTGGGCGCCTCTGCCGTGGGCGTGGGCGGGCAAGTGACGATTCTGGCGACCAACCTCATCAGCGGCTTGGCCGTCGGCGGGACGGTACTGATTGCCCAGCTGATCGGCGCGGGGCTCCAGGAAAAACTCAGCCAGACCATCGGGAGCATTTTTACCCTCTACGGCGGGGCCTCTGTGGTTCTGACGGCGCTGATGCTGATCATCAACCCGCACCTGCTGCGGCTGCTGGTCAGCACACCGGAAGTCTACGCCGAGACACTGAAGTATGTCAATATCTGCACCGTTGGCTATCTGTTCATTTTCGGGTATAATGCGGTCAGCGCCGTGCTGCGGGGCATGGGAGATTCCCGGCACCCGCTGCTGTTTGTCGGCATTGCGGCCGTGATGAATATCGTGCTGGACGCCATTTTCTGCGGCCCGCTGGATATGGGCGCGGCGGGCGCGGCCTGGGCAACGATTCTTTCCCAAGGGGTGAGTTTCATTCTGTCGGTGCTGTTCCTGCGCCGGAGCAACTTTGTTTTCGACTTCCATCCGCGCAGTTTCCGCATTGACCGGGAGTTGGCGGGGAAGCTGATTAAAATCGGCTTGCCGACCTCCCTCCAGGGGACGCTGGTCACGCTCTCGTTCATGACCCTCACCGGCATCGCGGACAGCATTGCCGGAGTGGTGGGCAATACGGCCCTGAGCGTCACGGGAAAAGTCAACAGCGTCGCGATTCTTCCGGCCTTGGCGATGCAGGCGGCAGTGTCCTCGATGGCGGGGCAGAACCTCGGCGCGCGCAAGCCGGAACGGGCGCTGCGCACAACGCTGACAGCCATTGGCATCACGTTCGGCATCACGGCGCTGATGTTCGTGCTGGTGCAGTCGTTCGCGGAGCCGGTGGTCCATTTCTTCATCGGCACGGACGTGACGGGAACGCTCAGCGCCGAACAGGCTCTGCGCTGCGTCAAAGAAAGCGCCGGCTACATCCGCAGCATTAGCTGGGATTATTTGCTGGTGGCGGTGGTGTTTAACGTCGGCGGGCTGGCCATGGCGGCGGGGCAGACCCGCTTCTCGATGGCGACGGGGCTGGTCAGTTCCTTGGCCGTGCGGATTCCGGTGGCCTGGCTGCTGGGGAAAACGCTCGGGTTCGGCCTGCGGGGGATGGGGTTCGCCGCGCCGATTGCCACAGCGGTTGCCCTATTGATTGATGTGGTGTATCTCGCGGTCGGAGCCTGGAGAAAAGGGAAGATCGTGCAGAATCCAATCATTGTGGAGACGGTGTGAAAAATTCCGCCGGTTCATTTTCGGCGAAAGGAGCGCCCGGCATGCCTGTCAACGTCACCGTGAAGGGGACGAAGTATCCGCCGTTTCGCTTTCCCGCGGATTCCAAACAGCCGATGATTGCGGGGGTCGTGATGACGGCAAGCCTTATCTGGTTTTTTGCCAGCGATATCGTGGATTTCACCCAAACGTACGTCTGGTCCGCGTCTCCAACGTTCATCATGGTTTTTGTGCAAGGGCTGCTCTCGGACTGTGTCGCACCGGCGCTGTTTCTCGGCTTTGCCTGGGCGCAGGCCAAAAAGAAGCCGACGATGGAGGCGGTCCCGATCGGGTATCACTTGGCGGGCAGTTCTGTTGCCGTTGGCTCGGCATGTATCCTGCAATTCCTTGCCATCGTCACTTCTATTGTGACTTCAAGGCCCATGCGGGAGATATCCACCGCCGTAACAGAACGGGCCGGGAGCGTCGTCCCGCGGGTTTTCGTCCAGAATGCCGGCTTTTTGCTGGCAGACGCCGCACTGTGGCCTGCGGCGGGAAGACCAGAACCTCCAGGAAAATCCTGAACGCTTGGAAATTCGGGAAAATTGAGAAAAGGAGCCGACCCATGCCGACCGACAATTCCTTGCGGGAGACCACCCTCGCGCGGCACGTGATCTATGACGGGCGGATCATCACCGTCCGGCGGGACGAAGCCGCGCTGCCAGACGGCAAACCATGCATCCGGGAGGTGGTGGACCACCCCGGCGGGGTGGCCGTCGCGGCGCTGACCGAGGAAGATGAGTTGCTGCTGGTGCGGCAATTCCGCTATCCTTACGGGGAGGTGCTGCTGGAAATCCCCGCCGGGAAACTGGAGCGGGGGGAAGATCCGCTGGCCGCCGGGCTGCGGGAGCTGCGGGAAGAGACCGGGGCGTCCGCCGGGCAAGTGGACTCCCTGGGGCTGTTTTATCCGACCCCCGGGTACTGCGCGGAAGTGATTCACCTCTATGTGGCCCGGGACCTGACGTTCTCCGCCCAGGCATTGGACGAGGACGAGTACCTGGAAGCCCTGCGGATGCCGCTGAAAGAAGCGGCGGCCCGGGTCCTGCGCGGCGAAATCCGCGACGGCAAAACCCAGGCCGCTGTGTTAAAACTGGCGATGACGGAGCGCTGAAGAACCATTCTCTTGCGCCCCGCTGGGTGACGCGTATCCGCGACAGGACGGAAAACGACGCGCGCAAAAACGGAAGAACCCCTGAAGCGGGATCTCAAAAAACGCCCCCGGACGGCTACGAATGAACCGCCGGGGGTGTTCTGCTGTTATTGCGCGATTACTCGTGCCGGTACTGCCAAAGCAGGTGCACCTTCGTGCCTTCCCGGGAATAGGCGTCCGCCGAAGCTAGGGTCAGAGAATCCTGCTTGAGGAAGCCCTTGGCGTCTAGCTGGGCGCAGAAAGCGTCCGCCATCGCCGCGTTAGGCAGAACCAGCGTTGATTCCAGAGAACAATCGGTGCGGGGCGTGCGCAAAAAATTCTTGAGGTAACCGGGCTTGAAGCCGTTGACCCACCAATAATTCTCCAGCGGCCGGGTGAAGAGCCGCTCGCCCTTCTGGTAAACGGTCATGCTCATCGGGAAGCATTCGCTGTCTTTCGCAGCGTCGTAGTGATCAACGCGCTTATCCAGGGATTTGCTGTATATTCCGATTTCGCCCCCGACGAACATGCAAACGCCGTACGAACCCTTCCAGAACTGAACCATCCATTCCTTCCCGCCGTATTCGAATTTGACACGCATCGTGTCATAAAAAGCGTTGGCCAAAAAGGAAAACATGTCAAATACGGAATTAAAGCCGAAGATCCGCTGCCAGGGATCCTTCTCCGTGTAATAGAATCCGCCGTCGTTGCGGGTGTATTTGAAGGAGAGCAGATTGACCCGCTCCAACACCCAATCCACGGCGCCGTAAAACCCGGAGTAATCCATAATCGCGGCGGGCAGCGCTTCCGCCGGGGAAAGAACCGTGTCGCTGGCCGCGAAATAGGGCGCGAAGCAGGCGCCGGTGAAGAAGATGACCGCCGTGAGCAAAACCGTCAAGACCCGTTTCCATTTCATGTAGCAATCCTCCAGTATCGTAATCATTTTCCGCGCGGAGGGCAAGCCCCGCGTGTCATTTAAGTATGGGTACTATACTAGATTCACTGCGCTTTTGTCAAGTAAATCGCGAAGAAAATTTATCGTCAAAAAGAACGAAATTTCGCATTTGGAAGCCTTTGCAAGAAAAATTGTCCCCGGTTTGCAAGATTTGCAAATTTTTCAGAAAAGGAATTTTTCGGAAAAAGCGCCGCCGTTACCAGACGATTGAAACCGTCAGACCGCTGACCCGGTACGCTGCCTGCGTCTGGTTGTCCAGCGCTTGGCAAAAGGCGTCCAGCATCGCCTGATCCCGGAGGGTAACGGACGTCTCCAGCGTCAGTTCATCCGGACGGTAGTAGCGGTCAATCATGCGGAAGCCGGTGATCCACCAGTGCGGCTCGGCGGGGCGGTCCACCAGGAGTTGCCCGGTTTCCCGCACCGTTACCCGCAGAGACATCGGCAGCATGTCCGCGTCTTCCGCGCTGTCATAGAACTCGATCAGACGGCTCTTCGGTTTATTGTAGACGCCGACTTCGCCGCCGCTGGCGAAGGTATAGCGGCCTTTCCAGATCTGAATCATCCAGTCCCGTCCGTCATAGGGGAACTTGAGGCGGACGGTGTCGAACTGGAGCAGGCCTGTGGCGTTGCCGATGAAATCGTAAGCCGCGCAAAATCCCAGGGACCGCATCCAGACGTCCCGCTGGGTGAAGAGCACCTGGTTTTTGGCATCGAAGTCGTAGCCCAGGCCCATCATGCCGCTGCCGCCCTTGCCATAAATCATCTGCTGTTTGGTGTCGATATAAATCCCGGAGCGCAGCTGATCCCCGCGCCCGTCCTCGTACGTGATGTAGCAGATCACCTCATAGAGCCCCGGCTGCTCCAGCGCCTCTGCGCCGAGCTTGACTTCCTTGGCCATGCCCAGCGTGACAGAGGCGAAGCGCAGCAGGTCGTTGATAATCACGGTGTGGTAAACGTTGCTCAGCGTCCAGGAAGCGTCGTTCATCCACGCCTGGGTTTTGGCGACGGGTCCGGCGAAAGCGCGCTCCAGCGGCCGGAAGGGCGCGAAGAGATCGGGGAAGAGGCTGGTCAGCGCCGGGACGGAAAACTTGGACGCCGCTTCCAGTTCGTCTATCACAGCGGTCAGTGTTTCGTCGTACGTCACGGTGAAGCGGGGCAGCGGGGCCAAGCCAAAGGTCTTTTCCCGGATTTCCTCCTGCCGCGTCAGTTTCGCCTGGGCGTATTCCGCCATGTCCCAGGCCGGGACGCCGGGCTGGCCGTCGTCGCCGGAGACACCGGGGACGGTCGGGAGCAAGAAAGAAAAGAAAACGATCATGAGGGTCTGTATCCAAGAAATCAGCTGCATACGGATCACGTCCAATTCATCAATTTCCGATAGGTTCCCAGTAAGATTGTACAATGGCAACAATCGGATGAATGCTATTATACAACATTTTAGGGGAACTGTCAATCCGCGGCCAGCAGCGCTTTCGTCTTTTCATAGATCTCCCGCTCTGCGCCCAGCGCCCATTCCAGCAACGCAGCCTCTTCCAGCCGCGGTTCGCCGCCGAGGAACGCCGCGCGCAGGCGGAATTCTTCCAGCCGGTCATAGATTCCCTGATAGCCTGCGGCCAGTTCCGCCAACTCGTTTTCGCGCAGCCAGGCAGCGGCGCTGCGGCGCGCGTCGCAGAGATTGAGCAGCATGGAATCGTTCACGCTAAGGCGCCGGTCGATGTCCTCCTCCTTGTTGCGCGGGGATTTCTTCCAGAGCTTTTCGTCGCGCAGACCCGCGATCCAGCGCTCGTAGGCCTCCCGGCCTTGATAATACCCCCGGTTGCAGGGCGCTTCGAAAGATTCGGCCAGCAAGCGTAAAGAGGCCCGCAGATTTTCTTCCGGGCCGGGCTTTTCGAGCCGCGCGCCAAAATGCTGGATCAAAAAGGGCCAGTTCTCCGCCTCGGGGCAGTCCCCGCGCTCCTCCGGCTTGTCGAAGTATGTGCGGCAATAAAACACCCGGCCGCCGTCGGCGTAGCCGGTGATGACGCCCCACTCGGGGGCAACGCGCAGATTGATGCCCAACACGGGCTTGCCCTGCCGCAGGTCTTCCATGATGCGCAGCCGCTCGGCGGGGCGTTCGTCTTTTTCCAGCCGGCAGGCAAAGTCGTTTTCGTAACCGATGGCCTTCATGAACGGCGCGCAGTAGTCGAAAGCCACCAGCGCGTCGGTGGCGCTCCAGTCCCAGACGTCGCAAAAGTTCAGGCGGTAGCACGCGCCGGAAAGCCCCATGACCTGTTCGTAGGTGTAGGGTTCGCCCATGGCGTTCAGTGTACGCACATTGGCTCCGGCCCAGCAGCAGTCCTCGCCCCGATCCCATTGCAGCGGCGGGATTCCCGGCAGGACGCAGCGGTCCCGGTCCGCCGGAAAAAGGTCCGTCTTGTCGTCGGAATAGCGCAGGGCCTGCCCCTCGGGGCAAGTGACGGTATGCACACCCGTCTCGTTGAGGTATACCAGCGTCAGGGCTTCCGGCGCGTCGGAGCGGGGATCAGAGGGAAAAGTTTCGTGATTCACACGGATTTCATCCCAGCGGAAATAGTCGTAGTGCCGCATTTTGTGCATGACGTCGCGCTGGTTCTGCTTGCTGCCGAACCAGGCGGCGAGGATGCGCAGCCCGTCGTCCGGCCCGGCGGGGCGGCACCCTTCCGGCGGATCGAGCAGCTGGTCCGCGGAAATCCCCAGCAGCCTGGAGAGTTCCGGAAGAAGCGCGCTTTCCGGCAAGCATTTGCCGTTTTCCCATTTTGAGACCGCTTGGGGTGAAACGCCCAGGGCCTCCGCGAATTTTTCTCCGGTCAGCCCCTTTTCCCTGCGCAGCCGGGCGATCTGGCTGCCGATTTTGATGTTGTCCAGCATAATGAATTCCCTCCTGCATGGTTGATTGACAGATCTGTCATACCATTATCATA
Organism: Oscillospiraceae bacterium; assembly: GCA_031268095.1. Taxonomy (GTDB): domain Bacteria; phylum Bacillota; class Clostridia; order Oscillospirales; family Acutalibacteraceae; genus WRMQ01. The sequence continues at coordinate 73,570 of JAIRXU010000077.1, read as the reverse complement.
CCACAGCGGGCGGCGGAGCGCCATAGATCCGGGGCGAAAGTTTCGCCGGGGAAATCAACCTGCGGTTTATGGTTCCGTTTCACGCGCTGCGTACCGGCTGCGTTCGCGGAGGGCGAGGACACGCGACCAGCGAGTACCCGGCAGGCGCCGTCGGCGCGGACTGGACCGCGCAAAGATGAACGGCAACAGCAAGGCCGCCGGGCCCCCCCTCAAAAAAATGCTTGCAAAATTCCGGGATTTATTATAAAATAATAAGGTGCATCAAAAACAACAGGCTGACAGACAGAAAGGAAGGTTTCTCATGAACGTACTCAACAAGAAGACCGTGGAAGACATCAGCGTCAAAGGCAAGCGTGTGCTGGTGCGCTGCGACTTCAATGTCCCGCTGGACGGCGGCAAGATCACGTCGGACAAGCGCATCGTCGCTTCGCTGCCGACCATTCAGTATCTCATTGCCCAGGGCGCGAAAGTCATCCTCTGCTCTCACCTCGGGCGGCCGAAGGGCGAACCCGCGCCGGAATTTTCCCTGGCTCCCGTCGCCGCCCGGCTGAGCGAGCTGCTGGGGCAGGACGTACAGATGGCGGCCGACGTCGTCGGCGAGGATGCGCAGGCACGGGCGGCGGCGCTGCCGGAGGGCGGCGTTTTGCTGCTGGAGAACGTTCGCTTCGAAAAGGGCGAGACCAAGAACGATCCGGAGCTTTCGAAAAAATTCGCGGCGCTGGCGGACGTGTTCGTCAATGACGCTTTCGGCTCCGCCCACCGGGCGCATGCGTCCACTACCGGTGTGGCCGACTACCTCCCCGCCGTGTGCGGTTACCTGATCCAGAAAGAAATCCAGTTCATGGGCGGCGCGCTGGAAGATCCCCGGCGGCCCCTCGCCGCCATCCTCGGCGGCGCAAAAGTCAGCGACAAGATCGGCGTGATCAGCAATCTGCTGGAGAAAGTGGATACCCTGATCGTCGGCGGCGGCATGGCGTACACATTCTTCGCCGCCCAGGGCCATTCCGTCGGGACCTCCCTCTGTGAACCGGAGAAGTTCGAGCTGGCCCTGGCGATGCTCCGGAAAGCGGAGGAAAAGGGCGTCCGCTTCCTGTTGCCGGTGGATACCGTCGTGGGCAAGGAATTCGATCCCGCCACCGAATCCCAGACCGTTCCTTCGGATCAGATTCCCGACGGCTGGATGGGGCTGGATATTGGCGAGCAGACCCGCGTACTCTTCGTGGACGCGCTCCGGGGCGCGGGGACGATCATCTGGAACGGTCCGATGGGCGTTTCCGAGTGGGAGCGCTTCGCGGCGGGCACTGTCGCGATTGCGACGGCGGTAGCCGACAGCGGCGCGATTTCCATCATCGGCGGCGGCGATTCGGCGGCGGCGGTGCAGAAACTGGGCTTCGCGGCCAAGATGAGCCACATGTCCACAGGCGGCGGCGCGTCCCTGGAATTCCTGGAAGGAATTGAGCTGCCCGGCATCGCCTGCCTCAACGAGAAAGAATCCGCATAGAATCCAGGATTCCGGCGAAATCACGTAGCCAAGCAGGGGTGCGGCGGCGCGCCGCACAGAGTGCCACACTAAAATTTTTTCAGGAGGCCGCCATGCTTACTTCCGAATGGAAAGAAGTCCTCTTTTGGAAGGACTGGGACGACTACGCCCGCTTCGTCGCGGACTGGGAAGCCGCGCACCCCGACCGCGAACCCGACCCAAGAAGAAAGGCACGGAGGGATGCTGAAAACCCTAGCCGCGCTGCTGATCCGGAAACGGCGGCGCAATGGGAAGCCGACTTCGGCGCCTGGCAGGCGGCGCGCGTCCCGAACAAGGCCGCGCTGCTGGCGCGGTTCGCGGACTACGCCGCCAACGGAAAACCCCAGCCGGGGATACCGCTCCGGCAGGGAAAAGAGGCCCTGGCCCAGGCGATGGAATTCGCCACGACGGAGGCCGGGCAGGCGAGAGCTCTGTGGCTATTGAAAGTCGCCCGGAGTTGGGCTTTCCATCTGGACGACTACGCCGCGGCGGTCAATGTTGCCAGGGGGCAGACGATCCTTGAGCTTTCCGTCGGCGCGGGGCTGGGCACCAGGCAGGTGATGGAGACCCTGCGCGACGGCAGCACACTCATCAGCGTGGACTGCGATTTCGTCTGCGTCGCCAACGCGCTGGGCCTTGCCGGGTCTTACATGCTGAAAGGCCGGGCGGCGGGGATCACCGCGAATTTCTGGGATCTCCCCTTTGGGGACGCAACATTCGATACGGTGTGCAGCCACTACGGCCTGGACGAGAGCCGGGAATTGCCGACCACGCTCCGGGAGGCGGCGCGGGTCCTGCGCCCGGGCGGACGGTTCGTCGCCGTCGCGCGGCAGGATCCCTGGGACCGGCATGGACCGCGCCTGGAGCACTTCGGGGTGACGCGGGACGAATGCCGCGAATTGCTGCGGAGCGTCCGGCTCTACAGCGGGCCGGAAGACCTCATCGGGACCGCCGCGGCCTGCGGTCTGTTTCTGACGCAGCGGAAAACGTACGAACCGGCGCAGGGACACCACCGGGTCTTGCTGAGCTTCGAAAAAAAGTAAAATTTATTTTAATTTCAGATGCAGAAGGGACGACCTCCATGAACAAACAGCTTCGCACACCGGTGATTGCCGGGAACTGGAAGATGAACCTCACCCCCGACCAGGCGGCCGCGCTGATTGGCGAACTCAAACCCCTTGTTGCGAACGCCGACTGCGGCGTCGTGCTCTGCGCGCCCTTCGTTGATCTGGCCGCCGCGCTGGAAGCCGCCGCGGGGTCGAACATTCAGATCGGCGCGCAAAACTGCCACTGGGCCGCCGACGGGGCCTTCACCGGCGAAGTTTCCGCCCCGATGCTGAAGGCTGTCGGCGTGGCATACGTCATCGTTGGCCACAGCGAGCGCCGCACCCTTTTCGGCGACAGCAACGAGACCGTGCGGCAGCGGACCCGGGCGGCGCTGGACGCGGGGCTGACGGTGATCCTCTGCGTAGGCGAATACCTCGAGCAGCGCCAGCAGAACATTACGGTCGAAGTCGTCCGGACCCAGACGAAGATTGCCCTGGCGGGGGTGACGGCGGAAGAACTCGGCCGCGTGATCATCGCCTATGAGCCGGTATGGGCGATCGGGACCGGGCTGACCGCGACGGCGGAACAGGCCAACGAAGTCAACAGGGCCATTCGGGATTTGCTGGCGGAGCTTTACGGCCGGGACGCGGCGGACCGGGTGGTGATCCAGTACGGCGGATCGATGAACGCGGCCAACGCGGCGGAGCTGCTGGCCCAGCCGGACGTGGATGGCGGGCTGATTGGCGGCGCGTCCCTGAAAGCGGCGGATTTCGCGGCAATCGTCAGGGCGGCGGGGTAACGCCGTCCCCGCGGGGAGCGGATCCGATCGGGTCCGGAAGAAAGGATGTGGCGCAAATGTCCGGTTTCGGGAAAGAGAGGCGCGGCGCGCCTCGTACTCACGGCCTGGCGCTCCTGGTGTTTTGCGGCCTTCTCTCTGGGATGCTGGTTCTCCTTTTTCTTTTCTCTGCTCTCCTCTCTGTTTCCGCCGATCCGGCCAAAGCCCTCTTTGGCCACCGGGCCTATGTTGTCCTGACCCGGTCCATGGTCCCGACAGTGCAGCCGGACGGCACGACGCCCAAGGGAGGGTTCTACCCCGGAGACTTGATCATCGTCCGGCTCAGCCGCCCGGAGGACGTGAAGGCTGGGGATGTTATCACCTTTAACCCCTCTTTTGGCAAGGACAGCGCAATTTCCGTCGTGATGACCCATCGGGTGGCGGAGATCCGGAACGGAGAAGACGGGCGGTTCTTCGTTACCAAGGGCGACCACAACTTCGACCTGGACCCGCCGATCCCGGCGGAAGCACTGATCGGAATCAAAGTCGCGGCGATTCCGAAGCTGGGCGGGATCTTCCAGACCGCGCAAACGCATATGGTTTTGACGGTCTGCTTTGTCGTGCTGCTGTTGATTGGCGTGGCGGGAGCGGCGGTCGTTGGGATAGTCTATTGTGTCAGGCCGGGCCGCCGCCGGGGAAGACCCCAATAGTAACGGTGAAACGGAGGATAGCATGAAAGCCCCTTTCACGATCAATTGTACCGCCGCCGCGACCGGCGGCGAAATGGAGGATAGCATGAAACAACCAATTTGTCTTTGTGTTTTGGATGGCTTCGGGCGAGATCCGTCCGCTTACGGCAATGCTGTCGCCGCGGCAAACACGCCCCGTATCGACGCGCTCATGGCGGAATTTCCCTGGACAGAGATCGGCGCGTCCGGCATGGACGTAGGGCTGCCGGACGGGCAGATGGGCAACAGCGAAGTGGGCCACACCAACATTGGCGCGGGGCGCGTGGTCTACCAGGAGCTGACCCGGATTTCGAAGTCCATCGCGGACGGAGATTTCTTTGAGAATCCTGTATTGCTGGCGGCGATAGAAAGCGCAAAATCGAAGGGCGCGGCGCTGCACTTGCTGGGGCTGCTCTCCGACGGCGGCGTCCACTCCCACAACACCCACCTTTATGCCCTGCTGGAGATGGCGAAGCGGCAAGGGCTGGAGGAAGTCTATATCCACTGCCTGATGGACGGCCGGGACGTGCCGCCGACGTCAGGGATTGGCTATGTCCGGGAGCTCCAGAAAAAGCTGGCGGAGATTGGCGCGGGGGAAATCGCCACTGTCGCCGGGCGGTATTACGGAATGGACCGGGAGAAGAAATATGACCGGGTGGAGAAACTCTATTTGGCCATGACAGAAAAAGAAGGGGCCGTTTTCGAGGACGGCGCCGCGTACCTCCAGGCCTCTTATGACGCGGGAGTGACGGACGAATTCGTCTTGCCGGGGAGTTCCGCCGGAGCGAAGCCGGTCCGGGACGGCGACAGCGTGATTTTTTTCAACTTCCGCCCCGACCGGGCGCGGGAAATTACCCGGGCGTTTGTGGATCCGGCGTTCGACGGTTTCCCCCGGGCGAAGCGGCTGGACCTGCACTACGTCTGCATGACGCAGTACGATGCGGCGATGCCGAACGTATCTGTGGCTTACGCGCCCCAGTCCCTGGCCTCCCCGTTGGGGCAGGTGCTCAGTGAGCACGGGCTGCGGCAGCTGCGGATTGCGGAATACACCAAGTACGCGCACGTCACGTTTTTCCTCAACGGCGGGGAAGAGACGGTTTATCCCGGCGAGGACCGGATCATGATCGACTCTCCCAATGTCCCGACCTACGATCTGCAGCCGGAGATGAGCGCCTATCTCGTAGCCGAAAAGCTGGAAGAAGTGATTGCGGCGGAGCGCTATGACGTGATTGTCGTCAACTTTGCCAACTGCGATATGGTGGGGCATACCGGAATATTCGACGCGGCGGTGGCCGCCGTAGAGGCGGTGGACGCCTGCGTCGGAAGACTGTGGGCAAGCCTGAAGGCCAAAGGCGGCGCCCTGCTGCTGACGGCGGACCACGGCAACGCCGACCGTATGATGGAGCCGGACGGATCCCCCTTCACCGCCCACACCACCGCGCCGGTGCTCTTCCTCGCCGCAGGGTATCCCTGCCGGCTGCGGTCCGGCGGAAGGCTGTGCGACATCGCGCCGACCATGTTGGAAATACTGGGCTTCGCCCAACCCAAGGAAATGACCGGGGAAAGCCTGATCCGGACGTCAGCTGAACCCGTCCGGAAAGGAGTTCGCCCATGAAGCGCGTCACGGTGATTTTTGTTTCACCGCTGCTGTTGCTGGGGCTGCTGCTGGGATGGATTTGCAATCCTCTCACCGAGCGCCGGACGCTGCGGAACGCCTGGTTCCAAAAAGCGCCCGCCGCGGACGCCGCCGGGAAAGCGGCGATGCTGCCAACGCCCCGGCAGATTGCCCATGCGGAAACGGAGTTCTATGCGTTCTTTCATTTCGGGATGAATACCTATACGGATGCGGAGCTGGGGACCGGGAGAGAAGATCCGCGGCTGTTCGGCCCAACGGACTTGGACACCGACCAATGGGTGGAAAGCATCGCGGCCGCGGGCATGAAGGGCGCAATCATCACCGCCAAGCACCATGACGGATTCTGCCTCTGGCCGTCAGCCTACACGGAACATTCCGTCAAGAACAGCCCCTACCCAGGCGATGTGGTGGGCGAGCTGGCGGCTTCCTGCCGGAAATACGGGATCAAGTTCGGGGTGTATCTTTCCCCCTTCGACGAGAACGCCCCCAGTTTTGGGCAGGGAGAGGCCTATAACGACTACTTCGCCGCCCAGCTGACCGAGCTGCTGACCAACTATGGCGAAGTCTTCGAAGTCTGGTTCGACGGCTACATCAGCGAGGAATACAGAGGCAGGCAGGTGTATGACTGGGATCGCTGGGTTTCGATTGTCCGGGAACTTCAGCCGGGCGCCGTCACGGTCATCGCCCCCCCAACGCCCGACGTGGCCTGGGTGGGGAACGAGACAGGGCTGGCGGGCGACAACGTCAGCAGCGTCCGCCGGGGGTTCTGGGCCAAGAACGAGTGTGACGTATCTATCCGGAACGGCTGGTTTTACCATGACCGGGAAGCGCCCAAGTCCCTGGCCGCCCTGATGTATATTTATGAGAATTCCGTCGGCAAGAACTGCGCGCTGCTGCTGAATATCCCGCCGGACCGCAGCGGGCAGCTGGACGGCAGAGACGTCCGGCGGCTGAAAGAATTCGGGCAAGCCATCCGGGCGCTGACTGCACGGCCCTTAGCGGCGGATTACACCGTTCACGGGGTTCCCGCGGCAGAACTGGCGGCGGACGACGAGACGTCCTATTCCTTCGCGGCGGACGAATACGCGCTGGAACTGACCTTCGATACCCCGCAGAAGGTGCGGGCGCTCCTGCTGTCAGAAGACGTTGTCCGGTACGGCGAGCGGATCGAGCGGTGGTCGGTCTACGCGAGGATCTGGGGGATTGACGTCAGAATCGCGACCTCAGCCTCCGCCGGAGGCAAGACGCTGCTGCGGTTCTCCGCGCTGCTGCCGAAGGTATCCGCCCTGCGGATCGTCGCGGAACAGGCCCGGGCCGCGCCCGTGCTGCGCACCGTCCAGGCGTTCGGCTGACGGAGGTCCGTGCATATTCCCGCGCCATTTTTCCATACTACATCCGGAGCCCATCGGGTTCCGGATCTTTTGTTCGCCGTTTGGCTGTGTCCGCGGCCGCGGTTTGCAGTTTATTTTTTGGGGAGGGACGGCCTTGGGGGCAGAGAAATTTCCGGCGGAGTTCGACGCCTGCCGCGCGCTGGTGCAGGACCGGCTGCGGGTGGAGTGCAGCTTTGACCTGGTGACCCGCTGCGTCCAGATGGAAGGCAGACAGGCCCAGATTTATTTCATCGATGGCATGGTCAAGGACGAGACCCTGAACAAAATCCTGGATCTGCTGTTCCAGATGGAACGGGAGAAGCTGGCCGCGCTGCCCTCCGCCCGGGCCTTCGCCGACCGGGTGGTCTCTTATGGCGAAACCGATTTGGTGGACGACCTGGAAACCTTCCTGACCTTCGTTCTGTCCGGCTCCGTTGGGATGCTGGTGGAGGGATTCCCGGAGGCGATTCTGATCGACGCCCGCACCTACCCGGCCCGGGCGGTGATGGAGCCGGAAAACGACCGCGTCCTGCGCGGCGCGCGGGAGGGCTTCGTAGAGACGCTGGTCAACAACACCGCCATGATCCGCCGCCGGATTCGGGATCCCCGGCTGACGATGGAGCTGCTGCAGGTCGGCGAACGTTCCAAAACAGACGTTGTGCTCTGCTACCTGGAGGACCAGGCGGACAGGAAGCTGCTGCAGCGGCTGCGGAAGAACCTGCGGGCCATCCGGGTGCCCGCCCTGGCGATGGGGATGGAAAGCCTGGTGGAGAGCATGACCCCCCGGCAGTGGTGGAATCCCTTTCCAAGGGCGCGCTACACCGAGCGGCCGGACGCGGCGGCGGCCTGCGTGGCGGAAGGGCAGGTCATCCTGCTGATGGACAATTACCCCGCCGGAATGATCCTTCCAACGGGGATCTTCGATTTCCTCCAGGACGCCAACGACTTTTGTTTTTCGCCGGTCACCGGAACGTACCTGCGCTGGCTGCGGCTGCTGGTGTCGGTGCTGACGACGGTGCTAACCCCGATCTGGTACCTCTGCGTGAAAAACCCCGGCATCATTCCGCCGGTCATGAATTTTATCAAGATCCATGAGAATATCGAAATGCCTCTGCTGCTCCAGTTCCTGCTGATTGAACTGGTGATCGGCGCGCTGAAGCTGGCTTCGCTGAATACGCCGCCGGCGCTCAGTTCTTCGTTCAGCGTAGTCGGCGCGCTGGTGCTGGGGGAATTTGCGATCAAGGCGGAACTGATGATTCCGGAAACGGTGCTGTTCATGGCCTTCGTGACGATGGCCAATTTCGCTCAACCCAGCTATGAGCTGGGCTACGCCCTGACCTTCGGCCGGACGCTGCTGCTGGTTGCCGCCGCGCTCTGGAACGTCTGGGGAGCGGTCGGCGCGGGCGCGCTGATTTTGCTGGCGATTTCCCTGACCAGGACGCTCTCCGGAAATTGCTACTGGTACCCGTTGATCCCCCTGCGCCCGAAGGCGCTGGCGAGCATCTTCCTGCGGACAAGCATCGGAGAAGGAAAAAAGAAACCAAAATCAGGGAAACAGAAGAAATGAAAATAGGAATATTTGGGATATGAAGAGAAAAAGAGAAAAAACGTCGAATTTTTTCGAGAAATTTCTAAAAACGTGGTTGACGAAGGACAAGTTCCGTGTTATACTAAACGTGCATTATTTTCCATTAAGAGGGAGGAGACTCAGCAGAGAACTGAATAGACATGACTTCGTTTCTCCCGGCATAGATATGCCTACATACCGCGGGATTGTGTTCTCGGCGGTAAGGAAAGGGGGAAGCAATATGTGTCTCTTTCGTCTTAAGAGGAAAAAATCTATAGAGAAAGAGGGTGTGTCCATGGACGCAATCGAAGTCAATCCCGCTGCGGTAGAAACTTCCCCAATGGAACCGACGTCCCGCTGGACTACCGGAAAACAAGGCTACCAAATAATGCCTACGCCGACCGCTAGAAAACTGCCTGATAAGCCAAACCAATTGAAGCAACCGGCCGAGCCGCTCATTTTGAAGGACGAGTGGAAGCTAAGAGAGATGGAGGCAAAGATTGATGTGCTGGCAACCGAGCTCGCGGAGGCAAAAAGGCAAGCGGCTGAACTGAAAAAAAAGAACAAAGCGCTGACCGCCCGAATTGCGAAACTGGAAAAGCAATCCGTCATATTAGCGCCCTCGAAAGAGGACGAGGAAGAAGCGCGGTTCGCGGCGAAGATGGAAGAAACGGTCCGGCAGTTAGAAGAGCGGCTTGCCAACGGAACGGTGACAGACGAGGACCGGGCGAAGTCTCGGGAAAATCTCCAGGCCATTGGCGTGATGGACGAAAACGGGGAATTTGCGTATCCATTCAATTTATTATTTCAGGAAGAGGAATGAGCAATGCCATCGGTGGTCGTTGGGTATCATGGCTGTGACGCGCAGACGGTTCGGAAGGTCCTGAACGGAGAGCCGATATGGATGAGTCAGCATCCCTGGGAATGGCTGGGCAAGGGCACCTATTTCTGGGAGGATGATGAGGAGCGGGCCTGGCGGTGGGCGAATGCGCAGAAGGAGCGAGGGAAAGTGGATACCCCCGCCGTCCTTCAGGCGGAGATTTCGCTCGGAAAATGCTTGGATTTGCTGAAACCCAGCTGCCGGGACCAACTAAGGCTCGCGTATCGTCTTTTGGATGCCGAGTGCCGGACGCAAGGAAAAGCAATCCCCCAAAATCGAAAGACTATTTTGAAAAAAGCGGAGGATCTCCCGCGAGAGGAACCAGAAACGCCGGACGGCGATCTTCTGTTTCGTTATCTGGATTGTGCTGTTATTGAGATGTTACATAGAAGTCGGGAGGAAGAGAAAGAGCCTCCCTACGATACCGTCCGCGCGGCCTTCCAGGAAGGGAAGCCGGTGTATGAAGGCTCCTGCATCCGCGACAAGGACCACATTCAAATCGCCGTGCGCAGCAAGGGCTGCATCTTCAGCATCGAAAGCATCAAATCCGCCGCCTGATCCCCTGCCGCCGGGCGGGGGATTTATTTTTTTTCGGCGTACCGCGCCGGGAATTTTCCAATCAGTGGAAGGAGCCTGCAATTGTCCGAAAAGTTCAAAAATAGTTCATCTTTTGCTTGCGTCTTTGGGTGAATTGTGCTATAATAATGAAAATTATACCCGGATAAGGAGGGTCATTATTTGGCAAAGGAGAAGAAAGCGTCCGCCCAGCAGGAGCCGCCGAAGGGCCGGAGATACGTTGGCCCGCGGGAGACCATCGGTTTCGTGCTCTTCGACGTAGCGGCCAGTTTTCACATTCAAAACCGCAACGGCGAATTCACGGACCGTATCCTCAACATCAGTAAAGGCTGGCAGGCCGCGATTACGCCGTTCGCGACGGCGTGGGATATCATCAACGACCTCTTCGTGGCGGCGTTCGTGGACAAAACGCGCACCCGCTTCGGGAAGTTCAAGCCCTACCTGGTGCTGTACCCGCTCTATGGGATCCCTATGTCGCTGCTGTTTTATGCGCTGCCGTATCTCTTTTGGGGCACGACCAACGACTTTCTGCCGAAGATCATACTGTGGGCGGCGGTCAATATGTTCAACGAACTGACGGGGACGCTGGCGGGGATGTGCCGGACGGGGATGATCGCCAATATCACACCGGATACTTACGAACGGTTGTCGTTGATCACCAAGGCCAATTTCTTTTCGATGTTCGGCGAGGAACTGCCCCAGCAGATCTTCAAGATCATTATGGACGTCGTCGCCCGGCAGACCAATAAATTCACCCCCCTCCAAATCAACCTCAAGCTGCGCCCGCTTTTCCTGACCTTTGGCATGGGAACGATCGTTGTCAGCGGCCTGTTCTCCCTGTATTTTGCCTTGGTAACCCGGGAGCGGGTTTTTGGCGGGGAGCAGTCGCGGGAAGAAGTCCCCAGTATGCGGGAGCAGCTGCGGGGCCTGATGCGCAATCGTCCGCTGTTCATGCTCACCATCTCCGATATCCTCGGCGGCTTCAGCGTCAAAAGTCAGATGGGAACCTACACCGACTCAATCCTGAACTTCCGGAATTTCGGCACGGTCTCCGGCATCCCCGGCTCGCCGGTGTCCTATATCAGTTACGCTTACGTTCCCTGGATGCGCGAGCGCTTTTCGACCAAATCGGTCTGGCTCGTCAGCCAGCATATTGAACAGCCGCTGATTCTCCTGATTTATTTCTTCGGCATGATCAAAAAGAAAACACCCTATACCAACAAGCAGGGCATGAGGATCACGTACATGTTCCAGGATCTGGTGCCCATGCTGGTCGCCTTCGGGATCCAGACCACCATCGCGATGGGATTCTACGGCGCCAAGAAGGTCATTCCGGCGGAGATGTACAACGAGTGCATCGACTACGGCGAATGGAAAAACGGCTTCCGCTCCGAGGGGATGTCCGGCGCGCTGCGTTCCATGCCGCCGAAAATCACCAATTCCATCGGCAGCGCCCTGACCAACGCCTTGCTGGAAATGATCGGGTTCCGCACAGGGGAAGATTACAACTTCCAGGACGAGCGGACGGCCCGCGGCGTCTTCGCTCTGGCGACGATTATCCCCATCCTCACCGGCCTGATCGGTACGATCCCGAAATTGCTCTATAACATCAGCAAAGAAGACCGGGAGAAGATGTATGCCGACCTGGCCGAGCGGCGGCGGGTGGTGGCGGAGGCCCATGCGCTCCACGAAGCGGCAGAAGCCGGATGAACATTAATATAGAGGGATATCCCCTTAAGGAGGCTGGCTTATGCTGAAAAAATGGATTGCCGTCCCTTTGGCGGCGCTGTTCCTGCTCTCCGCGCCGCTGGCAACGCTGGCAGCCGGGAATACCGGCGGAACCGACAGCCGCTGGGCGACCGACGGCTGGCCGCTGGGCCAGGCGCTGCCGCATTTCGGCGAACCCACCCGGGCGCTGGACGGCGTCCGCGTCAAGGACCGGCCCTTCGCCGAACGGCTGGCGGTGGGCTGCCTGCAAGGAATCGTGAACCGAACAGAACCCTTGCTGTTTGTCCAGGATGACGCCGACTCCTGGCCGGCAGATTTGGGACTGACAGTGAACATGCTGCCGGACTGGCTGGCGGCGGTGACGAAGTACAAAGAAAAACTGAGCGGTCTGGTCATCTACAATCCCGCGGTTCCCGAAACCGCCAACGTAGCGACAACGATTGCGGGGCTGACCGACGCGCTGCCGGTCTCGCCGGAGCAGGCGGAGCTGCTGTCCGCCGCGCCGTACGCGCTTGCGGTGGTCAAGGACCTGCGCGACGAAGCGGCCATTACGGATAAACTCAGCGCGTACCGCTACCTCTATGACCAGTATTGGGATCAATGTACCCGGCGCGCTATTTGCGGATTGCTGCCTGACAATCACACCCAGCTGCGGGATTTCGCCGTAGCGGCAAAGACGGCGGTGGTCTGGCTGGATCCGAAGATTCCGGAGGAGCGGGAAGTGCTGGAGCTCTTTTTCCGGGATTCGAAACCCATTGATACTTATTATACCGGCTGGTGGCCGGACGAGGGAGAGGGCGTCGCTTTCGCCAGCAGGTACGGCGTGATGACCATCGCCTCCGATTTTTATGAAAATTATACGGTGTATTCCGGCATGTCCCAGGTTCTCGATGTTCCCGCCGTCCCGGCCAAACCGGCGCTGAAGAACGGGAAAATTTATGTTTCCCTTAACCTCAGCGACGGCGACAACATCCAGTACGACGAACACTTCATGCGCATGCTCTGGTCCAGCCCTGAGCGAGGGAAGGTTCCGATTGGCTGGACAGCCACGCCCGCCTTGCTGGACGCCGGGCCCCAGCTGCTCAATTATTACTACAAAACCGCCACGGACAACGACGTCCTGATCTGCGGCCCCTCCGGGCTGGGCTACTCTTCCGCCAGCAACTGGCCCAACAAAGACGTCGTCCGCCAGTACGCCGCGATCACCAACCGTTACTTCGAGCGCACGGGGTTCGACGTGATCACTGTCTGGGTGGGGATGCCGATGTACCGCGCCAACTGGTTCGCAGAGTCCTGCCCCTCCCTGCTGGGAATGACAGTGCAGGACGGCACCGGGCTGCGGATTCGCTTCACGGACAGCAAGATTCCGGTGGTCTGGCTGGGCTCCGACGTGAAAAATTCTACGGGGGCTATGAGCTACGACCCGGGCAACAGCAACATGAAGATGCGCCTGAGCGACGCCGCTGCCGATTACCAAGCCAGCGGGAGCACCCGTCCGCGGTTTTACATCGGCCAGGCCAGCGCCTGGGACACGCGGGTGCCCGATTTCGTGCGGCTGGCGGAAGAACTGGATGCGGAATTCCCGGACACCTTCGTCTTCGTCCGCCCGGACCATTTCATGCTGCTGCTCAACGAAGCCTACGGGAAACCATTTCTGGCGTCGCTCCAGAAGCCCGCAGAGGCCTCCAGCAGCCTGCGGATCCCGATTCCCGACACCGGCTTGACGACGGAATACGACGCCGCGAAGGCGTTTGACGGTTCTGTTTCCACCAGCTGGCAGGCGCTCGACCCAGGCAAAGCCTGGATTTCCGTGGATCTCGGCGAGAATTTCTGTCTGGACCGCTACGTCCTCAAGAACGCGGAGGCGGGCGGCGCGGCCCCCGGCGAGAACACCAAGACCTGGAAACTGCAAGTCAGCGCAAACGGAAAGGACTGGAGGACCGCGGACAGCGTCAAGGGCAATGACAAAGCGGTTGTTTACCGTGATCTCTGCGGACAGCGCGCCCGGTACGTCCGGTTGCTGGTGGAGGACCCCGGCGGCAGCTGCGCCCGGGTGCAGGACCTGGAGATCTACGGTACGGCGCAGAACGCCGCGAATCAGGCGTATGGGTTCTTCTATTCGATCGCGAACTTTTTTGCCAATCTGGTTTTTGATATCGCGGACAAATTCACACGGCAGTTCTTGCAGTAAAAGACGGGAAAGCCGCAGGGACAAACGCCAAGGAGGCAGGGAACGGATTCCCTGCCTCCTTGTTTTTGCTTGCCGGTTTCCGGCGTTTTGTCAGGCGTTCCGCCGCTCCGCCAGGCGCTGGAAGAACTTCACGATTTCTACCAGCGGGACGATCGAGAATGCCAGAGCCATGGAAATGCCGTATTCCATCAGAGAGAAATGCTCCGCAAACCCGAAAATGTCCCGCAGCTGGGGCACCAGCACGACCACGCTGGAGAGCGGCAGGGAGAGCACCATCGAGCCCCACAGCCACCAGTTCATTCCGCTCTTGCGCGCCATGGTGATCACGGAGCCGCGCTGGGAACGCATATTGAAGGAATGGAAGATTTCGCACATGCTCATGGTCAGGAAGGCCATGGTCATGCCCTCCGCGCCCGCGTTCGCGTCGAGGTTGGTAAAGTGAAAAACCGCATGTTCCCGAACCGCTTGCAGGTGTTCTCCGATGAAGAAGGCCGCCAGCGTCAGCAAAGACACGAATGCGCCCTGATACAGCAAGTCGATGCCTACGCCGCCGGCAAAGATCCCGTCTTTGGCTTTGCGGGGGCTGCGGCGCATGATGTCGTGTTCTGATTTTTCCATGCCCAGCGCCAAGGCCGGGAAACAGTCCGTCACCAAGTTAATCCAGAGCAGATGCACCGGCTGGAGGACGATGACGTTCAGCAGGGAGGCAAAGAAGATGCTCAGCACCTCGCTGAGGTTGGAGCCCAGCAGGAACTGGATGGCTTTGCGGATATTGTCATAGATCCGGCGGCCTTCCCCGACGGCGGAGACGATGGTGGCAAAATTGTCGTCGGCCAGCACCATATCGGCAACGTTCTTGGTCACGTCCGTGCCGGTGATCCCCATGCCAACGCCGATGTCCGCACTTTTGATCGAAGGCGCGTCGTTGACCCCGTCGCCGGTCATGGCGGTGACCATGCCACGCGTCCGCCAGGCGTTGACGATGCGCACCTTGTGTTCCGGCTGGACGCGCGCGTAAACGGCGTAGTCCTCCACGGTGCGCTCGAAAGTCGCGTCGTCAATGGCGCCCAGCTCCGCGCCGGTGATGGCCTTGACGGAACCGTCGAGGATGCCCAGTTCTGTCGCGATCGCTACGGCGGTGTCCCGATGGTCGCCGGTGATCATAATGGGGCGAATTCCCGCGTTACGGCATTCCGCGATGGCGTCCTTGACCTCCGGGCGAACGGGGTCAATCATGCCTACCAGACCCAGATAAATCAGATCCTGCTCCAGGGTTTCCGGTTCAAAGTCAGCCGGGGCGGCGGCATGGTCCCGCCGGGCGGCGGCCAGCACCCGCAGCGCTTTGTCCGCCATGGCCTTGTTGTCCGCCAAGATCTTGCCCCGCAGTTCCTCCGTCAGGGGAACGGTGCGGCCGGCCTCATCCTCCATGGCGACGCAGTGCTTGAGCACTTCGTCCGGCGCGCCCTTGGTGTATTGGCGGACCGTGCCGTCCGCCGCCTGATGCACGGTGGACATCATTTTGCGCATGGAATCGAACGGCGCTTCCCCGATCCGGGGATAGGTTTCCTTCAGTCCCGCCTTGGGCAGGCCGAGGCCGTCCGCGTAAACCACCAGCGCCACTTCTGTCGGATCGCCGACCGCCCCGCTGCTCTCGCTGTATTCCGCGTCGGAACAGAGGGCCAGCGCGGCGGCCAAGCCGTTTTCGTTTGTGCCGGTGTGTTCGACGACGGTCATTTTGTTCTGCGTCAGTGTGCCGGTTTTATCGGAGCAGATAATTTGGGCGCAGCCCAGCGTCTCCACGGCGGTGAGCTTCCGGATGATGGCCTTCTTGCGGGACATATTGGTCACGCCGATGGACAGCACGATCGTGACCACGGCCGCCAGGCCTTCCGGAATGGCGGCCACCGCCAGGCTGACGGCCAGCATGAAGACCTGCAGGAGCGTCTCGATGCCGCCGAAGCCGTCAATGGTGGGATTGAGGTAATTGCGGATGCAGCTGAAGCCGAAAATAAAAACGCAGATTCCCAGAACCAGCCAGGTCAGGATTTTGCTCAGCTGATTCAGCTTGATTTGCAGCGGGGTTTCGCCCTCCTCCGCCTTGGCCAGCGCGGAAGCGATCTTGCCCATTTCCGTGTCCATGCCTGTTGCGGTGATGACGGCGCGCCCGCGGCCGTAGGAGACGGTGGACCCCATATATACCATATTCTTGCGGTCGCCCAGGGCAACGTCGCCATTCTGCTGGGGCAGCAGTTTTTGGATCAGTTTGCTGACCGGGACGGATTCCCCCGTCAGGGCGGCTTCCTCAATCTTCAAGCTGGCGGATTCGAAGACCCGCGCGTCCGCCGGGACGGCGTCCCCCGCTTCGAGCAGGATCACATCTCCGACCACCAGCTCCTCGCTGCGGATTTGGCGGATCTCGCCGTCCCGCAGGACCCGGGAGGTCGCGGCTGCCATTTCCTGGAGCGCCGCGATGGCTGCTTCCGCCTTGCTCTCCTGGTAGACGCCCAGAATCGCGTTGATGATCACAACGGAAAGGATGATGGCAATATCATAGGGCGGCTCCTCCAGGTGACCTTTCACAACGCCCTGGTATATCGCCAGCCCCGCCGAGACCGCCGCCGCTGCCAGCAGGATGAGGATCATCGGGTCCAGCATCTGTTGGAAAATCCGTTTGATCAGAGATTCCTTTTTGCCTTCGGCCAGTTTGTTGCGGCCGTTTTGCTCCAGCCGCCGGGCCGCCTCGTCCAACCGCAGACCGCCGGGGGAACTCTGCGCGTGGGCAAAGACTTCCGAGATGTCCGACAAATACGTTTTCATTCTTTCAGTTCCTTTCTTTCGCTCGTTGTGCGGGCCGGTGCGGTTGCTTGCCGCCAACAAAAAGGACCTTTTGGCGGCAAAGATCCCGCCAAAAGGTCTTGCTTCCCTGAAAACAGCGCGGGCCGCGAAGACAACCCCCTGCCTCCGGGCCCCTGCCGCCTGGCAAGGGCTTGCTGCCAGCCGCAAGGGGAGACCCCGGCGACGGTTGTTGACAGACAAGAAAATAAGCTACTCCCCTTTTGTTCGACAATACTTAGTTTACTAGATTTCCGTCAAAATGTCAAGAAGTTTTTTGTGAAGACGGAAAAGAGTTGGCCTGTGCGCGTACTTCGCGCACATTTCATTTCGAAAATTTCTTGACATTTTTCGCCCGTGCGGTATAATATAAAAGTTAAGCAACTGATTTTCTTCCGGAAAGGAACGACATAACAATATGAGGATGAATGAGACCTACCGCACCCATACCTGCGGCGAACTGCGGGAAGACCAGGTTGGCCGGCGGGCCACCCTCTCCGGCTGGGCGGAAACGTTTCGCAATCACGGCGGGGTGATCTTTGTCGATCTGCGGGATCAGTATGGCGTGACGCAGCTGGTGCTGCATGACGAGGCTTTGTTGGACCGCGTCACCCGGGAAACGGTGATCCGTGCGGAAGGCACGGTGGTCCTCCGGGACAAAGAGACTGTCAATCCCAAATTGGGCACCGGGCAGGTGGAGCTGCGCGTGGACCGGCTGGAACTGCTCGGTGCGCCGGCGGCGGCGCTGCCTTTCGAGGTCAACGGAGCCGAGCATGTGCGCGAAGACGCCCGGCTGAAGCACCGGTACCTGGATCTGCGCGGAAACCGGATGCAGCGCAACCTGCGTTTCCGGGCCGAAGTAGTTGACCGGCTGCGGAGAAACATGCGGGAGCTGGGGTTCCTGGAGGTGCAGACCCCGATCCTCACCGCCTCTTCGCCGGAGGGCGCGCGGGACTATCTGGTGCCCAGCCGAAAATATAAAGGGCAGTTCTATGCCCTGCCCCAGGCGCCGCAGCAGTTCAAGCAGCTGTTGATGGTCTCTGGGGTGGACCGGTATTTCCAGATCGCCCCCTGTTTCCGGGATGAGGACGCCCGCAACGACCGTTCCCCCGGCGACTTCTACCAGCTGGATTATGAGATGGCCTTCGCGACCCAGGAAGACGTCCTGGCCGTAGCGGAGACGGTGCTGTACGATCTCTTCTCCCACTGCGGCGGCGGGCGGCCGGTTTCCCCCGCGCCTTTCCGCCGGATCCCCTATCGGGAAGCGATGCTGCGCTACGGCAGCGACAAGCCCGACCTGCGCAACCCCCTGCTGATAGAAGACCTAAGCGCCTTTTTTGCGGATGTGGCGTTCAAACCCTTCCAGGGGAAGCCGGTCCGGGCAATCAACGCGCCGGGCTGCGCGAAGCAGCCGAAGTCTTTCTTTGAGCAGATGCTGGCATTCGCCGCCGGGATCGGCATGAAGGGTCTGGGATACATTTCCGCCGTCCCGGCAGGGGAGGAGGACCCCGGCGGGCAGAACGCCGCGCCTTATCCGGGGAATTCCGCCTGGCTGCTGAAAGGGCCGATCGTGAAATTCCTCAGCGCGGAACAGCAGGCGGCGCTCTGCGCGCTGGTAAGGCTCCAGCCCGGCGACACGGTGTTTTTTATTTCTGACCGGCCCCAGGCCGCCGACAAGCTGGCCGGACAGATCCGGACGGAATTGGGCCAGCGGCTGGGACTGACCGACGAGGACCGCTTCGATTTCTGTTTCGTGACGGATTTCCCGATGTATGAGCGAGACGAGGCCACCCGGCAGATCGTCTTTACCCATAATCCCTTCTCGATGCCTCAGGGCGGGCTGGAGGCGCTGGAAACGAAGGACCCGCTGGAGATCCTCGCCTGGCAGTACGATTTGGTCTGCAACGGCGTGGAGCTCTCCTCCGGCGCGGTGCGCAACCACATTCCGGATATTATGGTCAAGGCGTTTGCCGTCGCGGGATATACAGAAGAGGACGTGCAGAAGCGCTTCGGCGCGCTCTACCGCGCGTTCCAGTATGGCGCGCCGCCGCACGCGGGCATGGCCCCGGGGCTGGACCGGATGCTGATGCTGCTGACGAAGGAAGAGAGCATCCGGGACGTAGTAGCCTTCCCCCTCAATGGCAATGCCCAGGATCCGCTGCTGGGCGCGCCGGGCGAAGTTTCGGAAGCGCAGCTGCGAGAAGTCCACATTAAAATTCGATAGCGGCATTTCGCCGCCTGTTCCGGCCGGAACGGGCGGCTTTTTGTCATTTTCGCCAAAAACAGAAGCGTTGTCTTGTGGAAATCTTCTGAAAAAATTGCGATTTTTTATTTACATGGCCTGTCCGACGTGTTATAATATTATTTGGCTCATTTTGACGGCGCCTCACACGAAGTCGGTTGAAGTCAGCTTTAAGGGAATCGTTCACAGGACACACGATTTAAGAATCAAGGAGGAACATTAGAGTTATGCCGAGAAAATCCAAGACCATGAAGGGCAACCAGGCGGCGGCGTATGTTTCCTACGCGTTCACCGAGGTCGCGGCCATCTATCCCATTACCCCGTCGTCCGACATGGCGGAAGAAACCGACGCGATGTCCGCCGCCGGAATGAAGAACATCTTCGGGCAGACCGTGAAGGTGGCCGAAATGCAGAGCGAAGCCGGCGCGGCCGGCGCGGTCCACGGGTCCCTGGCGGCCGGTGCGCTGACCACCACCTACACCGCTTCCCAGGGCCTGCTGCTGATGATCCCCAACATGTATAAAATGGCGGGGGAGCTGCTGCCCGGCGTGATTGATGTTTCCGCTCGCTGCGTCGCGTCCCACGCGCTGAATATCTACGGAGACCACAGCGACGTTTACGCCTGCCGCCAGACGGGATACGCCATGCTGTGCTCCGGCAATGTCCAGGAGGTCATGGACCTGGGCGCGGCGGCGCATCTTGCGGCCATTCGGGGCCGGGTGCCGTTCCTGCATTTTTTTGACGGCTTCCGCACCTCCCATGAAATCCAAAAGATTCAAGTCTGGGATTACGACGAGTTGAAGGATATGGTGGACATGGACGCGGTGGATGCGTTCCGCCGCCGGTCCCTGAACCCCGAACACCCCGTCCTGCGCGGTTCCGCCCAAAACCCGGATATCTTCTTCCAGGCCCGCGAAGCCTGTAACCCTTATTATGATAAGATTGTCGGCGTGACGGAAGAGTATCTTCACGAGATCAACCGCCGCATCGGAACGAACTACGAGCTGTTCAATTACTACGGCGCGCCGGACGCGGAGCGGGTGGTGATTGCGATGGGCTCTGTCTGCGATACGCTGGAAGAGACCGTCGATTACCTCAACGCCAAAGGCGAAAAGGTCGGCCTGATCAAGGTCCGGCTCTACCGCCCCTTCAGCCAGAAGCACCTGCTGGCCGCCATGCCGCAGAGCGTTAGGCAGATCTCCGTCCTCGACCGCACCAAGGAGCCCGGCGCCTTCGGCGAACCGCTGTTCCTGGACATCGCCGCCGCGCTTCGGGGAACCCAGTTCAAGGACGTCCCGGTTTACGGCGGGCGCTACGGCCTGGGCAGCAAGGACACCAACCCGGCCTGCACACTGGCTGTTTATGCCAACATGACCGCGGCCGAACCCAAGGAGCGCTTTACCATTGGGATCGATGACGACGTGACGTACCTCAGTCTGCCGCTGACGGATTTCTCCGACACCGCGCCGGAAGGCACCTTCAGCTGCCAGTTCTGGGGATTGGGCGGGGACGGCACCGTCGGCGCGAACCAGGACGCGATCAAAATCATCGGAGACAATACGGACATGTATGCCCAGGGCTACTTTGCCTACGACAGCAAGAAGACCGGCGGAATCACGATTTCCCACTTGCGCTTCGGGAAAACGCCGATCAAGAGCACGTATTATATCAACAAAGCCGATTTTGTCGCCTGCCACAATCCCAGTTATGTCGATAAATACGACATGCTTTCCACCCTCAAGCCCGGCGGGACGTTCCTGCTCAACTGCGGCTGGAGCCTGGAGGAACTGAACGGGGTTCTGCCCGCCGCGATGAAGAAATACCTGGCGGACAACGGCGTCCAGTTCTATACCATCAACGCCACGAAGTTGGCGGAAGAGATCCTCCGCGACGGCCGCCGCACCAACACCACCTTGCAGTCCGCCTTTTTCAACCTCACGGGGATCCTCCCGGAAGACAAGATTATCGGCCTGATGAAAGGCGCGGTGACGAAGAAGTTCAGCAAGAAGGGCGAGAGCGTCGTTCAGATGAACCATGCCGCCATCGATGCGGGCTTCAACGCGGTGACGAAAATTGAGGTCCCCGCCGCTTGGGCGGACGCGCAGGACGAGACGAAGCAAACCGATGTGCCCACGGGACGGAAAGACCTCCAAACGTTTGTGACGAATATTCTGCATCCCATCAGCGCCCAGAAGGGCGACGATCTGCCGGTCTCGGCTTTCGTCGATACCGCCGACGGCACCTTCCCCCAAGGGTCCGCCGCCCACGAAAAGCGCGGCATTGCCATCGACGTCCCGGTTTGGGATCCCGCGAACTGCATCCAGTGCAACCGCTGCGCCCTCGTCTGCCCCCATGCTGTCAACCGGCCGGAAGTCCTGACGGAAGAAGAATTGGCCGCCGCGCCCGCCGCGGCGAAGGCGAAGGACTTCACCGGGATGCCCGGAAAGAAATTCTGCATGGCGTTCAGCGTACTGGACTGCATGGGCTGCGGCCAATGCGCCAATGTCTGCCCGGGGCTCAAAGGCAACAAAGCCCTGACCATGGCCCCGCTGGCGACGCAGCTGGATCAGCAGGCGGTGTTTGATTACGCCGAAGCCCTGCCGAAGAAGCGGGAGATCCTGGATAAGTTCAAGGCGGCCACCGTTATCGGCAGCCAGTACCGCACACCGCTGCTGGAGTTCTCTGGCGCCTGCGCGGGCTGCGGGGAGACGCCGTACGCCAAGCTCGCCACCCAGCTTTACGGCGACCGGATGTATATTGCCAACGCCACGGGCTGCTCAAGCATTTGGGGCGGCAGCGCGCCAAGCACTCCCTATACCGTCAACAGCGAAGGCAAAGGCCCTGCTTGGGCGAACAGTCTGTTCGAGGACAACGCCGAGTACGGCTACGGCTTCCTGCTGGCCAACCAAGCGGTGCGCAAGCGCCTGGCCAGTCTGACGGAAGAGCTTCTGACCACCCATGCGGTGCCGGAACTGAAGGGCGCCGCGCGGAAATGGCTGGACACCATGGAAGACAGCGGCGAAAATCCCGCCGCCGCGCAGGAATATATCGCGCAGCTTCAGGACGGCATCCTGAACATTGACGAAGCGCTTGCCTGGCTACGCACCCAGAGCGGTGAGCCCTGGGAAAGCTACCTGAAGGGGCAGCTGGCCAGCAAGGCCGCCGGCAAAACGACCTGTCAGTGCGCCGCCTGCAAACTGGCGAGCGAAATCCTCAAGGACGCAGACTTCCTGGTCAAAAAGAGCATCTGGGCCCTGGGCGGCGACGGCTGGGCCTACGACATCGGCTTTGGCGGGCTGGACCATGTGATCGCCCAGAACGAAGACATCAACCTGCTGGTGTTCGATACCGAAGTGTATTCCAACACGGGCGGGCAGGCCTCCAAGGCGACCCCCACCGGCGCGGTGGCCAAGTTCGCGGCGGCAGGCAAGGAGGTCAAGAAGAAGGACCTGGCCCAGATCGCGATAAGTTATGGCTATGTCTATGTCGCGCAGGTCGCGATGGGCGCGGACTACGCCCAGTGCCTCAAGGCCTTCGCGGAAGCGGAAAGCTACCCCGGCCCGAGTGTGATCATCGCCTACGCCCCTTGCATCAACCACGGCATTAAGGGCGGCATGGGCAACGGCATGGCCGAAGAAGACGCCGCAGTCAAGGCTGGGTACTGGCACTTGTTCCGTTACGATCCCCGGCTGCGCGGGACAGAAGGCAAAAACCCCTTCCAGCTCGACAGCAAGGCCCCAACCGCCAGCTACCGCCAGTTCATCGAAAATGAGGTCCGTTATAGCTCCCTCAAGCGCGCCTTCCCGGAGAAGGCTGACACCTTGTTTGACCTCAGCGCCCAGCAGGCTGCGGAGAAGTACGAGCACTTGGTCCGGCTCCAGAAGGTATACGGGGAATAAGAGTCCCCGCGGGTATCGAATCGCCGCTGTCCCGGAAGGGGCGGCGGCGTTGGTATAAATTGAAATTTATTCCAGCAATCTGTCCCGGTATTTGAATAAAGCAAAAATTTTTAAGGTTTTCCGGACAAGCTTCCCGAAATTCTATTGACAAGCCTCGCATTATGTAGTAAAATTAAATTGTGACATATTCTTAAGAATTTGTCGATATCCAAGGGAAAAGGCGGTTTCCGCCGGATTTTTCCGTGCTGATAAGACAAAACTTTAGGGTCAAACTAGTAACAACCCTGAACGTTTTGGCATAGAAATGAATGAATTCCATTTTTAGGGGAGGGAGGATTCTCTCATGGCAAAACTGCCGGTTGAGCCGTATGTTGCGCAAGTCAGAGATCTGTTTCAGGGCATTGATTTGGAGAATAAACTGGTGGATCAAGATAAGCTGGATCAGGCAGTTGAACTTATCCTGGAGGCCAACAAGATAGATGATCCTCCGGTTAATGTCAATGATTTGGCGAAACGGCTTAATTTTGATGTTTATTTTTTGAATTTACCCCAAAATATTCTTGGCGTTATGTTTGACACCAAGGAACCGTTTGAATATCATTCCCAGCGAGCGATTGTTTTGGGCAGTCAATATGATAATCTGCGAAATATCGGAACTGCCGCGCATGAATTTGGGCATTATTTTATGCAGTGCAATGCTGACACTGATTATTATGATACGCGGCATATCGAGGCGGATACCATCTCTGAAATGAACGCAAACCGTTTCAGAGATACGCTGCTGCTGCCCGACGGCATCGTGAAGAAATTTTTGCGCAAAAGACAATGGAGAAAATGGGATAAAATCTTAGAGGAGGCAAGGGAAACGTTTTTTGTTCCGCGGCATCTTATCCGGCCGCGCTTTGAGCGCATCCTAAAGCGGTCTATCGTCGATGATGTTGTATTTGACGGGAGTGGGTTGGATGGCTAAAGAGACGGGAGGCCGGAAGGAAGCAGGGAAAGAAATACTGGATATTCTCAAAGGGGTTGACGGGTCTTATCTCGAATTCAGGTCGCATAAAGAAGAGCTGTACGATTCGAAAAAAATTTTAGCGCAATCAGACCAAGCAATCAATGAACTGATAGATACGTATACCAGTGACTTTGGAAGAAAATCCGTATCAAAACACAAGCTGAAAAAAATATTCTTTGGGATCGTTATGGGCTTGCTGATTCTTCTGGTTTTGTTTCCGGTGGCCGTGATTATGGGGCTTATTCTGAAGAAAAATACCGACGGGACGCTTTTCAAGGTTATCATCGCCGGTTTTGGCGAAATTCTGGCGACGATGATCGTTATCCCTCGGATGATCGCCAAGTATTTGTTTGATCCGGAGGAAGAAGAGCACCACATCAGCTTGATTAAATCGGTGCTGGAATATAATAAGAGCCGTCATCAAGATTCGAACGGCCGCTGAACATAACCTTCCGCCGCCCCGCTGGGCGGCTATTTTTCTTCCGGAGGTGATCCGCCCCATGCCAAAACGCCGCTTCGCCGTCCGGGAGCTGGTGGAATGGGTCCTGCGCGGCGGGAACATCGACAGCCGCTACAGCGACGGCTCCGCCATGCTGGAGGGCGCGCGGGCGCACCGGGCGCTGCAAAAAGCGGCGCTGGCGGCGGAGCCGGCCTACGAAAAGGAAGTCAGCCTTTCGCTGGACCTGGAGGGCGCCGCCGGCGTCGGCGAGGATGTTGCCGTCTTCGGGCGGGCGGACGGGGTCATCCGGGCGGAAGGCAGCCCGCCGCTGATTGAGGAAATCAAGACCTCCGTCCATCCGCCGGAGACGCTGGCGGAGCACGAGGCGGAGCATCTGGGTCAGGCAAAATGCTACGCGCACATGCTGCTGCAAACGCAGGAACCTGCGGCGGAGGCGGCGGTGATCCGTCTGACTTATGTTTATTTGCCGGACGGAACTTTTGATCCTGCCGACCAAAGCCGGATCACCCGGCGGGAATGGATCTTTTCCCGGGCGGAGCTGGCGGCATTTTTTGCGGATTTGCTGGAGCGCTTCGCCGTCTGGCTGACCCTCTCCCGGGAATGGGCGCTGACGCGGGACGAGAGCCTGCGGACGCTGGCGTTCCCCTATCCCGCGTTCCGCCCCGGCCAGCGGGCCATGGCTGCGGCCGTCTACCGGACTGCCGTCAGCGGTGTTCATCTTTATGCGCAGGCGCCAACGGGCGTCGGCAAAACCGTTTCCACGCTCTTTCCGGCGCTGAAAGCACTGGGGGAAGGGAAAGCGGAGAAAATCTTTTACCTCACAGCCAAGACCGTTGCCCGGGCCGCCGCCGAACATGCCGCCGCACAGATGGCGGCCGAGGGCATGCGCTGCAAAGTTCTCACGCTGCGGGCGAAGGAACGTCTGTGCCCGCAGGACCCTATGATTTGCACCCCGGCGCGCTGCGCCAGAGCAAACGGCCATTTTGACCGGGTCAACGCCGCGCTGCTGGAACTGTTGCGGCAGGAAGATCGCCTGACCGTTCCCGTGCTGCTGGACTATGCCGAGCGGCACCAGGTTTGCCCCCATGAATTTGCCCTGGACGCCGCGCTGTGGTCTGACGTGATCATCGGCGATTACAACCATGTCTTCGATCCGGTGGCTTCCCTGCGCCGTTTTTTCCGGGACGAGGGCCCGGCGGGCCGCTATCTCTTCCTGATCGACGAAGCGCACAACCTGCTGGAACGGGTCCGGGACATGATTTCCGCCGCGCTGCGCAGTTCGGATTTTTCTGCCCTGGCCAAACAACTGCGCGGCAGGGACCCGGCGACGCGGCGGCTTCGCGCGGCTCTGCGGGCGGTAAGCGCCGCCTTCCGGGCCGCGCGGAAAACCCTCCCAGCGGGAGGGACCCTCCCGGCGGGAGGCGCCGTGGCCGCGGCGGAGCCCGACAAAGATTTTACAGAACAGGTGCGGGCCGTGTCCGCTGCCGCCCGGGAATGGCTGCGGACACACGAGAACGGGCAAGACCCTGCCCTCCCGCCGCCGGAGGCTACTCTCTTTGATGCGGAAGAGCCCGCCGCCCCTGCGCCGAAAGCGGAAGCGGCGCCGTTGGCGCTGCTGTTTGTGTGCGACGCGTATCTGCGCACTGCGGAGAGCTATGACCAGCGGTACCGGACCATCACGGAAGCTGCGTCCGGCGACGTGACCCGGACCCTTTTTTGCCTGGATCCGTCGGAGTATATGCGGAATCGGCTGGCCATGGCGGTTTCCGCAACCTTCTTTTCCGCCACGCTGACCCCTCTGCCCTTCTTCCGGGAAATGCTGGGCGGCAACGGAACGGGCGGCAGCCCGGACCGCCTGCTGGCCCTGCCCTCGCCCTTTGATCCCGCCAAACTGGAATTGATTGCGCACACGGGCATCTCCACCCGCTACGCTGCCCGGCAGGCCAGTCTGTCCCCGATTGCGGCGGCAGTGGAACGGGTGGTCCGCCGGGCAGCGGGGAATTACCTGGTGTTCTTTCCTTCGTATGAATATATGCGCGCCGGCTGCGAGGCTTTCGCCGCCCGCTGTCCGGATATTGCCATCCTGCGGCAGGAAAGCGGTATGGACGAGCCCGCCCGGGCGGAATTTCTCTCGCGGTTTCAGGCCGTGCCGGGGGAAACACTGGTGGGGTTCTGTGTCCTGGGCGGTATTTTTTCCGAGGGAATAGACCTGCGCGGCGACCGGCTGATCGGCTGCGTTGTCGTCGGGGTGGGGCTGCCGAAGCTCTCCCTGCGGCAGGACCTGATCCGGGATTATTTCAGCGGCCTCGGCCATGACGGATTCGATTACGCCTACGTTTATCCGGGCATGAACAAAGTCCTCCAGGCGGCGGGCCGGGTGATCCGCGGCGAAGAGGACCGGGGGACGGTGCTGTTGATTGACAGCCGTTTCGATACAGCCAAATACCGCGCTTTGTTTCCTGCCCATTGGGCGCAGCTGCGGTGCGTCAGGAGCGAAGCGGCGCTGGCGGAAGCGCTGGGAAAAAGAGAAAGGAAGGCGGAACCATGACAGTGCGCGCCTACCATTCCGAAGATCTGCCGGCCGTCGCGGCGGTATTTTACGATGCTGTCCATTCCGTCGATAAGACAGAGTATACAAAACCGCAGCTCGACGCTTGGGCGCCGGAAGACATGGACGTTAACGGCTGGGACGACAGGCTGTCGAATCAGTATACCCTCGTGGCGGAAAAAGACGGCGTTCTTGCCGGGTTTGGAAGCATGGACGGGACAGGATACCTGGACCTGCTATACGTCCGCGGCGCGTATCAGCGAATGGGTGCTGCGTCGCGGCTTTTGGCCGCCATGGAGACAGAAGGTCGCTGCCGGGGCGTTCCGGCAATCGTGACAGCGGCTTCCCGTGCGGCAAAACTCTTTTTTGAAAAGAGAGGATACCGGGTGCAGGAAGCGCAGACGGTGGGATGCAGGGGACAGCGCTTCGTGAACTTCAAAATGCGAAAGGATCTCTGAACCAACCGCTGTCCGGCGGGAGCGGTCACCGCCACGGCGCGCCGGTTTTGTCCAGCAGCCCTGTCCGGCAGATCTCTGCGCCGCAGGGGGCGTCCAACGCCTCCAGCAGCAGGGCGGGGTTGCAGTTCTGCTCACTCCCCGCCGCCAGCCTGACCGTCAGCCGCGCGGCGGAACCCTCGGCGGCCAGGCGGTAAGCCGAAAGCAGCGCCGAAAGGGAGATTTCCTTTTCGACCTTCCGGTGCCCCTGCTTGCCGATCTTCGCGGCGGTCAGCCCTCCGGCGGCCAGACGCTCCCCCGCCCGGGCGGTCCAGGCGGCAGCTTCCTCCGGCGCGGGGAAAGGGATATAGATCCGGTAGTCCGCCGCGGCAATGTCCCCCGGTCCCAGGACGGGCGCCGTGACTTCCAGCGCCGCCAGGCCTTCCGGCAGCGCGGCGGCCAGCCGGGTGAGGATCTCCCCGTCCGGCAAGTCCGTTTCGATTCGCAGATCCATCGGTTCCCGCAGGCTCTCCTGCCCCAGCGGCAGCGGCAGCGGAAAGGTGAGGTAGGGATGGGGATGGAAGCCCTCGGTGTACCACAGCGGGATCCCCGCCCTGCGCACCGCGCGGGTCATGGCCCGCACCGTATCCAGGTGAGATATATACTTGGCCCGCCCGGCCTTGCTCCACCAAATTCTGACGGGACGCATCGCGGCCCTCCTTCGCTGCTTATTTGGCAAGGGAATGTCAAATGACGCGCAGTGGCGCACACACTTTTTTACCCGGAGGATGAACCGGCGCTCCCGGCTTTCGCTTCGCACAGGGAAAGCCTCTCCGCCCCGCAGCCCGCGCAGCGCTCCCGGCAGGAAGGGGTGACGGCGGCGGCGTAGGCTTTCTCGGCTTCGCGCCGCAGAAAACGCTTGGAAATCCCATAATCCATATGGTCCCAGGGAAGCAATTCATCAAAAGTCCGGCGGCGGGCGGTATAAAAGCACGGATCAATTTCCCGGGCGGCGAAGGCAGCCTCCCAGAGATCCAGCCGCAACTGGTCGTCCCAGCCGTCGAACCGGCAGCCGGCGCGCCAAGCGTCCTCCAGCACGTCGGCCAGGCGGCGGTCTCCCCGGGCGAACGCGCCTTCCAGCAGGCTGATGTCCGCATGATGGCAGCTCAGGCTAATCTTCCGGCTGCGCACCGTTCCCCGCAGCAAAGCCTGTTTTTCCGCCAGCCGCTCTTTGGTGTCCATAGGCTCCCACTGGAAAGGCGTGAAGGGCTTCGGAACGAAGCAGGCGGTGCTGACGGAAACCTGAACGCCTTTGCCCTTGGGTTTCGCGGGATGGTGATAGAATGCGTCCACTACCGTCTGGGCCAGGGCGGCGATCCCCCGGACGTCGTCTTCCGTCTCCGTTGGGAGGCCGATCATGAAGTAGAGTTTCACCGCCGTCCAGCCGCCGGCGAAGGCCCGGCAGACGGTGGACAATACCTGCTCCTCCGTGATGTTCTTGTTGATGACGTCCCGCAGCCGCTGGGTGCCCGCCTCCGGGGCGAAGGTCAGGCCGGAGCGCCGCTCCTTCGCCAGCCGCTCCAGCAGCGCCGGGGGAACATTGTCTGCCCGCAGGCTGGGGACGGAGACATTGACACGCTGCGGGTCCGCCCAGGCCAGCAGGCCTTCCAGCAAGGGGATCAGGTCCGCGTAGTCGCTGGTGCTCAGCGAGCAGAGAGAAAGCTCCTCGTACCCTGTGGCGTCGCAGAGGGCGCGGCTCTGACGGTTGACGGTCCCGGCGGATTTTTCCCGGATGGGCCGGTAGAGGAACCCCGCCTGACAGAAACGGCAGCCCCGGACGCAGCCGCGAAAAAGTTCCGCCACTGCCCGGTCGTGAACCGTCTCAAGGAAGGGGACCACAAAATTGTCTGGGAAGTAGCTGCCGTCCAGGTCGGCGACGACCCGCTTGCGCACGCGCGGCGGCGCGCCATCCCGGGATGTGACCGCGGCCAAGGTGCCGTCCGGTTGATAGGTCACGTCATAAAGCGCGGGAACATAGACCCCCGGCAGCTGCGCGGCGGCCCGGAGGAAGCTGCGCTTGTCCGTTCCCGCGGCTTTGTGGGCTTTCAGCAGGTCCAGCAGTTCGCCGCTGACCTCCTCCCCCTCGCCGGGCAGGAATAAATCAAAGAACGGCGCCAAGGGTTCGGGGTTGCAGGCGCAGGGCCCGCCGCCGATCACCAGCGGGGTCAGGCCCGTTCGATCCGCCGCCCGCAGGGGCAGCCCCGCCAAGTCCAGCATGTTGAGAACATTGGTATAACTCATTTCGTATTGCAGCGTGAATCCGATCACATCGAAAGCCGCGACGGGATCGCCGCTTTCCAGCGCCCAGAGGGGCACGCCCCGTTCCCGCATCAGGGCTTCCATATCTATCCAAGGAGCAAAGACCCGCTCGCACCAGCAGTCCTCCCGGGCGTTGGCAAGGCCATAGAGAATTTTCATCCCCAGATGAGACATCCCAATTTCATAGGTGTCGGGGAAACAAAAGGCGTAGCGCAGCGCCACAGCGGCGGGATCTTTCTGCGCGCTGCCGAGTTCGCCGCCGGTGTAGCGCCCCGGTTTTTGCACCAGGGCCAGCAGGGGTTCGTGCGGTTTGCCTGTCATGACGACCTCCCAAAGGTGAATTCTATAGGATATTTAGTCATACCAAACGACGATCCGATCGGCTTTTGTGGTCACGGAAAGCACATGGCCGTCCAGGCGGACGTCGGCGTCCGCCCCCGCATCCAAGCGCCGAACGCCCCGGGGCAAATAAATTTCCGTCGGGTGCGCCGCCGCCTGCGGGGCATATTCCAGCGTAAACGTCTTGGCAGCGGGATCGACGGAAAAGGAACGGATCCTGCCGTTGACCGCCATAGGGTACGGGCGGGAAATGACCCGGATGATCGGCTGATCAAAAAAGCCGTCCCCATAGGTGAAGTACGCGTTGGACCAGGCGTAGGCGTCAAACAGATTCATGAGATATTCGATGTGGGGGAAGAAACTTTCGCCCTCGCCGCCGCCGCCCCATTCCCCCACCAAAACAGGCACGTTGAGCCGCTGCTGCGCCCGGCGGTTCTCGGCAAAGAGCGCCCCGGCGCGCTCGTTGTTCGCGAAAGCGTAAGCCGGGGTGTCCACCGTAAAATCGTAGCCGTGGGGGGAATAACAAACCGCCTCGCCCTCCGGCAGCGCCGCCGAAAACGGCACGGCAATATTGCTGTAATAGCAGTGCTCAATGAAAATCACGCCTTTGGGGGTGATCTCCCGAATCGCTTTGGTTACTTTTGTCAGGAAGGGGCTGTATTGCTCCAGGTAAAACCGGCGGAGGATATTTTCCGCCGCGCCGCCCTGCGTTACTTGATAGAGCACCTCCGGCGTCAGCACATCCAGAGCGTGACCCCGCGTCTGTTTGCGCAGCGCGGTTTTGAAAAAGCGCATCCGGTGCACCTTGGGACTGACCAGGCAGACCCGCGCGAGTTTGGCGATTAGCTTGCGAAACACTTTACCGCCCGGGGAGCCGGGAAACGGCTCGTTGAGAATATCGAATCCAAAGAGCGCGGGCCGCTCGCCGTACCGCCGGGCGAGCAGTTGCCAAACGTCCGTGAAATGCTCCTGAATCCCCTTGCCCAGCACCGGTGTATTCGCCCAGAAATTGTCGAACGCCCGGTGGACTGCTTTGCTCCAGAAATAGCCTTCGGCCCAGACAAACTTCGTGGGCTTGCGCGCGCAGCCGTCGCTCAGTGTGGCCCAGGAGGGCATGCCGTTTCCCGTCGCGATGCCAAAGCTGCTGTAAAGATCCTGGTGCATATCCAGAAAAATATACACGCCGTATGTTTCGGCCAGAGTGAAGATTTCATCAACTTTTTGCAGCAGGGCTTCGTTGTATTGCCCCTTTTCCGGCTCGATGCTCTCCCAGCAGAGCCCCAGCCGCAGCACCCGGAACCCCAGTTCGGCGCTGCGCCGGAAAAACGCTTCGTCCAACAGGACAAGATGCCCCAGCGGCGGGTGTTCGTTGACGTAGTTGCTGTCATTCTTGAGGTTCAGGCCATGAAAAATATGCTCGCGGCCCTGCGGATCCAAAAACCGGGATTCTTCTATCCCGATAGGCTGCATGGAATCACTCCCTTTTTCCTGTGGTGAAACGCGTTGTCTCCGACCCTCTCTTCATCCCACCGCGATGGCCGCGGCCGCGTAGTCGCCGATTTGGTCACCCAGCTGCGCGGGAAGCAGCCGGAAGCCCGCCAGGCTCTCTGGCAGGGCCTCGGCTTCCAGCGCGCGCATGGCCGGCGGATAGAGGTAGCGGTACGCGCGGGTGAAGATGCTGCCCGCCACCACCGCTTCGGGGTTGAGCAGATCCACCAGAACCGCCAGCCCTTGGCCGAAGCGGGTTCCGATCTCATCCCAGAGCGCCAGCGCCGCGCTGTTCCCCCGCTCCGCCCGGGCGAAGAGTTCTTTGGCGTCAAAGTCTTCCCCGGTGCGCATCTGAATCAGCTGGCGGATGCCGCCGCCGCTGCAAAAGCCTTCGAAAGAACCCCGCTTGCGGTAGCCCTCCGGCCCGTCCGGGGCCAGGCGGATGTGCCCCAATTCCCCGGCCAGGTTCCGCGCGCCGACGTAGAGCCGCCCATCCAGAATCAGCCCCGCGCCCAGCCCGGTCCCGAAGGTCAGAAATACCATGTTCCGCGTTCCTGCTCCCGCGCCAAAGCGCCATTCCGCCAGCGCGCAGGCGTCCGCGTCGTTCCGGAGCCGGGCAGGGATCCCCAGCGCGGCCTGGACATACGCCACAATGTCAACACCAGCGAAGCTCATGAGATTCGGCGGGCTGAGGATCCGCCCGGCCCGGCCGTCCAGCGGGCCGCCGCAGCTGATCCCGCAGGCGGTCAGCGTCAGGCCGCGTTCGCGGGCTTCCGTCCGGAGGAAGGCCAGCAGCGGGTCGGTAACTTCCCGCCAGCCGCTCTGGGTGGGAACTTCCTTGCGGCAGAGCAGGGTGATCCCGCTGTCCGCCGCCTCGGCTAAGATTGCGGCGCACTTCGTGCCGCCCAGGTCGATACCGGCGATAAACATGGCGCGTCTCCTTTTGTTTGTAGAATTTGTTTGCAGAAAGTGAAAAACAGAACCGAAAGATTGCCGGATCCGCGGGAGCGCTGTCCGGAAACCATCCGAACAACAAGCCCAAAGAAAACGCCGGAGCGGACGCTTGAGCGAATATGGGACATTTAAAATTTCCACAAACCGATAATCCGCTCACCTTTTGAAACTTTTGCGCCCGTCCGCTCAATGTAAACCCATTTTTCAGGGGCCTCGCCCCGCGTCCATTGCAGGATGGTGTTTTCGTCAATCATGTGATGCTCAGGATAATTCGCGTTGTCTTTGGGACAATCCCACCGGTAAGGCAAACTTAATATCGCGCGCCTCGCGATCCGCTTCACCTCTTGAAACGCCTGCATCTGGCTGCCCGTCAGATGTTCGAATACCTGTAACGCAATAAATAAATCGTACGTTCGGTCGATTGGCCAAGGGGTTTTCGTAGCGTCGTGCAAATATTCTGTGGATTGCACACGGGACGGAACGCCCCAAAGATCAATCTCCGGTTTCCGCATAATATCGGCGTTTCTGACAACAGGAAACAGAGCGGGGCCAAGCTCCAAAACACTTTGAGGCTTGATTTCTTCTATCATCCGGATAACTTCCTGAAAATACACCCAGCGCCCTGCATAATACTCCTGATTGGGCTTGCTCAGTTCCGTAAAATCATCAAATGTGATACATTCCATCCATCAAACCCCTTCCGCGGGCGGAAGGCCTCCTTTCGTGCCGGGCACGGGCTATCTTTCCCGGCGGGAAATCCGCCATTCCCAAAACCACAAACCGCCGCCGAAAAGAGGGCTATCCCTCCCGGCGAGAAATCCGCGCGATGATCTGCGCTTCGTAGGCTGGGTCGTCCGCCGGGCCGACGATGGTGCCGGCCTCTCCCGCGTCGTGGATGTATTTCCCCGGAACGGGGTCCCAAGCGACCGCGCCCGTACGGAACCAGTCGTATTCAATATCGATGCTGCCAACATCCAGCGCGCGGAAGCCCAGGCGGTGGAGGTCACAGGCCAGGACGGTTGCCGCCGGCCCCAGGGCGATCAGCAGCAGCGCGGTTTTTTCCATCCCGGCCGCCGCAGCCAGGATGGCGTCATATGCGTCGAACGCATCGCTGGGGGGGCAGAGGATCCGCCGGACGGAGCGCGCCGGGGCGAAGAAATCGTTGCGCAGCCCCAGCCGGCTCTGTTCCCCCTCAATAACGACCAGATCCTGGTCCTGCCAGAGGCGCTTCCACTGCTCAAAGAATGGGCCGCAGTCCGACTTGCCCGTCCGGGCCATATAAGGCCGGGTGACGGAGGCGGAGACGTAGCGGCGGCCCTTGCGCAGGTACCGCAGCCAAAGATGGCGGTATTCCCGGTGAAAGGCGGCCCAATCGCGCCGCCGCGCCTCGGTATAGTTCACCGGGCCGTGGAGATATTCTGGCAGCCCCACCAGCAGCCCCGGTTCGTCGCTACCCAGGATTTCCCGCAGCCGCGCGGTCAGCCGGGGATCCGCTTTCTGGAAGCAGATATCCTCGCCCATCACACAGCGCAGTTCCCCGTCGCCAAAGCGGGAGAGGGAATCGGAGCCAGAGGACAGCAGATCCAACGTTTCCTGGTTGGAGCAGACCGACGGATTCCGCCAGCGCAGCAGCCCCAGCCAATAGACCGCCCGCTGGTACCAGCGCACGGCACATGTTTTCAGCCAACGCAATCAGACAACACCCTTCAAGCCGGCAAAGCGGCACCTTTCTTTCTTTATCATACCATAAACGCGCGGGAATTTCAATCACTGACTTGCGAAATGTAAAAAAAGATGGTATAATCTTTTATCAGGCCGCGCCGGCCGCAACGAAACGGCGCGCAGAAGGAGGAACTCCAGTGAAAATCATCCCTGCGTCGTACGAAATTTTGGCCCCCCTGGACCCCGCCGCGATGCTGCGGAACCTGGAGAGCTGCGCCCGCGTCTGCTATAAGAGCGAGGCCGCTGCCGCGCCGGGGTCCGCCGGGCCGTTCCTGCGCAAGCTGATCCGCAGCGGACACGAATCCGTCATTGAGCACGAAAAAATCACCGTCCGGCTCATCTGTGACCGGGGGGTGAGCCATGAAATTGTCCGGCACCGCATCGCCAGCTACAGCCAGGAAAGCACCCGTTACTGCAACTACGGCAGCGGCAAGTTCGGCGGGGAGCTGACGTTCATCCGGCCTTGCTTCTGGCCGGAAGAGGGCGAGGCTTTCGCGGTTTGGCGGGAGCAGATGGCGGCCGCCGAGGCGGCATACCTGCGGCTGACCGCCCTAGGCATTCCGCCGGAGCAGGCGCGCAGTATCCTGCCGAACAGCCTCAAGACCGAGCTGATGATGACCATGAATCTGCGGGAATGGCGGCACTTTTTCCGCCTGCGCGCTTCGCGCCGCGCCCATCCCCAGGCCCGGGAACTGGCTGTCCCGCTGCTGGCGGAATTCCGGGCGCTGCTGCCGGATATTTTTGAGGAGCTGGAAATCGATGCCTGAACTGCAGCTGATTGCCGCCGCAGACCGCGCCTGGGCCCTGGGGTACCGGGGAAAGCTGCTTTTTGACCTCCCGGCGGACCGGCGGCGGTTCCGGAACCTGACGATGGGGCATACCATCCTGATGGGCCGCAAGACGTTTGAGTCCCTGCCGGGGCGGCTCCCCGGACGGCGGCACATTGTGCTGTCCCGGGATCCCCGGTTTGCTCCGCCGGACGTGGAAGTCTGCCGGTCCAAGGCGGAGGCCCTGGCCCTGGCGAAAGCGTACCCCGCCGGGGACGTCTTTGTCATCGGCGGCGCGGAGATCTACCGGCAGTTTCTCGAGGAGTGCGGCGCAGCGCTGATGACCCAGGTGGACGCCGTTGCCCCGGCCGCCGACTGTTTTTTCCCGGACCTTGGCGGTTGTCCCGGCTGGCGGCTGGCGGAGGTCTCCGCCTGGCGGGAAGAGAGAGGAATCCGCTTCCGGTTTGCGACTTATGAGTATCAACAGACAAGCAAGACTGAACATTAAATTTTTGAAGAATATTGGATGGGATGCGGGGACGATTTTCCGGGGGAAATCTGAATGAGAATCAGAAAGGATGAAGGATGGCCAAGCGGTCTTCGCGCAAGCGGGCCGAGACCCAGCGGTTCCGGAGAACCCGCCGGCGGTCGGCGGCGCTGCTGCTGGCTTTTTGTGTGACGTTCGGCGTAACGCTCAGCATTCTGCTGGGCGCGCTGCTGCGCGCCTGCGCCCCCCGTCTGCCGGTGGATCCGATGGTCACGACAGACCTGCCGCGGAATCCCCCGCTGGCCGGACCGCTGCGAACCCCAACGGAACCCATCGAGCCCCAGCGGGTGGAGGTGGTGCGCTGGTGGGACGCGGTGGTAACCAATACGCTGCCGCCGCCCTTGCTGACCGCCGGCACGGCGGCGCCCACCCGCCCCAAGACCACCGCCGGCGCGCCAAC
Organism: Oscillospiraceae bacterium; assembly: GCA_031268095.1. Classification (GTDB taxonomy): domain Bacteria; phylum Bacillota; class Clostridia; order Oscillospirales; family Acutalibacteraceae; genus WRMQ01. Next base: position 37,590 of record JAIRXU010000077.1, on the reverse strand, counting down.
GGTTACCCGGCCATCCCTGACGGCATGGCAGCCGCTGCTGGCGGCGGAAGGGCTGGACGTTTCCGTCTGCCCCCCGGCGGAGCTGCGCAATTATCTGGACAGCCACCCCGTCACAGCCAGCCTGCAATATGAACAGTCCCCCTCTGTTCGCGCGCCCTACGCGGCAGGGCGGCTGACAGACCGGTCCCAGCAGGCGGCGGTCAACGCCCTCAACGCCATCCGGCTGGTGGCGGGGGTGCCGCCCAATGTTCGCGCGAGCGACGACCTGGTGACGACGGCCCAGTATGCCGCCGTCCTGCTGGCCAAAAACGGGAAGCTTTCCCATACCCCCGGCCAGCCGGCGGATATGCCGTCGGCGTTCTATCAGCGGGCGCTGCGGGGCACCAAAGGCGGCAACCTGGCCCATACCGTCGGGAGCACGAACGTCCTGCTGAACGACCTGCGCCAGTTCCTGGACGACAGCGACAGCCACAACATCTCCACCATGGGGCACCGCCGCTGGATGCTCAATCCCGGCATGGGCGCGACCGGATTCGGGCACGCGGACGTTTTTACCGTCATGATGGCCACCGACCGGTCCAATGCCTCCGCCGGAGCCAAGCACCGGGTGGTTGCTTTTCCCGCCCAGATGACCCCGACGGCGTACTTCTCTCCTGACTGGGCCTGGACCGTCTCGCTGGACGAAGGCTTCGACATTTCCGGCGTCTCCGTCCTGCTGGTGCGCCGCAGCGACGGCCGCCAATGGTTTTTCGCCGCTTCCGGCAGCGACGGCGACTTCTTCCGCAGCAACGCCGCCACCGGCCAGCCCCGCTGCGTCATTTTCCGTCCCAAGGGCGCGAGCGTCCGGGCCGAGGACACCTATTATGTGGAGGTCTCCGGGATCCGCAAAGGGGGCAAGGACTATCCCTTACGGTATTATGTGAATTTTTACGCGCTGTGAGCGTAACCTTTCCGTTTTGATCTGAAGGGCTGTCAGGGCCCTATATTATGATATGGAGGTTATCCCATGTTTCATCTTTATCAGAGCAAAAACGAGGCCGTCGCCCTGCGTGCCATCGCGTGGCTGAAGAGCCAGGAGAAGCTCCTGGCGGCGGCCAAATGGCACAGGCTACACTTGACCCATGGGAAGGCTTGCTTCCTGGCGGCGGTGCAGCGGCTCGACCAAAAAAACCTGGCGGCGGAAATCGAACGCCTGGAGAGCGCGGTGCATCAACGCGGGAAGGACGATACGGCGGATTGGGTGCTGGTCTTCCTCCGGATCCGGGCGGCGGAGCGGATGAGCGACAAGGCAAAGGCGGAAGTGATGGGCGACCCGGCACTGGTGCAGGCGATCTCTCGGGAGATCGCGGAGAATCGGTTCGAACACGCATTTTACCGGCTCGACGCTGCAAAACAATTGGATGACCAGGCTTTGGCGCAGCAGATTTTTTATGAAGTGGCGCTGGGTGATGATGAGCGTGCAGCAGAGGCCGCAATTGGGTACCCCGCAATTAGGGGCGCCGCAAAGGAGTGCATCACCGACCAGACCATTCTGGCTCAGGTGGCAGCGGAAGCGAGCCTCGCCCACATCCGGAAAGTTGCCTGCATGAAGGCGGGAGGGCATATTCGTGATGCGCACTGCACATGCACCCGCTGCGGAGAAGGGCACCTGCACGGGTTCGATTCCGCCAACGTCTGCAAGTACTGCGGCGGCGTGCACGTTTACCGGGCCCATACCGAAACAAACGAAGTCGAGGACGGTTATCATTTTGAATCTGGCAATAGTCATCCATGGTATGAAACTACGACGGAAACCATTGTTGACGAAAACAGCATCACCTATCCCGACGGCGTCAAAGAAGATTTGAGCGCTAGAATTTTCTAAGATTATGAAGGAGGAATTTCCCATGCAAATGACTTTTCGCTGGTTCGGCAAGGACCTGGACACCGTGACGCTGGCGCAGATCCGGCAGATCCCCGGGATGCGGGGGGTGGTCCCGGCGCTGCACGACCTCCCCGCCGGGGAACCCTGGCCGCTGGACCGGATCCTCGCGCTGAAGGCGGAGATCGAGGCGGCGGGGCTGACGATGGAGTGCATCGAGAGCGTCAACGTCCACGAGGACATCAAGCTCGGCCTGCCCGGCGCGCAGCGGTACATTGAGAACTACCGGACCAGCATCGAGAACCTGGCCAAAGCCGGGGTGAAGGTGATCTGCTATAATTTCATGCCGGTTTTCGACTGGACCCGCACAGACCTGAGCATGCCTCTGCCGGACGGCTCCTCCTGCCTGTCATACGACGGCCGCCAAGTGGAGGGGAAACAGCCGGAGGACATGTTCCGGGAGCTGGACGCCGCGTCCCACGGGTACGCCATGCCCGGCTGGGAGCCGCACCGGATCCCGGAAATCAAGGCGTTGTTTGAGCAATACCGGGATGTGACGGAAGAAGATCTCTGGCGGAATTTGGGTGTATTTCTGGAAGGAATTCTGCCGGTCTGCGAGGACTGCGGCGTCAGCATGGCCATCCACCCGGACGATCCGCCCTGGGGGATCTTCGGCCTGCCCCGGATCATCAAAGGAATCGCGGATTACCGCCGCCTCTTCGCTCTCGCGCCCAGCCCACGCAACGGCGTAACGTTCTGCACCGGGTCCCTCGGCGCCGCCGCGGAAAACGATCTTCCCGCTATGATTCGGGAGATCGGAGACCGGATCTATTTCGCCCACCTGCGCAATGTCTGCCACCGGGACAGCTGGTTCAACGAGACGGCCCATCTATCCTCCGCGGGGTCCCTGGATATGTTCGCCATTGTTCAAGCCCTGACGGAGAGCGGGTTCGACGGCTACGTCCGCCCCGACCACGGGAGAATGCTCTGGGGCGAGGTCGCCCGCCCCGGCTACGGCCTCTATGATCGGGCCCTGGGCGCGGCTTATCTGAATGGCCTGTTCGAGGCGGCGGAGAAAACAAAAACGGGAAGCTGACCGCCGCGGCACGGAACAGCTTTGGCGGAGAGAGAGACGGGATCCCGCGGCGGGAGTCAGCGGCCGCCCAAGGGCGTGTTTTTCGGGGCGCTATACTTCCTTCTGAATCCACCTTGACTTTCCGCCGGAATTCCGCTATAATGATAACTGAAAGAATAGGACAAGCAACCGGAGGAGGAACAATATTCCATGGATTACGCCAGCGCGTCCCTGCGTCTGCACGAGCAGCTGCGGGGCAAACTTGAGATCACGTCCCGCGCCCCGGTGACCAGCCGGGAGGAACTGTCGCTCGCCTATACCCCCGGGGTGGCCCAGCCCTGTCTGGAAATCCAGAAAAATCCGGAATTGAGCTTCACCCTCACCCGGCGCTGGAATACCGTCGCGGTAGTGACAGACGGCACAGCGGTCCTGGGGCTGGGGGATATCGGCCCGGAAGCAGGCATGCCCGTTATGGAAGGCAAGTGCGTCCTCTTTAAAGAATTCGGCGGAGTGGACGCGATTCCCCTGTGCGTCCGGACCCACGATGTGGACGAAATCGTCCGGACTGTCGCGTTGCTGGCGGGGAGTTTCGGCGGGGTCAATCTGGAAGATATTGCCGCGCCCCGCTGCTTCGAGATCGAGCGGAAGCTAAAAGAAGCCTGCGATATTCCGGTTTTTCATGATGACCAGCACGGCACCGCCGTTGTGACCCTGGCCGCCCTGCTCAACGCCCTGCAATTGGTGGGCAAACGGCTGGAAGACTGCGCCGTCACGTTCTCCGGCGCGGGAGCGGCGGGAGTGGCCTGCGCAAAATTGCTGCATCACCTCGGCGCCAAAGACATTCTGATGTGCGGCCGCAAGGGGATCATCGCCCGGGGCCGGACGCAAGAGGCCCGGGGGATCACCTTCACCAACAAAGAAAACCGCACGGGGACGCTGGCGGACGCCCTGGAGGGAGCCGACATCTTCATTGGCGTCAGCGCGCCGGGCCTGGTCACCGGAGAGATGGTCCGAACCATGAATACCGGGGCCGTCGTCCTGGCCATGGCCAACCCCGTGCCGGAAATCATGCCGGAGGAAGCGAAAGCCGCCGGGGCCGCCGTGGTGGGCACCGGGCGCAGCGACTTCCCCAACCAGATCAACAATGTTTTGGCATTCCCGGGGATTTTCCGCGGGGCGCTGGACGTGCGCGCGCGGGACATCAACGAACCCATGAAAATCGCCGCCGCGCGGGCCATCGCGTCGCTGGTGTCTCCGGCGGAACTGACGCCGGCGTACATCCTGCCCCAGGCGTTCGACCCCCGGCTGGGACAGACGGTGGCCGCCGCCGTAGCGGAAGCGGCCCGCAGCAGCGGCGCGGCAAGGATCTGACGACGGCGGACGGGCGTGTTCCGCCAAAAGGAAAGGGGCGTCAGCGATGCGGCGGCGCAAGGAATTATTGCTGATTGCGGCGGCATTGGTGACCGTTGCCGGGCTGCTACTTTGGACCGCCCTCGCGCCGCCGCAGCTGGAGCCGGAGAGCGCGAAAGTGGTCTCCGTTGGGGATGTGCACGGTTTGGCGGCGGACAGTCCCCAGGCGGAAGAGGCCCGGCGCGCGGCGTCGGACGGACAAACGGTTTTCCCTTTCGCTGCGGCGGAATCCTCGGACGGCGCAGGCTTGCCGGACGCGGCCACAGACACGGCGGAACCACCCGGACAGACAGGGCCGCCGCCGCAGACAGCCCCGCCCAAACAGACCGCGCCCCAGGCCCCGAAAGCCAGCTACCCGGTCAATGTCAACAGCGCCGGACTGGACGCGCTGCAAACCTTGCCGGGCATCGGCCCCGTTAAGGCCCAGGCAATCCTGGATTACCGGACGGCCTACGGCCCGTTTGGCTCGGTTGACGACCTGACCAACGTCAAAGGCATCGGTCAAAAAACATTGGAAAAACTCTTGCCCTATATTACTGTATGACAATTCGACAAAACAAAAAAGAACGGCCGCGGCCGGCGGCCTGACGGAGGTGCTATGACCGGACTTTGGGTGGCGACCGGCGCCACAGGACACATTGGCTACGCGCTGGCGAAGCATTGGGAAACGATCGGGGCGCGGTACCGTCTGCTGCTGCGGGAACATACGCCGCTGTTCAATGGCTTCCACTGCGGAGCGTCGCTGGGCGACGTGACGGACCGGGTGTCACTGGAGCAGGCGTTCACCGGGGCGGAGACCGTTTTTCACCTGGCGGGGCTGATCGAGGTCAACAGCGGCAATGAGGACGCGACCTGGAAGGTCAACGTCGGCGGGACACGGAATGTGATCGCGGCCTGCAAGAGCTGCGGCGTGAAGCGGCTGGTGTACGCATCCTCTGTGGATGCGCTGCCGCCACTGCCGGAGGGGCAGATGATGCGGGAAATTGACCGTTTTTGCCCCGAAGACGTCAGCGGGACCTACGCCAGGACAAAGGCGCTGGCAACCCAGCTGGTGCTGGACGCGGCGGAGCCGGGGTTCGAGGTCGCGGTCTGCCACCCGGGAGCCTGCGTCGGCCCGTATGATTATAAAATATCCAACGTCGGCGAACTGGTGCGGATGTTCCTGCACGGAACCTTCCCGGTGACGATGGACTTTGGCGGGTATAATTTTGTGGACGTGCGAGATGTTGCGCTGGGGATGACCGCGGCGGCGGATCCGGCCAAGGCGCCCAGCGGGAGCTGCTACCTCCTGACCGGCGAAGCCATCGCCTGCGGGGATCTCATCGAACTGCTGGCGGAGTTATGCGGACGGAAGGCGCCGAAGCTGGTGCTGCACCAGACTTTGGCCAATACAGCCGCCCCTGTGGCGGAAATCTACTATAAGCTGCGCAGACAGACGCCGCTGTTTACCCGCTATTCCTTGCGGAAGCTCGCGGAAAATGATCATTTTTCTTACGAGAAGGCGGCGCGGGAACTGGGGTACCAGCCTCGCGGCCTCCGTGATTCTTTGACGGATATGATCGCCTGGATCCGGGAAAACGAACCGGGGCACCGCTGAGCTGTGTCTTTATCGTTTGAATAAGTTTGCATTAAGTTAATTTGCAATCGCCAGAACCAGCAGAAAGGACGAATCCCATGAAGATTACCATCCGCGTGTATTCCCTCGTGCTGTCGTTTTTTGTGATGCTGTGGCAGCTGATCTCCGTCGGCGTCTACCTGATCCCCCGAACCTGGCACGACACCGCATGGCCGGCCGCTGCCGCGCCGACATCCGTTTACCCCACCCAGGCAGAGGCGCAGGCTGCCGGCGGCGGCTGGTATGTTACGATGGATGAATCGTTTGCCGGCAATACCCTGCCCGCGCCCTGGGTTCCCTCGCCGCACGGCCTGCGCAACACCGAATATTGGTGCGACAATATGGTGGACGCGACCGAAGACGGGACGGTAAAAATCCTGGCGGCCCAACTGACGGACAATGTCTGCGGCGTCTGCCCGGCGGCGGGGGACTTCACATCCGGCATCGAGACCCGGAAGATGGTGGACGGCAAGAGCACGTCTACCTTTGAGCAGGCCTTCGGGTATTATGAGGCCCGGGTCTGGCTGCCGGAAGGCCCGGGCCTCTGGGCTGCGTTCTGGCTTCAGGCCAACGCCCAGGGCCGGATTGGAAGTTACGGGAAGGACGGGACGGAAGTCGATGTCTTCGAGTCCGCGTTCCGCTACGAACCCACCATGGTGGGCAACGCTTTCCACTGGGACGGCTACGATCTGTTCTATGGCACCACGGGTCATGTCACAGACACCAAAACCGATCAGTACGGCGGATGGCATACCTACGGTCTGCTCTGGACGCCGGAAAACTACACGTTCTTCGTTGACGGGAAGGCTACCTGGCAATCCGACGCGGGCGGAGTGTCCCGTGTGCCGGAATTCCTGCGTCTGACAGTGGAGATCCGCCGCGCGGAAACCGGCCCCTACGGCGCGAAGCTGGGCGCGTTCCAGAACACAAGGGAAAATCCCTCTGTCTTCAAAATTGACTACGTCAAGGTCTATCAGAACACGGCGTTCCTGGATGAGATCCGCGCGCCGGAAGACTTCAAGGAATTGCCGGTGCCGGCGATTCTCACCTGGTTTCAGAAATAATACCGAACGGAGGCGTCGCCTTGTTAGAGGGCCTGATCCAACGCCGGATTCCGGACATCGCGTCCTGGTTCCGGACCGAATCCCTGCCAGTCCCAAACGCCTATGAAATCGGCAGCGAAGAAGGGTTAGTGCTGCTGCGGGGCGGCTGCGTCCTGAGTCAGGCCGTTGCCCTGCGGCGCTACCTGACAGAGGTCCTCGGCGCGGACATCGCCTTTTCCGGGAACCGGGCCGTGACCCTGACGCGGAAACTGCCGGGGAAACCCGTCCTGCCCGCAGAGCCCATCCGGGGGACCATCCCGTCCCGCTGGCGGGGATACCTTTCCCCGCTGAGTTTTGCCCACAGCGCCTGCTGGTGGGACTGGCCACGCTGGGAGCAGGAGATCGACTGGATGGCTCTCTACGGCGTCAACCTCCCGCTGCTCCTGACAGGATCCGCCTATCTTTGGTATGATCTCCTGCGCAAGGAGCACGTCAGCAACGATTACATTCTCAATGGTCTCAGCGGGACAGTCTTCTGGCCCCGGCACCTGATGGGCCAGCTGGACAGCTATTATCCTCCGGTGGACCCGGTCTACCTGAAAGCGCAAACCAAGCTGGGGCGGCAGGCGGCTGACCGTATGCGGGCATTTGGCATGACCCCGGTGCTGCCGGGTTTTTCCGGGCTGATTCCCGATTCCCTGGCGGGGCTGCTCAAGGACGCGCGGTCCGTGCAGCTGCCGTCCTGGCAAGGCTTTGACCCGGTGCGGCTGCTGGATCCCGCCTGCCCGGCCTTTGCCCGGATGGGGAAAGCCTACCACAAGATCCTCCGGGAGCAGCTGGGGGAGACCACGCATTTTTGGAGCAATCCGTTCTACGGACAAACGCTGCCATCCGCCGCGGCGCAGCTGCTGCCCCGGTTTGGGCGGACGCTCTTCGATTTATACCGGGAAGATAGCCCCGGCGCTGTCTGGGTGCAGCGGGGAGACGAAGCGCCGCTGGGGTTGGCTGCTGATCTCCCCGCCGGGGCGGTGCTCTATTGGGACACGACGGGCGACCCGGCGCGGTACGGCGGACAGGCGCATTTGGCCGGGCTGGCGGCGGCGCCGGAGGGCCGGACGGTTCTCCACGGAAACGCCGCAGCCGCAGCCGCGTTCACCTGCCCGGCGGGGAGCGCGGGCGCGGGTTTCTTTCCGGACGAGCCGGAAGGGGATCCGCTGTTAACGACGCTGCGCCTGGAGGGCCTGACCCGCGGGACGGCGCAGGACTTGCCGGCATTCCTGCGCCGTTATGCACGAAGCCGCTACGGCAGCGAATACTGCGCCGCTGCGCTGGAACGACTGTGCCGCAGCTGCTATGCCCAAGAGGGGCCGGAGCCGGGGTCAATCTTTTGCCAGCGGCCCTCTACCCAGTTGGGGCACACCGCGCCGGGGGACAGCCTGGAGGCGGGCTACACCGCCGCGCCGCTTTTCGAAGCCGTCCGGTTGCTGCTGGAGGACGGAACCGCCCGGGCGCAGAACCGCCCCGGCTGGCGCTACGACCTGCGGGACGTCCTGCGTCAGGCGATGAGCCGACAGGGACGGGAGTTCTACCTGGCGGCCATGGAAGGGTTCCGCGCCAAAGATCCCCGGGCCTTCGAGAGGAACTCCAATGATTTCCTGTACCTCCTCGAGGACTGCGACCGCCTGTTGCGGGGGGATCCGGCGTTTTCGCTGCCTGCCCGGCTGACGGCGGCCCGGAACGCGGCCAAGCTGGACGCGGAACGAAACAATTTTGAACTGATTTTGCTGACGCAAGTAACGACCTACGGCGCGGCCAGCCGCCGCGGCCGGGACCGTTACCTGCTCCACGACACGGCCTGGCGCGAGTGGGGCGACCTGCTGGGGACATTCCACCGCAAGCGCTGGCGGGCGTTTTTTGAGCTGCTGGCCGCGAAGTTCCGGGACCGGGGGACCTTTTCGCTGGAAACCCGCCGCCAGCCCCTGGGCCGCAGCGAATACGCCACCACCCCCATCGGCAAGTCCATGGCCAAGCTGGAACAAAACTGGCTGGCCAATTATCACCCCACAGAAGAAAAGGATGACGAGCCGATGCTGGCGTTGCCGGAGCTGGCAGCCGAGCTGCTGGGCCGCTGGGGAACCGCCGGGACGTGAAATAAACCGAGAGGACCAAAAGTTACCAGAACTTTTTTCTCCAAAACAGGGAACCCAAACGCCTCCGCCACTGTCTATTAAGTGTTGAGGGGGTGGTCGGGGTGCTGGACGATCTGATTCGGGCGGCATTGCTGGAAGCCGCGCAGTCGTGCGGCATACCCGAAGAGATTGATCAGCTTGTATGGAGCCGCATTCTAGAGGGCGGCCAGCCCGCGTCAGGGGGTACTTCGGATGGATAAAGAAAAAATCGGCGTGCTCGTGCAGGAAGCTGCTGCGGGCAGTCAGGAGGCATTCGAGCAGCTCTATCACCTCACGCGGCAGCAAGCCTACTTTGTCGCTTTTTCCGTTGCTAAGAATGAAGCCGACGCCAAAGACATTCTTCAGGAAAGTTATCTGAAAGCATATCAGAATCTTGCCCGGCTGGAGCAGCCGGAGCGGTTCTCCGCTTGGCTGAACCGCATCACCGCCAACCAGGCCAAAAATTACATCAGCCGCCGTCAGCCCGAAAGTTTTGCGGAGTATGAAGGCGAATCTGCCGCCGACTGGCAGGAAGAAACAGATTTGGATTTTCTTCCCGACGAACGGATGGACTTACAGGAAATCCGGGCGTTGGTGGGCCGCATCGTGACGGAATTGCCGGAAGACCAGCGGCTATGTGTGCTGCTGCGGTATTACGACGACATGGAGGTTGCCGAGATCGCGCAGGCGCTGGAACTCCCGGAAGGGACGGTCAAGAGCCGCCTCAGCCGCGCGCGGAAGAAGATCGCCGCCGCGCTGGAGACGGCCCAGCGGAAGGGTTTCCGTCTCTTTGCCGCCGCGCCCATTCCTTTGTTTGCGTACGTCATCAAGCTTCTGTTCCAGGAGGCGGGTGACGACAAATTCCCTCCTTTGCTCTGGTTCGGCGCAGCCGCAACGGCTGCGGGCGCAACCGGCGCGGCAGCCACCGCGGCGAATTCTGCTTCCGGGGCGGCTGCGGGGTCGGCCGGCGTTTCCTCTGGCGGCGCGGCCGCGGGGGGAGCGGCGGTGGGCCTGGCGGTGAAGATCATTGCAGCCGCGGCAGCGCTGATTCTGGCGACGGGCGGCGCAGCGGCAGGCGTATATGTCGCCAAACAAAACAGCGCCCGGCTCAAAGCGGCCTCCGGTGCGACGGGAAGGGTACTGTCGGAGGAACAGGGATCTGGAAAAGAAGCGGAATCTGCTTGGCTGGGAACCGAACGTTCCCAGGAAACCCAGGCGTCCGCCTCCGAACAGACCGACGGACAAACCAATGGCAGCGAATCGCTCGGCGGACAGCCGGGGCCAGCCGCATCGGCTGGGCAGCCTGGACGGCAGCCTGGACAGGCCGCGACAGAACCCCAGACCGCCGTTCCCGTGACGACCGCGCCGGCTACGACCGCAGCAGCCACCACTGCCCCGCCCACCACGGCCGGGCAGACGACCAAATCAACCGCATCCCAGAATTGGGATTTCAGCTTTACGTCACCCACGGCGCCGGGCGGGGGAACCACAAAGCGGCCCCCCTTCCCTCTGACGCCGACGACCACACGGCCAACCACCACACGGCCGCCGACAACGACCCAGCCTTCCACAACAACCGCGGCGCCGACCACGGCGCCCAGCACCAGGCCGCCGCTGACGGAGGAAACAGAGAAAACGGAAGAGACAGAGCCTTCGTCCACCGCTCCCTCCTCTACGACGAAACCAGGCACGTTTCTTGTAGACGGCGGGTACATTGTCCAGTATAACGGCTACGGCGGCATGGTAGTCGTTCCTTACCAGCTCAATGGGAGCCCTGTGATTGGGATTGCCAGCGAGGCTTTCCGGGGATCCAAGGTAACCATCGTCTATATTGCGGAGGGAATTCAGTCCATTGGCAACGGTGCGTTCTGCGACTGCAAGGATCTTTATTTGATCCATATTCCCGCGACGGTCAAGGCCATCGGGGAAAATGCGTTTGCGGGATGCACGGAAACAGGCGACAAGCAGCTGGAGATTATCTGCGCCGAGGGATCGTACGCGCACAAGTACGCCGTCGGCCGGGGGATGAAGTTTCGTTTCTATTCGCCGGGCGGCTGACCTGGCAATGACGTGCAAAGCCGATGCCTGCGGAGCGAAAATCGCCCGCATTCCGGATTTCGCAACGATTGAAGGGTTTGCGAACATACACAGCGCCTGCGGGGATTTTTGGTCCCTGTGGGCGCTGCCGGTTTTTTGTGCCGCCGTTTTTTCTGCCCAAAAGACAGCGGAAGAGAGCATTTTTCAAAAAAATGGCTTGCATTGCCCGGGAAAACTATTTATAATAGACTATATGGGGAATCATGCATAGGAAGGAAGAAGGCCATGGAACATTTGCAGAAAAATCTTTGGCTGCTGCGGCGGTTTTTGCCTTATTTATGGAAGCGCAAAGGCGTACTGATCACGGATTTGTTTTGCGCCTCCCTGACGACGCTCTGCGAAATTGCGCTGCCGCTGGCGGTGCGAAAGATTACCGACGCGGCGGTTCAGAATTTGGCGGACCTGACGGCGCGCTTGATTCTGACCACCGGCGCGGTATATCTTGTGCTGCGGCTGCTGGACGCGGCGGCCAGCTACTATATGAATTCCCATGGGCATTACATGGGAGCGCAGATCGAAACCGACATGCGCAACGATCTGTTTGCCCACATGCAGGGCCTCTCCTTCTCCTTTTTCGACAATACAAAGATCGGCCAGCTCATGTCCCGCCTGACCAGCGACCTGTTCGACGTAACGGAATTTGCCCATCATTTTCCGGAGGAACTCTGCATCACTACGATCAAAATCCTGGCCTGCCTGCTGATTTTCGCCCGGATGAGCTTGCTCATGGCGGGAGCTGTCTTCCTGGTCGTCCCGCTGATGGTCCTGGTGACCCGCCGCAGCCGCCGCAAGATGCGGCAGGCCTTTGTAGAATCCCGCAAACAGGTAGGGGAAATCAATTCCGTCGCGGAAAATAGCCTGCTGGGGATCCGGGTGGTGAAGTCTTTCTCCAACGAAGCGGCGGAGGAGCGAAAGTTCCGGGGCAGCAACCGGCATTTCTTTGGCATCAAGCGCCGCAGTTACGCCTATATGGCGCAGTATCATACCGTAACCCGGCTCTTCGACGGGCTGATGTATCTGGCGGTGGTCTGCTTGGGGGCGGTGCTGCTCCGGCGCGGGGGCATGAGCGTCGGGGATTTTAGCCTGTCGCTGCTGCTGGTTTCGACGCTGCTGGGCTCTGTGCGCAGGATCATCGAATTCACCCAGCAGTTCAACCAGGGCATCACCGGCATTGAGCGCTTCGCCGAGGTGATGGACGAACTGACAGAGACCGACGACGCGAAGAACGCCGCCGAGCTGACCGGTGTCCGGGGAGAGATCCGTTTTGAGGACGTCAGCTTTCTCTACCCCGGAACCCAGCGGTATGTCCTGCGGCATTTGGATCTGCACATTGCGCCGGGGGAGAGCGTTGCGCTGGTAGGGCCCTCAGGCGGGGGGAAGACAACGCTGTGTAACCTGATCCCCCGCTTCTACGATGTGACCGAAGGGACCATCCGCATCGACGGGCAGGACGCCCGCGCGCTGACCCTGGCCTCCCTGCGCCGGAACATCGGTGTGGTCCAGCAGGACGTGTATCTTTTTTCCGGGACGGTTCGGGAGAACATTGCTTATGGCCTGCCGCGGGCCGCGGAGGAGGACGTCCGCGAGGCGGCGCGCCTGGCCGGGGCGGACGTGTTCATTGAGCAGCTGCCGGAAGGCTATGATACCTACGTCGGCGAGCGGGGGCTGAAACTTTCCGGCGGGCAGAAGCAGCGGATTTCCATTGCCAGGGTGTTCCTGAAGAACCCGCCAATCCTGATTTTGGACGAAGCGACCTCCGCGCTGGACAACGAGAGCGAGCGGCTGGTGCAGCGGTCCCTCGACCGGCTGGCGGCCGGACGCACCACCCTGACCATCGCGCACCGCTTGACAACCATCCGCCGGGCCAAGGAAATCCTGGTGCTGACGGAAGACGGCATTGTCGAACGCGGCACACACGAAGAACTGGCGGCCCAAGGCGGAATTTACGCCAATATGCTGCATGGATGAAAGATCCCCGCTGGCGGCGGAAATCCGCCGCTGACAGGAAGGAGAACCACAGATGAAACAAAGGCGATTTTTTGCGCTGGGTCTGGCTTGTATGTTGTTGACAGGCGCGGCAGGACTGCCGGGCTGCGCGCCAAAAGAGCCCGAAGGCCCCGCGCCGGTGCGGGGAGATATCCTTGCCGGAGAGATCCTCGGCACCAGCGCGGGGAACCTGGCCAACGGCGGTTTGGCGCTGCGCGTGGGCGACGTCTGGTATTATGCCGACGGCGCGTCACTCTTCCAGGAGGGGTTCGACAGAACGGCACAGACGCGGTTGCAACAGGACGGGGCCCGCTGGCTCAACACCGACGGGGCCTGGATCTATTACAGCAGCCAAAGCGACGGCGGGCAGGTGATCCGTGTGCAAATGGACGGAGCGGACCGGACGCTGCTGCTGGAGGATAACGCCAGCTGTCTCACTTTGCGGGAGGGTTTTCTGTACTACCGCAGCGGAAACGACCACCAGCGCCTCACCCGCGCAGCGGTCCAAAACGGAACAGCCGGCGAGCCCCAGCGCCTGGGCAGCCGCCGGACAGACAGCTTGGCCGTCCTGGGAGAATGGCTTTACTACACGGCGGGACAGAAGCTCTACGCCGCCCGGCTAGACGGCAGCGGAGAGCGGCTGATTGCCCGGGGAACCTTCGTTGGGCTTCAGGCTTTGCCGGACGGGCGGCTGGTTTACGGCAGCGGCAAGGGAATCTTTGCCATGGAACCGGACGGCAGCGGCGTGACGCAGCTGGGCGGAGACACGCCGCTGGCTCTGCTGGCGGCGGAAGGAAATCTGTGGATCATCCGCCAGGAAGGGAAAAACGGGAAAGAGCAGGTGGTTTGCCGCCTCACGATCCCGGACCCGGCGCGGGAAACGGAGCTCTCCCCCTTGCGCTGGAGCGCCGCCGGGCAGGAAATCCGCCGCCTCGCCGGAACGGAAACGCTCTACAGTATTCCTGTGCCCTTCTCTGACAAAGCAGCGTGGCATGTCAATCTGAGCGGAGACCGGGTCCTCTGCGTACGGGACAGCGACGAGCACCTGCTGAAGGAATTCTCTCTGGAGGCGCTGGACCAGGGCGCGGCGGCCCGGCATGGCATCGTCTTCGACCGGGGCGCTGCCGCGGCCTTCGCTGACCCCAGTTTTTCAGGCGGCTGGCTGTATTACCGCAAAACGGCGGACGGAGAAAGCCGCCTCTTCCGGTACGACGGCGCGAGCACAGTGGAACCCGTATGAATGCACGGCCAAAAATAAAAACGCAAAGGAGACACCGCAATCATGAAGCAGGATGAAAAGATCCTAGAGCTGACGCGATGGTTCGGCGACTGGTTCCTGGACGGCAAAACCCGGGCGGACGGGGCCATGACGGCGCAGCTATATCCCTACGAGCAGCTGTTCAGTCCCATCCGCGTCAACCGAATGACCCTCAAGAACCGGCTGGTGATGGCCCCCATGGGGAATATCTCCATGTGCGAAGAAACGGGGCGGCCCAACGAGAAAATGATTGCCTATTTCGCCGAGCGGGCCAAGGGCGGGGTCGGGCTAATCACCACGGGGCTGGTCCCGGTGACCCACGGGATTGACCACTCCCTGACGGAACTGGGGCAGCTCTCCTATTTTCCCCGAATCGACCGCAGCCGCACCGTTTTCGCCGGCTGGCGGGATCTTGCCCAGCGGTGCCACACATATGGCGCGCGGGTTTTCCTCCAGGCCACGGCAGGGCTGGGACGGGTGGGGAACCCGCAGTGCCTGGTCAATTCGCTCAAATTTCCCTGCTCCGCCTCCCTCAACCCCAACTATTATATGACACAGGTGCCTTGCCTGCCGCTCTCGGACCATAAAATCCGCAAGATGGTCAAGAACATCGGCCAGGCGGCGGCGGACGCGAAGGCTGCGGGCCTGGACGGGATTTATCTGCACGGTCACGAGGGGTACTTAATCGAGCAGCTCAGCAATCCGGCCTTCAACCGCCGCAAAATCGGGCATTACGCCGACTGGCAGCGGTTCGGGATCGAGATGGTCCAGTGCATCCGCGAACGCACGGACGAACGGTATCCCATTATGTACCGGATCGACCTTTCCTTGGCCCTCAACGAAACCTATGGCGAGCGCATGGACCGGGCCCCCTCTCTGCGGAAGTTCAAAAACGGTCGCACCATTGCGGAGACGCTGGCCTACATGGAAAATCTGGTGAAGGCCGGGGTCGATCTGTTTGATGTGGACTTGGGCTGCTACGACAACTGGTGGCTGCCGCATCCCCCGGAGGGAATGCCGCCCGGGTGCTTCCTGGATATTGCCCAGATCACCAAAGAATACTTCGCCGAACATGAGGTCCGCTCCAATGCCGGGCTGCCCGTGCCTGTTGTGGCGGTGGGGAAACTGGGATACCCGGATCTGGCGGAACGGGCGCTGCGGGAGCAGAAGTGTGATATGGTCATGCTGGGCCGACCGCTGCTGGCAGATCCCCAGTGGCCCAACAAAGCCAGGGCCGGGAAGGTGGACGAAATCATTCCCTGCATCGGCTGCCAGGAAGGCTGCATCAACGAATTCGTTGACGGGGGGCATCCCCAGTGCGCCGTCAATCCCCGAACGGCGTTTGAGGAAATTTATCCCGAGCGGCCGGCCCCGGCGGAGCAGCCAAAGAGGATCGCGGTGGTGGGCGGCGGCCCCGGCGGCCTGACCTGCGCGGTCACGGCCGCGCGGCGGGGGCACCAAGTCACCCTCTTCGAAAAACAGGACGCGCTGGGCGGACGAATCGTCGCCGGCTGTCAGCCGGGAATCAAGTTCGACATAGCCAATTACCTGCAATACCTGCGGGGCTGGGCCGAGCGGGCGCAAAAGGAATATGACCTGACCATCCGGCTGCGCACCGAGGCAACGGCGGAGCTCCTGCGGACGGAGGGGTATGACAAGATTGTCGTCGCGGCCGGGACGCTGGACACCGACCTGCCCTTGCCGGGGCGGGAGAGCGCCCCTGTCTTCCAGGCGGTGGAAATCCTCCAAGACCCCGCGAAACTGGAGAACGCGAAGCGGGTCGTAATCATTGGCGGCGGGGTGGTGGGCTGCGAGGCGGCCTACTTCCTGGCCAAGGAGCAGGGAAAGGACGTCACGGTCGTCGAAATGACCGAATACTTTATGAACCGCGCCTGCACGGCCAACCGGGGGTACCTGCTGAAGTACCTCTACGACGCGGGGGTGAAACTTCTCAACTGCACAACGCTGCTGGCCTTCGGGTCCGGCGGGGTCAAGGTTCTGCGCAATTGCGCCAAGAATGTCCCGGACCCATACCTCAGCTGGACGCCAATCCTGCCGGAAAATATCCTCAACCCCCTGGCGCCGAAGCTGAAGCACGAGGACCGGGAGGAGATCATTGCCGCCGACGCAGTGGTCCTCGCGGCGGGGGGCAGGCCCAATGAAGCGCTGTTCCACGCCCTCCAACAGGCGCTGGGCGACCGGGAAATCTATAACATCGGCGACAGTTTTCAGGGCGGCAAAGTGCTGGAGGCCACCCGCGGCGGGTACGCCCTGGGTCTGGCGCTGTAACGGCTGAAATGGGCCTGATCTGAGAAAGGAAGGGATCACATGCAGTCACACATGACGCTCACCCCCGAGGAACAGCAGATCCTCGACGGCAAACAGGGCGCTGTCCTGGCCAAGGTCATGGAAACCCTGGTGCTCTATGGCGAGGCTTTTGGCGCGACAGAGTTTGTTCCGGTAAACGGGAAGGGGCATCTAGTCACCAGCTTTGGCATCTCTGTGCTCAAGCCCGTGTTCTCCATCATGGACGAACTGATTACCGCCGGGCTCCGGGCGGAAGGGACGTTCACGATGGACCCCCGCCCGCTGGATTATGACAACGTCCCGTGCAGCTTTCTGGAAAAGTTTGTATTCAATCGGGTGCTGTACGGCATGCAGCGGCCCTATGAACAGCAGCTGCGGCAGCTCGGCCTCCAAAGCGACCAGGCCTTCTCCTGTACCTGCTATCTCGATGAAGTGGGGAACATCCCCCAAAAAGGCGATGTACTCTCCTGGGCGGAATCCTCCGCCGTTGTGTACGCCAACTCCGTCCTGGGCGCCCGCTGCAATCGCAATTCTGGGATTCTGGAACTCTTCGGGTCCATCCTCGGGAAGGTGCCGAAGTTCGACCTGCTCACCGACGAGGGGCGCAGGGCCAGCTGGGTTGTGGAAATCCGCACCAGCCAGGTGCCGGAAGCACAGATTCTGGGATCCGCCGTCGGCCAGAAGGTCATGGAGGCGGTGCCGTACATCAAGGGTCTGGACATCTTCCTGGGCACGGAACTGAACGACAACGCCAAAGCCTACCTCAAAGACATGGGGGCGGCCACGGCCTCCAACGGCGCGGTGGGGCTCTATCACGTCGCCAACCTGACGCCGGAGGCGGCGGCGCTGGGCGAAGATCTGATTCTGCCGGATGCGCGGGTCTATGTGATCGACGACGCGGAACTGGCGCGGGTGCGGGAGGGGTACCCGAACATCTGGAAAAATCCGAACGCCCAGCCGGAGCGCTGCTTCCTCGGCTGCCCTCATCTCAGCTTCGCCCAGCTGGAGGAGTGGGAAACCCGCTTGAGCGAAGAACTCCGGCGGCAAGGCAAGCAGAAGCTTGGATTGCTGACCATCCTCAGCGCCGCCCCGGAAGTATTGGCGCATTACCGCGCCGCCAGCCCGGATTCTTGTGCCCGGCTGACCGGCATGGGCGCGCATCTGACCTCCATTTGCCCGCTGATGTACATGAACAACCCCCTTTGCGGCAAGAAGCCCGTGATCACCAATTCCAACAAACTCCGGACCTATACCGCTGCCCGGTACTTCACCGACGGCGAGATTACCCGGATTGCCGTGAAAGGAGCGTTCTGATATGGCGAACCAGACGAAGACATTTCAGGGCCGGCCGGTGATTGCCGGGAGCATAGAGAAGGGCGAAGCCGTCGTTTCGCGGCAGGGAGTCAATACCCTGGCTTCCTTCCAGAAAAGCGCCCTGCTGCGCAAGAAGAGCGTCATCTGTTCCGACCAGAACAACCCGGATCTTTACCAAAAGGAGCTGAGCGGGAAGGTGCTCTGCCTGCCCCAGACCATCGGTTCCACCACCGGCGGCATGGTGCTCTATACCATCTGTTCCCTGGGGATTGCGCCGAAAGCCATGCTGTTTTCAGAATCCATTGATTCCCTGGCGGCGGCGGGGGTGATCCTCTCCGAGGTCTGGACAGACGGGACCATCGTCGCCGTAGACCGGCTGGGGGATACATTCTTGGAAGCGGTGCGGGACGGCGCGCTGATCAGCGTCCGGCCGGATGGGACAGTAACGGTGGAAGGCTGAACGGCCGTTTGGGAACGGGCATGAGCATAACAGCGGAAACATAAGGGGGGCGTCGCGTTTGTTTTCCCGCATCAACAGCGTCGGTTGCTACGGCATGGAGACCTTCTGCGTGGAGGTGGAAGCGGACCTGCACCAAGGTCTGCCCCGCTTCGATATGGTCGGGCTGCCGGATGCTGCCGTCAGCGAGGCGAAGGACCGCGTCCGTGCCGCCATCAAAAACAGCGGCTACGCCTTCCCCGCCAGCCGGATCACCGTCAACCTGGCTCCCGCCGACCGGCGCAAGGAAGGCCCGCTTTACGACCTGCCGCTGTTTGTGGCGCTGCTTTGCGCCAGCGGGCAGCTGCAAGGAGATTTTGCCAAAGCAGCCTTCGTCGGGGAGCTCTCCCTGGACGGGCTGGTCCGCAAAGTCAACGGCGCGCTGCCCATGGTGATTCAGGCCCGCAACGCCGGATGGACCGATGTCTTTGTTCCGGCGGGCAATGCGGCGGAAAGCGCCGTTGTCGGCGGCGTACATGTGTATGCGGTGGAGAATGTCCGCCAGTTGCTGGATCACCTGAGGGGAGACATTCTCCTGCCCCCCGCGCCGCCGCCGGAAGGCAGCGAACCCCGCGCCGCGGATTTGCCGGACCTGGCCGACGTTCGGGGGCAGGGGGAGGCGCGGCACGCGCTGGAGGTGGCCGCCGCCGGAAACCACAATGTCCTGATGATCGGTCCGCCGGGTTCCGGGAAGAGCATGCTGGCCAAGCGCCTGCCTTCCATTTTGCCGGACATGACGGCGGAAGAAAGCCTTGAGACCACCAAACTCTATTCCGTAGCGGGGGAACTGCCCGGCGGTACCTCGCTGATCCGGGCCCGGCCCTTCCGCGCGCCGCACCACACCGTTTCTGCCGCGGGGCTTTCCGGCGGCGGGAGCATTCCCCGGCCGGGGGAACTGAGCTTGGCGCACAACGGCGTCCTGTTCCTGGACGAGCTGCCGGAATTCAACCGCAACACCCTGGAGGTTCTGCGCCAGCCGATGGAAGACGGAATGGTCACCATCTCCCGGGCGGCGGCTTCGGTGTCTTACCCCTGCGCGGTCATGCTTGTCTGCGCCATGAATCCCTGTCCCTGCGGCTTTTTTGGGCATCCAACCCGTCGCTGTTCCTGTCCCCAAGGCGCTGCGCAGCGGTATCTTTCCCGGGTGTCCGGTCCGCTGCTGGACCGCCTGGATATTCATATCGAGGTTCCGCCGGTGGACTTCCGCCGCCTTTCCGCCGAGGAAGCGGGGGAACCCTCCTCCGCCGTCCGGGCCCGGGTGAATGCCGCCCGTGCCAAGCAAGAAGCGCGGTTCCGCGGGTCAGGGATCCATGCCAACGGTCAGATGTCCGCCGCCATGACAAGGGAATTTTGTGTGCTGGACGGACCCAGCCGCCAAATGCTGGAGCGGGCGTTCCAGACCCTGGGCCTTTCTGCCCGGGCTTATGACAAAATCCTGCGCGTCGCGCGCACCATTGCTGATTTGGCGGACAGCCCTGAAATTGCGCTGCCGCACTTGGCTGAGGCCTTGCAATACCGCAGCCTGGATCGAAAATTCTGGGCTGAGCGGTGAAATCACAAAAAAATTCCGCCGGCGTTGCTTCCGGCAGAAAGGATTGTTCTATGAACCGCAGCAAAGTGATCCGTCTGGTGGCCGTCATTCTGGCTGGCCTCATTGTCCTGAGCGCTTTTAGCGTCCTGGTGTCCTCGTTCTGGAGATAAGCGCGTCCCCGAGCCGGATAGCATAGGCCTGGGCCAGCGGGAGCGGCTCCGTCCGGGTGGAATACACACCCACGGCGCGGGTGTCCCCCTGCGCGAAATCAACAGTCCCGTCCCGGCGGGTCAAGGACATCAGGCAGGTGCGGGCAGCCTGTGCCGCCTGGCGGCATCGGGCCGCATCGGACTCTGGCAGCGCCGGGCAGGCGCTCAGCAGCGCCAGGGCGTAGCCAATCATGGCGGTAGCGGAGCTTTCGGGCCGGTCGTCCGCCAGCAGTTGGCGGCTCCAGCCGCCCCCGGGGAGCTGCCGGGGAAGAAGGGCGTCCGCCGCCTTCCTCGCTGCGGACAGCAGCCAAGCCTGAACCGCCGGGTCCGCGGTTTCCGTCAAACTCTCCGTCAGCGCGCAAATCCAGAATCCGCAGCCCCTGCCCCAGCCGGTCATTCCCAGGGGGATCCCGCAGGCATTGTCCGGGGTGGGGCGGAAGCAGTGGGCAGGCCAGCCCGTGACAGGGGAAAGGCCGTTTTCCGCGTACTCCCGCAGCTGCCGGAAGCTCAGGTCCGCTGCCGCGCCGCCCGCCCGGAAGAGCGCCGGGCAGGCCATCAGTGTGTCTACGAAGCGCAGCGCGGGCAAGGCCGGGGTATAGGGCAGCGTCCCGCTGCCGGCCTGAGAGGTCAGTTCGTCCGTTACGGTGCGCAGGTCCTGTTCGGAAATCCGCCCCGCTTTCAGGAGGGCATAGGCAGCTGCGGCATGTTCAGCGCGGATATCGCGCTCAGCGGTAGATTCCGGAAGAACAAACCAGTCCGTTGGCGCATCAAAGGCCTCCGCCGCCTCGACCAGCGCGGCCCGCTGCCAAAGCTGCAGCCGCCGGTTCGTATATTGGCCCCGCAGAACATCCCACAAAACGCCCCGGGTTTGGTCGCTGGCCGGAATCCGGGGCATGTGTTTTGCCTGCCGTCTCCCGGCCTGGCGCAGCCGGTCCAGCCATACGGCCGGGTCCTGCCAGCGGCCCAGATGAATGCGCCGCAGCCAGCGCAGCCAGACAGGAATTCCGTCGGCCAGCAGCGCCGCCAAGCCGACGGCGGCGAGGACGCTGGGGAAGATGATCAGCCATCTCACAGAATTGTTCCCTCCCGGCCAAAGCGTCACGGACGATCCAGGAACGCCTGGGCTTTTTTCTTTAGCTCGGCCACGCGATCCTGGGCCTGTTGGATGGTTGCCCCCTTCGGGTAGGCTTCGTTGGAGCAAAGATACAGTTTGATTTTCGGTTCCGTGCCCGAGGGACGCAGGGTCAGCCACTCGCCGTTGGCATAAAAGAGCTTGAGGACGTTGGACTGCGGCAGCGTCAAGAGCGTTTCTTCGCCGCTAGAAAGATCAAGGCGCTTGCGGGTGAGGTAGTCTTCCGCCGCCACGACCTGTTCCCCCTCCAGGATCGTCCGGAAGTCCCGTCGAGCCCGGTCCATCAGCGCCTGGATCCGGGCGACCCCGTCGGTTCCCTTGACCTCGTGATTGATCAGGTCTTCCGCCACGGGGCCAAACTCCCGGTAGAGCTCTGCCAGCGCGTCAACCAGCGTCAGGCCGGTTTGCTGGTACCACAGCGCCATTTCCGCGATCATCGCCGCCGAGATCACCGCATCCTTGTCCCGGCTCACATCGCCGAAGAGATAGCCGTAACTTTCCTCAAGGCCGAAGAGGAAGGTTTTCTCGCCGCTTTCTTGCCAAAGGTCCATTTGCTCACCGATATACTTGAATCCCGTCAGCATATCGCGGACCGCGACTTTATATTTTGCACAGATCCGGTTGACCAGCGTACCCGTGACGATGGTCTTCACGACCGCCGCGTTGGCCGGTAACCGCTTTTCGTTTTCCAGCGTTGTAATGATATAATGGCACAGCAGCGCCCCGGTTTGGTTTCCCGTTAAGATCTCGTAATCAGCGCCTTTCCCGGGCCGGGCCATCACGCCGATCCGGTCGGCGTCCGGGTCGGTGGCAAAAATCACTTGGGGCTGGAACGCCGCCGCTTCCGTCTGCGCCAGGGTGAACACCGCCGCTTCCTCGGGGTTGGGCTTTTCGACGGTGCGGAAGTTTTCGTCTTCGTCCGCCTGGTCCTGAACCAGCAGCAGGGGATACCCTAACTGCTTCAGCAGCGTCTCGACGGGGACCCGTCCGCTGCCGTGCAGAGGCGTATAAATCATGCGCAGTTCCCGTGCGTGCTCCCGGACCAGGGCGGGCTGCAGCCGCGCCAGCTGCTCCCGCAGCGCGTCGAGGTACGCCCGGTCGGTCTCGTCGCCGAGGTAGGTCAGCAGACCCTTTGCTTCCGCCTCTGCCGGGTCAAGAAACTTGACTTTTCCAAACGGATCCAGATTCTTGATTTCCGCCAGCACCGCTGTCGCCGCGTCGTCGGTCAGCTGGCAGCCAGCGCCGTTGTAGACTTTGTATCCATTGTATTCCGGCGGATTGTGGGATGCGGTGATGACGATCCCGGCCTGGGCGGGCCGCTGCGCCCTGCGCACCGCGAAGGAGAGCATGGGCGTCGGACGGGGGGAGCGGTAGAGATCCACGGAGATGCCATTGCCGCAGAGAACGCCCGCCGCCCGCAAGGCGAAGGCGCGGGAGCAGCGGCGGGTGTCAAAGGCGATGCATACCCGCAGGGCCGTCCGCGCGGGCGTTCCCTCCAAAGGATGGGTCAGGTAATTGGCCAGCCCTTGGGTTGCCTGACCGACGGTGTAATCGTTCATGCGATTGGTGCCGGGGCCGAGGATGCCCCGCAGTCCCCCCGTCCCGAACTCCAGGTCGGTGTGAAATGCTTCCGTCCGGGCGGTCTCATTATCCGTCAAAGCAACCAGGGCGGAATAAATCGCCGCGTCCCGCGGAACATGGCGCAGCCAGGTTTGCTGCCGCTCCAGAGCATAGGCGCTCCGGTCAAGATCAGACATGGAATGTTCCTCCGTTTCGAATTTCCAGATTGCGCCGGATCAGGTCTGTCCGCTGGCGAACGCAGTCGGCGCTGCGCAAGGGGTCCGCCGGGGTGCCAAAGACATAGTCCAGCAGCCGGTCGATGCTTGTTGTCGCCACATGCAGCCGCGTGTCGCTGGAGGCGTAGTAGATGGCGACGCTGCCGTCCGGAGCCACAGCGGCCCCGTTGGTGAACGCCACATTGCTCACGTCACCCACCCGTTCTTCGCCCCGCGGCGCGATCAGGTAACCGCCCGGTTCCGCGATCACGTTCCAGGGTTCCGCGAGATCCGTCAGGAAAGCATAGATGACATACCGCAGTCCGGCGGCGGTGTTGCGGACCCCATGGGCAATATGCAGCCATCCCCGGGGGGTCTCGATGGGCACAGCGCCCGCGCCGTTCTTGCTCTCGGTGATGGTGTGGTACCGCCGGGGGCTGACCAGCGTCTCTTCGCCAATGGCCGGGCGGGTAATGTCGTCGCACAGCGCAAAGCAAATCCCGCCGCCGCTCCCCGCATCAATGAAAGCGTCCTGGGGCCGTGTAAAAAAGGCATATTTCTCGCCGACAAACTTCGGGTGCAGCACAACATTGCGCTGCTGGGCCGAGGCGGTCCGGAGGTTCGGCAACCGCTCCCAGGTGTCAAAGTCCTTGGTTCGGACGATCCCCGCCGCCGCCCGCGCGGCGGAAAGAGAAGGATCCGCCGGGTCCTTGCTCTCGGAGCAGAAGACACCGTAAATCCAGCCATCTTCGTGGGCGGTCAGACGCATGTCGTAGACGTTGACTTCCTCCGGCTGGGTGTCCGGCAAGGCGACGGGAAAATCCCGGAACCGGAAGCCCTGGGTGGGGCTGTCGCTTTCCGCCACCGCGAAGAAGGACTTGCGGTCCGTGCCCTCCACCCGGGCGACCAGCACATAGTTCCCCTGATGGCAGAGCGCCCCGGCATTGAACACAGCGTTGATGCCCAGCAGTTCCCAGGGGCTGGCCGTTTTGCTGTAGTCGTACCGCCAGAAGGGCGGGGTATGATCCCGGGTCAGGACGGGATAGCGCCAGCGGTCATAGACGCCGTTGCCGGGAGCCAGTTTCTCGTTGGGGCGGGCCAGCAGCGCTTCGTAGCTCTCCTCCAGCCCGGCGATGGTTTGCGGCATAGATTCCATGGGTCACGCTCCTCCTCCGATTGTCTTCTGCTTCTTCCCAGTATAGTATAAACCCTTCCGGCCGCCGGATCAATTGCTGAGAGAAATTTTTTGCAAGAAAATCCTCCGGTCCGGAAGTCACCGGACCGGAGGAGTGCGGCGGAATAGGGAATGACGCCAAGAAACTGCGCTATTGCGCATACCCGGCGACGGTCAGCATGAAGTCGCCCAACTGCGCGCCGAACTCCGGCGCGCCGTCCATGATCAGCCGGCCGGCTTTGGTGGCCTCCATCATGTCGTCGATGCCCAGCAGTGTGCCCAGCGCGCTCTCCAGGCAGTCGAAGCGCAAAGTGAAGAAAGGCATGGCGCGTTTGTACTCCCCGCGTCCGGCCCGGCTTTTGCCTGCCTTGACGCGGATGTAGGCCGACACTTCCGGATGCCCGTTGACGGCCCAGCCATAGACCCGGTCGGGGCTCTTCAGGGCCCAGTCATGGATTGCTTCATGCCCGCATTTGTTCAGACAGCTGATGCCGCTGGAAAGCAGATAGAAAAAGCATTTGACCAGCAGCGTCTGGGTGGCCTCGTCCTTCGGCGCTTCTTTGGCCGAGAGCAGGGCCGACATCTTCAGCAGCACCTGCATCAGGTTCAGAAACGCGCCAAAGTTCTTCAGCGCCCCCTTCATCTTCGGCAGCGTGGCCGGACTCATTTGGCCCTTGAAGAACGCGACAAACGCATTGATGCTCTTGAATTGCAGTTCGACGAGGGGCGCATCGGTGAGTTTATCGGGACAGACGGTCCATTCGCCGTTGTTGATGGTCAGATGGGTGGCGACCTTGCCTTCCGGCAAGTCCGGCGCGAGGGCGCTGATCTGGTAGACGCAGTGGGCCTTCTCGAACTTCTTCGCCAAGGCCGGCACGTCGGTGGCGATCACCTTGACCAGCGGCAGCGCCGCGTTGAGAAAAATCTTGTAGCTAAACAGCATATCCTGAGAAACCAATGTCCTGCCTCCTTTCGCTGGCTCAGACTTCGTCCGTCCAGTCGTCATCCAGCTCGAAGTCTTTGCCCATCGTCTCGCGCACGGCGGCAATGATGCCGTTGGAATCGATGCCCAGGATGGACATGATGTCCTCGTGTAGTCCGATGGGGGCGAACTGATCCTGGAGGCCCAGGCGCGTGAAAGCGCAGCCTTTGCCGTATTCGGCGATGACTTCCGCCACGGCGGACCCCAGCGCGCCGTTGACGTTGTGGTCTTCGGCGACGATGATCCGGCGGGTGTCGGCAATCGCCTTCCGGATGGCCTCTTTGTCCAGGGGCTTGAGGGTGTGGACGTTGAGGACGCGGACCTTCAGGCCGTCGGCGTTATTGAGAAAATCAGACGCCTGGATGGCCTGGAAAACGCAGGAGCCGTTGGCGATGACGGTGATGTCCGTGCCCTCCCGCATGGTGCTGGCTTTGCCCAGCTGGAAGCCATAATCGGTCGTTTCATATACCACACGGTCGAACCCGCGGTTGATGCGGATATAGAACGGGCCGGGGGTTTCGTATGCCGCGCGCACGGCGTTGACGGTTTCCATCCCGTCTGCCGGGACGATCACGGTCATGTTGGGGAACGCCCGCTCCACCGCGAGGTCGCAGATAGCGTGATGGGTGGAGCCCGCCTGGCCGAAGGAGGTCCCGCCGTGGGTGGCGATAATCTTGACGTTGCAGTTTTGGTAGCAGATGTCCGCATGGACCTGGTCCGCCGCGCGCAGGGACGCGAAAACCGAGAACGTAGATACAAAAGGCACACACCCCGCCTTTGCGAACCCGGCGGCCATGCTGAACATATTCTGTTCCGCAATGCCGACGTTGAAGAAGCGGTCCGGGAACGCGTCACCAAACAGGCCGATCTTGGTGGATTTGCCAAGGTCCGCCGTCAGCGCGACGATTTCGGGATGCTCCGCGCCCAGTTCGCAGAGCGCCTTGCCGTAGTACTCAGCCGTGGAAAGCGCGGTGGATTCCACCGCGGTGTAAGTCAATCCGCCTGCCATGCTATTCGCCCTCCTTTTCCGCGCGGGCCAGCCGGGCCTGATGGTACTCCGCCAGGCTTGCCTTGCCCTTCTGGTAGCTGTCTTCGTCCATCGCGCCGTAATGCCATTTGTAATCGCCCTCAATGTGCGCAATGCCCGCGCCCTTCTTGGTGTGGGAAATGATGACGACAGGCTTGCCGGTGGTGTTGGCTTTGGCGAAGGCAATGGCGTCGTCCAGCTGGTCGAGGTTCTGGCCGTCCACTTCCTTGACGAGGAAACCGAAGGCGGCCCATTTGTCCGCGAAAGGCTCAAGCTTCATGACGTCTTCCGTCGGGCCGTCAATCATGCATTCGTTGCGGTCAACAAAGCTGATGAGGTTGGTCACGCCGAAGTGAGCGGCAGACATGGCGGCTTCCCAGATCTCGCCTTCGTCGCATTCGCCGTCGCCCATGATGCAGTAAGTCCAGTAGTCCTTCTTCTGGACCCGGGCGGCCAGCGCGGTGCCGACGGCGATGGGCAGTCCATGCCCGAGGGAACCGGTCGAAGCGTCTACACCAACAACCTTGTTGGCGTCCAGATGGATGCCCATTTTGGAGTTCGTGAGATTGAAGGTCTTGAGCTGCTCGGGATCATTGTACCCTTTGCTGACCAGGACGGGGGCCCAGGCGATGCCCGCGTGCCCCTTGCTGAGGATGAAGCGGTCGCGGTCCGCCCAGTCCGGGTTCGAGGGGTCGAGGCTGAGGTACTTGTAATAGAGAATGGTGAGCATATCCATGCAGCTCAGGCCGCCGCCGATGTGTCCGGACCCCGCCCAGTGGGTGGTATCCAGGCACAGGTTGCGCAGCTCATGGGCTTTGTTTTCCAGCTCAATCCATTCCTGCTTGGAGAGTGCCATGATGAAATCCGACCTTTCTATGTACAGAATAAAGCGTGAACAGGGGAATGCGTCAATACGTGGGGTACGTACGAATGATGAACGTGATCACCTTCAGCAGCAGGCTGCTGTGCATCCACTTGATGCTGAAGAGCTTTGCGTCCGCGCCGGCGCGGAAGGACTGGATTTCGCTCGTGCTGACGACGGCGCCGTTCTGCTTGACGACCAGGCGGCGCAGCTGGCCGCCCTGGAAATAGAAGATCGCCTCGCGCCCGGTTTCGACTTGCGCCGCGGCGGTCAGGTAGGCGACTCCGTCGACGGTCTCTTCGCCTGCCGCGGGCTCCGCCTGCGCCAAAAGGGCTTGCAGGTAGGTGACGAACGGCGGCGTACCCATGCTGCCGCCGGAAATTTCCTCGCGGATAAAGCGATCCGGGAAGATTTGGTAGAGCTTGCCGCCAAGCGTCAGGTACCGGACGTTCTTGCCGGTGACCAGCTGAAACAGCCACTGCAGCGTGGCGTTGAGCGTTACAGGCTGCGCGGGGTCGATGGGCATTTCCGCGACGACGTCGTCGCCGTCCGCCGCCAGCAGGATATCGGCGCCATTTTCCTTGGCCTGCAGCGTCCATTTTCCGCCGTCGAGGATCCGCTTGATTTCCGCCAGGCAGGCGGCGAGATCCGGCTCGCCCGCGCCTTCGCCAGCGGCAAATACGGGGAACGCCAGCGAAGCGACGGTCAGCAGGGCCAGCAGGACGGCGAGGACGCGTTTGGTTTTGTTTGGCATGAGGGGAACCCTCCATCTTTTTTCAAATATCAGAACCGCAAATCAGAACAGCTCCGGATGGTTTTTCCGGACGACCTTGAAAGCCTCGTCGGCGACTTCATGCGTAAAGGAGATATCTTCATCTGATACGGCATAGTTGAGGAAGTGGTTGTGATGCCCGGCAAAGAAGACGCCCCGCTGGACGCACTCGGCAATCCATTCCTGGTGGAGGAACAGGCTGTCGTCGTTGGCGATGCGCAGATAAAACAGCGCGGGTTCGCCGGAGATCAAGAGGCGGAACCCGTTCTCCGTCGCGGTTTTGGTTAGACCGTCCAGAAGCTTCACCGCTTTTTCCTTAAGGATGGCGGGGAGGCCCAGCTGCCGCATTTTGTTGATATTGGCGATGCCGGCCGCGAAGGGGACGGCGCTCATCCAATAAGAGCCGGTGTAGCTGAGGGAGCTGACCGCGCCTTTGATGAATTCCTTGCCGCAAAGGCACGAGACGTTCCAGCCGTTGGCGATGGCCTTGCAGAAGCAGATCAGGTCAGCCTCAAAGCCGTAGAACGCGTCGGAGCCCTCCGTCGCCAGCCGGAATCCGGTCCGTACGTCGTCCACGATCAGGACAATGCCGTGTTTGGTGCAAAGTTCTCGGACCTTCTGCCAGTACCCGGGGGCGGGGAGCTGGTTGTCGAGGTAGTTGCCGTGCATGTAAGGCGTAGAGATGAAGGCGGCGATTTCGCCCTCATTTTCCGCAAGCAGCGTCTCCAGCGCGGGGATGTCGTTCCAGTCTACATAGAGATTATTGGACACATCTTCGGGGATGACGCCGGGGTAGTCGATCTTCTGGGTCCAGGGGGCAACGCCGTGATAGAACCCGTTGACAAAAATGATCTTCTTTTTGTGCGTGTGAGCCCGGGCGGTCATGATGGCGGCGGTGGTCACGTCGTTGCCGTTCTTGGCGAAGAACGCCCAGTCCGCGCTTTTGACGGTATCCACCATGAGCTCCGCCAGCTCCACCATCTTATACGACGGAGAGGTGACGCAGTTGCCGATTTTCGCCTGAGCGATCGCCGCGGCGTCCACGTCGGGGTCGTTGTAGCCGAGAACATTGGGGCCGTAGGCGCACATATAGTCAATGTAGCGGTTGCCGTCCACGTCCCAGAAATAGGTCCCCTCGGCGCGGTCGCCCAGCAGCGGCCACTTGCTGACGGGAATGAAGTTGCCTTCCGCCGGGCCCAGATGCCCGTAAACGCCGGATGGGATGACCTTGCAGGCCCGGTCAAACCATTCCCGGCTTTTGTCATGCTTATAGACTTCCATCAGTGGTTCCTCCTAATAGTTATTTGTCTCGCCTGGCGGGCGCGCAGTTTCGCCGCTTCGCGTCGGGCAATTTCATTGCCGCAGGATCTCCCTTCAGGGCGTCACGCCAAATACAGCGCGACACGGTCCAGGATGCGGTTGAGATTGTCGATCATATTGATCATGCCGCGCATGGTAATGGAACCGTTGCCGATGCACGCCAGAGCGTTGACCTTGCCGTCGAAAAGGGCGCGGGCCAGTTCGATACTCTCGAACTCCATGATGGCGCGGGGGTTCTGGGGCCGCCGCTTCTCGGTGCTGAGGATGTGGTTTTTGCAGTGAATGGTGGCGGCGGGGCCGTCCTTGATGGAGAAGCAAACATCTCCGTCCGGAACATGGTCGGCGCTGAAGCGGCCGATCTCGTCGTAATCCCCGATCTGGGCAATGGCGACGGAGATGACATACAGCATCAGCGTTGTGCTGCGCTCGAAGAATGCCAGGTCTGCCAGGTCTTCCTCCGAAGGACGGAGATATTTCTCCATCAGCTTTGTCAGCGCGTCGAAATCCTTGGTGAGGAATTTGATGTACCGGAATCCTTTCACCGGCAGCGGCGTAACGGTACCGTCGACAACGCCGTTGAATTTTTCGCAGGATCCGACGGGGATTTTGATGTTGCAGGCCTGCACACCCGGCTCCAGCCGGCATTTGCCGTTTTCGAACGTGATGGTCGCGCTGGGACCGCCCTTAACGTCGAAAGCCAGAGCGATGGGCTTTTTGTTGGTCAGCAGCGGTCCTGCCTCCGGCACCAGCTCGCAGAGGTTTTCCAGGGTGCCGAGGATGGCGAACATATTGATATACGCGAGGGTTTTCTGATCCAGCAAGTGACATACCTCCTTTTACAATTTACTCTTTCTATTTTAGCAACTTCCGGAAGCGTTGTCAAGAAAAAATCGTATGTTTCCAGAAAAACTCCGTCAAAAAAACGCCGTCGGAGGAAATCCGTGAAAGATCTCAGGGATTGACAAAATATTCCTTCTTTGGCGTGTATACTAAACGGTAAGGATGCAGCGCGGGACAAGTTCTCCCCGCTGGCTTTCGAATACCAACGGCGCATACGCAAAAATTGAGGACAAAAGCGGAAGGATGGGATGAAATGACGGTGCTGGAATTTGTGCGGGAGCGGCAGACCGGCTGGGATTCGCGGAAGCTGCTGACGGCGTCCGCCGCCAACATAGGCGCGGCGGCGCTGGGGATCGTGCTGGCCCAGACGGGTGTGGCCGGCGGGGTTTTCGCGGCGGGAGCGCCGTTTGCCGTTGCTTTGGCGGCGGCCTGCTCTGTCCGGTGGCTGATCGCGCCTTCCCTGGGCGCGCTGCTGGGGAGCCTGGCGGCCCTGTCATTCCCCGGCGCGGTCCCCGTTTGGGCGGCCATTGCGGCGGCGGCGCTGACCAACGCCGTCCTGCAACGGCTTGGCCTGCGGCGCAGGCGGCTGGCAGCGGCCCTGACGGCTGGCGCCTGCTCGCTGACGGCGGGGCTTTCGGCAGCGTTTTCCGGTGGGCGGGCGGGTGGCCTGCCGATTCTGATGGCGGTGGGCGGTGCGGCGCTTTCAGCTTGTGCCGCGTATTTTATCCAGGTGACCCGGGGGATCCGCCGGGTGCATGCCGGAGGAGGCAAAGGGAGCGGGGAAGAAGGATTTACGCTGTTTCCGTACCGTCTGCTGCTGACCCGGCAGGAATGCGCCGCGCTGCTGCTCTGCTGCGCGATGGTAATGACGGCTCTGGGCTGCGTTTCCGTCGGCGGATTCGTGCCGGTCAGTGTGCTGGCTGTTCTCTTCGTACTGATTTGCGCGGTGACATACCGGGAAATGGGCGGCGCGGCGGCGGGTGCGGCGGCGGGCGCGGCAATGCTGCTGGCTACAGCGGATCCTCTGCTGATCGGTATCCTGACTCTGGGCGGACTGTTCGCGGGGCTGTGCGCCCAAGAGGAGTCCGACGTTGGGCAGGGGCAGGCCAAAGCGCGGAGCGGGAAGCGTTTCGGGCCCGGGGTGCTGGCGGCGGGAAGTTTCCTGCTGATTTGCACACTGTTCACGGTTTTCCACGCCGTCCTGTCCGACCGGTCGGCGGACGCGATGGCGTTCTTTCTGGAATCCCTGGCGGCGGCGTCCATTTTTGCGGCGCTCCCGCGCTCGGCGGTGCGGAAGCTGCGCGCCACCATCGCGCCGGAAAGCGGCGCCGGCGGGCCGGGCGCCGCGCGGATGAGCGACCAGCCGGAGGCGCAGCTGCGGCTGGTGCATGCGGCAGGTTCGGTTCGGAAGGTGGCGGCCTACGTCTCGGAAGTGACGGAGGGACTGCAAAAGTTGGACCAGCCCATCTTGGAGGGCGTCTGCGTCCGGGCGGAAGAAGAGGTCTGCGGTTCCTGCCCGCGGCGGAAGACCTGCGCCGCGGGGGCCAGAGAACCGTTTGAGGCATTCTTCCGCCAGATCCAATCCTGCCTGCGGGACGAAGACGGCTTGTCGCCCGAGCGGGTCACGGGGATCCATGCGGCCCTCTATGGCGGGGAATCCTGCGCGCGGGCTGAGCAGCTCAGCGCTGCCTGCTGCCGGGCCTACTTCGGCTATCTGGCCCGGACGGACTGTCATGAAAAAGGCGGACAGATCCGGCAGGCGGCAGCGGATCAGTTTGAAGCCCTGGCGGAGATGCTGGAGGATCTTGGCATGCAGTTGGCGCAGGTCCGGGGGATAGATGATCTTGCGGCGGCAGCGGCGGCCCGGGCCTTAGGGGAATGCGGGCTGCGGGTTCATAGGGTCAGCTGCGTCCAAGACGCGGACGGCATTGTTACCCTGACGGCGGAGGCGACTCCCGCGGCGGAAATTCCGGACCGGGATACCCTGGCGGCGGCGGTCAGCGCGGCGGCGGGCTGCCTCTTTTCCGCGCCGTCGGTTTGCGCGCTTCAGGCAGAGGGCGCGGAGCTGCTGCTGACCTTCGCCCAGCGGCCGCTGTATCACATCAACCTGGGGGCGGTGCAGATGAGCAGCGCCCAGTCCGCCTACTGTGGGGATTACTTCGACCATTTTGAGGATGGCCGGGGCAGGGAGCTGCTGGTGATCAGCGACGGCATGGGAACCGGCGGCCGGGCGGCGATTGACGCGGCGCTGGCCACGGAAATTTTCGGCAATTTGGTGCGCAGCGGGCTGAGCTTTGGCTGTGCCATGCGTGTTGCCAACGCGGCCCTGATGGTCAAGAGCCCGGAGGAGACCCTGGCGACGCTGGATGTGGCGGGGATTGATCTCTATTCCGGTCAGGTGGAATTCTGCAAGGCGGGCGGGACAGTCTCTTTCCTTCTCCAGGGAGGGAAGGCCAACCGGCTGGAACTCAGCGCGCTGCCGGCGGGGATCCTGCGGGGGATTCGCCCGGCGGGCTGCACAGTCAGCCTGGCGGAAGGGGATATCGTTGTACTGCTCTCGGACGGTCTGCTTGCGGACAGCGGGGATTGGATCTGCGCGGCGCTGGAGCGCTGGCGGGACCAGGGGGACATGCAGGCTTTGGCGGAACATCTGACGGAACTCGCCGTAACCCGCCGGGGAGACGCGCGGGAAGACGACATGACGGTGCTCTGCGCGCAGCTGCGGGAATGACCGCCAGAATGAATTTCAGGAAAACCGCCGGATCATCTTGCACTTTTCGGCATTGTGTGTTATCATAAAAGAGAGGAGTGCAACGAAAACGAAAGGGTGAGTTCCATTGGCTGATTTGGCGGGGGATTATCAAAACGAGGTGCCTGTGGGGCAGCTGGGCATCATTGCCTTGCCCGGCTGCGAAACGGTGGCCCAGCAGATCAATGCATATATTACCAAATGGCGCCGGGAGTACGCGGACAAGCTTTCGGCGGAAGACATTCTGCACCGCTATGTTCGGGACAGCTATGTCATCGAAGCGAGCTTCCCCCGGTTCGGGACCGGCGAAGGCAAAGCGAATATCAGCCAGTCGGTGCGGGGATACGACCTGTTTTTTCTGTGCGACTGCTTTCATTACGGCGTCACCCATGAAATGTACGGCATGCAGGTGCCCACCAGCCCGGACGAGCACTTTGCCAATCTGAAGCGGGTGATCAGCGCCACGGCGGGGAAGGCCCGCCGCATGACGGTCATTATGCCCATGCTCTATGAGGGACGGCAGCACCGGCGCTCCAGCCGGGAATCCCTGGACTGCGCCATGGCGCTCCAGGAACTGTCCGCCCTGGGCGTCAGCAATATCATTACGTTCGACGCCCACGACGCCCGGGTCCAGAACGCCATTCCTCTGTGCGGGTTCGAGGATGTGCGCACCACCTATCAGATGATCAAGGCCATCGTGCGCACCGTGCCGGACATCAATATCCAAAAGGACCACCTCATGATCATCTCGCCGGACGAAGGCGGGATGGGCCGCTGCATCTACTACGCCAATATGCTGGGGGTAGACATCGGGATGTTCTATAAACGGCGGGACTATTCCACCATCAAAAATGGCCGCAACCCCATCGTCGCCCACGAGTTTCTGGGGGATAACGTCGAGGGCAAGGACGTCATCCTGCCCGACGACATGATTGCGTCCGGGGATTCCATGATTGAGGTGGCGACAAAACTGCGGGATCTGGGCGCGCAGCGGATCTTTCTCTGCGTGTCCGCCGGGCTCTTTTGCAACGGGCTGGAGCGTTTCGATCTGGCGTACCGGCAGGGGCTGTTCACGAAAGTGTTCACCACCAATTTGATTTATCAAACCCCGGAGTTGCTCGCCCGGGAATGGTATGTCAGTGTCGATATGTCGAAGTACGTCTCGTTTTTGATCGACACCATCAACCATGACATGTCTATCAGCAGCCTGCTCAACCCCTCCGACCGGATTCAGAAGCTGCTGGTGGAGCAGGGATACCGGATCGGATGAGCGGACCGGTCTTCCCCGGCGCACAGTAACGTACATAAAGAAAGAGGAATTTCGTTCATGGTGCAATTTGAGGAACTGCGCCTGCTGCTGCAGGGGCAGGAAAAGAAGCTGGGCGAGCTGCGGGAGGCACTGGGGCTCGAGGCCGGGCAGGAGGAAATCGCCGCGCTGGAAGCGGAGTGCGTCAAGGAAGGGTTCTGGGATGACTTGAAGCGGTCCCAGACGATCCTCCAACGCATCGCGGCGCTGAAGAGCAAGGCCGAAAGTTACCGCAAGCTTGCCGCGGACTTCGACGACGCGCTGACGCTCATCGCCCTGGCGGACGAGGAAGAGGATCTGGCGCTGTTGCCGGAGTGCAAGGCTGCGGCGGACGTTTTCGTCGCCGCGCTGGAGGCCCAGACCCTGGGTACCCTGCTGACGGGCGAATACGACCGCAGCAGCGCCATCCTGACCTTCCACGCGGGGACCGGCGGCACCGAGGCCCAGGACTGGAACGAGATGCTGGTGCGCATGTATACCCGCTGGAGCGAACGGCACGGGTTCAAATGCACACTGGTGGACTTCCTCGACGGGGAAGAGGCGGGACTGAAATCCGCCGTGCTGCTGATTGAGGGCGAAAATGCCTACGGTTTTCTCAAGAGCGAAAACGGGGTGCACCGGCTGGTCCGCTGCTCTCCCTTCGACGCCTCCGGCCGGCGGCACACCAGTTTTGCTTCCCTGGAAGTGATGCCGGAAATCGATGACACCATCGAAATCGACATCAACCCCGAGGATATCAAAATGGACGTCTACCGGGCCAGCGGCGCGGGCGGACAGAAAGTCAACAAGACGTCCTCCGCCGTGCGGCTGACGCATGTTCCCACGGGGATTGTCACGTCCTGCCAGGTGGAGCGCTCCCAGCACCAGAACCGGGAGGTTGCCCTGCGGATGCTCAAGTCCAAGCTCATTGAGATCAAGGAGCGGGAGCATTTGGACAAGATTGAGGATATCAAAGGCGTGAAGATGGAAATTGCCTGGGGCAGCCAGATCCGCTCGTATGTCTTCATGCCCTATACTTTGGCCAAAGACCACCGCACAAGCCACGAAAGCGGCAATATCATCGCCGTCATGGACGGGGATTTGGACGGGTTCATTCATGCGTACCTAAAGATGCAGGCGACGGGCTGAGAGCGGATTCTCCATGCTTTCAAAACAGTCCGCGATCAAGTTTCCGGTCGCCGGGGCGTCTCGGTTTTCCGCGGCGCCAGCCCCCCGGGGCCCTTTGAGGAAATCAGTGCCCGCACGAACGGAATGCCCGGCCCTGGAACAAGGAAAATGGCGTTACGGACGGCTGCGAGACCTACCGCGGCGGCGGGGAATTGCTGGTGCCCTGGTCGGGGGTTCAGCAAAAAGGAATACTGCGTCGCCGTCGCCCGGAGCAAGAGCGGCGAGATCACCGGTCCCTGGCAGCGGCTGCCGCTGTCCCTTTGCCCAAACAAAAGACCGCGCCAACGCAGAAGACGGCGGACACGGAATGCTGTTCACAGACCCGGCGGGCCGTTGATGCTGCGTATCCATTCCCTCAGTAAGCGGCGAACAAAACAGAATCTCCCCCGGACGGTTCATTCGTCCGGGGGAGTTCTTGCGGGTTGCTCAGAGCAGCGATTCCCGCGTCAGCGTCTCTTCCCGCCGCGGCCCATTGGACACCAGGCGGATCGGGACGCCGATTTCCTGCTCGATGAAGGCGACGTAGTCCTTTGCGGCCTGGGGAAGGTCCGCGAAGGCGCGGACGCCCCGCAGGGGCCGCCCGAAACCGGGAAAGGTTTTCAGCACCGGTTTCGCGCGCTCAAGCTGGGCGGTGACAGGGAAGTCCCGGGTAATCTCGCCGTCAATCTCGTAGGCCACGCAGACCTGCAGTTCGTCGAGATAGCTGAGGCAGTCGATGGCGGTGAGGATTGCCTGTGTCGCGCCCTGGACCGCGCAGCCGTAGCGGGTGGCGACGCAGTCGAACCAGCCCACCCGGCGGGGACGGTGGGTCGTCGCGCCGTATTCCCCGGCGTCGCCGCCGTGTTCCCGCAGTTCCGCCGCCGCCTCGCCGAAAAGCTCGCTGACGAAAGCCCCCGCGCCTACCGCGCTGGAATAGGCCTTGGTCACCGCGATGATTTCTTTGATCTCACAGGGCGGGATCCCGCCCGCGCCCACCGCACCGTACCCGGCCAGGGTGGAGGAGGACGTGACCATGGGATAGATCCCCAAGTCCGGGTCGCGCAGGGATCCCA
This sequence comes from Oscillospiraceae bacterium, assembly GCA_031268095.1. Taxonomy (GTDB): domain Bacteria; phylum Bacillota; class Clostridia; order Oscillospirales; family Acutalibacteraceae; genus WRMQ01. The sequence goes on along the minus strand of JAIRXU010000077.1, from coordinate 1,062 downwards.
GCTGCCCTTCCAGCAGGATCTCCTTCCCTTCCCGGAGGGCCTGGCGCAGGAACGCGCCCGTGTCCGCAATCATGGGACGCAGCCAGTCCCGGTAGGACAGCAACTCGGCCGCCAGCGCGGCGGGGTCCAGCAGCGGCTTATGGTAGACATGCTCCAGCAGGAGATTTTTCACTTCGCAGATGCGCTCCAGGTGATCCAGCAGGGCGGCTTCGTCGCAGAGCTCGCAGAGCTGGATGCCCGTCTTGGCGTACTTGTCAGCATAAAACGGCGCGATGCCGCTCTTGGTGGAGCCGAACTGCCGGTCCGCCAGCCGCTCTTCCTCATACACGTCCAGCAAAATGTGGTAAGGCATAAGGATTTGCGCCCGCTCGGAGAGCAGAAGTTTCGGCGGCGGGACATCCCGGCTAACCAGGTCGTCCAGCTCCTTTTTCAGTTTGCTGATGTCCAGCGCTACGCCGTTGCCGATGACATTGGTGATATGGGAATGGAACACGCCGGAAGGCAGCAGGTGCAGGGCGAATTTGCCGTAATCGTTGATGATGGTGTGTCCGGCGTTGGCCCCGCCCTGGAATCGGACGACGATATCCGCCCGCTCAGCCAGCATGTCGGTGCTCTTGCCCTTGCCTTCGTCGCCCCAGTTCGCGCCCACGATTGCCTTGACCATGGTACAATCACTCCTGACGGGGTACTCGTACCCCGAAATTTTCAGCCGCAGCGAGGCGGCCGAAGGAAATAGTATACCACAGGGGAATGACAATGTCAAGAATTTTTTTGAGAATCACAAGCAATAAGACTTGGCGGTTACTTCGAAGGTTATACAGTGTCTACACGAGTTTCAATTTTTTCTGCGCCCAGATGGCAATGCAGCGAATTTGGACGGCGGCAAGGAAAGAATCGGTGGTTTTCGCGTAGCGAGTTGCGATGCCACGCCATCGTTTGAGGAGTAAGAACCTGTATTCAACCCTATGACCGACGCAGCAGGGTGCGAAGATGGGAGATGCGAACGATGGTTTCGGCGGATTCAACGGAGATTTCGAAGTCTTTCGCAAGGCGGCGGGAGTG
>JAIRXU010000075.1 GCA_031268095.1 Oscillospiraceae bacterium | reverse complement strand
TTTGGTTTTCCGTGCGCCCGCATTTCGGACAGCGTCGGTTCTCGTCTATCGTTTGTTTTCTCATATCTACATTATATCATGCTTTTTCTCGTTTGTAAAGACGCTATTCAGGCACTCCTTCTCGCGGATTCTGCGCCCGGATTCAGCGGCCGCCGCTGCGCCACCAGCGTCGGAACAGGCAGAGCCACTGCACGTACAAGGTGTTTTTTGCCCTCGGCAGGCGGGCCGCCACAAAGCGGGCGTAAGCCGTACGCTGGGCGGGGGGGGGAGATCAGGCGCGGGCTTGCGCTTGAGGTGCAGCAGGACGGCGTCCACCCCGGGCATAGGGTGGAAATCTTCCCTTCGGAAATACCAGCACAGCTTCGCGTCAAACCAGGGCTTGAGCGAGAGCGACGCCAAATTTTCGCGCGGGGAGCCCAGGAAGCGCTTGGCGGCGCCCTTTTCCACCACCAGCCAAGCTTCCTCCGGCGGGTGAAGGCCCTGGGTGAGCTTGCGCAGAATGGCCGAGGTCTGATTGAAGGGGAGGTTGGAGAAGACTTTGTAGGGCGTACGCGGCAGCGGCCAGGCGAGAAAATCCCCCGCAACCAACTGCAAGCCGGGTGTGCCGCCGAAGCGGTCCCGCAGCCGTGCGCACAGAGCCGGATCCAGTTCTACGGCGGTCACCTGATCGCAGCGCGTCAGCAGAACCCGGGTGATGTGTCCTTTCCCCGGCCCTATTTCTACGATGTGATCTTCCCGGCGAAGGTTGGCCAGCGCCACCAGGCGGCGGATCAAAGCAGCGGAAGTCAAAAAATTCTGCGCCGCCGCCAGGGCATTCCCGGCGCGGGCGGAAGAATTGGTATTTGATTTTGACAAAAAAGACACCCCTTATGATTTCATTCGAAGACACAAAAGGGCACACAAACCAGCGGGCACTCCGTGCCCGGCGTCTGCGCGCGGTTTCAGCGAATTCTCCGAATGGTATTCACGGGCGTCTGGAACCTCCTTGATCGTAGGATGAAGTATGTGGCCGTCGTACGAAACGAAAAATGAAAAAGAAGAAGACTTCCCTTTCAGGAGTGGATTTTGTCTGTTTGGCGAGCAGCTATGAGTGGGCGGGCGGGGCGGTGCCATCAGTGGGAGACGGGCGGTTTGTTCCCGCGTCCTGGTAATTTTCTGCCTGGCGAGTGAACATCTCGTAATATTTTCCTTGCGCGGCCATCAGTTCGTCGTGCGTCCCGCTTTCAATGATGGCGCCGTGTTCCATGTGATAAATCACGTCGAACTCCCGCACCGTGGAAAGGCGGTGCGCGACCATGATGGTGGTGGCGGTATTGGACGCGTCCAAAATGACCTGCATCAGACGGTATTCCGCAAGGGGGTCCAGGGCGGAAGACGGCTCGTCCAGCACCAGCAGACCGAACGGACCCGTAAAGAGCCGCGCCAATGTCAGGCGCTGCGCCTCGCCGCCGGAAAGCGCGACGCCGTCCTCCGTGAATTCCCGGGAGACCATCCTGTCCAGCGCCGACGCGGCGTCTCCGCCGGCTTTTTCCATAACCCCGTCCAGCCCGAGCCGGTGGATGACGTCCAGCAGCTGTTCGTCCGGCATGGGGTGGTAAACCGTCAGATTATCACGCAGGCTCATGGCCAGCACCCGCACATCCTGGAAAGCAACGCCGATGCGCAGCCGCAGCGCATGCACGTCGTAGTCCCTGATATCCCTGCCATTGATGCACAAAACGCCGTCAGTAACGTCATACAGGCGCAACAAAAGTTTGGCCAGCGTGGTCTTGCCCGCGCCGTTTTCCCCGACGATCGCGACGCGCTGCCCCGGCCGGATATGTAAATTCAAATGCTCGATGGCGAACGCGGCGTTTTCGTAGCCAAAGGAGACGTCTTGCAGCGCGATGTCATACACGCCGTCCGGCGACGCAAGCGCATCCGGACGCGGAGGCTCAATGACCGATTTTGCCTCAAAAAACGCGGCGATGCGCTCGCCGTAAATCGTGAGCTGAAGGATATCCTTGATCGATTCGGCGGCGGAACTCAGACTGGAGGCCAGCGCGCCGGAAGCGACGGTGAGAGAGGCGTAGAGGCCAATTTTCGACGTGTCGCCGTCAATGACGAAAAGAATTACATAGGCCAGGACGCAGGCAGTCTGGATGGGCGCCACAACGCCCTGGATCATCGTAAAGGGGAGGGTTTTCTTCAAAAGCGTCCAGTAGATGGAATAGCAGCGCTCGATGACGGCCTGCACCGTCTGCAAAAATTTCTGTCCCGCGCCGGAGGAACGCAGTTCGGCGGCGTTTTCTTTTTGCTTGAGCATGCGGTCCACATAGGTGAACGGACGCCAGGCCTCGGTGGTTTTCATGTCGCAATCCGCCTGCGGCTTCAGCGTCGGCAGCGCGGCCACGCCGTTCAGCACGACAAAAAACAGCGTGACGCCCAGCAGAACCGGACCGGCGGAAGCGATGAGCGCGCCCATGGCCGCGACCATCACGATGCCTTTCAGCACCTGCGGTACCCAGTACATGGCCAAATAGGCTTGCTGCGGATAATTTTCCTGCGCGAACACAAATTTTGTATAAAAATCCGGGTTGTCGTAGTACCGGAAATCAGTCCCCAGCGCCTTCTCATTCACATCGTTGCGGATGCGCAGGCTAAGAACCTGTATTCAACCCTATGACCGACGCAGCAGGGTGCGAAGATGGGAGATGCGAACGATGGTTTCGGCGGATTCAACGGAGATTTCGAAGTCTTTCGCAAGGCGGCGGGAGTG
>JAIRXU010000028.1 GCA_031268095.1 Oscillospiraceae bacterium | reverse complement strand
AGCGGGGCTGGACGAATGCGTCGCGGAAATGGCGCTGGAATCGGATGCAGCGCCGGGGCTTCAGATGGGGCAGTTTTAGCGCTGGGGATTGACATGTTCATCGCTTTGTGCTATACTTTTCAGCAGCGAGTGAATGAGTTGCGCGACTGTATGATGAAAGCCTGTAAAGCAGAGGCATCTTTTTCAGTCAACCATTACAGCTGCGCTGGAGGCAGACCGCGCCTCCAGCGCCCTTCTTTTCGGAAGTCCTCCCCCGCGTCTAACCTGCATCTTTTTCGGAGTACCATTACATCAACAACCCCCGAAATCCATAGGGATTCCGGGGGTTTGCTATGACAATTTTTGCCTTTCGGCCTGCCATGCATACCGGCTTCAGCACCTCCTATGTGACTGTTCCCCGCGCATGCGGGGGTGATTTGAAAGGAGTTGAAAAATAAATGGGAAGATTTGTCTGTTCCCCGCGCATGCGGGGGTGATTTGATCCGACCGTGCGCATGACGGTCTTCACGGGGCTGTTCCCCGCGCATGCGGGGGTGATTTACTTGAACGCAATCGCAAATCGCTTGTGTTGAAGACTGTTCCCCGCGCATGCGGGGGTGATCCTGTCTGCGGATCCTTTTTACGACTACGCATAAATTCTCTGCCGCCATATGATATACTGTGGAAGGGGGCGCGGAGATGCGCGTTTTTGATTTGCATTGCGATACCGTTACGGCTTGTTTGGGGCGCGGCGAGGGCCTGGCGGCCAACGGCGGCCACATTTCTCTGGAAAAATGGGCGGCCGCGCGGGCGGCGGGGCTGAAGGCTTGGGCACAGGCGTTCGCGATTTTTGTGCCAGACGGCGCACCTGATCCCGCCGCCAGCTTCGACCGCGCGCTGGCCTTTTATGACGAGGAAGCGGCGCGGTGCGGGCTGGCGCAATATTGTCAGCCCTTGTTGGCGATGGAAAACGGCGTTTCGCTGGACGGGGATCCTGCGCGGGTTGACGCCTTGGCGGACCGGGGCATACAAATCATGGGCGTCACCTGGAATGGCGCGAATGGGCTGGGGTGCGGATCGGCCTGTGACCCTGCCTGCGGTCTGACGGCGGCGGGCTGTCATTGTGTGCGCCGCATGTTCGAGCGGGGCGTGGCGGTTGACGTTTCGCACCTGAACGAGGCAGGATTTTCAGATGTGCTTCGCCTGCAACGGAACGCGGCGGCCTGCGGGGTCCGCGCCCGGGTGATTGCCACTCACTCCAATTGCGCGGCGATGCAGCCTCATCCCCGCAACCTGACAGACGATCAGTTACGGGCTCTTTTTGCCGCAGGCGGATTGGTGGGCGTGAATCTCTATCCGCCATTCTTGGGCGGAGAAGGAACGGCGGAGGAGGCGGCCAGGCATATCCGGCATATCCTGACTCTCGGCGGCGCGGCGTACCTCGCCCTGGGCACCGATTTCGACGGCTGCACCGTCCACCCCAGCCTGGCGGGCCTCGACCGTCTGCCCGGGCTGCGGCGGGATCTGGCCGAAATGGGGGTTCCGCCGGCGGCACTGGATGGCATGTTCTGGGACAACGCGGCGGCCTTTTTTCAGTCCTAGCACAATAAAAAACACACAACAAAAACCGGCGGATGGGATTATCCCAACAGCCGGTTCCAATTTTTCAAAAAGCTCATTCGGTGCGCCGGGCAGGGCCCCAGCCGGGCGAGAGCCTCGTAGTGGACTTTGGTGCCATAGCCTTTGTGCTGCGCGAAGCCGTAGCCTGGGTATGTCTCCTCCAGAGCCGTCATCGCCCGGTCCCGGCTCACCTTTGCCAGGATAGATGCGGCGGCGATGGAGGCGCAGCGCGCGTCGCCGCGGACGATGGTCTGGCACGGAATCTCCAAGGGGGGCGGCTGATTGCCGTCCACCAGCGCCATGTCCGCCGGGAGATTGAGTCCGTCCACCGCCCGGCGCATAGCCAGCAACGCTGCCCGGAGGATATTAATGCGCTCAATTTCCGCCACTGTCGCCAAGGCAACGTAGGCTGCCAGCGCCCGCTCCGAAATCACCTCGCAGAGCGTTTCCCGGCGGGCAGGCGTCAGCTTCTTGGAGTCGTCGAGTCCCTCAATGACACAGTCTGACGGCAGGATCACGGCGGCAGCGTAGACATCTCCCGCCAAAGGGCCCCGGCCCGCCTCATCCACGCCGCAGATGGCGGCGAATCCGAGCGCCCGCAGGTGCTCTTCCAACGGTTCAAATACAGGGGGAAGGGATTTTTTGGGCATATCAAAACTCCACATATCCCGCCATGTCGCCGGCGTCGCAGACGTCCGTGAAGCGGGGTGTTTTGCCGCGCAATGTTTTGAGCTGGGGCGGACAGGGAATCCCAGCCATGGTCTCCAGCGCGGCTGCGGCCGCAAATTCATCTTTCCGCAGAGCAGGATGGGCAGGCTCGATGGCTTCCAGGACGCTGGCGGGGAATTTATAAGGGCTGGCAGTGGAAACGACCACGGCGGGAACAGCGTCTCCCCGCGTCGGAAAGCTGTTTTCCGCAGCGGAAATTTCGTCCAGTACCCGCAGCGCAACGGCGGTGTGTGGGTCGCTGAGCCAGCCGGTCCGCTCCCAGACCCGGCGGATGGTATCCCGTGTCTCGTCGTCGCCGCAGGTCCCGGCGGTGAACGTTTCCCGCAGTTTTGCCAGCCAGTCCGGGCCGATTTCGTACCACCCCTGTTCCCGCAGCTGCCGCATCCAGCCGGACACCGCCGCCGCGTTCCCGTCCGTCGCGAGGAACAGCAGACGTTCGAGGTTGCTGGAGATGAGGATATCCATCGAAGGCGAAAGGGTGGTATAAAAGGGACGGGTTCGGTCGTAGCGCCCGGTTTGCAGAAAATCTGTCAACACCCGGTTGCGGTTGGAGGCGCAGATCAGCTTCCGGATGGGCAGCCCCATCTGTTTGGCGTAGTAGCCTGCCAGTATATTGCCAAAGTTGCCGGTGGGTACCACAAAATCGACCGGATCCCCCAGGGTAATCCGCCCGTCGGCGGAAAGATCACAGTACGCGCTGACGTAATAGACTATCTGCGGGGCGAGCCGCCCCCAGTTGATGGAATTGGCCGAGGAAAATACCCGGCCCTTGGCGGCCATGGCCTTCCGCAGGGCAGGATCCGCGAAGATCGCTTTGACGCCGTTCTGTGTGTCGTCGAAGTTCCCGCGCACCGCCACCACCCGGACGTTGCCGCCTTCCTGCGTAACCATTTGCAGTTTCTGCATGGGGCTGACGCCCTCGCTGGGATAAAATACGGCGATCTTGGTTCCGGGCACATCCCGGAATCCTTCCAGCGCCGCCTTGCCGGTATCTCCGGACGTCGCGGTAAGAATGACGATCTCTTTTCCCAGCAGGGTTTGCCGGGCGGAGACGGTGAGCAAATGGGGCAGCAACTGCAGCGCCAGATCCTTGAAGGCGCAGGTGGGGCCATGGAAAAGCTCAAGAACATAGGGCTGGTTGGCGTCCGCATCCCGCAGCCGTCCGTTCACCGGCGCCACAGCCGGATCGGTGAACGTCCCGGTGTAGGCCGCGCGGACACAGCGGGAGACTTCCTCCCGCGTCCAGACGCCATCTTCCCCGACCAAATAGGCGCACAGCAGTTCCTCTGCCCGGCCGACATAATCCAGCCCGGCCAGGCGGCGCAGATCCTCCGGCGTCAGAGCCGGGATCGACGCCGGCAGGTAAAGCCCACCATCCGGAGCAATGCCGTCCGTGATGGCCTGCGCCGCAGTCACGGCGCGGGAGCGATCGCGGGTGCTGATATAATGCATAAACGAAGCCCTCCCAAAACGAATGCGAAATTATGGATAGGCGGCCACGACCTCCAGCAGGCGACGCATATCTTCCGGATATACTTCGCCGATATTGCCGACGCGGAAGGTGGGCGCCTGTGAAATTTTCCCCGGATAAAGTACGAATCCCTGCCGCTTGCAGTACTGGTAAAACGCCGGGAAATCGAAGTCCGGCGAGGGGTAGCGGAAGGATGTGATGATGGGCGATTGCAGCGCGGGGGGCAGCAGGGTTTCATAGCCCAAGGCTGCCATGCCTTCCACCAGCAGCCGGTGATTTTCCCGGTAGCGTGTGTGCCGCGCCGTCACGCCGCCTTCCTGTTCCAGTTCATCCAGCGCCTGATAAAACGCCCGGACAACGTGGGTGGGCGATGTGAAACGCCATTTTCCGCTGGAATCCATTTCTTTCCACTGGTCATAAAGATCGAGGCTGTGGGACCGGGCATTGTCCCCGCACCGGGCCAGGACGTCCCGTTTCGCGACCACCAGCGCGAAACCCGGCACACCCTGGATGCATTTGTTGGAGGAACTGATCAGAAAATCAATCCCCCATGCGCCAGCATCCATGGGGATCCCGCCAAAAGAACTCATTGCGTCCACCAGAAGGATCTTGCCGTGCGCTTTCGCTGCCGCCGCCAATTCCTCCAGAGGGTTGAGAATCCCGGTGGTGGTCTCGCAGTGCACGAAGATCACATGGGTGATGGCGGAATCCGCCGCCAGAGCGTCTTCCAGCAGCGCCGCCGAAGGGGCCTGTGTCTCGGGCAGGGAGATCACCGTGTGGGGAATTTCCAGGGTGCGAGCCATAGTCGCCGCCCGCTGGCCATAGGCCCCATTGGCGAGAACCAGCAGTTTCCCGCCCGCGCGGGGCAGCGCTGTGCCAATCGCCGCTTCCACTCCGAAGGATCCGCTGCCCTGCATCAGTACGGCGGTGTAGTCCTCTGTCTGCGCCGTGGCCAGCGCAACCAAACGGCGGCGGATATGCTGCACAATTTCTTCGTTGTAGTCCGCGTCCCAGGTGCACCAGTCCCGCAGCAGCGCGGCGCGCACCCCCTTGGAGGTCGAGAGCGGGCCGGGGGTCAGAAGCAAATAGGGGTTTTCAGGAATATGTTCATACATAATAAAACGCAACGCTCCTTTTTATGTTTATGCCAGGGACCGGAGAAAGGCCGGAAGCGACGCGATGTCCGGAATCACGTCGTCTGCGCCGGCAGCGAAGTATTGTTCTTTTGCCCGGGCGAAGAGAGCCTCGCGCGCGTCTCCGTTCAGCGCGGCCAGTTCCTCCGCGGAAAGGCCGACCATACTGGAACCGACCAGTACGCCGACGCAGCGGCAGCCCGCGTTTTTGGCTTCCTGCATGTCGGCAGCGGTATCGCCGATTTTCAAAACCTCATGGATGGAGCCGACGCGGAGCAGTTCCAGATTCCGCCAAAGCATATAGGGCGCAGGGCGGCCAGTCCCGCCAACGTCGTCCGGGCAGACCAGACAATCCGGCGCGTAGCCGTTCGCCGCCGCCAAGGGCGCGACCACTTCCATCATGGCTTTCGTGTAACCGGTGGTGGAACCGATGCGGATTCCCCGCGCGCGCAGCGCCGCCATAACATCCAGCACCCCCGGCAAAGGTTCGGCGAACTGCGGCAGGACTGCAAACAGCGCGGGCTCAAATGCGGCGTAAATATGGTCAATGTCTTCTTCGGTGTGCGGTCTGCCCTGCGCGGTCTGCCAAGCGGCGGCCAAGCGCTCCCCCCGCAGCATTTGCGCAATGTGCGCCCGCTTCTGCATCCCCATCGGAGCGCGGGTTTCGCCGAGGGTCGGCGCAAGGCCGAAGGCGGCAAAGGCTGTCTGGAAGGCCTCCACCGGAGCAAAGGAACCATAATCCACCGCAGTGCCGGCCCAGTCCAAAATAACCGTTGTGATGTTTCGCATGGGATCCGCCCGCTTTCTATCAAAGAGATTCGGAGCACAGGGGAAAAGGGGAGGGGCGCCCGGCAGAAACCGGCGGCTGGAGAAATCCCCCGCAAATTATACCTGTTTTGGCGGGAAAAAGCAAGGGGCAAATCGCGGAAAATCGCGGAAAAATTTTTTGACGGTACCTGCAAAAAACACTTGACAAATCTGCCGGTACCTGCTATACTAAAATTAGACGGTACCGTTAGAATTTGATTGGAGGATAATGACATGCATCAAGAATTGCTCGAAAAATTGGCGCGGCTGCAATGGCTGCTCCACAAACAGCGCCTGCGCGGCTGGGCCCGGGGAGGCCCCATGGCCGACGTCACCAGGGGGCAGGGGCGGCTGCTGGCCTTTCTCAAACTGCGGGATGGCATCAGCACCAAAGATTTGTCTTATTTGCTGGGGATGCGGATTTCGTCGCTCAACGAATTGCTTGCCAAGCTGGAAAAGAGCGGCTTCATCGTCCGCGAGCCCTCCGAGGAGGACAAGCGCGTGATGCTGGTCAAACTGACCGAAAAAGGGAAGCAGGAACAGCAGCCGGAACCGGCCGACGGAGAGGATCCGTTCTCCTGCCTGACGGCGGAAGAGCAGCAGACACTGGGCGCTTTGCTGGATCGCATCAGCGGGGCGATGCAGGAAGCCCTCGGCGGGGACGAAGACCGTCTGGAGCAGTGGCAGGCGCTGCGCGAACGTTTCGCAGAGTTCCACGACGGCCCCTTCGGCGGGCATTTTTCCGGTCCGCGCGGCGGCTGCCGGAGCTTTGGCCCGAACCCGCTGCGGGACGGCAGTCCCCAAGACAGGGACGGGCACGACCCCCGGAGCTTCCGGCAGAAAGGCTGGGGCGGACATGAGAGAAATCCAAACACGAAAGAAACGGAGGGGTGATTTATGGCGTTCTTTTTGCTGATCCTTTCTTGGCTGCGGGGCGAAGCTTGGGTATGAGCACTGCGGCCAAGCGGCGAAATCCGTACGGCGCCGCCTGTTGACAAGTCGGCCGTTTTGTGAGATAATAAGATATCCGCCGTATATTTCATGAGGTGAGAGAGGTACTGGTATGGACTACATCAACAATCTGGGCAATGAACCCGGCATGCGGCAACTGGCGGCGCTCTGTGCGGAGAAAAACGGTATGGATCCGGCGCTGTACGAGATCAATCAGGTCAAGCGCGGCCTGCGCGACAAAAACGGGGAGGGCGTCCGGGCGGGCCTGACCCAGATTTCCACCATCATATCCTCGGAGACCATCGACGGCGAAAAACGATCCTGCCCCGGGGTGCTGCGCTACCGCGGCATTGACATCAAGGAGATCTGCGCGGGTTTCCTGCGGGCGGGCCGGTTCGGCTTTGAAGAGACGGCGTACCTGCTGCTGTTCGGCGACCTTCCCAACCGGGAACAACTGGCCGGCTTCCAAAAAATCCTGGCCGGCTGCCAGCAGCTGCCCGCCCATTTCGTCCGGGACGTCATCATGAAGGTCCCGCAGCAGGACATGATGAACCTGCTTTCCCGCAGTGTACTGACCGTCGGGGCCTACGACAAGCAGTGCGACGATATCTCTATCCCCAACGTTCTGCGGCAGTGCCTGCACCTCATCAGCATCTTTCCGATGCTGGCGGTTTACGGGTACCACTGCTACAACCACTACGAGTGTGATGACAGTCTGTATATCCACAAGCCTGACCCCGGCCTTTCTGCTGCGGAAAATTTTCTGCGGATGCTCCGGCCGGATAAGTCCTATTCCGCGCTGGAAGCGAAGATCCTGGATCTGGCGCTGGTGCTGCACATGGAGCACGGCGGCGGCAACAACTCCACCTTCACCACCCATGTGGTCTCCTCTTCCGGGACAGACACGTACTCTGTCATTGCCTCGGCGCTGGGTTCGCTGAAAGGGCCGAAGCACGGCGGCGCGAACATTAAGGTCGTGCAGATGTTCGACGACCTCAAGCGCAACGTCCGGGACCTGACAGATGAAGACGAAATTGCGGCATACCTTTCCGGGCTGCTGGACCGGCAGAACTTTGACAGGCGCGGCCTGATTTACGGCATGGGGCACGCGGTGTATTCCCTTTCAGACCCCCGGGCAGAGCTTTTCAAGGAATTTGTCGAGCAGCTTTCCGCCGAAAAGGGCCGCCGGGCGGAGTTCGAGCTGTATTCCGTCGTCGAGCGCCTTGCGCCGCAGATCATTGCCGAGAAGCGCCGGATCTATAAGGGTGTCAGCGCCAACGTTGATTTCTACAGCGGCTTTGTGTACAGTATTCTCGGGATTCCCCAGGAGCTCTTTACGCCCGTCTTCGCCATTGCCCGGATTGCCGGCTGGAGCGCCCACCGACTGGAAGAACTGATCAATCAGGATAAAATCATACGCCCGGCTTACCAAAGCGTTATGGACGCCCGGCCGTATGCGGATATGGAGGGACGGTAACCAGGACGCCCCTTGTCGTTTCCCAAAAAAGGAGGATTTTCATGCCTGGGTCCATGACCCATTTGCAGCTGGCGCGGCTGGTCCGCCCGGCGGGCAGTGCGCTGTTTTTTCTGGGAACTGTCGCGCCGGATGCGGTGCGCGGCTGGCACGAGAAAGACGCTTCGCACTTCCGCGACCTGACGGACCGCATGCCTGCGCTTTCGGCCCTCGCCCGGGAAACCGCGGGCGATTTTGCGGAAGGCGCGCTGTTGCATTTTTATCTGGACTGGCGCTGGGATACGACATACCTGCGGGCCTACCAGCAGAGAGCGGGCAACGGCTGGTTCGCGTCCTACCGGGAGGAGATTGCCCAAGCCGGGAGCTGGGCGTTTCACCGGGCTTCCTGGGCAGCGGAAATTTGGGCGGCCATGGAAGACGTCCCGCTGCGGGACTACGGCGTCACGCGCGGCGCGGCGGCGGAAGAAGTCCGGGCGTTTCTCGAGAGGAACCATCGCTGGCACCGGGAAAATTGCATCGGGCCCTCGGGGGCCTTTCCGCCGGAGATGACCGAAGCGTTCCTGGCGCGGACGGCGGTCGAATATGTCCTTTGGCGGGAAGCGGCGGCCGAATAAATTCAAAAAAAGATTGACGTTGGCCAAAAAATGTGGCATAATGGAGAAAAAAGGAGGCTTTCGCATGGAAAATCAGATCAATCCCGTTCCGGCGCAGCAGTCGGCCGTTGTTCTCCCCAGCCTGTATTATTTGCAGTGCCCGCACTGCGGCGGCGGCGGAAATTTTCAGGTCCTCGGTAAGAAAGGCGCTCTGGGGAAATCCATTGGCGTTGGGCTGGCTTTCGGCGCTGTCGGCAATTTGGTGGCGAACTCCATGACCCAGGACGACTACACCTTTGAGCCAACGCAATACCGCTGCGGCGCTTGCGGCAAGAAATTCGAGTCTCCGCCCCTGGTGGCGCGGCCGGAGGAACTGCTGTCCGCTCCCTGCAAGATCGTCTTCACCCGTAAGTCCGGCTTTTACGGCATGGCGGTGGCGCAGTCGGTTTGGCTCAACGGCGTGAAAATCGGTCCGGTCAAAAACGGCCAAACCATCGAATTCTTGACCTATACCCGCTATAATACGTTATTCGTGACGGACCAGTTCGGTGTGGCCTTCAAGGGCGATTATAAATTCGAAGCCCAGCCGGGCGGTCAAGTTGTTGCTCAATTCAAGCGAAAATTTGTGCAGTAACCAGACGGCTTTTGTTGTTCCCCTATTTTCGGGGTTCCCATGGGCCTATTCTTAATAGCTCTACAACAGCGTCGCAAAAACACTACCGCGCCAGTGCCGGTGTTTTTGCCTCAGCCGCGGTTTCCGCCGCCCTGTCGGAAAACACTTCGGAAACGACGGCGAACTTTGACACCTGGGCGGCGGTGGGAGGCATGGCGCAGATGACGTCCTCGTTGTCTGGCACGATGATATAAATTTTGTCGAGGAAGTGAATGGCCGGATATTCCGCGCAGCTGTAAAAACGCTCGAAAGGTTCGCCGTGCCGGTCGCCCTTGAGGTGAAACCCCTGCGCGTCATAGGTTGCCAGTACCGTGCCAACGGGCGAAAGCATCTCGTTCCACTTCACATGTTCGCACAGCTGCATCTCACTTTGCAGAGAATAATCCGGGTTTGCGTCGGCGCGCCGGCGTTCTTCGGCCCGAATGAAACGGCCCCATGCCGAAATGGTCGCGGGGCATTCTTCGTCCCCCGTGAGCCGGAAATGGTCGTCCATTGTCGCCGAAAATCCGCAGTTTTCGCATTGGATCACGCCCGTGCCTTCGGTTTTCATCGTGAAGTCGCTTTTGCACCGGGGGCAGAGATACAGCAAATCTTCCAGCCCGGCAATCAAATTTTTGCTTTTATAGGGCCCCTGGTTTGGCGAGGCGAAGTCGTCGTGGCTGAACGCGGCGTCGAGTCTGGCGCGCGCTTCTTCCTCCGGCAGGGTTTGCAGTTCTTCAGGCGTGAACAGTACGCTGGTCTTCACGTCCACCCGGCCGCTTTTTTTGATCTCTGGATTGTAGCGCGGGCCGGTGCGGTAACTGCCGTCCAGGCGCACCATCACCACAGGCACTTTGAGGTGGCAGAGCAGCTCGTAAGTTCCCCGGAAGGGCTTCGCGTCTTCGCCGAACAGAGAAATCCGGCCCGAAGGGTACATAAATACGGCGCCGCCGCGCTTGATTGTACGCAGCACCTCTCGCACCGCCGCCGCGTCCGCCGCAAATTGACTTTTGGGGATCGCCCCCGTTTTCAGCATCAGCCAGCCCGCGACAGGGCGGAACAGCTGGTATCGGGTGAGCATGATCCGCAGTTTATGCGGCAGTAGCGCCTTGGCCGCATAGGCCCAATCCCACTGGCCCTGGTGGTTACCCAGGGCGATGAACGGCGGCTGGAGGTCTTTCGTTTCGGCGTTGTCAATGTGAATGTCGTGCGAACGCGTGATGACCGAACAAATCAACTGCCCCGCGCCATAATACCAGAACGAGGTATGGTCGGCCTTTTTGCGTTTTTTCTGGGGCATACTTCACCGCCTTTCTTTCGCCCTTACATCGCGTCGATGTACTTGCAGAGATCGCCCACCGTTTTGATATGCGTCAGAGCGCTTTCGGAAATTTCCACATCCAGGTCGTCTTCAATGGAGCAGATCAGCTCCGCAATTTCCAGGGAGCTCAGGCCGAAATCCTTCACAAAATCACTTTCCATGGTGATGGGGTCGAGGTTCGTGTGCTCGGCCAGCAGTCCCAGAACGGTTGCTCTCAAATCGTTCTTCATCACTTGTTCCTCCTGATTTTCTGAGTGGAAGTCTTCGGGAAGTCGATATCCCGCAGCTTCAGTTTTGTGATATTCTTATATAAGGGCAGGTGTTTGTTGAGCTTCTCAACCACTTGCTCCAGGTATCGCAGGGTGTCCGTGATTTCGTTTTCCGCCAGCCAGTCGGCGTTGGGAAAAATCTCCGCCGCGACCTGCCGCTCGTATTCATAAACGACAACCTCGCTTACCGCCGGGATCTTCATCAGCTGAATTTCCAGTTCCTCCGGGTACAAATTTTTGCCGTTGCTCAGGATAATAATGTTTTTCTTCCTGCCCGTGATGTATACAAAACCGTCTTTGTCCAGGTATCCAATGTCACCGGTTTTGAACCATTCGCCGTCAAAAGCCTCACGGGTGGCGGCTTCGTTGTTGTAATAGCCATGCATCACCATTCGGCCCCGCACCAGCAGTTCGCCCTCACCCTCGCCGTCGGGCGCGTCGGTCCTGATTTCCGCGCCGGGGATGGGCTGGCCGACGCTGCCGTCGCGGTGATGTTCGTTACGGCTGCCGGCGATCACCGGTGAGCATTCGGTAATGCCGTAGCCCGGCATCACATTCACGCCAAAGGCCCGAAACGCCCGCACATAGCCGATATCAATGGGCGCGCCGCCGCAAATAACGGTACTCAGGCCGCCGCCAAATTCATCCAGAATACGCTTGAACAGGCGCCGCCGCACGTCGATGCCCAACTCCAAAAGCGCCAGGCTCAGCTTCATCAGCAGCTTGAGCTGTTTTTCGATGCCCTGCTTTTGGGCGCTGGCCATGACTTTTCCGTACATTGTTTCGAGAAACAGCGGAACGACGCACATGGCGCTGGGCTGGTATTCCTTCAGCTCCTGCGAAACCCGCTTCAGGCTCACGCTGATGTAGGTCGTTACGCCTTCGGCCATGAACACCAGCAGGCTCTGGAAAGCGTAAACATGGTTCAGCGGCAGCACCAGCAGGCCCTTCCCCTCGAACAGCGCGACTTGGGTCAGGCTGTTCATGTCGGCGCATAGGTTGTCCTGCGTGAGGGCAACGCCCTTGGCAATACCGGTGGTGCCGGAGGTGTAGATAATCAGCGCGGTTTCGTCTTTGCCGGTGGTATTGGCAACCGTTATTTGCCCTTCCGATTGCAGCCGCGCCGCGCCCTGTTCCACGCAAGCGGTGAGGTCGGTTTCCATGCACAGTCTGCGCAGCGGCGTCCCGTCTTCGAGGGTTTCGGGAACAATTTCGGTATATTGTTTCGAGTGCACAACGGCGGCAGCGTTAACATCATTTAGAATAAACACAACCTGTTCCGGAAGAAGCAATTTATCGATCGGTACGGCAATATTTCCGGAAAGGACAATACCGAACCATGAGACAATCCAGTCGTAGGAATTTTCGCCCAATATGGCGATTTTTTGGCGCACATACCCTTCCTGGATAAAATAGGCGGCCAGAGCATGGGCTTCGCCGGATAATTCCGCATATGTTTTGCGGTGCAGAGCCTTGCCGCGCTTGAAAACAAAGACGTCTTTGGCGCCGTAATTCTGCACTGAAAGCATAAGCAAATCCCAGATGCTTCCGGCCTGTTCGAACTCGTAGTAAGGGTAGCGTTTGTTTTTCATGGCGGTGCCCTCCTTCTCGTTGCGGCTAGGGAAATATACTGTTTTTAATGTTCGCACGAATTTCTAATGTGAATTTATTTGGGCATCATTGGGCATTTCCTGACTTTTTAAATTATATACTTCTGCACAGGACAAGTCAAGAGGGCAACTCTGTATTTTTTGGAAAAAAATTCTCCCCGTGAGTTCCAAATATTTCAAGGCCCTGTCGCCGTCCGCATCGCTGCATCCGTGTTTTGATATGAACAAAGCCGCCCGGAGGGGCGGCCTTGATTTGTGGACTGGTTTTGTGTAATAGCGCCTGATCGTTAAGAGAGAACGGTTCAAAACGGCGCTTGCGCCATGATCATGACGGCTTTGGTCATCCTCGCTCCTTCTCCGCCTTCCCCATCTCGTTCTGCGCCATGACCAATCCATAATAGATCCCGCGTTTGGTCAGCAGTTCCTTATGGGAGCCGAGTTCCGCCAGGCGGCCTTGCTCAATGACGGCCAGCCGGTCGGCGTGGCGGAGGGTGGAGAGCCGGTGCGCGATGGCGATGGTGGTGCGGTTTTTGACCAGCCGCTCCAGCGCTTGCTGGATCTTGCTTTCCGTCTCCGGGTCCAGGGCGCTGGTGGCTTCGTCGAGGATCAGGATCTTCGGATCCTTCAGCACCGCCCGGGCAATCGCGACCCGCTGCCGCTCCCCGCCGGAAAGGGTGTGCCCATCCTCGCCAACGAGGGTATTGTATCCGTCCGGAAGCTTAACGATGAATTCATGGGCGTTGGCGGTTTTCGCCGCGCGGATGACGTCGGCCGGGGAAGCTCCGGGCTTGGCGTAGGCAATATTGTCATAAACCGTCCCGGCAAAGAGAAATGTTTCCTGGAATACCACGCCAATGTTTTCCCGCAAGTAGGTGTAGTCATATTCCTTAATGTCCCGGTCTCCCAGCCGCAGCTGCCCCCGGTCCGCGTCATATAGCCGCATCACCAGGTTGATCATCGTGCTCTTGCCCGCCCCGGAATGCCCCACCAGGCCAATCATTTCTCGGGGGCGGATTTGCAGGCTGACCTGCCGCAGCACGGGTTCGTAGGGCTTATAACCGAACTGGACCGCATCGAAAGCAATGGCCCCGTCGATCCCCTCCCGGATCGGATCCTGGGTCGCCGGCAGGGTCCGGGGCTCGTCCAGGATTTCGAAGATTTTCACCAGGCAGGTTGTTGTTTCCGCCAGCCGGCGGGGCAGGGCGGCCATCCAGCGCAGCGGCTCGTAGAGGTAGGCCAGGTAGAGATTGAACGCCACCAGCGTCCCCAGGCTCAGTGTGCCTTGCAGCACCATCCGTCCGCCGAAATAGAGCACCAGCAGCTCCCCCGCGACCATTGCGTAGCGGGGAAAGGGGTTGATCAGCGCCCAAAGCTTGTCGCCCCGGATACAAATATCCGTCAGGCGGCGGCTGACGGCGGAGAACTTTGCAATCTCCCGTTCCTCCGTTCCGAAGGTCTTCACCACCCGGATGCCTTTGATGATGTCGTGCAGCACCGACGTTTCCCGCGAGGCGCACTGCCACATTTTGTGGTAAATCCAGCCGATTGACCGCCAAAAGCGGCGGAAGAAGAGAATCGTCAGCGGAACGGGGACCAGCGCCAGGACGGCCAGCAGCGGCTGCGTGACAAAGAGCACCACCGCCACCGTCGTCAGCAGGATGATCTTTTCAACCGACGCCCGCCCCAGTTCGCTGCAAAAATCCCGGACCTTGTCGGTGTCCTGCAAGACCCGCTTCATCAGGTCCCCGCTGGTTTTTTGAGAGATCGCCGCGACTGGAAGATTCTGTACTTTGTCGTAGACCGTGCCGCGCAGGGTATGCGAAAAGAGAGAACTGCCCCGCCGGGCCAGGTGGCCGCTCAGGCCGAGGAACACCTGTCCTACGGCGAAACACAGCGCCATTCCGCCGCCCATCCAAAGAATGGCGGCGGCGGGACTCCAGCCGAACGGCAGTGTGCCGATCCCCTCTGCGGGGGCCAGGACATGATCCAGCAGCCAGCGGTTGGCCAGGGGAATCGCCAGCTTGCTGAGGTTAAACAGCGTCATGCAAAGTCCTGCCAGCAGCAGCGACGGCCAGATGGTTTTCATCATGCCAAAAGCCCGCCGCCATATCGCCCGCGTGTCTACGCAGAACAGGCATACACGGATCCCCGGCGGGAGGCTGCGTCCGCATTTCGGGCAGTGAGTTCCCTGACCGGTCTGCGGCGGAACCAGTTCGCCTGTCTCCAGGTAGTGGTTGAGGGACTTGCAAAACTCCCCCAGCGCCTCCAGGCAGTTGAGGGAAAAGCGGCAGACGGAGATCGCCTCCGCCGGCCCGCCGGTCCCGCCGTCCGGTGCGCGCGCAAGCAGCTCCAGCTGCCCGCAGCCCACGTCAGTATGCACCCGGGCTTCTGCGATATCATCCAGCGCTCGGGTGAAAAACGGTTCTTCTCCGGTGCGGGCGGCGAGTGTCCCGCCCTCCCATTGGAGTTCGCCCCGGCAGAGCTCTCCCGCCGGGTTGAGGTCAAAGGCAACAGTGATAGGCATGGGAAGGCCTCCTTCCTGGAATACGGCCATGAAGTCATGCAAAGCAATGCAGAAACGGGGGAAATCATGGGGGGAGCATTCAGTACAGATAGGGCTCAAGCATCCGCAGGTTCTTCCGGGCCAAATGACCCAAGTCCGCAATGCGGTAGCGGTTGCCGTCCGTATCGGTGACCAGCAGCGCGCCGTCCTCCAGCTGCTTGAGGTTTTTGCCGACGTCCTTGACCGCCACGGTCTTTTCGAACGCGCCGATCGCTACGTCCAGGTAATAAGTCCCCAGCTTCTCCTGGATGCGCTTAACCTCGCTGATCTCCGGACAAAAGTAGCGCACCGCCAATTCCGCTTCGATCAGCGCGCGGGTGTCTTCATCCAGCGCGGCCAAGTCCTCAATCACGGCAATTTCGTGCTCCTCCGTGTCGATGACGCAGATGTACTTTGCCGGGTCGGTGAACGGCAGGGCACGGCGCAGCGTGACCCGGCGGTAGTCGCGTCCCCCGGCCTTCAGGGCCAGGAAACCGTTTTGGTTGCGGTAAAACCGCGCGTCCGGCAGATCCGCCAGGGTGACCCAGTCCGTGCCGGGGATCGTTTCGTCTGTCATAGCAATACCCTCGCTTTCGGGAGAAATCGTGATTCCCGTAGAATCAGGATGGATCTTCTTCTTTTTCTTCTTCCTTCGCGCCGTCCGTGCCGATTCCCCGCATCTGCGCCATGGCCTGGCTCTGGATCTGATAGAGGCGGTAGAACGCGCCGCGCAGCTGAAGCAGGTCCCGGAAAGAGCCGAACTCCGTCAGTTTTCCGTCTTCGATCACCGCCAGGACGTCCGCGTCCCGGAGCGTTGAGAGCCGGTGGGCGATGGCGATGGTGGTGCGGCCCTGCTGGAGTTTGGCCAGGGAAGCCTGGATGCTCCGCTCTGTGGCGGTGTCCATGGCGGCGGTGGCCTCGTCAAGGATCAGAATCTTCGGGTTTTGGAGGATGGCCCGGGCGATGGAGATTCGCTGCCGTTCCCCGCCGGAGAGGGCCTGGCCCCCGGATCCCACCCGGGTTTCATAGGCGTCGGGAAGCTTCATGATGAAATTGTGCGCGGCGGCGGCTTTGGCGGCGGCCATCACTTCGGCCATTCCCGCCGCGGGTTTGGCGTAGCGGATATTGTCCGCGATGCTGCCGGTGAAGAGAAAAATATCCTGGGACACCAGCCCGATGTGCCTGCGCAGCTGCGCCATCGGTAAGTCCCGCACATCCACGCCGTCCAGCAGCACCGCCCCGGCCTTTGCGTCATAGAGGCGGGAAATGAGGTTGGCGATGGTGGTCTTGCCCGCGCCGGTTTTGCCGACGATGCCAAGCATCTGCCCGGCCCCGACCCGCAGACTCACCTGCCGGATCACCGGGTGCGCCGGCTCGTAGGCGAATTCCAGTTCCCGCAGTTCCACGTCGCCCCGGATTTCTGTCAATTGGACAGGATCTTCCTTTTCCGGAAGGTCAGGTTCCGTGTCGGTGATCTCGAACACCCGGTGGGCGGCGTCCATCGCCCGGGCCCAATGGTTCGAGATCCAAGAAAGGAAGTCCACCGGTTCCGCGATCATCGTCAGATAAATCGTAAAGCTCAGCAGCTTCCCGACTGTCATCTTGCCGGCGAGCACGTCCAGCCCGCCCACCGCCAGCACGACCATCGACAGCAGGAAGACCAGCGCCGTTATGAAGGGGAAGAGGGTGCTTTCCGTCCGCGCCTGGTCAATCTCCGCCCCGGCCATGGAGCCGCTCAACCCCTCGAACCGCCGCAGCTCGTCCGGTTCCTTGGCGAACGCCTTGATCACCCGCTGGCCGTTGATGTTATCCGAAACAAGAGAAGTGAGCTTTGCGCTGGCTGTCCAGATCCGGTGGTGCACCCGGCGGAAAATCCGGTCCCCGAATATCAGCAGAAGCACCATCAGCGGCAGCACCGAAAGCACCAGCAGCGTCATTTTCCAGCTGAGAAAGACCATCAGCCCCAATTCTCCCGCCAGCATCACCACGTTCATCACCAGCCGCGGCAGGTCCTCGCTGCTGAACAGATAAATGCTCATCGCGTCCCGCGTCACCCGCTCCATCAGCGAACCGGTCTGCTTCGAGGAATAGAATCCCACCGAGAGCCGCTGCATAGATGAGAAGATCCGCCGCTTGATGTCGTAAGTCATCTTGGGCAGGATGATGGCAAGGATGTAATCATAGAGCATATGCATCGCCGTGTCCAGCAGCCGCATCCCCGCCGCCGCCAGCACCACCCAGCCCAGGGCCGCCAGCCGCCAGGCCAGGGGATTGGCGTTGCCTTCGTTCAGGACCTGGTCGAAGAGCAGCTGCGTACTGACCTTTGGCATCGCGACGGTGAACGCCGAGCCCAGCAGCAGCGTCAGCAGCACCAGCGCCATTTCTTTCTTGTAGCTGCCAAAATAGGCGAACAGCCGCCGGACGGTGGATTGCTGTTTTCCGCAGGCGGGGCAGATCCGCTTGCCCGGCGGGAAGGGCTGGCCGCATTTGGGGCAGCAGGCCGCTTCGTCTTTCGCCGGCAGATAGGTTTCCCAGTCCCGGCCCTCTTTATAGGCGTTGAAGCAGCTGCATAGCTGCTGGAAGTCCCCGATCTTTCCGACGGAGAATCGCGTCAGCGCGACGTCGTCGCTTCCCGGGAGAACGGTTCCGGAAGGATCGCCGACAGATCCGGTGAGGTCAGCACGGCCCGTCCCGGCAGGAGGCATCTCCGCAATCAGCCGCCCGGTGGTCACGTACTGCTCCACTTTCAGCTTTGCGATGGCCTCCAAAGGAATCGTTTGCAGCTCTTCCAAGGTATAGACAGCCGCAGTCCGGGATTTCCCCCTTTGTTTCTTCCGGCGGAGGGCCTCTGTCCCGAAAGCAAGGTAGAGGCCCTTGGCGTCGAAGGCCAGCCAGGCGCTGCGAAAACAGCCTTCGCCGTCCATGTCGCCGGTGATTCCCAACAGAAAATCGACGGTGGTCAGCCCTTGCGCTTCCAGCAGCGCCAGAACTTCCCCCGGCAATGAACCTGCCTGCGCTTGTTTTTTTTCCGGTTTTCGCCGTTTTTTCCGGCTGCTGGACTGGTTCATACGGATTCCCCTTTATATATGTACGAATTGACCTGTGGGAATGGCGGTGTTATCGCAGCTTGGAGAAAAATCCCTTCAGCAGCGCGGCGGATTCTTTCCCCAGGCAGCCGGAAGTGATGTCCGGCCTGTGGTTGAACGGCAGAGCGAAAAGGTCTGTTACCGACCCGGCGCAGCCCGCCTTGGGATCGGCCGCGCCATAGATCAGCCGCCGGACCCGGGCGTTGATAACCGCTCCGGCGCACATTGGGCAGGGCTCCAGCGTAACGTACAGTTCGCATTCCCAGAGCCGCCAGCCCCCGAGCCGCGCGCAGGCGGCGGCAATCGCCTCCAGTTCCGCGTGGGCCAGGGCGGATTTTCCCCGCTCCCGGCGGTTGCGCCCTTCACCGACGATTTCCCCCCGCCGGACCACCACAGCGCCGACCGGGACTTCCCCTTCGGCTGCCGACGCGGACGCCAGGGAAAGCGCACGGCGCATGAAATCATCGTCTGTCATCCCTGAACCCCGCAGTTCTGCCGCAAAACCGCCTTCAGCCGGTCGGTGACCTCGCCGAGCACCTGGTCTGGCATGGCTGAGCCGGAGGGCAGACAGACGCCCCGCCGGAAGAATTCCTCCGACTGGCTGATGCCGTCTTCCGCCGTCACATAGGGCGCGTCCCGGAAAATCGGCTGGCAGTGCATGGGATACCAGGCCCGCCGGGCTTCGATATTGTCCCGTTCCAGCGTTGCTACGACCGTTTCTGGCGTGACGCCGCAGGAACGCTCCAAGCGCAGCACACTCAGCCAGGCGTTGGACTGACAGCCCGGCGGATCGCCCAGGATCTGCCCCGGCAGTCCCGCAAGCGCTTCGGTATAGCGCGCGCGGATCGTCCGCCGCCGGGCTATGTGCGCCCGCAGCGTCCGCAGCTGCCCCGATCCGATGGCCGCGCAAACGCTCGAAAGGCGGTAGTTGAACCCCAGCGCTTCATGGAGATAGTACGGCGCGTCGGCCTTCGCCTGGTTCGACCAGCAGCGGATGTTTTGCATCAGTGCCGGGTCCGCCGTCACGGCCGCGCCTCCGCCGGAGGAGGTAATGATTTTGTTGCCGTTGAACGAAAATGCCCCGATCCGCCCGAAGGATCCGCAGGGCTGGCCGCGAAAATGCGCGCCCAGGGCCTCCGCGGCGTCCTCCAGCACGGGAATGCCATAGGCTTCCAACAGAGGCAGCAGCCGGTCGTAAGGCGCGCTCTGGCCGTAAAGATCGGCAATAATCACGGCTTTGGGCAGGATGCCTGCCGCCGCGTGCTCCCGCAGCGCCCGCTCCAGCGCGGCGGGGTCCATCTGCGCGCACCAATCTCCGTCCGCCGGTCCGCTGTCAATAAAAACGGGCACGGCGCATTCATATAAAATGGGAAAGGCGCCGCCCGCGAAAGTCAGATCGGAACAGAAAACCCGGTCCCCCGGCTGGACGCCCAGCGCCCGCAGGCCCAGGTGAATTGCCGCCGTTCCGGAGGAAAGGGCGCAGGCTTCGTACCCGTCCAGCGCCGCGTATTGCATCAGGTCCCGCTCAAATTGGCCGATCTGCGGCCCCGCGGGGGCAACCCAGTTGCTCTCGAAAACTTGCTGCACACCAAGCGGTTCCAACCCGTTCATGTGCGGCGGGGAAAGATAAATGCGGGATTCCAATCGGCTCATATAGAATCCTTTCTCTTCCGCGCGGTCATTTTTTTCAAGTTATTCGTCTTCCTGCGAAAACCGCTTCCGCTTGGTTCCGGAGGTGTGTTCGCCGTTCTCGCCGTACCCGTACCCATACCCGCCGCGGGAGGACGGCTCCGCGCCGTAGCCGTAGCCGTAACCGTAACCGCCGTAATATTTGCTCGGGCGGCGGTAACGGTAGCGGTAGGAATTGCGGCCGATGATCCGGCCGTCGGCGGTGGCCATGGTCAGCACGGAACCCAGGATACGGATGCCCGCGTTGTTGATCTCCTCCATGGTTTCGTTGATGTGGTTGGCCCTGGCATAGTCGTTGCGGATGGCATACACCAAACCGTCGATGTGCGGCGCCAGCGTCATGAAATCGGCCACGACCTTGGCGGGCGGGGTGTCGAGGATGATATAATCAAATTCCTCCCGGGCTTTCTGGAAGATGGCTTTGATCTTATCCAATCCCAGCAGTTCAATGGAGTTGTTGGAACTCCCGCCGGTGGAGAGCACAAAGAACCGCATGGCCTTGACGTATTTGACGGAATCTTCGTAGGAGGATTTACCGTTCAGGGTGGGGATCAGGCCGTAAGAATCGCTGTCCTTGATGCCCAGGCCCTTGAGCACGGCGGGCTTACGCAGGTCGCAGTCCACCAGCAACACGGATTTCCCCTTCTGCGCCAGCGCGCAGGCGAGGTTGATCGACAACGTCGTTTTGCCCTCGCTTTCGAAGGTGCTGGTGACGGCGAACACCTTGGCGTCTTTTTCCGCCGCAATGTTTTCCAGCTTGGTCCGGATGGCCTTGACATTTTCCACAAAGTCGAAGGAGACGGCCTGCTTGTCGTTGATGGTCAGGGCGCGCTCGCTGCCCTTCTGCTTCCGCCCGCGGGGAACTATATACGGGACCATCCCCAGCAGCTTTTCGCTGGTTTTGCTGCGAATATCCCCGGCACTGCGAATGGTGTTTTTCATCAGCTCCAGCACACAGATCAGCACAGTCACCGCCCCGCTGCCCGCCAGGAACCCCAGCATGGCCATCTGATTGGAATTGTCGCTGTTAACGGCCACCTGGGCGGGCTTGGGGCTGTTGATGATTTCAACGCCCAGCGTCGATTCGAAGCGGCGCAGATAGTCCGGATAGACGACCACCAATTTTTCAAGCACTTCGTTGCAGAACGAGGCGTCTGCGTTTTCTACAGTTAGGACGAAGAATCCCTTGACGTTCGCGACCTCCGCAATGGAGATGGAGGCGCGCAGCGGATCTTCCGGGTATTTATTGTTCAGGGCTTCCATCATCCGGGCAACGAGCGCGTCGCTGTGCATCAGCTGCGAAAGCCGCTCCGGCTCCGCAGTGGAATAGTATGCTTTGACCGGGACGCTGACGATGCGCTTGCTTCCGTCGTCCAGCATCTCCGTCTGCTCTACATAGGAGACCTTGGTGAACGCCAGCGTTGTAGTGGTCCGGTAGATGGTGTAGACGTTGGTCTTTGCCTGGAAGTAGAGCGCGCTGCCCAGCACCGCCCCGACCAGCAGGATCATCCATAACCTGCGCAGCACCGCGCGGAGCAGCCGCCCAACGTCGATTTGCAGCCGCATATTCGGCAGCCCGCCCATCATTCCGTCATGATAATAGTTTTGTTCTTGCATGTTTGCCTCCATCCCTTCTCGTCGCGTTCCCCAAAAACGGATCCTAATTTTACCGTTCGTCTCATCGGTTCCCGCCCGGTTTGCTTACCAAATCAGTTCGTCCCATGCCCGCTTCGGCGGCAGTTCGTCTGCCAGCACCGCCGCAGGAGCTGTCTCGGTCATGTAGCGGATCTGGTCCTCGTCCAGCGCGGCAGGAAAGCGTCGGCGCAGCGCCGCGAAGTTCGGCGGGCGGCGGACCGGGTCGTGGGCGTCTGTCGCGAGGAAATCAGCCACCTGACTGACCGCCATCTGCGCCGCCAGACGATGTTCGTCCCGGTTACCGTAACCGGCGAGACTGGCGGCATTGATCTGGAATAAGATGCCTTCCTCCCGCAGTTCATTGATCCAGCTCGGGTTGCGGCGGAAGCACAGCAGCCGTTCCGGGTGAGCGATGATGGGCCGCGCCTCCCGCTCCCGCAGCTCGGCCAGATACCGCCGCAGCTGGGTGTACGTTAGGACGCCGAACGTGAATTCCACCAGCAGAAACCGGCTGCCGTTCAGGGCGGCGGGCGTCAGGCGCGGGGCAAAGAACAGATCGTCGTCAACGTAAATTTCCGCGCCGGGATAAAGCTCCAGCGGCAGTCCCGCCTTGGCCAGTGCTTCCCGCAGCCGCTCCAGCCGCTGGTCCCGCCGGCGGCAGAACGCCCACAGCTCGGACGGGTACCCCAAATGGGAGGTGGCGGCGGCGGCGGTGATCCCGTTGTCCAACGCAATGCGGGCCATGTCCAGCGCCGTCTGAAGAGAATCCGCGCCGTCGTCAATCCCGGGAAGAATATGGCAGTGCAAGTCGATCACAGGCGCTCACCCCCTATTATCCTAATTATTTATTATACACAATAGCGCCCGGATTTACAAGCCCTATTTTGCAGATATTATGCGGGAAGCCGGATTTTTGAACGCTGTAATAATTTTCTGGCTCCCGTTGTATACATGAACGGACAAAACCGGAGAGGACGGATGACCATCTATGGAATGGCACAGCATCAGCGGCGGGGAAACGCTGCGCAGGCTCTCTTCCGATCCCTCGCAGGGCCTGCCAGCCGCCGAAGCCGCCCGGCGGCTGGAAAAAGAGGGCCAAAACCAGCTCGAACAGAAAAAGCGCAGCAATCTCCTGCTGCGGTTTCTGGCTCAGTTCAAGGATTTCATGGTGATCGCACTGCTGGTTGCCGCCGGAATTTCTGCGGTGACCGCGCTGCTGGACGGCTCCGGCGAATACCTCGACGCGCTGATCATCGTAGGCATTGTGGTGGTCAACGCCATCACCGGCGTAATCCAGGAGAATCGCGCGGAACGGTCGCTGGAAGCGCTGGAGAAGCTCTCCGCCCCGGCGGCGGAAGTTCTGCGCGGCGGAAAGCGGCTGCGGATCCCGGCGGTGCAAGTGGTGCCCGGGGACGTGATTTTCCTGGAAACGGGCGATTTGGTCCCGGCGGACGCGCGGCTACTCGAGGCGGTCCAGCTCAGCTGCCAGGAAAGCGCCCTGACAGGGGAATCCACGCCGGCCAAGAAAGAGGCTGACGCGGTTTTTCCGGCGGGCACGGCTCCCGCCGACCGGCGCAATATGCTTTTGTCCTCCGCTGTGGTCCTGACCGGACACGGCAGGGCTGTCGTTACCGCGACGGGGATGGATACCCACGTGGGGAAAATCGCCGGTCTGCTGAATCGGGAGACCGCGCCGCAGACGCCCCTCCAGCAGCGGCTGGAGAAGGTTGGAAAACAGCTCGGGACCGGCGCGGTGCTGATCTGCGGCGCGGTGTTTGCCCTGGGCCTGCTCCAGCATGTTCCGCTGCTGGACAGTTTCCTGCTCTCCGTCAGCCTGGCCGTGGCGGCCATTCCGGAAGGGCTGCCCGCGATGGTGACGGTGGTGCTGTCCCTGGGCGTCCAGCGCATGGCCAAACAAAATGCCATCGTCCGGCGGCTCCCCGCCGTCGAGACCCTCGGCTGCGCTACGGTGATTTGTTCCGACAAAACCGGTACCCTCACCCAAAACAAGATGACCGTCACCCAGATGACCACCGCCGACGGCACACGGCCCCTCAGTGAAGCGGAAGCCCGGCGGGTGCTTCAGCTCGCCGCGCTTTGCTGCAACGCCTCCGTTCAAGGTTCCGGCCGTCGGCCGGTCCTCACCGGGGAGCCGACGGAAACCGCCATCGTCGGCGCGGCGGCGGAGCAGCGCATTCCGGTGATGCGGGACAGGGAAAGTTTCCCCCGTTCTTTTGAACAGCCGTTCGACGCCAAGCGCAAGCGGATGAGCGTGGTCTGCCGGTTCCCGGAGGGGCGGAAGCTGATCGTCAAGGGCGCGCCGGATGTGCTGCTGGTCCGCTGTTCTTCGGCGGAGCGGCAGGGGAGGCTGGTCCCGATGGATGATCGTCTGCGCCAGCAAATTTTAGCCCAAAACGAGGCGATGGCTTCCCGGGCCCTGCGGGTGATCGCCGTGGCGGTCAGCGAAGTCCCGGAGCACACAAAATCGAACCTCGCGCCGGAGGATAACCTGACCTTCTGCGGGCTGATTGGGATGAGTGACCCGCCCCGGAGGGAAGCCAAGGCGGCAGTGCGCACCTGCAAAAAGGCTGGCATCGTTCCCATCATGATCACCGGGGACCATATCGTGACGGCCAACGCCGTCGCCCGGGAACTGGGCATCCTGGAAGCGGGGGATACCCGGGGGAGCCTGACAGGAGCGCAGCTGGACCGGCTGGACGACGGCGCGCTGAAGGAGAAGCTGGATACATGCCGGGTTTTCGCCCGCGTTACGCCGGAACATAAAATGCGCATCGTCAAGGCGCTGCGCGAGCAGGGGCACGTTGTGGCCATGACCGGCGACGGGGTCAACGACGCCCCGGCCCTCAAGGCGGCGGACATCGGCTGCGCCATGGGCCGCAGCGGCACGGAAGTCGCCAAAGGCGCGGCGGATATGATCCTCACCGACGACAACTTTGCCACCATCGTCGGCGCCGTGGCCCAGGGCAGGGGTATTTACGATAACATTAAAAAGGCCGTGCACTTCCTGATCAGTTCCAACATCGGAGAAATCGTGGCGGTATTTTTCGCTTCGCTCCTGCGTTTTCCGGTGCCGCTGCTGCCCATTCAGCTGCTTTGGGTCAACGTCGTCACCGACTCCGCTCCGGCCATTGCCTTGGGGACGGAGGAACTGGATAAACACATCATGGAGCGTCCGCCAAAGTCCGTCAAGCAGAGCTTCTTCAGCGGCGCGCTGGGGGTTCACATGGCGCTGGAAGGCCTGCTGATGGGCGCGGTGACGCTGCTGGCTTTCGTGCTGGGCCGCCGGGTTCTGGGCGGACCGGATGATATCCCCCTGGGCCGGACCATGGCGTTCTGCGTACTGAGCTTTGTGGAAATCGCGCACGCCAATAACATGCGTTCCCCCCGCTCGCTGCTGGCCATCGGCCCATTCTCCAATCCCCGGATGAATTTTGCCAATCTCCTGTGCGTCGGGCTCCAGCTGGCGGTGGTAAGCATTCCGCCGCTGGCGGTGGTCTTCGGCGCCGTCCCGCTGAGCGCTCTGCAATGGCTGACCGTCGCCGCGCTCTCGCTGATGCCGCTCGCGGTGATGGAAGTTGAAAAAATGGCGGCGGCGCTGGACCGGCGGCGGCGAAGGAGGAAAGGCGTCCGGCTGGCGGCGGAAGTCTGAACTTTCCTTCATATTTCTCCTCCTGGCTGCATAGGATGCTAGCACCACAGAGATCCCAGGGAAAGGCGTGATGCCCCTTGTTCATCCACACTGTCCGCCCCGGCGACACCGTATATAAGATCGCCCAGCAGTACGGCGTTTCCGCCGCCGCCATCATCAGCGCCAACGTCCTCACCAACCCCAACAGCCTGATTATCGGCCAGCCGCTGATCATTCCGCAGACGGCGAGGAGCCACACAGTTGTGGCCGGAGACACGCTTTACCGCATCGCCCAGCGCTACGGAATCAGCCTCGACGCGCTGCTGCTGGCCAACCCGCAGATTGTCAACCCCAATAACCTCCAGATCGGCCAGGTGCTCCAGATTCCCTGGGTGAAATGGGGTGACATCGTCGTCAACGGTTACGCCTATCCGTCCACCCGCTCGGAGGTCCTGCGGGAAGCCCTGCCCCACCTGACCTTCCTCAGTGTTTTTTCCGCGAACCTCCAGCCCGACGGCAGTCTGATTCCGATGGACGATCAGCGGGTCATTGCGCTCTGCCGGGAATACAGTGTGCAGCCCCACATGGTTATTGCCAATCTCCGGGAGGATGCGGGATTCCAGACCGGTATCGCCACCGCCGTGCTCCAGAATCCGGCGGCGCAGAATACATTCCTCGACCAGGCCATTGCCCTCATGAAAGCGCGGGGGTATACCGGGCTGGATCTGGATTTGGAATATGTCCGCGCGTCGGACCGTGACGCCTACAATTGCCTGCTGGCCAAGGCCCGCGCCCGGCTCCACGACGAGGGATTCGTCCTCAGCGCCGCCTTGGCGGCCAAAACCTCCGCCAACCAGCCGGGCTTGCTTTTTGAGGGGCACGACTACGCCGAGCACGGCCGCTACGACGATTACGTGATCCTCATGACCTACGACTGGGGCTACGTCAGCGGACCGCCGATGGCCGTCGCCCCGCTCCAGGAAGTCCGCAGGGTAGTGGACTACGCCGTCCGGGAGATTCCGCGGGAAAAAATCCTCCTGGGGATCCCGAACTATGCCTACGACTGGACGCTGCCCTATGCCGAAGGCACCAAAGCCAAGCTGGTTTACCATCCCGAAGCCATTCTCCTCGCCGCCCGGCAAGGGGCGCAGATCAAGTTCGACGAAGCAGCCCAAACGCCCTATTTCCATTATTTTGACGCTGCCGGAAAACAGCACGTTGTCTGGTTCGAAGACGCGCGCAGCATCCTGGCGAAACTGGAGCTGGTCCGGCAGTATCGTCTGGGCGGCGTCAGCTACTGGGCAGTCAACCATTCTTTTCCGCAGAACTGGTATGTGCTGGACGCGGTTTATCAGGTGAAAAAAGAAGCGTGATTCGCCGGGGCCCTGATCTCTACAACGACTGCCCATAAAATAATGGTTGCATTTTCTCCTGCGTTGTGCTATGCTGTATCCGTCCATTTCATGAGAAAGGCGGCGGGGCATGGCACAATTTTTTGTTCAAGAGGGAGAATTTCGACTGGACGGAACCCCGTTCCGGCTGCTGTCCGGGGCAGTGCATTACTTCCGCACACCGCCGGAATACTGGGAAGACCGGCTGCGGAAACTGCGGGCCTGCGGATTGAATACGGTAGAAACGTATGTCAGCTGGAATCTCCACGAACCCAGGCCCGGCGTCTTCGACTTTTCCGGCGGCCTGGACCTAGCGGCGTTCCTGCGTCTGGCGCAGGAATTGGGACTGTATGCCATCGTTCGGCCGGGTCCTTATATCTGCGCGGAATGGGATTTTGGGGGACTGCCGGCCTGGCTGCTGGCGGATCCGGCGCTGCGGGTGCGTTGCTGCTACGAACCCTATCTGGAGCGGGTGCGGGGGTTCTACCGGCGGCTGCTGGCGGAGCTCGCGCCTTGTCAGGTTTCCCGGGGCGGGAACGTGCTGGCCGTGCAGGTGGAAAACGAATATGGCAGCTACGGCAACGACAAACAATACCTCGCGTTCCTGCGGGACTTGCTGCGGCAAGAGGGGATTAACGCATTGCTTTTCACGTCCGACGGGGGCTGGGAAAATATGCTGAGCGGCGGGACGCTGCCGGACGTATTCAAAACGGTCAATTTCGGTTCCGACGCGCTGAAAAACTTCGCCGCGCTGCGGAAAGTGCAGCCGGACGGACCAGACGTTTGCTGCGAATTCTGGAACGGCTGGTTTGACCATTGGGGCGAAGAACACCATGCCCGGGAGTCGCAGGAGGCGGCGCAGGCCGTCCGGGAAGTTCTGGATCAGGGCGGACACATCAATCTGTATATGTTCCACGGGGGGACCAACTTCGGGTTTACCGCCGGGGCCAACTGCTACGACAAATACGAGCCCGCCATCACCAGCTATGACGATGATGCGCTGCTGACGGAATGGGGCGCGGTCACGCCCAAATACCAGGCCGTCCGCCGTCTGCTGCTGGAGACGCAGGGACTGGCGGAAGAGGAGTATCCTGTTCCCGCGGATCCGCCGCTGCAAAGCGTCGGCCCTGTCGCGATGACAGAGGAAGCGGACCTCCTGGACCAGCTGGACGCATTGGGGGAGAAACGAAGCGGCGTCTGGCCGGAAACGATGGAAGCTTTGGGGCAAACCGCCGGGCTGATCCTCTACCGGCATGAACTGACCGGGGAACAGGAACAGTGCGATTTATATATCGACGGGCTGGCGGACCGGGCCGGCGTGTTTCTGGACGGCGCATACAAGGGCCGGCTGGATCGAAACGATCCTCCAGGCAGCCATATAGACCTGGGAATCCTGCCGGAAGGCGGGCGGATCGACGTGCTGGTGGAGGCGATGGGGCGGGTGAACTACGGCCCCAGCCTGCTGGACCGCAAGGGCGCGAGGCAAATCCGGATCAATAACCAGCTGCTGTCTCATTTCGAGATGTATCCCATCCCGCTGGAGGACCTGGGAAAGCTGCGGTTTTCGCCGGTAGGACAGGCGGCGGATCCCGCGCGGCCCCGGTTCCTGCGGGGAACCTTCCGGGCGGCGCGGACAGACTGTTTTGTCCATCTGCCCGGATTCACCAAAGGCGTCGTTTTCGTCAATGGGCGGAACTTGGGCCGGTACTGGGCCATCGGTCCGCAGAAGTCTTTGTACCTGCCAGGCGTCTGGCTCCGGGGGGAGGCAGAGAACGAGCTGATTATCCTGGAACTGGAAGGCGGGAACGGCCGCGCGGAGATCTTGGACTGGCATGACATCGGGGAACGGAAGAACTAAAGCCGCCTGTATACCGGGGCATGGAACTGCCGTTACATTTGGTGTAATCGTCGGGCGATTTTAAACGCAAAGTATTTTGGGGCATTTTGACAGGAAAGGTCTTGATATTTGATGAAAAAAGCAAAGAGACCGTTGGCGCTGCTGCTGTGCGTTTGCCTGCTGCTGGGAAGCGGCGGGGCAAGCGTCCTCGCGGCGGACGGAGCCGCCGTCGCGCCGAGCGCCACGGACCGTACGCTCTACAGCGTCGCGGACTGGGCTGCCGTCGGGCTGATCAACCTCATCCGTATGCTGATTCCGGGCAAGCCCGTCTGCAAGTATGAGCAAAGCCCGGATTTTTATCCGGGACAGGACGGTTTCCGCAGCGCGCCGGAGGCCGGCGCCCGCTGGAACCTGGGCTACGCCCGGGCCCCGCTGCTGACAGACGATATTTTCGACGGCAAGCATTACGTCGGCGGCGGGCTGGTTGGCCCGGGGCAAACGCCGGTCATTGACGCCAAAACGCCGACGGAACTGATCGACAATCAATTGGTCCGGGTGGTCGCCCTCAGCGACGGCGGCACACGGGGAACGGTGATTTTCGCGGTGATCGACGGCTTTGGGATCACCAGCGCCGACGTGCGCAGGGTGCGGGCGAAGCTGGCGGAAAACGACTACGTCAAGACCCACAATATTGTCAGCATCAACGTTTCGGTCCTGCACCAGCACAGCGAGATTGACACCCTGGGCATGAACGGGCCGATCCTGCCGATGGTATTCCTCAACCCCGTCGCCAATGTCACGGGGCTGTTCCAGCCATACAGCGGCAAGAATCCCGGGTTTATGCAGCATCTGTATACCACGGTGACGGACGCCGTCAAGGCGGCGGTGGCCGACATGAAACCCGGCACACTGTCGTACGGCGCGGCGGATATGACCGAATACATCCGGGACAAGCGGGAGCCCTTGGTCTTTGACTCGGATCTGCACCGCCTGCGTTTTACCCCCGATCCGACGGCGCAGGATCCTGCCCCCCGGGAAACCTGGATAGCGAACCTGGCCATTCACTGCACCGGCAACGGCGCGGCCGGTCGGGAGCTGACGGGGGATTACCCGTATTACATGGAACAGGTGATCAGCGACCCCGCCGGACCAAACGCCAATTTTCTGTTGATTCAGGGCGCGCAATTGGCGATTACCCTGGATACCAGCCCCATCGACCAGCCGGATCAGACGGCGCTGGAGAAGCTGAGGCTCTACGGCGAAGCGCTGGGCGGCTTGCTGGCCGGGATCCAGGATACACCGGTAACGCCGCTGCTGAATATTGCGCACAAAGAATATGCCATGCCC
Source organism: Oscillospiraceae bacterium (assembly GCA_031268095.1). GTDB lineage: Bacteria > Bacillota > Clostridia > Oscillospirales > Acutalibacteraceae > WRMQ01. The sequence continues at coordinate 53,423 of JAIRXU010000028.1, read as the reverse complement.
ATCGACAATCCCTTACACCTGCTGTTTTTCAAGCTCGGCGCGGTGGAAGCGACGGTCTCCCGCGCGAACCTGCTGGGGACAAAGCTGGACCTGATTACGGAGGTCGGATACCTGGAACTGGGGGACCAGCTGTCGATTGCCATTTGCCCCGGCGAGACAGAACCGGCCCTGGCCTTCGGCGGCGGTTTGACGGCGGCGCAAGCTTGGAAGGGGGAGGACTGGGCCTTCACACCGATGAAGGACGACGTCCCCGCGGGACGGAAGCTGATTGTCTTCGGGCTGACCAACGACCACTGCGGATACAACCTGCTGAAAAACGATGTGCATCCTTTCGTCCAGTTCGGCAATGAGGAAGTGAATGCTGCCAGCACCCTCGGCGGCGAACGGCTGGTCGATGCTTTCGCGGCGCTGACGGCAAGCGTACGCGGATAGCGTTTCCCCCGGAAGCCGCCGACGGCGACAAAACGATGGTTCCGAACCGAGTCAAGGCTTGGACGGGGTGCGAGAAATGGTTTGTCCGCGAGGGGACGAGAAGCCAAGGGACAGAAGAGAGAGGGTTTTGCCATGCAGCGCGCTCGCCCCAGGTATCATTTCACCCCGCGGAAAGGCTGGATGAACGATCCCAACGGGCTGATCCGGTTTCAGGGAAAAACGCACGTATTTTTCCAGCACAACCCGCACGCGGCTGTGTGGGGGCCGATGCACTGGGGCCATGCCGTGAGCGAAGACCTGCTGTACTGGGACGAATTGCCCCTCGCCCTCACGCCGGACCAGTGGTACGAAGACAACGGCGGCTGCTGGTCGGGCAGCGCGGCGGAAAAGGACGGCATGCTGTGGCTGTTCTATACTTCCGTCTCGCATAACCTGGGGCAGACGGTCTCCGTCGCCGTCAGCGCCGATGGGATTCATTTTGAGAAATATGAGCGCAACCCGGTGATCCGTGCTTTCCCGGCAGAGGGCAGCGGTGATTTTCGCGATCCGAAGGTGACGAAAATAGGAGATACCTGGCACATGGTGCTGGGCTCCGGCAAAGACGGCGTCGGCAAAATACTGCGGTATACTTCGACGGATTTGCTGCATTGGAATGACGCCGGTGTGCTTTATCAAAACGGGGCGCACGGCGCCGTGCTGGAGTGTCCCGACTTTTTCCCGCTGAACGACGGGTATGTGCTGCTGTTTTCGCGGATGGGCCGCGCCAGCCACAGCGCGGTATTCGTCATGGGTGATTTCGACGGGCAAACCTTTACGCCGAAGGAAGAGTATATGCCGGAGGCCGGGCCGCATTTCTATGCGCCGCAAACCTTTCTGGATGACCGCGGCCGCCGCATTCTGATCGCGTGGCTGTATTCCTGGTCCATCCGGCCAGACCCCGGCGCAGCGTATAACGGGGCGCTGACCGTCCCGCGCGAAGTGAGGTGCCAAGACGACGGGCGGCTGACGCTGTATCCCGTGGAAGAGGCACGGCATTTACTGCGGGAAAGCGAACCGGGCACGGAACTGCTATGCGATGCCGGGATCGTAGAAGGGTTCGTTGACGGCGGCGCGGCCTCGTTTGCCTATTGGGAGGAGCTGTGACGCACCCCATAGTCAATGACAAAAAACCAACCGCGGCGGCTTGTTGCTGCGGTTGGTTTTTGTCGTTTGACCTTGCCTTGGGTTTGACAGAGGAATCATAGCCGCAGCCGTTCCCAAAACGTCCCCAATTCCGGCGGAAACGCAAGGAAGACTGTTGCGGCCGCGCCGCCTTTTTTCGGCCGCCGCCCTTTGTCCGCTTGACAACCTTCCCGTCATCCTGTATACTGAGGACAGGAAACCGATGCAGCACGAAGGAGGAGATCGCATGCGAGCGCTTGGAGTGGAATTGGGATCGACGCGGATCAAGGCGGTTTTGGTGGACGGCAGCCACAGGCCTGTCTGGTCCGGTTCCCACGGATGGGAAAACCGGCTGGAAGACGGAGTGTGGACCTATCATTTGGAGGACGTCTGGACGGGATTGCAGGACGCGCTGGCGGGGCTGGATGCCGCGCCGGGCCCCGATGTTCTGGGGATTTCGGCAATGATGCACGGGTATTTGGCGTTCGATCGGGACGGTCGGCTGCTGGCGCCGTTCCGGACCTGGCGCAACACCTGCACGGGACAGGCGGCCGGGGAACTCTCCGCCCTGTTCGGCTTCAACATTCCCCAGCGCTGGAGCGTTGCCCATCTTTATCAGGCTATTTTGAACGGAGAAGCGCACGTGCAGAATGTCGCCTATCTCACCACCCTGGCCGGGTACGTCCACTGGCGGCTGACGGGGGAAACGGTTCTGGGGATCGGAGACGCTTCGGGAATGTTCCCCGTGGACGGCGGCGACTACCATCCGGGCATGCTGGCGCAGTTCGACGCGCTGCTGGCGGCCAAAGGAATCCGCTGGCGGCTGCGGGACGTTTTGCCCCGGGTGCTCACGGCGGGAGAACCTGCGGGTTGCCTGACGCGGGAGGGCGCTGCGTTGCTGGGCGGGAATCTGTCCGCCGGCCTCCCGCTTTGCCCGCCGGAAGGCGATGCGGGAACCGGCATGGTTGCCACCAACAGCGTGGCCGCGCGGACAGGCAATATTTCGGCGGGAACGAGCATTTTTGCCATGGCGGTGCTGGAACAGCCGCTCCCGCGTGTCCATTCGGAAATCGACATCGTTGCCACCCCGGCGGGCCGCCCCGTGGCCATGGTGCACTGCAATAACTGCACGACGGATATTGACGCCTGGGCAGGGTTGCTGCGGGAAGCGAGCGGCGCCTCCCCCGAGGTGACGTATGCGCTTTTCTACCGCAGCGCTTTGGCCGGCGAGGCCGACGCCGGGGGGCTGCTGGCATACAATTATTATGGCGGCGAGCATATCACTGGGCTGGAGGCCGGGCGCCCCCTCTTCTGCCGGTTGCCGGAGAGCCGCCTGACGCTGCCGAATTTCTGCCGCTGTCTGCTCTTCTCAGCCATGGCGTCCCTGCGCATTGGCATGGATATCCTCACCGCAGACGGCATGCGGCTGGATCGCCTGCTGGGGCACGGCGGGCTGTTCAAGGCGGGCAGCGCCGGACAGACGCTGATGGCGGCGGCGTTGCGGACCCCCGTGGCCGTCATGGAAACAGCGGGAGAGGGCGGGGCCTGGGGCATTGCCCTGCTGGCGGCTTTTCTGTTGCGCCGGGAGGGGGACGAGCCACTGGAGGACTACCTCGCGCGGCGGGTCTTTGCGGCGGAGCACGGAAGAACCGTTGCTCCGGCTCCCGCCGACATGGCGGGCTTCGAAACATTTTTGGAGCGCTACCGGGCCGGGCTGGGGATTGAGCGGGCGGCGGTGGACTGCCTGCGCGGATAGAAAATATTGGACCACCGAGCCGTCGTGGAGGACAGCCGCACCCGCGGTTCCCTCTGCGGCGGCGTTTTTTGTTCTGCCGGGCAGGCCTTAGGCTGCATATGGGCATGCATTTTTCACCTAACTTTCACAAAGTATACATCGCCTTCCAAGCAAACTGCAATGTTCGTCTGGTATCCTATTGGCAGATCCCAGGTGTAAAAAATGCTTTAGGGAGGTTGTCATTCTGATGAAACCATGCAAAACGAGGCGGGCCGCCGCCGCCGCGGCCCTGCTGCTTTCCCTGATTCTGCCGCTGGCGGGCTGCGGCGAGGAGAAAAACCAAGCTGCCAGCGGCAGTGCCGCGACGAAGCAGGTCGCCAAAGGAGACCTCGTCGTTGGTCTGACGGCGGACGGGACCGTCGCCCTGCCGGTGACGAACCTCAATTTTGAGGTGGAAGGCACCGTCAACAAACTGCATGTCGCGGCAGGCGACACGGTGAAGAAAGGCGATTTGCTCGTGGAGCTGGATGATTCCGATTATCAGCTGGCCATCGAAACCGCCCAAAACACCCTCGACAAGGCCCAGACCAACTACGCCGACGCGCTCTGGTCCTATTCCCACAACCTCAAGAGCGACCAGCAAAGCCTGCAAAACGCCAAGACCAACTTGAGTTCCGGGTTCGACAGCTTCGATTACGACAACGCCGTAACAGAAGCGAAGCGCACCCTGGAGAAGCGGAAGACGGAATTGGCGGAAGCGGAAAAGACGGCAAAGAACCCGTACGACTCCCTGGCTTCCGACCGGCAGCTGGCCGACGCCAACGCCACCTTGGCCGCGCGGCTCAAAGAGCTTTCGGACGCGACCGCCACCGCCCGCAATCCGTTCGACGCGACCAGCTACCAGCGGCAGATTGACGACGCGGCGGCGGACGTCACCGAAAAGACAAAGGCTCTGGCCACCGCCAAAGCGGAAGGGGACAGCACGGCCGTCTCAGCGGCACAAAAAGCGCTGGATACCGCGCAGACCAAGCTGACCCGGCTGAAGGAAGATATGGCCAGCGCCAAAACCCAGGCCGCCAAGGACGCCAGCGCCAAGCTGGAGACGGCGCAAAAAAATTACGACAGCGCGGTGCAGTCTCTCCAGCGGCTCAAAGAGGACATCGCCCTGGCGAAAACCGAGGCCGCCAAAAAAGCGAACGACGCCCTCGCAACGGCCCAGCAAAATGTCACCGATGCGCAAAACGCCCTGACCAAGGCGGAAAAGAACCTGGAAAAGGCCAAGAAGGACTTCACCGCAACGCTTTCCAAAGATCAGGCGGCTTATAATTTGCAGCTGGAAAGTTACGCACAGGCCGAAAAAGGGTCCACTGCCGTGAGCAATGCCGCTTCCGCCGTTAAAGATGCGGAACTGGCGCTCCAGGAGGCGAAAAACCGGCTGGAGAAGACCAAAATCACCGCGCCCCTGGACGGCGCTGTGATCAACGTCAGCAAAAAAGAGGGCGAAAAGGTGAGCGCTTCCAGCAATCCTGCTGGCGGCATGGCGGTTTTCGGCACCTCTGGCAGCAGTTCCGCCGTCGTGACGGTGTGCGACCTGTCGGCCATTTATCTGACAGCGAACATCACGGAAGGAGACATTGTCGGCGTCGAGGCCGGACAGGTCGTCCGCGTGCAAATCGACAGCATCGGCGAAGAGAGCTTTTCCGGCAGTGTGCTGACCGTGTCCTCCCTGCCCAGCACGGATTCTTCCGGGATTACCACGTATACCGTGACCGTGAAGCTGGACCAGGCCGATTCCGTCATTAAGGACGGAATGGCCGCGCTGCTGACCTTCGTCCGGCTGGAGCACAAAGACGTCCTCTTGGTCCCGAATAAAGCGGTATTCCTGGAGGACGGGAAGCAGTATGTCAACGTTGTCGTCAAGTCTGGCTACGAGAAACGGGAGGTCAGCTGCGGTCTGACCAACGGCACAGAGAGCGAGGTGCTTTCGGGCCTGGCGGAGGGCGATACGGTGGCGGTAGGGACGGTGAAAACCGCATGAGGCTGACGGAGCTGCTGCGCAGCGTGTTCTACAGCGTCGGGGCCAATAAATTCCGTGTTCTGCTCACAAGCCTCGGCATCATCATTGGTTCATTCACCATTATCATGGTGGTGGGCATCGGCAAGGCGGGGGAAGACAGCGTTTCGGAGCAATACAAGCGCCTTTCAGTGGAAACCATCACCATTTCCCGGGCGGGCGGCATGCAGATGTTCCGCGGCGGGGCAACTTCGTCCCAATCGACCCTATCGAAACAGCAGGCGCTGGACATGGAAACGCTGGAGCACATCAAGAGCGTTGGGATCAGCGTTTCCACCTCCACGACGGTCGCCTATGGGCAAACAAGCAAAACCGTTACGGTGCTGGGCGTCAACGAGGCATATCAGGAGATTACGCACGCTGACCTGGCGCTGGGAGACTACTTCACCGACGACGACGGCGCCGCCCGGCGCAAGGTCTGTATCCTGGGCTATAACCTGGCGGCCGAGATGTTCGGCGACGACTGGGAAAGCTGCGTCGGCGAAACGGTGAAACTCAAGGGATTGTCCTTTACAGTGGAAGGGGTGCTGGCGCGCGTCGGCGGCAGCGCGGGCCTGAGTTCCGGGAGCGGCCGGAGCGAGGCCAGCACCTCGCCGGACGATATGGTTTATGTCCCTTATGACGTGGCGGTGAAGTATACCACCGGCGGTTCCACCGCAGCGGGCGCGCGGATGGCCCCCGGAGGCGCAGGCAGCGCGTCTTATGTGGTGCTGGCAACCGACATTGATTCCGTCAATCTGGCCGTCGAGGAAATCAAGGATTATATTTACGGCATTGTCCAGAGCGACAGCATGTATACCGTCGCCGACGCGGGCAGCACCCTGTCCTCCGCGCTGCAAACAGCAAACACCATGTCTACGCTGCTGATTGCCGTGGCAGCCATCGTGCTGGTGGTGTCTGGGATCGGGATCATGAACGTGCTGATGGTCTCCGTCAACGAGCGGGTGCGGGAAATCGGGATTCTCAAAAGCATTGGGGCCAGCCGGGCCGCGATCTTGATGGAATTCCTGCTGGAAGCCATATTCATCAGCGTCATGGGCGGGTTCCTGGGGATGGGCCTGAGCTTCGTTGCGCCGAAGCTGCTCGAATTTTTCAGCATCAGCTATGCCGCCTCGGCTTACGGCCTGATCCTCGGGTTCTGTTTTTCGGCGGTAACGGGGATTTTCTTCGGGTTCTATCCGGCCTGGAAGGCCTCGCGCCTCAAGCCCATCGAAGCGCTGAATGCGGAGTAACCGGAAATCATTTCCGGCATGAATATCATTGACCGACAGAAAGGAAGATCCCAATGAAAACGAAAAAAATTGCCCTGTGCCTGACTGCGCTGCTGGTTTGGGCCGCGCTGCTGGCGGGCTGCGGCAAACTCGCCGCGGCGAACGGCGGCAAGGAGGATCCCTCTGCTTCCGGCGCCGCCGCCAACGCCCTGTATGCCGAGGTCGGCGATATCGTCGGCAACCAGCTGACGCTGAAGGTGCTCCGGGGATCCTTCAATGCCCAAGAGATTGCCGACCGCATGAACAACCGGCCTTCCGGCGCGAACGGGGAACCCGTCTCCGGCGGCAATTGGCGGGGCGAAGGCGGCAGCCTGCCCGACGGCGCGCAATTCTCGCTGCCCGAAGGGATGAGCCGCGGCAACTGGGAAGCGGTGACTGACGAGAACGGCGCGCCGGTCAGCCGGCCGAACTTCACGCCTCGGGAGCCGCAAACCGATGAAAACGGCGAACCGGTCACCGTGGACGTCAATAACATGCGCTACACCGGCGAGGAAAAAGAGGTTATCATTCCCATCGGTACGCCCATTAAAAGCATCTCCTTCACGGACGGGGAGCTGAAGACCAAGGACGCGGATATCGGGGACATCAAAAACGGCAACACCGTCAATGTTGTTTATCAGGCCGACGGCACAACCATCCAGGAAGTGCAGATCATCAATATGAGCGGCTGGGTGGGCGGCGGCATGTTCATGGGCGGCGGCGTTCCTGGGGAGGGAGGCATGCCGGATCCGGGACAGATCCCGGATGGCGCGCAGGTCTTTCCGGTCCCGGACGGCGGTGCGATGGTGGTCGCCGGCGGACCGGCGGAATAACTGGCCGAACAACGAAATAATGGAGGCGGTTTTATGAACAACGTCATTGCGCTGCGGGAAGTCAGCAAGACCTATGGCAAAGGCGATGGGGCCGTCCGGGCGCTCAGCGATATCTCGCTGCATGTTGACGAAGGGGAATTCATCGCGATCCTCGGGGCCTCCGGCTCCGGAAAATCGACCCTGATGAACATTGTCGGGCTGATGGACACGGCCGACAGCGGACAGTATCTTCTGGACGGTCAGGATATCATGAAAAGCCATGACGCCTCCCTGACCCGGCTGCGGGGGCGGAAGATCGGGTTTATCTTCCAAAAATACAACCTGATCGCCAAATACAGTGTCCTCTATAATGTGGCGCTGCCGCTGCTGCTGGCCGGAAAAAGCTACGGGCAGGCCAAGCAGGACGCCGCCGCCACCCTGGAACGGGTGGGGCTGGGGGATAAGCTAAAACGCAAACCGGCGGAACTTTCCGGCGGTCAGGCCCAGCGGGTGGCCATCGCCCGGGCGCTGGTGACCAACCCGACGCTGCTGCTGGCAGACGAGCCCACCGGCGCGCTGGACAAAAAAACCGGGGAAGACGTCCTGGGTTTCATGCAGGAACTGCACAGCGGCGCGGGCAAAACCATCATTATGATCACCCACGACCAACACGTTGCCTCGAAGGCCCAGCGAATTGTACAGCTGGAGGATGGGCGGATCACGGGAGACCATTGAGAGCAACCGGGAGGCGGAGGGATTTCTCTCCGTCTCCCGGTTTTCCTTGGGAAGGCCAAGCCCCCCGTCCCTCCATGCCCAGCGGCCGGCCGGCGGCCGGGATGATGACATTCCCTATTGACATGGGCGGGGAAAGGGAATACAATACTATTCTGACGGAGCTGAAGCCAGCGGACCCGCGGTCCGAATGGAATCTGCGTCTGGAGCGGGATTCGCGCCTGGTTGGCGCTGATATGATATCATGAACACAGGGAGGCTGCCATGAATTCACCCACACGTTCCCCCGGCGTGACTCTTCCCCGTGCCTTCTACTACCGCTCCGCTCTGGACGTTGCCCCGGCGCTGCTGGGAAAAGTCCTTTGGCGGCGGACGGAAGAGGGCCTGACGGCGGGGCGGATCGTGGAAACGGAGGCGTACCTGGGTCCCGCGGACCCGGCGGCGCACAGCTACAAGCCCCGCAGCCCCCGCACGGAGGTTCTCTATGGCCCTGGCGGCTTCGCCTACGTCTATCTGATCTATGGGATGTATGCCTGTCTGAACGTCGCTTGCAACGAGCCGGGACAGCCGGACTGTGTGCTGCTGCGGGCGCTGGAGCCGCTGGAAGGGCGGGCGCTGATGACGGCGCGGCGGCAGCGGCCGCACCGGCCTCCCCCGGCGAAGCCGCCGACGGATTGGGCGCTCTGCGGCGGACCGGGGAAACTTTGTCAGGCGATGGCGGTGGACCGCGGCTGCTATGGTGCGGACCTGCTGGGAGACGTGTTGTTCCTCACAGAGGGAGATGCTGTTCCGCCAGAGGAGATCCATACTTCCCCTCGAATCAACATCGACTACGCTGGGGCGGCGCGGGAATTTCCATGGCGATTTTATGTAGAAAGCCCGTGCCTTTCGGTGCGGAAATTTTCAGCATAACATAAAAAAGCAGGGCGCTCCGGCGTCCCGCCTTTTTGTTTTTTTCAGCTTACTCCAGCAACCCGGCCGCTTCCTCCGCCGGGAGCCGCTCCACTTCCCGCAGTTTGCGGGCCATGACGTTTGTCCGGGTGCCGACGAGTTTGTCCAGTTCCTTGTCTGCGGCGCGGAGCTTGCTTTGTGCGCTTTCCAGCGCGGCGGCGAAGGTCTCGAACTCTGTTTTCACTGCGCCCAGCACCCGCCAGACCTCGACCGAGCGCTTCTCGATGGCCAGCGTCTTGAATCCCATTTGCAAGGCGTTGAGGAAGGCGGACAGTGTCGTCGGCCCGGTTACGGTGACACGGAATTCCCGCTGGAGAGACTCGAACAGCGCCGTGTTTTGAACCACCTCGGCATACAGGCCCTCTGTCGGCAGGAAGAGAATGGCAAAGTCAGTGGTGTCCGGCGGGTCGAGGTATTTCGCCGCAATGTCCCGCGCGCACTTGCGCAGCCGGTCCGCCAGCGCCTTGCGGCCGATCTCGATCTGTTCCTTGTCCCCCAGCTCGTACCCGGTCAGCAGGCGCTCATAATCCTCTGTTGGAAATTTGGAGTCAATGGGAAGATAGACGCAGCGGCCGTCTTCCTGTCCCGGAAGGCGCAGGGCAAATTCCACCCGGTCGGCAGAATCGCGCTTGGTGGCGGCATTTTTCTCGTATTGCCCGGGATGCAGCATCTGCTCCAGAATACGCTCCAACTGCACTTCGCCGAAGGTTCCCTTGATTTTAACGTTGGTCAGCGCCTTCTTCAGGCCGCCGACGTCTGCGGCCAGGGTTTTCATTTCGCCCAGCCCCCGCTGAACGCTTTCCAGGTGCTCGCTGACGGATTTGAACGACTCCGCCAGCCGGGCGTTCAGGGTTGTCTGTAGCCGTTCATCGACCGTGTGCCGCATCTGTTCCAGCTTTTGTTCGTTGCTCTGTTGCAGCATCCGCAGGGCTTCCCGCTGTTCCGCCCGGGACTGGAACTGCTGCTCGCCTTGCTCCCGGCGAGACATAGCAAAACCCGCCGCAAGGTCTTCCCGCAGCGTCTGCATCTGCACATGCATGGCTTTTTCCAGCGCCGCGACCTGCCCCCGCAGTTTGTCCGCCGCCTCCCGCTCCGCCGAAGGGCTTCCTAACCGGGCGGTGAGACTCCGCACCGCCAAAAAGCTCAGCGCCGCCCCGCCCGCCGCCGTGAGGGCCAGCACAAGAGTCATGATTTGTAACGTCATCTTCGGTTCCCCGCATTCCGTTGGATTCCAAAAAAGTATACCACAGCCAGCGGAAAAGTGCAAGGGAAAATTAGCCCGGAGAATGACGGGCCAAAAATCAGGGCGCGCGCTTTGGCCGGAGCCGCTGCAGCAATTTCAGCGCCAGCAATCCCAAGAGGCACCCGGCCGCGTTGAGCAGCAAATCGTCCATGTCAATCACATTGGTGGACGCGCGCAGCGCAAAGTTGACAAGAAACTGCGCCGGTTCAATGAGCAGCGCCGCGCAAAGGGCAATCCATAGCACACGCTTGTATTTCATCTTTGGAAAATTAAAACGCAGCAACAAGGGCAGCGGAAACAGCACCGCGGCGTTCCCGCCCAGCTGCACCCAGTTGCGCTGCCGGGCGTACTGGGCAATCGTATGAAACGGCACAAGATTGCCGATGGAATACCAACGGGGATCGGGACTGCCCAGCAGCGCAAAGCGGATGGTGACGAGCTTAAATAGCAGCGTAAGAGCCGCCGCCGCGTACCACAGCCCGAGAAAGCGCACGAAGAACAGGTGGGGTATCTTGACGCGGACATGGCGGCGCTTGGCGGAAAAAAATTGAAATAAACACAACAGGCCGGCCGCGCCGAGAGCAAGCGCGCCAAGGGGAAAAATATCGGTGGTTCTCATGGCTTGGATTGCTCCTTATGTGAACGCGTCTGCATCCGCGTTTTTTTCAAATTTCGCGGCCGATCCCGCCTTGAAAAATATCTTGACAAACGATTTCCGTTCTACTATAATAAAAAGCAAATCGTCGAACGGCAGAAAGAAGGATTGGCATGCCCTCCATATCTCTGCATCTCGTCCGTCCAGCGCTGCGGCACCGGCGGCTTTGGTACCGCTACCGTAAAGAATTCCTCGCTGCGGGCGAACGCCAAATCCCGGGCCTCGGCGCGGATAAAACCTACGCCGCCTTCCTGCGCAAACTCCGGCGTTATTCTTCAGAAGCAACGGTGCCCGCCGGGTGGGTGCCTGCCCAAACCTGGTTTTTGATGGATGAGCGGGAGGACAAGATCCTCGGCGCGGTGAATGTTCGCCGGCGGCTCAACGATTCGCTGCTGCACCGGGGCGGCCAAATCGGGTATGCGGTTGCGCCTTCGGAGCGCCGCAAGGGCTGCGCGGCGGAGCAGTTGCGCTTGGTCCTGGAGAAATGCCGGGAATGGGGCATCCTGCGGGTGCTGGTGACTTGCGATAAAGACAACATTGGCTCGGCCCGAACCATCCGGAAAAATGGCGGGGTATTGGAAGACGAGCGCCAAGAGGGTGAAAAAATATTCCAGCGCTATTGGATCACGCAGGAGTCGCCGGATACCTAAAAACCGGGGCAGAGCCAGCGCTTTGCCCCGGTTTTCATTCCCCCAAAAAACGTGCGGTTACCCGGTCCGCCGCTTTGCCGTCCACGCGCCCCAAATGAAACGCCGCGAAGGCCAGGCGCCGGTCCCGGGCGTCATCCGGGGTGCGCAGGGCCGCCAGCAGCGCCGGAAAATCCCGAACGATGGGCCCCGGCGCCAGTTCTGATAGCGAGACATAAAAATTCCTGCCTTGAAAATAATCCTCGCCGTCAAACCAGTAAAAATAAGTTGGAACATCTAAAAATGCACTGTCGAGGCAGATAGAGGAATAATCGGTGATCAGCGCGTCGGCCAGCCGCAGCAGTCCTGCCAAATCCTCTTCCTCTGTCACGTCCACTGTGCCGCCGGGCAGGTCGGCCGAGTCCCGGGACGCATGAACCTGCGGATGCAATCGCAGCAACAGTACGGTTTCTGGAAAAGCCGCCCCAAAAGCGGGAAAGTCGAAGTGCTCCAGCAGCAGGGCGTCCGCCGCGGGGTTGTCCCGGAATGTGGGGGCATAGAGGACCAGTCGTTTGCCCGCGCAGTCCGGGTGAGCTGCGTCAAATCGGGCCCGTGCGCCGGGGTCGGCAGGCGACAGGAGGAGATCAGTCCGAGGGGATCCCAGCGGCAAAATTCGCGCCGGGGGCAAACCAAACGCTTCCGCGTAGTAGGGGATTACCGCTTCGCAGGAGCAGATTACCGCCGTGTATCGGGCCATACCCTTCGCCACCCGGCGGCGCAGTCGAGCGGGGAGGTCCAAGCTCAGCCCATGGGTCTTCAGCGCGCCCTCCGCGTGCCAAAGCTGCACAATATCGGCCTTTTTGGAGAACGGCAAGTCAGCCATCGGCATGAAATTATCGTTGAGGAATACCCAGCGGGCCGTCGCCAAATGCATGGCATGGGCGGTGAAGAACCGCGCCATTGCCCGGACGCCATCGCCGAAACCGGCGACGGGTACCCGGACAATCCGGATTCCGCCGCGCCGCCGCAGCGCTTTTTCCAGAACGTCCAGAGATCCGCCGGCCCGGTGAGGCAGGAGGAGGACGACTTTGTTTTTTTGCAGAGGAAACAGTCTAAAAAAGCAAAATGACAGCGCAAACAGCCGGTAAAAAAATTCACGCATGTGGTGCATTCTCCTCCCAAAGATATCCGTTCTCTCCCAGCAGACCCGGATATCCCCACTGCCGGGAAACCTCATAAGCCGCGACCGCGGCCGCGTTGGAAAGGTTGAGGCTGCGGGCGGCGGAAATCATGGGGATCCGGACCGCGCGTTCGGGGTGTGCCAGCAGCAGCGGTTCCGGCAGACCGGCGGTTTCCTTGCCAAAAAGAAAATATACTGCCGACGGATAGGCAACATCCGAAAAAACCCGACCACCTTTGGTGGTGAAATAGAAATAAGGCCCCGGCGTTCGGGAGAAAAAATCATCCAAATCCCGATAATATGTGATATCCATCAGGCGCCAGTAATCCAGCCCGGCGCGCTTTAGCTTCGCGTCGTCCACCCGGAAGCCCAGCGGTTCCACCAGGTGCAGGTGCGCGCCCAAGGCCGCGCAGGTCCGGGCGATGTTGCCGGTGTTCTGCGGAATTTCCGGTTCCACCAGCACCAAGTGAAGTGCACAAGGAGAGGACATCGGAGAGGGAATAATTTCCATGCGTTTGGCTCCGTTTTTTTGGCCCGGCGTGGGCAAGATAAGGGGGCCGACTGATTTCAGTCAAGGTTCAGTCAAGCACGGGACGAAAGGAGGCACTCATAATGGCAAAATGGCAGGCGACGCAGCTGGTGAAGGGTCTGGGAATCGGCTTGGCGGTGGGCGGCGCGGTGGGCCTGGTGGGCGGCGCGATGCAGAAGCCGGGCTACCAGAAAACCGCGCAGAAAACGCTGCACAAGACCATGAAGACGCTCAGCAACGTCCTCGACGCATTCAACTGATTCAGGGATCCATCTGTCTTGCATCTCGCCGGCAAAGTTCGTCTTTGCCGGTATTTTTTGCGCCCCGTCAGGCTTCGGTGTAGGTATAGAGGGTGTAGCCGGTAAGTTTGCCGTCGGCATCGTAAGAATCTAGCCGGCTGATATTCCCGTTCGCGTCGTACTGGCACGTCGCATATTCATGAGAACCATCAGAAGAATAATAATCATCCCTGCTTCGCTTTCCGTCCGCATCGTACTGGCGTGTTCCGTAGGCATGATTGTCGTTGGAATCGTAACTATCCCATCGGTTGATGTTTCCGTCCGCATCGTACTGATACGTTCCGTAGGAATGGCTACCGTCAGAAGGATAATCATCAGACCTGGTTAGCTTTCCTTCCGCGTCGTACTGATACGTTCCGTAGTGATGGCTACCATCAGAAGGATAATCATCAGACCTGGTTAGCTTTCCGTCCGCATCGTACTGATACGTTTCGTAGTTATGGCTACCGTCAGAAAAATAATAATCAGACCTGGTTTGGTTCCCGTTCGCGTCGTATTGGTATGTGGTATAGGAAGTCAGGGTTCCGTCGGCATTATAAGTGTCCGTTCGCTCCAGCAGCCATTTTTTCTTGGGGGCTTCGGTCGTTTTTTCCGCGGCCGCGCCGCTGGCTTGCGGTTTCAGATCCTTCACGCGCGCCAGCTCCGTCTGGAACAGCGCGATCTCCGGCCAGCGCTCGGCCAGCCGCGCGAGCAGCTTTTGCAGGAAATCGAGCAGGCCGTGGTCCTCGAGCCATTTTAAAATCGGCGGCAAGGTTGCTGCCGGGTCGGGATTGGCGGGATCAATGGGAATCACCGGGAAGTCCGGGACTTGCTCCTGGGCCTGCTGGTTGGTCTGGGCCGCGCCGTCGTGGTCGTTGTCCATCTCCTGGGCGACGATCTTGTCTTCCCAGGGGCGGGGATTTTTCGGGTCGATTTTGATGACCTCGTCGAAGGCCAGAATGGCCTGCTCGTAGTCGAGGTCGAGCAGGTATTTTTCGCCTTTGGCGATCCAGGCGTCAGCGGTCAGGGGTCCGTCCGCAGACGGTGTACAGGCGAAGAGGGACAGCAGCAGGGCGAGGGCGAGGAGGGAAGCGAGGAGTTTTTTCATGAAAAGACCTCCGGGCAAAAATATAACTCGGCGGGAGCGAGGCCGCCTTTGATTTTTGATATGGCGCTGGCCATTCTTTCGGCAGATATATCGCCCGGCAAGCACCGATCAAACGTATTATACCACGGCGCTTAGGAATTATCAAGGGCTTTTCCGCTGGAATTTGGCAGTACGGCGCGGCTGACAAAGAAAATCCCTTTAGAGACGCTGCGGCTTAGAGCGTCAGCACCAGCGCGCCAGCGGTGATCAGCAGCCCGCCGACGATGCTCTTGACATTGACCTTCTCGCCAAGAAACGCGAAGGCCAGCACCATGGAGATGACCGCGCTGCATTTGTCGATGGGCGCCACCTTGGAAACGTCTCCGATTTGTAGGGCTTTAAAATAGAACAGCCAAGACAGTCCCGTTGCCGCGCCGGAGAGCGCCAGGAACAGCCAGCTTTTGCGGATGATATCCGGAATCCCCTGCTGTTTGCCCGTGAGAAAAACGATGCCCCAGGCCATCACCAGCACGACAACTGTCCGGATGGCGGTGGCAAGGGTTGAATCCATATGTTGCATGCCCAATTTCGCGAGAATGGATGTCAACGCGGCGAACAGCGCGGAAAGCAGCGCGTATAGAATCCACATGGTCAAGGCTCCTTTTGTTGTTTTTTGCCGTTATTTGTTGTTCTTTTGCGCGACCTGTTGTTTTTGTTGTCAAAACAACGGAATCGCGCCAAAAACAACTTGCCGGCGGCAGAACCCCCTCTCCCGCAGAGAGAGTATGCTGCTTGCGGCATACCGCACCCTGCGGGGAGGGGGGACATCATGTCATTTCCTGTGTTTTTTCGCTTCGCGCACCGGGACCGCCCAGCGCCATTCTTGGTTGCCGTGTGGCAGCGCTTTCGTTTCCGCGTCCAGATAAAGCTCGAAATTCCAGCAGCAGCCCCCGTCGTTATAGTGCGTATCGTAGCCCTGTTTTTTCGCGCGCTTGATGACTTTGCCCATGTCTTCGCCCCAGAGCCCAACGGCCACCTCTGTCGCAGGGACGTCGCGGTATTGGCAGCCTTCCGGCACGGGTGTGCCCGCCGGACACAGCACCGCCACCAGATAGCAGAACGCGTTGGGTTCCGTCGCCCAGCCGCAAGTCCAGCCGATGCAGTTGTCCTCCGGGATTACCTTCGGCAGCGCCCACAAAATGGGCCAGACCTCCGAGCGCGGCACACGATCCCGCTGCGGGGCCGCCGCGTGCTCGCCCCCTTCGCCCATTTTGTAAATCTGCTCCACACCGATGGCCCGGCATGCAGGCAACCGGAAGATTTCGAACGCTTCCTGGAACGATCGCAGCGCGCGGAGCGGACGCAGGCTGCCAGTGTACTCCACCGCCATCCTCAAAATTTCCGGCCTGTCCTTGGGGTTGTAGCTCTCCGGGGCAGTTGCGGGGTCGGGTTTCTTCAAGGGTTCGCGCAGGCCTTTTGTGCCCGATTTCTCCAAAATCCGCAAAACTTCATCCGCGCAATCGGCGAATTGACGGATTTTCGCCACGATGCGGGCGCGCTTTTTGGGGTTGCCCAGCGTCTTTGCGCTCACGTTGAACCCGCCGCCCAGCTTTTCCAGGCAGTCCTTGTCATGCATCCACATATCGCCCATCTTTTTGTACAGCGCGCTGACTTCCCGGAGCCAGGCCATGTCCGGGTTGAGTTCCATGGCCTTGTCCAGAAAACGGAAGCAGCACGAGCCGTTGGTTGCCAACACACAGACATAGTTTGAGTAATTCGACCACCAGGCGGCATCGCCCCCACGGGGCGCTGGCGCGGAAATCCTCCCGTTTTCGATGTCATCGGCCCAAGCGCGGAAGGCCTCGGCCCCGAAGATATAATCATCTGTCCGAATGGTTAGCTGCGCGGGCAAGCGCTCAAAGGCCTCGCGGTAAAGCTGCGCGAGGGGAACCTGCCGCGTTTTTTCGCCCACGAAAATCAGGTCGCAGACGGGGAATGTGATGCTGCGCTGCCCTTCGTCGGGCGCAATGGGCTCGGCGATGAAGCGATCCGTCCCCAGGGCCAGGCGCTTGGGTTCGGTGCGTTCGCGCGTAAGGTACAGCAGGGTTTGCCCACCGTCCTCATAGCCCACGAACACGCCCCAGCCGCAGTGAATCACCGGCACACCCCGGTCGATGCTGTCCATGATTTTTTGCAGGTAATGCGCCCGGTTGGCCAGAAGTTGCGGCTCCGTCACATAGGTACAATCGTAGCCCACCCGCGCGAATACCCATAGCGCGTAGTCCGGCCCCATGAGAAAATCTGACGCCGCGCAGGCCTCGTAGTCCTCACGGAAGGAATAAATCTGCGTAAAAATGTCGCCGGTGAGGCCCGCGAAAAACCAGTAGTCATAGTCCGGCTCGCCCAGGGCCTCCATGGCATAGCGCACACAGCCGTTGAACCAGTAGTTTTCGCCCCGCTCGTCTTTGATGAGCGGACAGACAAGCGGGATGATCCCGCTGCCGCCGCTGCTCGCCAGGGGAGGTTCCTCTGTTCGCTGCTGCAATTGCCCCGCCAGCTGGATGATCTCCGGCCTGTCCTTGGGGCTGTGGCTCTCCGGGGCAGT
This sequence comes from Oscillospiraceae bacterium, assembly GCA_031268095.1. Classification (GTDB taxonomy): domain Bacteria; phylum Bacillota; class Clostridia; order Oscillospirales; family Acutalibacteraceae; genus WRMQ01. The sequence goes on along the minus strand of JAIRXU010000028.1, from coordinate 36,073 downwards.
TGCGGGGTCGGGTTTCTTCAAGGGTTCGTTCATACGAATGCACCTCTTTCTCATATTCTGCCCCTATTATACCACGCCCCGCGGCATATTTGTTATCCATTTCTGCCAACTTTTCTAAAAATCCCGTCATTTCAGCTGCAAATACAGCTTCATACGGATCGTTTCTCTGTCGTATTGTCCCGGCGGGGTCTCATACACGGCAAAAGCGGGCGTGTCCGCGCAAGCGACGCTGTTGCTCTGTGCCCACTGCGTCAGCTTCGCCGCCCCGACACGGGGGTCGCCCAGGCGGTCGTCGGGCAACACAGCGTAATCCCCGGCGGGCAGGCGCAGGAATTCCGTGCCGTTTTCATCGGGCAACGGAATGGGGGAGGGGCACTCTACGCCGCAGGCCACCCGGCCGGGGGTTTCGCAGACATAAAACCGCCGCGCACTGCGCACAAGCAGCGGATACCGCGACTGCAAAAAATCCATTACGGTTTCGGCTGCGCGGCGCTCGGCCAGGGGACCGGTTGCCCGCGCAATCAGAAATATCCGCTCCGGCTCCCGCACAATGCGAATGTGCTGCGCCTCGCGGCGTTTCTGCACGGGCAAGAACAGCTTCAGCCGCTGCGGCGCACCATTCCGAAATAAATATTCTTCGAAATAGCCTTCGTCGGACTGCTCGAACATGCTGGCTGGCAGCCAAATATTATAAAGATAATCCCATGCGGCGTTGATATCCTTTTCCCGGTATGGCGCCACGCAGGTGGCGTAAGTGCCCGCGCGGCCGGGGCCGGGAACTTCGGTCATGAGTTCATAGCACAGACGGTTGCCCAGCTGCTTGCCGTTGCGTCCGAATAGCCGGCCGCGCACGTTGCCCCGGCTGGCCAGAGCCCGGTCCTCAATGCCTTGCAAGCAAGGGTCGTAGTAGGGCCATATGTTCCACGCGGGCAGGGTTTCTTTTCCCACATTCACGCGCAGACTGATTGCATCCTGCGGGAAGGGGTAAAAAGAAAAGAAACCGCAGCCCTGGCGGTAGGCGCGGGGCGTGAGGCCTACCATGCTCTTGAAGAGCTTGTGGAACGCCGCTTGGCTCTGGCAGCCGCATTCCTCCGCGATGACCGCGAGCGGCGCATCAGAACAGCGGATCCGCTCGCAGGCATTGGATACGCGGCGGCAGCGGACATATTCCGCCAGGGAATAGCCCGTGCGGGCATAAAAATCCCGGTAAAGCTGGCGGGGGGAAATGTAGTGGCGCGCCGCCAGCGCGGTAAGATCAACGTCGGCCGCGATGTTTTGTTCGATGTCGGCAATGATTGCGTCCACGGGGTTGGCTCGGACCAGATGCATCGGCGCGGCCCTCTTTCTGGCATGATTTTGTGCTTTTACGCTAGTATTATAGCAGACGGCGCGCCAAATGTAAACCGGAACGCTTCCGCTTTCGCGCCGGCGCGAAAAATTTTCAGACTGGAATTTTGCAACCGCAAGAAGAATCTGGGCCGATGCACAAAAAAGCAACGGAAAGACAAGCGGCGAAGCTTCCGCTCAAAAAAATATCCCCCTGCCTTTCGTCGCGTCCAGGCAAAGGGAACCCCCGCTCCCCTGGGGGATGGGGAGCGGGAGAGAGGGAGGAGATGCCCGAAAGGGCAAGAAGAAGGTTGGTTCAGGAAAGGGCCTCAGGCCGCCTTCCGCTTCCGGACCAGCTGCGTCGCACAGTAGCCGCTGGCCAGGGTAAGGAGGGAGATGCAGACCGCCATGCCAGGGGAGAAGCGGCCGCCGGTGGGCGGAACTTCAGGTCCGTCTTTGCCTCCGGTGCTGTTGAAGAAATCGTCGCTCAGCGTAACTTTGGTGTTCGAAGTATCCGTGCCGCTGCCCGTTCCCGCGGAAGAAACTGACGCCGAGGAACTGGGATTGGTGCTGGTGACTTCCGGGGTGATCCACTCCTTGACGCTGCCGTCCTCATTCAAAACGGCGTATTTGCCTTCCTTCAGCACAACAGCGACGTCGTCTGCCGTATTAAAAATCTGATCCGCACCATACCAGAAGCCGATTGCGGTGATCAGTTTGCCGTCGTTGCCAATCTGTACATAGACGCTGCGGTACGCGGTTAGCTCGGTCCAATATCCGCCGTCTTTCAGATACGCCGTCCCCTGAACGCCGTTGCTGACATTGTCGTCGTTATCGTAAACATAACGTTTGGGATTTTTTGAACTCCCGTCCGCGTTTACCTCTTCGTATACATTCTTCGGTGTCCCGACGGGCTTCAGGTTCACGGTCGTCGCCGTCGAACCGGTGCTGCCGGTGCCGGAAGTGCCCGTAGAGGCAGCCGCGGTAGAAGCGGCGGAAGAACTCTGCGCGGTGGCGCTTGCGCTGGGCGTCTCCGGGTCGATCACCTGCTGCTCGTCCCCTTCGCCTTTGATGTAGTATTTTCCGCCGATCAGCACAACGCCTTGATCATCCGCCGTGCCGAACGTCTTGTCCGGGCCGTGCCAGATAACCGGTGTATTGAGCAGACTCCCGTTGTCATTGACCTGGGCGAAAACGCCGCCGTAATTGAGCAGTGCCGTATAGTACGCGCCGTCTTTCAGGTATGCGGGCCCCTGTACACCGTTGCTGATACTGTCGTCGTTATCGTAGACATACCGTTTGGGGCTCTTTGAACTCCCGTCCGCATTGACCTCTTCATATACGTTCTTTGGCGTGCCGACGGGCTTCAGCGTCACCGCGCTCCCGGTGGAGCCCACCGTGCCGCTCACAACCGTTGTGCTGGCCGCCCAATAATCCACGCTGCCGTCCAGCGCCTGGAAGGTGATCCCCTGGCTGTTCGCGAATGTTTGCGCGTAAGAGCCAGGCAGGCCGTAGATTTTCAGCTGGCTGCTGGTACCCGTGAAAGCGTCTAGGCTGATGTTCGTCGCGCTCGAGGGGATGGCCACCGCCACCAGAGAACTCGTCTCGGAAAACGCCTTGCTGCCGATCGCCTTCAGTCCCACGCCGAACCGGACGGACCGCAGGCTGGTGCATCCCTTGAACGCTTCGTCCGCGACAGCGGTCACGGCCTGCCCGTTGATGGCGGCGGGGATTTCAATGTCGCCGGTCGCGTTGGGCGAGGCGACGACCCGGATCTCGCTTTTGCCTTCCAAGCTCGTGAAGGTCTCGGTGTTAATGTTTTCCGGCAGCGCCAGCGTCGGGCTGAATACACTGAATAAGCAAGTGGTCAGGGCCGTCAGGCACAGCGCCAACGCAAGGAGCCACTTTGGTTTTTGACGTTTCTTCATTTTCGATCCCGTTCCTTTCGCAGGTAGCCTGCTTTCCTCTTTTTGTTCCGCACTGAACCGCTGAACCACAGCGCTTTAACATATTACAACACATCTGCCCTTTTGTCAACAACTTTTTACAAAAAACTTCACGATTTTTTCCATGGTTTCAGATTTTCCGGCAAAAACGGGAATTTTCTCCTGATTTCCGCGGCTCTGCGGGGAATTTTTGTCTTTTCCAGAGCAATTCCCGATCCAATTCCCAACTATTGGATGCTTCCTCTGTCCTGCCTCCCCCGAAAACGCGCCCCCCTCCGTTGGGAGGGGAGCGCCGCTGTGTTTATCGTCTGCCGCCAGGGCCGCCGGGCCTGCCGCCGCCGGGCCGTCCGCCGTCCCTGCGGGGCGGGGCGGGGCGTCGGGGCGCGTCAGAAATGGTGTTCTCCGGCTTGAGGCCTTCCACCTCAATCAGGGCGTCCCGCCGGGAGAGGTTCAGCCTCCCCTGGTCGTCGATTTCCCGAACCTTGACAATCACTTCATCGCCGACGCTCACCACGTCTTCCACCCGCTCGGTGCGCTTGACGTCCAGGTGGCTGATGTGCACCAGCCCTTCCTTGCCGGGGGCAATCTCCACGAATGCGCCGAAGTCCATCAGCCGCGTCACCACGCCCTTATAAATTGACCCAACCTCCGGGTCGTTGGCGATGGTCGTGATCATGAACAGCGCCCGCTCCGCGTCAGCAAGCTCCACCGCGCAGATGAAGACCTTTCCGTCCTCCTCCACGTCCACCTTGCAGTTGCATTCGGCGCAGATCTTCTGGATGACCTTGCCCTGCTTGCCGATCACTTCGCTGATCTTGTCCACCGGGATGGTCACCGTCAGCATCTTCGGCGCGTACTTCGACAACTCCGCTCTGGGCGCCGCGATGACCGGCGCCATGATATCGTCTAAAATATACAGACGGGCTTTGTACGTCTTTTCCAGCGCCTCCCGGACGATGGCCGGGGTCAGACCGTCGATCTTCAGGTCCATCTGAATGGCGGTGATCCCTTTGTGGGTTCCGGCAACCTTGAAGTCCATGTCGCCGAAGAAATCTTCCACGCCCTGGATGTCCACCATGGTCATGAACCGCTCCCCTTCGGTGACCAGGCCGCAGGATATCCCCGCCACCGGAGCCTTGATCGGCACGCCCGCCGCCATCAGCGAGAGAGACGAGCCGCACACCGCGCCCTGGGAGGTGGAACCGTTGGAAGACAGAACTTCCGATACCAGCCGGATCGCGTAGGGAAATTCCTCCACTGCGGGGATGACCGGCAGCAGCGCCCGTTCAGCCAGCGCGCCGTGCCCGATCTCCCGCCGCCCGGGACCGCGGGCGGGCCGCGTCTCGCCGACGGAGAAGGAGGGGAAGTTGTAATGATGAAGATAGCGCTTGCTTTCGTCCTCGTCGATGCCGTCCAGCATCTGTTCCATGCTCATCGGCCCGAGGGTGGTGACGGTGAGCACCTGGGTCTGCCCCCGGGTGAACATCCCGGAGCCGTGCGCCCGGTCCAGCAGGTCCACTTCCGCGTTCAGCGGCCGGATCTCATCGATCCCCCGCCCGTCCACGCGCTTGCCGTCGTCCAGCAGCCAGCGCCGCACCACATATTTTTGGGTCTTATATAAGCAGTCCTCAATCTTTGCGATATCCTCCGGATATTTTTCGTCGAATTCCGCGTGAACCCGCTCATAGATGGGCTTGAGCCGCTCGTCCCGGATCCGCTTGTCGTCTGTGTCCAGCGCCTGGCGGATGTCCTCAATGGCGAAGGCTTTGATGGCTTCGTACATTTCGGCGGGCGGGTCGTTGGAAGGGAAGTCAATCTTCTGCTTGCCGACCTCCGCCTGAATTCCCTGGATGAACTCGACCAGCCGCCGGTTTTCCTGGTGGCCGAACATGATTCCTTCATACATCTCATCGTTGCTGACTTCCGACGCCCCGGCCTCGATCATTGCCACCAGGTCCGCCGTTGAAGCCACGACGACGCTCATGCGGCTCTTTTCCCGCTGCGCCGCGGTGGGATTGATCACATATTCGCCGTCCACCAGTCCCACGCATACGCCCGCGATCGGCCCCCGCCAGGGGATTTCCGAAATCGACAGCGCCACGGACACGCCCAGCATCGCCACCATGTCCGGCGGGCAGTCCTGCTCCACGCTCATCACCGTCGCCACGACGCCCACGTCGTTGCGCATGTCCTTGGGGAAGAGGGGGCGAATCGGCCGGTCGATTACCCGGGAGGCCAGAACGGCCTTTTCGCTGGCGCGGCCCTCCCGCCGCTGGAACGACCCGGGGATTTTTCCCACAGAATAGAGCTTCTCTTCAAAGTCCACCGACAGCGGGAAGAAATCAATCCCGTCCCGGGGCTTCGCGCTCATCGTCGCGGTGCACAGTACGTTGGTTTCCCCGTACCGCACAAGGCAGGCTCCGCCCGCCAGCTGCGCCATTTTGCCGGTCTCGATCACCAGTTTCCGCCCGCCAAGGGTGGTTTCAAACGTCCGGTAATCCTGGAAAAACATACCATTCTCCTTTTCTGTCTATCAAAAATATATCCCATCCAAAGGAGAACGATTTAGCAATAAATCCAGGCCAGCCGCGCGCAACATCCGTAAAATCCGCGCGCTGTCCTCGATTTACCGCTAAAACAGTTCTCCTCTGTGCGGCCCAAATATTTGGACGTCCTCAAAAGCGGAGAGAAAGGCAGGAGCAGGGAATTCCCCGCCTCCTGCCTTTGGCGCTTGCCGCCTTATTTGCGGATACCCAACCGCGCGATGATGGCGCGGTAGCGCTCAATATCGCTTTTTTGGAGATATGCCAGCAATCCCCGGCGCTGGCCGACCAATTTCAGCAGTCCCCGGCGGGAATGGTGGTCTTTTTTGTGGATTTTCAGGTGCCCGGTGAGGTCATTGATGCGCTTGGTCAGCAATGCGATTTGCACTTCCGGGGAACCTGTGTCGCCCTCATGCAGGGCATACGCGGTCAAGATTTCTTGCTTTTCGGCTTGGGTCATGCGGTTTCACCGTATCCTTTCATTCACCGGTTTCTCCGCCGCGGTTGGTGGGTCCAACGGCCGAGGAACGGCATTATTATAAAATAGTTTACCACATCCGATGGCATTTGTAAAGAGGTTTTTGAAAAAATTCCGACGAGGGAAATTGACGCCTGTGGCGACAAGAATGACTCTCTGAAATAATTCCAATAAGATGGTAATTCCGTGAAACAATGGGGGTTTTGCGTTAAACAATCGCGGATTTCCGTGAAACATGTGAAACATTTTTCCGAAGTTCACCCGCCGAAAATGCGCAAAACCAAAACACATCCTCCTTTTCTCCCGGGGAATGTGTTTTGGCGTCGTGGCTCAAGTCGGCTGGTCCGTTGATTTGCCGCCAGGCGTTTCCGCCAGCGCGCTTTGCAGCCGGGCAATCTCCCGGTCCACACCGTCGATTGCCTCGCCCTGCTCGAACCCGATTTCGCGCAGCAGGCGGCGATGCGCCTCCCGCTGTTCGATGGCTTTGGGCAGGTCCCTCAGTTCCTCATACAGCAACGCCATGCATATATATGGGTCGCAGTAGGGCGGGGCGGGCTGCTTCTCCAGCCAGGCTTCGTAGTCCCGGATTGCCTCCCCGTAACGTCCCATTGCTACCATCCGGTCTGCCCGGAAGGCGCGGGGCCGCCAGTCGTCCGGCGCGCTGCCAACGCATTCGTCCCAGAGCCGCAGGGCCTCCGTGCCGTCCCCCCGGGCGTAGGCGATGTCGCCCAGCCACATTTTCGCGAGGACATGCCGCCGCACAACCGGGTTGTTTTCGACGATTTCCCGGGCTTCTTCCAGCGATCCGTTGCCGATCAGCTGCTCCAGCAGCCAGCGCCAGCCCTCCTGGTAGTCCGGGACCCGTTTCATCAGCCCCCGGTAGTAGCGAACCATTTCCAGTGTGTTCGTCTGCGTCCAGTCCCCGCCGTGGCCGCGCAGCAACCGGGTCAGGACGCTGTGCCCGCTTTTTTCTTCCGGCGCGATGCGGATGGCCTGCTTGGCATACAGGACCGCCTGGCGCGTCAGCGTCTCCGACCGGTGCTCATAAAGCTCCGCCAGCCGCAAGGCTGCCAGTGCGCTGTCCGGGCAGCGGGCCAGGATTCCCTGCAGCAGCGTTTCCGCGGAGGAAAAGGTTTGTGCGTCCAGGTCCCGGCTGTCGGTCAGCAGCTGACCGACGCGCGCCAGGTGTTCCGCGTCGCTGAGGCAAAACAGTTCGTCGATCGTCGCCCCAAAGGCGACGGAAATCCCCGGAAGCAGTCCGATGTCCGGCGCTGCCGCCCCGGTCTCCCATTTTGACACCGCCTGGGGCGATACCCCCAGCCGGCCCGCCAACTGTTCCTGGGTCATGCCCCGCGCACCCCGCAGGGTCCGGAGTTTTCTGCCGAATTCCAAATTCATCACTGTGACTCCTGTTCTTCTGATTTTGCTGATCAGCAGTTTCAGTATACCGGATTCCCGCGGAAAAAGCAATCATCCAGCCTTTGCGCTGCCTCCCCGGGTGGTTGCGCGGCGACCGGCGGAGAATTTTTTGAAAATTCTTTCCAATTCCCGCCATTTCCGCGGGCACTTTTGTCATAGAACATGGTATACTAATAATAAAGATTTAGATAGGAGAAATCAGCGGCGTTCGGCATCTGAACGCTGCGGTCTGGAATCTGAAATTTGGAAGGTGGCAATATGATTCAAGTAGGGGATACGGTTCTATATGGTGCGGACGGCGTGTGCCGCGTCAGCGGCATAGAGGAGAAGCGCCTGGATGGCCAGGCGCGCCAGTATTTTGTGCTGATTCCGCTTCAGGAGAAAAATACCATCCACTATGTGCCCATAGACAACGAAAAAGCCGTTGCCCAGTTGCGGCCGGTGCTTTCCGCCGAGGAAATCCACTGCCTGATCCGCTCCATGCCGGACGAGGAGGGCGCTTGGGTCGCCGACGACACCACCCGCCGGGAGCGGGACCGTCAGGCGCTGGCCAGCGGAGACCGGACGGCGCTGGTGCGGATGATCAAATCCCTCTATCGGCGCCGGCAGGAACAGAAAGCAGTCGGCCGAAAGCTCCACATTGCGGACGAACGCCTCCTCCAGGAGGCGGAGAAGCGTCTGTATGAAGAGTTTGCGCATGTGCTCCGTCTCTCGCCGGAGGAAGTTGTGCCGTTTATCATGGAGCAAATGGAACAAATGGAGCAGCTGGAAAACCGGGAACGGATGGAGCCGCTCCCGCCGTGGACGCCGGCGGAACCGGTGCGGCAAACCTGATCCAAGCCCTTCTGAAGCGGCTCCCGGCGCTGGGCCTGGCTCCCAAAAAACAAGCGCGCCGGCGCTGGCGGCAGGAGAGCGAATAGTCCCAGAAAAAACGGTTCCGGTTCGTCCGGGACTGTTTTTTTCTGCGTTCGGTGGCCTTCCGGAGGATGCAAATAATGTCGCGGGGTCTTCCTGTTTCCCCATTTCCCCCTTGCATCCTTCGCCGGAATCCGCTATAATAGAACCCTGTTGCGGTTTACTATTTTATGACTGGAGGCTCGCTGTTTCATGTCCGAACGTCCCGCCGCTTCCCTGCCGTCCCAGCCCCGCAGTTCCGCTCTGGGCAACCTGATCCTGCTGGCGACCGCCATTGTCTGGGGCTTCACCTTCGCGGCCCAGTCCGCCGCCATGAAGCACATGGGGCCGCTGTGGTTTTATTCTCTGCGCTCGCTCGTGGGGGTTGCGGCGCTGCTGCCGCTGCTGCTGGCCCAGCGGGGGAAACGCCGGGCAGGCGCGCGCCGCGCTGCTTTCCCTTCCGCTGCCGCGGCCCTGTCTCCGCTGGAGCGGCGGCAAGGAAGGCGCAGACTGCTGGCCGGCAGCTTGGTGTGCGGCTGCTGCATGAGCATTGCCTCTATCCTCCAGCAGATGGGGCTGCTTTACACCACCGTGGGGAAGTCCAGCTTCATCACCGCGCTCTATATCCTCTTTGTGCCGCTGTTTTCCATGTTCCTCGGCAAGCGGCCGCATCTCATCCTGCTGCCCTGCATCCTGATCTCCGTTGCGGGGTTTTACCTGCTGTGTGTGCGCGGCGATTTCTCCGTGAATCCCGGCGACATGTTAACGCTCGGCTGCGCCTTTGTGTATTCGTTCCACATCCTCAGCGTGGACCACTTTTCGGTCCGGGTGGATCCCATCCAGCTTTCCGCCTGCCAAATGCTTGTTGCGGCGCTGATTTCCGGCGCGGGCGCGCTGCTGCGGGAGCCGGGCCTGACGTGGGACATGCTCCGCCCCGCCCTGCCCTATATTTTATATGCGGGAATCCTCAGCAGCGGCTTGGGCTACACCATGCAGATCATCGGCCAGAGCAAAACCCAGCCCGCCATTGCCGCGCTGGTGATGAGCCTCGAATCCGTTTTCGGGGCGCTGGGAGGCTGGCTGTTCCTGCGGCAGGCCATGACCCGGCGGGAGTTCCTCGGCGCGGCGGCGGTCTTCGCCGCGGTCTTGCTGGCCCAGCTCCCGGATCTGCTGGCCCTTCGGAACCTTCGGATCCCCCGGGAAACGAAAGGAGAGCCTTCGTGAGTCCCGCGCCGCTGACGGTTCTGTCAAAAAAATCCCCCGGACGGCTGTCCGGAGGATGATGGCTGGCATGCATCAGTCGCTGGTATAAGGCAGCAGGGCCAGGTGCCGGGCGCGCTTGATGGCGACGGTCAGGGCCCGCTGATGGGCGGCGCAAGTGCCTGTCACGCGGCGGGGCAAGATCTTTGAGCGTTCTGACAGGAATTTTTGCAGGCGGACGGTGTCCTTATAGTCGATTTTTTCTACGTGATCCACGCAAAAGGAACAAACCTTGCGGCGGCCTTTGCGCATGGGGCGGCGCTCCGGCCGGTCCCCGGAAGAACGCTCCGAACGAGCTTCGTAAGCCATAAATATATCCTCCAATCAAATCAAAATTCAGTGGGGCTGCTGGCTGCCGTTTTTTCCTGGAGCGGGAATTCAGAAGGGCAAGTCGTCTTCGCCCTGCAGTTCCTCGAAGTCGGCCGCGCCGCCGGTGGCGAAGGATGGGGCGGGCTGCGAAGCGCCCGAGGCGCCGCCGAGGGCATTGCCGCCGCCGGGGTAGCTGGGGGGCGGAGGAGGCGGGGGAACGTCGTCCCGGTACCCGCCGCCGGACTCGTTTTTGCCGCCGCAGAAACTGGCGTTGTCCACGATCACTTCGGTCATCGTCTGTTTCTGTCCGTTTTTGTCCTCATAGTTGCGAACTTGAATCGAGCCCTGCACGGCGATCATGGAGCCTTTATGGAAATAACGGGAGATAAACTCCGCCGTTTGCCGCCAGGCAACGCAGCGGATAAAATCCGTCTGCCGCTCCTCCTGCTTGCTGCGACGGTCCACCGCCACAGTAAAGGAACAGACCGCAATGCCGCTGCCGGTGCTTTTCAGTTCCGGATCGAAGGTCAGCCGGCCCATGAGAATAGCGCAGTTAAGCATGGGGAACCTTCCTTCCTAGCGCGACGTGACGAGCGAGCGCAGCACACCGTCCGTGATGCCGGCTACGCGGTTGAATTCAGCCGGGAACGCCGGATCGGCCGCGAACAGGTAAAGCACGTAGTAGCCTTCCGTTTCTTTTTGGATGGGATAGCGCAGCAAGCGCCGCCCCCATTCGTTGACGCCTTCGAGGGTCGCGCTCTGCTCGATCAGCGCCTGAAAGCGCTCCTTGAGCGACGCAACAGTTTCGTCGCCGTTCTTCATCGAAAACACCATCATTGCCTCGTAGTTGTTGACTGCCATTGGGATCGCACCTCCTTTTGGACTATGGCCGCAGTGGTCTGCGGCAAGAATAGCCGCGCAACGGCGCAGCAAAAGTAAGTATACCAGACCAGGGAGGGATTGTCAAGAAAAATTTTCAGTCAAGGGCTTGACAAGCGCGGGAAAAGCGCATATAATGGTATCAATAACAAAAGGCTGTGATGGAAATAAGACACAGAGGGGATCTTGGCGGCGCTGCCGCCTCCAGAGAGTCGGCGGCCGCTGCGAGCCGATGGTCATTTTTGTGTGGATAGCTCATTCCGGAGCTGCCGGTCGGAACAAGCGAACGCCAGACGGTCGCTTCGTAAGGTCGGACGTGTGGACTGCGTTAACGGTCGGGGCCTTGTTGGAGGCTCGCTGAGGGCATGGCATGCCGAAATCGGTATGTTGCGTCGCATTAGGGTGGTACCGCGGAGGATCTGTAGGAATCTTCGCCCCTAAATCGCACGAGTGTGCGGTTTGGGGGCGTGTTTTTTTGGAAAGGGGATGAAATCATGGGAAAGCAAATCCGTTGCCGCCTGACACTGGCGGACCGGGAAACACACAGTTCCCAGGTGCTCGCGGGATTTCGCATGCTGGAGCGGCGAGGGATGCTGCGGATCGCCGACTATCGGGAAACGGACTTGAAAGCAGCAGGACAGTACGAACACCGGTCGGTCGTAGAAGCGGAAATCGAGGGCAAACGGCTGGCCTACGATACGGCGGACGGCTACCAGAGTATCCACCGGTTTGACGTCTGGGATGCACAGCTGGACCGTTTGGACGCATACTTTAAGCGCAGCTGCCGAACGGACTACCACAATGGAATGAAAAATGCCACAAAAATTCGACCTCTGGGGCTGAATTATCATATTTCATGCCCGAGAAATCCCTTCGATAAGCCGGCAAAAGAGAGTGTTCCTGCTACAATAAAACGGCGGCTCCTGCATTATTATACGGCATATTATCCGGAATGCTTTGCATTTTATGAACATTTTGAAGCGTATAGGGCGCTTTTTGTGTGTCGGCTATGGGACGCATCCGGAATCAGTGCGGCGCAAATTCAAGAAGCGTATCCGTATTTTTCAGCGGCACAGGCAAAAGCGGAGGCAGAACGTTGGACGGAGAGTCTGGAAGGCTGCAACCGAAACCGGATTGCAGTCCTCCGCGCGCTACAGGAAGGGCTAGGAGACCAATTTTTTGGTGGGCTGGAGGCCTCCCCTTTGGCGGAACGGCTGGCGCGGGATCTGATTTTGCCGACCGAAACCGCCAGCAAGGCGGCACACATGCGCCGCATGCGGGAAGGATTTGTCTGCATCGCAACGGAAGGGCTGCACCACTCTTTGGGCTGGAAGTTGGGCGAGGCGGTGGCAGCCTCAAAAGCCATCCTGAGTGAGCCGTTGTTTTACGAGTTGCCGGGCGAATTTCTGCCGGCGCAAAATTACATTCCTTTTAGTACGCCGGAGGATTGCGTGACGGAAGCGGCGCGGTTGCTGAGCGACGTTTCGCGCATTCACGCCATGGAAACGGCGAACCATACGTATTATGAGAAACACGTTCGGCCGGATTGCATGATCGCGAATTCCTTGAGAGAGGCAGCGATTTTTCCGGAGGGCCAGTCGAAATAAACAACATTTCGCCGAGAAAAGACAACGAAGGACGGCCGAACTTCGGAAAAGGACAACGCGGTCAGAAGAAAACAACAAAAAGACAACAGAGGCGGGAGAAAAACAACATGAAGCCAGGACATCAGAAGTACATTCCCTTTGCGCCGATCGAAAAGAAAGACCGGCGATGGCCTTCCCACCGGCTGACGCAGGCACCTACTTGGTGCAGTGTTGACTTGCGCGACGGCAACCAAGCTTTGATCAACCCCATGAACCTCAGCGAGAAGCTGGAGATATTCCAATTATTGTGCGATATCGGCATCAAAGAGATCGAAGTGGGATTTCCCTCGGCCTCGGAGACAGAATATTCCATTTTGCGGGAATTGATCGACGGCGGCCATATTCCGGATGATGTGACGATTCAGGTGCTGGTTCAGGCACGAGAACACTTGATACGTAAGACATTCGAGGCGATTGACGGAGCAAAGAACGTGATCCTGCATTTCTACAACTCCACATCAACGCTGCAGCGTAAGGTTGTATTCCGGACCGACATGCAGGGCGTTGTGGACATCGCTGTCGAGGGAGCAAAGTTGGTCCGGGCGCTCGGGGAGGAATTTCGCGCACGAACGGGAGCAAATTTGCGCTATGAATATTCCCCGGAGAGTTATATGGGAACGGAACCGGACAACGCGGTTTGGATTTGCCGGCGAGTCATGGAGGAATTGGGTGCGGACGAGAACAACAAGTTGATTCTGAATCTGCCATCCACCGTTGAAAATTGTTTGCCAAACCAGTTTGCCGACCTGATAGAATATTTTTGCGACAATTTGCCAAACCGGAACCATGCAATCATTAGCCTACACCCGCACAACGACCGTGGGACGGCGACGGCAACAGCAGAACTGGGGTTACTGGCCGGAGCCGAGCGGGTGGAGGGAACGCTTTTCGGTAACGGTGAGCGGACGGGGAATTGTGATATTATCACGCTGGGAATGAATTTTTATACCCAAGCGGTCGATCCTCAGCTGGACTTTACGGATATTGGAAATATCAGGCAATTTTATGAGCGCGTCACAAAAATGCATGTGCACGAACGACATCCCTATGCCGGCGACTTAGTCTTCACCGCTTTTTCTGGATCCCATCAGGATGCAATCAATAAAGGGCACGAATGGATGGCGGAACATGGGGGGGATTATTGGGAGATTCCGTATTTGCCCTTGGATCCTGCTGACGTTGGCCGACAGTATGAGCCTGTTGTTCGGATTAACAGCCAGTCGGGCAAGGGCGGGGCGGCGTTTGTGATGGAGCAGGCGTTCGGATACCGGATTCCCAAGGCAATGCATCCGGAGTTTGGCGCAGCGGTAAAGCGTTACTGCGACAAGGTGGGGCGCGAAATCAGTCCAGAGGAAGTGATGACGATTTTTCGTTCGGAATATGCCGAACGGGAAGGACTCTATACGCTGCTTAGCCATAAATTCTCCGAGGAAGGCGACCCGAACGAAGAGGGATTTGTGCGCTTTTCGGGGAAAATTCAGAGAAACGGGGATCCCGCGATGGAAATTACGGGGGATGGCAATGGCCCTATCGACGCCTTCTTCCATGCGCTGGAGATGGTTGGAATCACTGGCTATCGGTTTGTGGATTATTCTGAACACGCAATTTCCGTTGGCGCGGACGCGCGGGGCGTCGCCTATATTCAGCTCTCTTCTCCTACAGGGAAAGCCCTGTTCGGTGTTGGGCTAAGTCAAAATATCAACTACGCCGCCGTAAGAGGCGTACTCTGCGCGATTAACCGAGGCTTAGCGTAGAACGGAGCCAGACTGCCTCCGATGGATTGCTCCCCTGAATTTTCGGATTCAGGGGCGTTTTTATATTTGACATTGATTTTTATCGTAGGGTTCCTATGATACTCCTATTTTTTGCGCAGCATCATAAACACCAATCGGCTATCTACAAATACCCAAAAACAAGGATCCAATTTCCGGGATTTTAAGCAGATTTGCATCTACAATTGCACACAAAATGAATAGCGATTTAAAAGGCGAAACTTCAATGGGGGAAATCGGCGAAGAATAGGGGATTGGCAAGAAAATTTTAAAATTTTAGGGAAATAGAAGAAAGATAGAGAAAAAAATATGAAAACAGGGATTATTTTACTTGTGGAACGACGAGGTAAAGCGGTAATATGGAAAACGCAAATTGGAGGGCGAGGCAGCGGGAGAAAAAGGGATATGAAAAAACAGAAAAAACGGATTAAAAATATGAAAACAAAAGAGATGAAACGCGGATTATATGAAAGTAAGAAAAACTCGAAAAATATCTTTTATACGCTATACCTAATATAGTACTATTACAGATGCCAAGAAAAGTGGGATTGCTTGCCCGGCAGACGCATATCCGGAGAATTTCGGGAAATGCTGGAAGCATAGGAAAGGGAAGACGAAAGGATAAAACTATGAAATTGCAGTATGAAACGGCGAAAGACTGCCATTCGCAACTTTCGCGGGGATTGCGGCAGTTGCGGCAATGCTACCGGGAAGCGCTGAGACGCTGCGACGGGCGAACAGGGAAACAGGGGAGTGCGGTCTACGACGAATGGCTATGTGACAATTTTTATATGTTGGAGCGCGAGGCGCGGACGGTGCAGCAGGAGCTGACCGCTATGGTGCGGCACGGCGGCTTGGCGGCGGAAAGCGTCCGGCGGGTGGGGGAATTTTGCGCGGCAGCTTGCCCGGAAGGGGAATTGCCGGCGCAAGAGGCGCTGACGCGCGCTATGGAAGACGCCAATTTGTCGGCGGAAGCGGCGGAATGGACGCCGCCGATCCTGCGCTGGAGCTTGCTGATGGCTGCGGCGGAGAGCGTCGGCGCGCCTGCGGAAGCGGCGGTGCGGCTGTTGAGCAACGCGGTGCAGTCGTTCCGGACGCTGCCGGATGTGGATTTTGGCGAAATTCTGGAACAAGTGAGCCCGGCGGAGCGGCTACTGGCGCAGGATCCGGCGGGAACATATTTGAAAATGGAGGAAAGCAGCCGGGCGAACTACCGGCGGCTTCTGGCGAATTTGGCCCGGCGGCGGGGGCAAAGCATGGAGGCGACGGCGCGGGGACTGTTGGAGGCGGCGAAACGCGCGCCGGAAGGAACGGCGGAACGGCACGTGGGAACGCATCTTTTGGCGGAGGCGTACCATCCCGGCCGGGGGAAGGCGCTGCTTTGGGCAGAAACGCTGCTGCCGCTGGGGTTGGGCATCTTCGCGGCGGTGCTGCTGCGGCAATGGACCTGCGCGGTACTGCTTTATTTGCCGCTCTGGGCACTGGCCAGGGTGCTGCTGGAGGGGATGTTCTTGCGCGGAGTTGTGCCGCTGCCATTGCCGAGACTCGCGCTGCAGGGGAAAATCCCGCCGGAAGGGCGCACCCTGATCACGGTTTCGACACTCCTGCCAGAGGCGGCAAAGGCGGCGACGCTGCGCAAACGGATGGAGGAGCTGCGTTTTTCGAACGGCGGCCCCAACGTGACGGTTTGTGTGCTGGCGGACCTCCGGGGGGCGGACACGCCGCAGCTGGCGCAGGACGGGGCAGACATTGCGGCAGCCTGCCGAGAGATCCAGGCTCTCAACCGGGCGCACGGAGGCGGATTCCTGCTGGCGGTGCGGCCCCGGGTCTATTCCCCGACACAGGACAGCTACACAGGCTGGGAGCGCAAGCGCGGGGCAATTACCGAACTGGTGCGCTGCATCCGGGGCGGGGGAGAGGAAGGATTCCTTGCCCTCTGCGGGGACAAAGCAAAACTGCGCGAGGTGAAGTTCCTGCTGGCGCTGGACGCAGACACGCAGTTGCCGCTGGACACCCTGCCGGACATGGTGGGCGCGGCGCTGCACCCGTGCAACCGGCCCGTATTTGACGAACGGCTGGGCAGAGTGACGCGGGGATACGGGATTCTGGCGCCCCAGGTGGGGCTGGACGTGGAAAGCACCATGGCGACGCCCTTTGCCCACAGCATGGCAGGGGAGGGGGGGATCAGCCCATACGACAGCAGCGTAGCGGAACGGTATCAGGATTTGTTCGGCTGCGGGATCTTTGCCGGGAAAGGCCTCATCGACGTTGCGGCCTTCGCGGCGGTGACGCAGGCGCACGAATTTCCGCCGGAACAGGTGCTCAGCCATGATATTCTGGAGGGAGGATACCTGCGGGCGGGATTTTTGGCGGATGTACAGGTAACAGACGGGTTCCCCGCCCGGCAGGCCAGCTATTGCACACGGCTGGAACGCTGGGTGCGCGGGGACTGGCAAAATATCATTTTTCTAAAAAAGAAATACAGGCTGGGGAGACTCGCGCGGTACCAGCTCTTCGACAACCTGCGGCGGTCGATGCTGGGGCCGGGATGCCTGGCGGCGTTGCTTTGGTCTCTGGCTCTGCCGCTGCCCGCCGCGCTGACGCTGGGGCTGGCGGCGGTGCTGGGAATGAGCGGCGGCTACCTGATCCCGGCGGCGCGGTCCCTGGCTCACGGCGGGATTTCGATGCTCTCCCGGCTCTACTATTCCGGCGGGCTGCCTGCGGCGCTGGGGGACACGGTCCGGGCGGCGCTCCAGCTGACGATGTTGGCGCAGGCGGCTTGGATCAGTCTCGCGGCGATGGCGCGCGGGCTCTGGCGGACGTTCGTCAGCCGCAAACATTTGCTGGACTGGACGACGGCGGCGCAGGGCGACGCGGCCCGGAGCGGCCTGAAGGCCTGGCTGACGCTCTGGCCGACAGCGGTTTCGGCGGGGCTGCTGCTGGCCTTTGGCGGAGCGGGGCACCGGCTGGCGGCGCTGCTGCTGCTGGCGGACCTGGTGTTCGCGCCGCTTTCCGCCCGGAAGACGGAGCGCAGGGCGACGGCGCTGCGCCCGGCGGAGGAAGAGCGGCTGCAGGGGTATTGCGCGGCAATGTGGAACTACTTCGATACGGCATGCACGGAGGAACATCATTACCTGCCGCCGGACAATATTCAGGAAACGCCGGTCTTCCGGGTGGCGGCAAGGACGTCCCCGACGAACCTGGGGCTGGCGCTGCTGTGCATCCTGGCGGCGCGGGACTTCGGGTTCCTGGACAGCGAGGAAATGGCGCGGCGGCTGGACCGGATGGTGCGGAGCATTGAGAGGCTGGAGCGCTGGAACGGGCATCTGCTCAACTGGTACGACACCCGGAGCCTGCGGCCGCTGGAGCCCCGCTACGTCTCGACAGTGGACAGCGGGAACTTTCTGATCTGCGTCACCGCGCTGGCCCAGGGCTTGGCGGAATACCAGGCGGAGTGCCCGGCGCTGGCGGAGATCCGGGGGCGGCTGCTGCGGCTGCGGGAAGGCTGCGACCTGCGGGCGCTCTACCATCCCCGGCGTAGGCTTTTCCACATTGGAATCGACATTTCGGACGGCAAGCCTTCGCCATCCTATTATGACCTGTTGATGAGCGAAGCGCGGATGACAGGGTACTACGCCATCGCCCGGCGGGAGATCCCGAAGAAGCACTGGGGGGCGCTGGGGCGGACGCTGGCCCGGCAGGGAAGGTTCACCGGGCCGGTCTCCTGGACAGGGACCATGTTCGAATACTTCATGCCGTATCTTTTCCTGCCGACCCCGGAAGGGACGCTGGGGTACGAGGCGCTGCGGTTTTGCCTCAGCTGCCAGCGGCGGCGCGCCCGGCAGGGACGCATCAGTGTGCCCTGGGGAATTTCGGAAAGCGGATTTTATGCTTTCGACAACAGCCTGAATTATCAGTACAAGGCCCACGGGGTGCAGAAACTGGGGCTACGCCGGGGGCTGAACGAAGAACTGGTGGCGGCGCCCTACGCCAGTTTTCTGGCCATGCAGATGGCGCCGCGCAGCGCGATGGAAAATTTGCGGCAATTCGAGAAGATGGAGTTGCTGGGGCGCTGCGGCTTCTATGAGGCGGCGGATTTCACGGCTTCCCGGACGGGGGGGCAGGACTACGCCGTCGTGCGCAGTTATATGGCCCACCATGTGGGAATGAGTTTTCTGGCGGCGCTGAATGTCCTGCGGGACGGGGTGCTGCGCCGGAGATTTCTGGCTGATCCGGAAATGGGCAGTGCCCAGAGCTTGCTGGAGGAGCGGATCCCCGACGGGGCGGCGGTGTTCCGGGATGAAGAAACGAGGGAAGCGCCAAGGCCCCGGGAGCATGTCGTCCCCGCGCGGCGGGAACTGACGGAGATTCATCCGGCCCGTCCGGCGGCGCAGCTGCTGACCAACGGGGAATGGAGCTGCGTCATGACGGACACGGGGGCGAGTGTCTCCCTCTACCGGGGGATTAGCATTTTTCGGCACGACAGAGACCTGCTGCGCCGGGCCTGCGGGGTATTCGCCTTCCTGCGGGAAGACGGCGGCAGGGCGGCGTCTCTGAGCGCCGCGCCGGATTTCGCCGACCCGGAACGCCACCGGGCGGTGTTCGACCGGGCGGAAACTGTCCATCAGACAGACGGCGGCCGGGTGACGGCCTCGGTCCAGACCCAGGTGCATCCAAGGCTGCCGGCGGAGCAGCGGGTCTATACCTTGAAAAACAAGAGCAAACGCGCGGTGCAAGGGTCGCTGCTGGTATACTTTGAACCGAGCCTGACAGGGATCCGCGAAGAGGCGGAGCACCCCGCATTTTCGCGGCTATTCCTGCTGGACAGCTACGATCCCGTCCAGCAGCTGCTTTCGTTCACCCGCAGCCGCCGGGACGGGAGCGGAACGCTGACGCTGGCGGCGGGATTCGGGCAGGGGACGAAGGTCCTCTGCGAGCGGTCGCGGGAACGAGTGCGGCGGCGGGACCGGGCGCTGGGCAGGGTTTCGCTGGAAGAGGTCGCCCGGGAGCGCCTGGCAGCGGGAGAAGACAGCGGCCGGGGGAATCCCGACTGCTGCGGGGCGTTTGAGGTGCCGTACCGGCTGAACCCGGGGGAAAGCCGGGAACTGGTTTTTTATCTCTGCGCGGCGACGACCCGGGACGAGGCGGCGGCGATGCTGCTGCGGCTGCGGCGAAGCGGGCCGCTGGCGGCGGGGGAGGGAGGACCCAGCCCGTTCCGGCAAGGGGAGATGGCGACGGCGCTGGCGGAATCGATCCTGCCCAGGCTCTTCTTCTTCGGCGGGGACGGGGAAGATTCCCTGGCTGCCCGGGGCCGCAACCGGCGGGGGCGCAGCGCGCTCTGGCCAATGGGGATTTCCGGCGACGTACCGATTCTGTATGTGCCGATTCACGGCCCGGAGGAGACGGCCCGGGCGCTGCCTTACCTGACGCTGCACCGGCGGCTGCGGGCCGCGGGGATTCCCTGCGACGTGGCGCTGGGGTTCCGGGAGGGGGGCGCCTACGATACGCCGATTTCCACCGCGCTGGCGGCGGCGCTGCGCCGGGAAGGGAGCGAACACCTCGCCGGAGAGCGGGGCGGGGTGCACTTGATCAACCTCAATCGGGTAGGGGCGGACGCGGCGGCGGCGCTGGAAGCCTACGCCGTGACACTGGCACCGACGGAAGGAGAGCGCTTCGCGCCCAGCCTACCGCTGCCGGGCCCCGCGCGGCGGATCCCGCTGCACCGGGGGAAGGGGTCGGCGGGAGAGATCCCGGCGGGTGCGCTGCGCTGCGGGGCGGGATACTTCCGGGAGGACGGGGCGTTCGTGATCCCGAAGACAGAGGAAATCCCGGCGGCGCCCTGGTGCCTGCCTCTGTGCAACCGCAGTTTCGGGACGCTGGTCAGCGAGAGCTCGCTGGGATTCACCTGGGCGGTGAACGCGCGGGAAAATAAGCTCAGTCCCTGGGAAAACGATCCCTGCACGGACAACATCGGGGAACTGCTGCTGCTGCGGCTGGGGGACACGGTCTACGACATGGTCCGGGGGGCAAGCGCGGAGTTCACACCAGCCCAGGCCCGCTGGCAGGGAGAAATGGAAGGGATCTGGTATGAAATTCGGGTCCGGGTGCCCGCCAAAGGCTGCGCCAAGCGCTGTGAACTGCGAATGCAGAACAGCGGCCCGACGGAAAAGGCGGCCCGGCTGGCATATTATCTGGAGCCGGTGCTGGGAACAAGGCGGGATGAGGCGGCGCATCTTTGCGGCGAGATTCTTCCGGACGGGGCGCTGCTCCATTCTCCGGCGGCGGCGGTCCCGGGGTATCTGGCGCTGCTGCTGCCGGGCGGGGCGGACTTCGTCTGCTGCGACCGGGCGCGTTTTTTCGGCGGGGACTGGCGGGGCGGCGGCAGTCTGCCCCAGGCGGATCCTTGCGCGGCAGTGGGCCGGGAACTGCGGCTGGCGCCGGGGCAGGAAGTGTTTGCGGAATTCTCGCTCTCTTGGGGGGCGAAGCGAAACGCCGCCCTGTGCGCCCACTTGGTGGCGGAGGACGGGGAGACGGCCCGGGCGAAATTGCGGGTAGAGACGCCGGACCTGGCGCTCAATCATATGATCAACACCTGGCTGCCTCACCAGATTCTGGCCGCCAGGCTCTTTGGCCGGACGGGTTTTTCCCAGTGCGGCGGCGCATGGGGATTCCGGGATCAGCTCCAGGACGTGGCGGCGCTGATCCCGACCCATCCCCAGCTGGCGAAGGTGCAGATTGCCCGCTGCGCGGCGGTGCAGTTCCCGGAAGGGGATGTGCTGCACTGGTGGCACCGGATTCCGGGAGATGGGGTGCGGGGGGTCCGCACCCGCTACAGCGACGACCTGCTTTGGCTGCCGTATGTGTGCGCGGAATACGTGGAGCAAACGGGGGACGCGGCGTTCCTGGACGCGCAGATCCCCTTCCGGGACGGCGCGCCGCTGGGGCCGGAAGAACACGAACGGTACCAGCGCTACGGCCAGACCCGGGAGAAGGCCAGCCTCTACGACCACTGCCTGCGGGCGCTGGACAGGGTTTCTCTCGGAGAACGCGGCCTGCCCTGCATCGGCGGGGGGGATTGGAACGACGGATTCAACCTGGTGGGGATCCGGGGAAAAGGTGAGAGCGTCTGGCTGGCGGAATTTTTAGTGATGGTGCTGGAGAAGACGGCCGGGCTCTGCGCGCGCAGGAAAGAGCCGGCACGGGCGGAGGAATACCGGCTGCGGGCCGCGCGAGTGCGGGAAGACATTGACCGGGAAGCCTGGGCCGGGGATCGATACCTGCGGGCTTTTTGGGACGACGGAACGCCCCTGGGGGCGGCGGAGTGCCCCAGCTGCGCGATTGACAGCCTGCCCCAGTCCTTTGCGGCGCTGAGCGGGCTGCCGAATGAAAGCCGCCGGAACCGGGCGCTGGACACGGCAGTGGAGCAGCTGGCGGACCGGCGGCACGGGATGATCCGCCTGCTGCGGGAACCGTTTGCGGCGGACGGCAAGCGGGCGGGCTATATCAACGCCTACCCGCCGGGAATCCGCGAAAACGGCGGCCAGTACACGCATGCGGCGGTGTGGCTATGCATGGCGCTGCTGCGGGAAGGCCGCACGGACGAAGGGTGGGAGCTGCTGCGGATGCTGAACCCGGCCGGATTTTGCCAGGACCAGGACCGGATGCGGCGCTACCGGGCAGAGCCCTTCGCACTGGCAGGGGATGTCTGCGGGGCGGCGGGGATCGAGGGCCGGGCCGGATGGACGCTCTATACCGGCGCGGCGGCTTGGTACTACCGGGCGGTTCTGGAGGGGATTTTCGGTTTGCGAATGCGAGACGGAGAAGTTGCCTGGGAACCGAAACTTCCCAAAAACTGGGAAACGGCGGCGCTTTCCTTCTCCGGAGAGGGCAGCGGCAGGAAAAGCATGGAAGCAGCGGCGCTGCCTCAAAAAAAGTAAAAAGCAGGAAACGGGAGGCGGAAAAACCGCCTCTTTTTTCAGTTTTCGGCAGCCTGAACGGAGAAAATCACCACTTGCCAAAAGGAGCGGGTTGTGGTATGATGATACCGAGCCCAAAAGCCTAGGCAAGTTGAACAAGTTCGGATGCCTGTTTTTGGAGGATTCGTACAAAATGTGGGGAACAGAAGAAATTCCATTGACAAATTCCGTTCTCTGCTGTATCATTAATATAATCATCGGAGTATGGGGTGGGTTCGCCTCATGCTGGGTTCCGATGCGTAGGCAAGGATCTTTAGAGAGGCATGATTCAGAAGGGAAGGAGGTGGCAGCGGGCGCAGCGCGCCGTGCGGCCACAGCCTGCAGCGCCGCGGCAGAGAAAGGTATTGGTGAAGCAAGACGGAAAAGGGATGTGTCCGGCTGGTGCGCGGTCGGCATACCAGAAGGCTGCGCACAAAAGCATGTACGTCCAAAGGCTTCCATTTCCTGTGAGATGGAAAAATTGCTATTGCAACATAATGGAGGTGCGATCACTTGAAGCGAGGAAAACGTATCCTGGCGCTGCTGTTGGCGGTACTCATGCTGTCAACAACACTGGTGTTCAGCGCGAACGCCAGGGCAGCGCTCCCCGGTGACGCTGGTTACAACAGCTACAACTACGACAAGGCAGGAAAACTGCGGCTGACGTCGGAGCAGTATGCAACGATGGCGCTCGACGCCGTTGACAACCTACTCAAGGACGGGAACATGTTCCTGGACCTGGGCTCGTTCTCCGGAGGCCTGCTGTCCGGCACGATTGACCTCCGGTCAATTGACGGCGCGCTCGGTTCTCTGTTCACGATTCAGCCGAACAAGTCAAAGTCCCTTTGGGACAGCTTAAGCCCGCTGCTGAACGCGCTGGCGCCGCAGCTGATGAGCCAGGTGAATGTCAACGCGGTGAAGAGCGACAACACCCGCCGAAAAAACATCAGCGACGTCGCGATGCTGACGGCCGTCTTCCAGTTCCTGAAGGACAACGCGGGCTTGGTATCCAACGTGGCCTATGGTGTTCTCAAGGGCGGCCCCGCGCTGGACAGCGCGGTGGGGTCCTTCCTCTCCAACTTGCTCACCACCCAGCTGCTGAAGGATTTCGACGTGCTGGCGCTGGTGAAGGGGCTGATCTGGGACATGGCGTATCCGGACACGGAGCAGCCGGCCAACCTGAAGACCATCCCACTGGACAGCATGGTGGAAGACCTGATTAAGGGCCTGCTGAGCGATCTGCCCAACAATGCAGACGACCAGCCGATCACAGTGGAAGATCTGCTGGGGACGATACCGTTCACCACCAGCACCGCCTATGAACTGATTGACACCGTGCTGCCCGGCGTCTACACCAAGGTGCTGGAGCCGCTGCTGCGCGTGAACGTCCTCCCGCTGCTGGAAGAAGCGGCGGAAACCAACAACTTCAAGAAGTACCTGAAACCGAGCATTACGTTGCCTGCTTGGAGCGACCTCGGCATTGGCACCGCGGCGGGCAGCACCATCTTCCAGAAGCTCAATCACGTCATCTATGCTTTCGTGAACAGCATCCTGGATCTTTCTACTGTGCGGACGGATCTTGCGACACTGGCAGGGCAGACGATCATAGTGGACTGGGAAGACGGCGGCAACGAGAAGATCATCCCGAACCTGCTCAGCGTGGGCAAGGCGGTTCTGGCGCTGTTCGGGGAACAGCTCTTCCCCGGCGCGACGCTCCCGGCTCCTGAGGAGATTCTGACTTATACGGATCCCCAGGCATTCGCGGCGCTGCTGGCGCGGACGATTGTGAACTCTGTGGTTGACACGCTCTTGATTCCCGATTCGGCGGATACGCTGACGAAGGTCCTCAACGAAGTTCTGATCCAACTGGCCGCGACCACCCTGCCGGGCCGGTACACAGACACCTTCAGAAATTACACAGCCGCCCAGAAGGCGACCACAGACGCGAGCCTGGAGTTGGCGTCGGATTACCTGGTGAAGCTGCTTTACCCCGTGATCGACACGGAAATCCCGAGCGGATTCGATTTCAGCGGCGGCAAGGCGGTCACCAACGGCAACAACAAGTCGCTGCTGTATACGGACAATTTTGACACGACGTTTGCCAAGCTGATCAACTGGGTTGTTGGCAACTACGGCGGTCTGCTTGATCCGGTGAAGATTACGATTGCTGCCGGGGGCAATGGCGTCGCGACGGCGTCTTCCGCTTGGCAGACCATCAACAACCTGCTGTTCGGCACGGCGGCGCAGAGCTACCAGGATGGCATCATTGATCCCACTTGGCTGCCGCAGCAGGGCGGAAGCAACATCACCGACCTGCAGAAGCTGCTGCTGGGAACCAATGGCAACGGCACTGGCGCCGACAAGGGGATTCTGGGCAACCTGCTCAACCTGGATGTGGATCCGATTCTGTCGCTGCTGGATAAGCGTTCGGGCGGCGGGCTGAACCAGACGGTGGCGAAAATCCTGATTGGGACCATCGTTCGGGTGATCAATGTGGTGCTGCCCAATACGGTGACTTGGTCGTATGATACGATCGAAGGTCTGCTGGACCTCGACGCAGTGGTTCCCGGAACTTCGGACCCGAAGCTGAAGAAGCTGCTGTTCAACCTGCTGGATCACCTGGGCGGCAGCGCGAGCCGCCTGATCCCCACCATTCTGCCCGTGATGGCGCAGCTGCTGGGGCTGACCAAGGAGGCAAGCTATCAGTCGCCGAGCTTCAACATGCCGAAGGTGGTTCGGTACGCAAACAGCAGCACGGAAATTCCGTTCACCCTCAAAAATGAGAGCGGCGGCATCCCGCGCGCCATACGGTATCCCTATGAATCAACGAGCGCCGACACGTTTTACACCTATAAACTGCGCGACTCGCAGGTATATTCCATCGGGGAAGATGGCAGCTATGCGCTGAGCAGCGCGCGGGTCGGCCGAGCGGTCGCCAGCGCGAACCCCATCAGCGCCACCAACACGGTGGAAGTTGCCGCGGGCGCGACCGCCAACCTCAAGGTGTATTCGCTGAGCGACGCGCTGCGCGATAAACTGCTGTGCATCGTGTTAACGTACGACGTGTACAAGGGATCAACCACAAGCACGGCGCCGGTCATTTCCGGCGTACAGACGCGGATTTATACCTATCTGGCGCCGGCCAGGTACTTTATGCCTGACCCCAACGTTCCGGGCGAGTATATTTTTGCGGACGACGCCAACCGTCCCGCTTATAAGATCGATCAGCAGACGGATGCGAACGGTTACGCTTACTACCTGGAAGCGCCCGCTTCGCCCAACACCAACGGAGACGCGTCTGTCCTGGGTGCGTTCTATATCAATCAGAATGTGACCATGGCGGACTTGCCGAACCGGCTGACATTTACGCTGGTTCGTCCGGCCGACGTCGATACGACAGATCCCCCCTATACTGCGGTTCACACGGCAACGGCTTCCGCGTATTTGGAGCCCGGCTTCGATCCGCAGTTGGGTCCCCTTGATGCGTATTATGAGCTGGACTACGAGAACTGCGAAGTATCAACGGATCAGTACGGCGGGCGCATCACCCTCAAGCCCCTGAAGCTGCGGGAGGACATTGACTGCCTGCCGACGGATAAGGTCATTGACGTGATCGGTGAAGGTTCCTTCGATGCGCGGTTCTTATTCCTTGCGGAAGGGACGAAACCCTCTACCGTTTCCACGACGGAAAACCTGCGGATCGGCACTGGAGCCAACCCGGCAACCGGCCTGATTCAGGTGTATGACGACTGGGGTCTGCCCGGGCTGGTTGGCGAAACGGTCAGCCGCGACCCGCAGAAGGTGGACTACAACCTCACGAACAAGGTGTTTGATGAGGACGACGAGCGCACTTGGATACCGCCTCTGATGACCGAAGAAGATGCGATTTCGATTACCGAATTCAACGGTCAGAACAGAAGCGCGTTCTTCGATGAATATATCCAGGCGTTTGCCATGGCTGCTTGGCTGGTCTATAAGCCTCTGGATAAGTCGTTCACGAGCTTCACGCAGTACGGCCAAGCCAAGGAAAACCTCCGCGCTTATTCTGAGCGGCTGGATTTCTTTGCGGAAACCGCCATCAACGACCTGAAGGGCATGGTGGAGAGGATCAAGGGAGACACAAGCGTTCCTTACGACGATCCGAATTACACCTATTTTGGCGCCGCGGACTTTACCTATCAGAGCTATCAGCGCGCCATGAGCGCCCTTGGGTATGCAGAAGGCTTGATTGCGCAGTCGGAAGATCCGTCCAAACTGCCGCCCAGTTTCGCTGAGGTGAAATATGCGCTGCACCGGTTGAAGATCGACTGCGATTACCGCGACCTGCAACCGCAGCTTGGCGACTATGTAGCCATGCTGAATATGTTGCCGACGGCGGCCTTCCAGGGCGGAATGTTCGACGCGATCACGCTGGCCGATACCTTTGCTTACGGCGGCGAAAACAAAACGCCGGCACAATTGACGGCGGCGGTTGAGGCGAATCCCAATGAGGCATCGTACTTTGGGCTGGACGGCGACTCGGTCCGGGCGCTGGCGCAGGCATACCGCAATGCCACCAGTTTGAAAACTTTCCTTGAGCAGAACTATTGGGAAGATATTGATGTTTATGCCAACCTGGGAATACTACCGGATGTCAGCATGAATCCGACACACATGGAATATGGCGCGGACGAAATGTTCGATCTGGAGCATGAGCAGATTCTGCGTGTCCCGCAGTCCCGGCTGGATCGGGCGCACGACGAGCTGATCAAGGCGCTCAAGCATGTCGTCGCTTATACGCAAACGGCGCTTGACTGGAGTTCGCTGGAAACAGAGTTGGCAGCCAGCAGTGCGGCGGACTACAGCGACCTGTTGGTGTTCAACCCCATCTTCGCTTCTGTCTTTGCAGATGAATTGGCGGCTGCCAGCGCTATGTACAGCGCGAAGAGCGCGGACAGCAACAACGCGATTCTTGCGCAGACGGCAAGCCTGCACTTGGCGCGCAAGCGGCTGGTGACGGTCGTGCCACAGGCAGGTGGGTTTGTCTTCGATGAGTTTGGCAATCCTTCGCAGATCAAAGTGGACTTGAGCGAATTTGACAGCATGGCCGAATACCTGTTTGAGCCAGAGTTCGCTGAGTACCAGACGACCAAGCAGTTGCTGGATGGTGTAGAACTGTACCTCTATGTGGACGGCAGTGATACGAAGAATCCGATTTTTGAAGGATATCTTTATGGATTAGACATCACAATGCCGAATCTAGAGGAGTTCGAGGGTGACGGCTTTGCGCTGCCATACAAAGTGTTGGGCGGCACAGCAGAGATTGTGGCAAACAAGTCTGGTAACACCGAAGGAACCGGTACTACCGTGATTGTTTATGACGTTGATGGTGAGATTGCGTTTAAACTCAAGGTCGTATACTTTGGCGATCCAGATGGAAACGGGCAAGCGCTGGGAACTAACGACTATACATTGGTTTCCTTGCGGGCATCGGGTAAGGCTGGTTCTACAGAACCGACAAATTCTCCCATGAATCTAGCAATGGATATTGCGACCTGCGGATCAATCAATGCCATGGATGCGACATTCTTTAAGTCTTTTACAGGTAAACGTTGCATTCAGAGCTATCCCTTCTCGGGGACGCTTGCTCGAAATAGCGTAGCGAATCCGAACTATTGATTTTCTCTTTCCTTTCAGCGCGGGGGAGGCCTCCAAAAGCTTCCCTCGGCTGATCCCCTTGACCGAGTGCCCATGTTTTTTCTTGGGAGGTTATTGTATGAAAAAATGCAAGCGATTTGTTTGTATGTGTCTTGCGGTGTTGTTGCTCACGGCGACGGGGTCGCTGTTCAGCTTCGCGACAGGTGAAGTTATGCGTTTTCGGCTCGGGTCCAGTGACCCGACACCGGAAATTGGAACGACATTTGACGTGTTTGTGGAGCTATACATGACGCGGACCAGTCCCACCACGCATATTTATTTGCCTATGATTCGGGTCCCGCTGTTTTATGATACGGATCGGTTTGAGCCGGCCACTGTTGAAATGGTGGGCGAACAGAAACGGGTGACCAGCGTCGTCGGCTGCAACGAAGCGGCTACGGGGGATTTGGTTGCTTCTGATTTGACGGGCAAATATGAGATGTATCCGGCAGACGTTGATGCAGTGAAGCGCCCTACAACGGGTATGATCCTGATCAACTGGGAAGCGGTTTTTGACGGCGGTACGCTGGGAGCCTTTGACTCGATGGCAACGACTACTTATAGAACTGTTTTTCAGGTGACATTCCGGGTGAAAGATACCGCACCGCTGACTGGCGGCGAAATCGCGTTGAATAAAATGTTCAACGCGCCCGGACAGGAGATGCTCTATTACAACACGTATGTGCAGCAGACGAACAATTATGGCGGTGGCGTGACGCCGTCCACCTGGAGTTTTGGTGCGATGACGAGCCCGACGCTGGCAAGCTATGCGACGAACCTAGTGCTTACGGATGCCAAAATTTCGGTGACGCCGCGAAGCCATCCGCCCCAGTTGACGCCAGGAGCGAATAGCGGGCTGACGGTTGAGCCGCCGTCAGAGGACCGCGAGTTTGGGTATATTTATGGTTTCCCGCAGATTTTGACCCAGCCGGGCTCGCCGGTTCGCTGGGTGGATCCGCAGGAAGAGGCGCTCAAAAACGGCCAGACGGTGGATGAGTTTGCGTATGCGGCCGCGATTCAGCAGTACATTGCCGCGACCAATGACGGCAAACTGAAGATCACCAATCAAAGCAAGGCAGAGAATAAGGGCGAATATGGTACAGAAACTATCCTGGAGCTTTATGATTCCGGGAAAGTAAAAGCACACGGCAAGTATAAGTTTGTTGTGTTTGGCGACGTAGACGGGAATTTCGTCATCAACCTCGACGACTATCAGGAACTGCGGATGATGCTGGCCGAGCAGCGAGCCGCGAAGTTCAACGCAGGCGCGTCCCTGCGGGAGTCTGCCTATCATTTTGCAGCAAAGGCGTCTTCCACTGGCACCAGCGGAGCGGTGAACGCGGCTGATTTGGCGGCAGTGTATGCGGCCGCAGTTGGTCTGACAGATATCGTGCAGACCAGGGCGTGACCCATTATCCTTTTCCGTGATACCCTGCGAAAGCAGTGTATGATACGATCTTCGGATCATTTTTGAAGGAGGAAACAGTCTTGAAGTATCTCAGAAAGGCATTGAGTGTCCTGCTCGCGGTCTGCCTGGTATACAGCGTCGTTGCGGTTGGCATCACTACTGCCAGCGCGGCGAGTCCGGTGACGGATCAATACAGCGATGCGGAAGCATGGCGTGGTTTTGACGTGTATGTTAATGGCAGTACAACGAAGGCAACTTCGGCGACAGAGCTCCATCCTGGTGACGTGCTGAAGATAACACAGTGGGTTGAGACGAATTATTATGTCCAGAACATTCAGCTTGCCCTCTACTTTGACAGTACGGTGTTTGAGCCTGTGCTCCCCAGCGGGGCGGCTTATACAGGTGGTTATGTAGAAGCTGACACAATGAATACTGATGGCCATGGTTTTTTGCCGGCAGGTAGTGCAGCATCCTATGGTCAAGAGTTGTTCAGCTTTGAGAGTGGCGGTTTAGTGGATGCATTCTCTTGGGCTTGCTCATATCCGCCGTCAATGCAGGCGTTGGTTGACAGGCGCAGTACCAGCACAAGTAGTATGGACGTAGCACCAGATGCTGGGTGGCGGAGTTTGCGGAGATATTATCCCAGCAGTTGGCTGCAACAATGTCGCGTACTTAGCCTAGAAGTATTCTCGGAAGATCCGGATAAGGCGAAACGCGGGGATTTCTATATGCCGATTGAGGCGTATAAGAATTACTCTGTCTTGTGGGTTTATGGTAGAATTGATGACGTCAATGCTAGCGATGACAAAGGTTACTGGCCGGAAAACAAGGAAGATATCATTTCATGTTATTTGAAAGTGAAGGATGTTAATCTTTCAAGTGGCTCTGTTGTAGGTAAACTGGGTATTCCGGAAGCGTCAATGACGGATGTTCCCATCAAGGATTACAATGCTGCACCAGATGATTGGCTCAAGAAGACGAAGACAGAGGTAGGTCGTAGTGACTATTCGTCTAATGGCGCGTCGTCGGGCGCAACGGTTTTTTATTATGACGATGGGCCCAATAAGGTCGGTTTCATGCCAGTGGAATCTATGCGGTCTTCCATGCTTCCACCTTACAATGCCAATAATCTCGGTGATTCTAGAATTGGTAAAGGCCAGCATTTGAGCGGCACAGCGATCTATAACTTCACCATTGCGGAAGAGCAGAGCAATGACTTCTACGCGACATTCAAGGATGTCTCCGGTACGGCCATCGGTTCTCCGACGACGCTGGTTGACGGCGGAAGCGGCACGATGAGTTTGGTCAGTGCTGCTGCTGCCGCAATGACCGCAGCAGGCATTGCAGCGAATCCCGACAGCAACGGCAGGTTTTGGTATTGGGTGCTGAATGATGCGAACTATGGAACCAATACAACGCAGGCGAACCTAACGGCTGTGGCGGTGAGTGCTAATGTAGAATATCGCCTTAAGTCTAAGGACGCCGAGTCGGGGAGCTGGACGCTGAGCTACAAACTGGAAGACCTGACCGGTGGGTATACCAATGAACCCCAGGATTCGGGGAATGACCTGCAAGGCAAGACGGTGCAGCTGACCTCGACGAACGCGCCCGCGACCTTTACGGATTCGGACGGTACTGTGTATTATCGCGTGACGGGCCATGCCGATGAAGTCGCCAGCGGCAAGCTGGGGAGCAGTGCGGTTGGACTGGTTGCGGTGTATAACCGGGTGCGCTATCAGTATGTGTTCAAGGCTACGGGCACCACAGGCTCCGATACGAATACCGGCGAGCTGAAGTACGGAGCGACCGTTACGAAACCCGTAACAGAGCCGACGCCAACGGATTCCAGCAAGGAGTTCAAATACTGGACGCTGGACGGCACAACCGCGTATACGGCTTGGCTTGCCAACGCGGCCACGGCAGGAAAATCTGGAACGGGCATAGTAGGCGATCCTTATATTATTGAGTTGACCGCTTTCCTGGATACAAAGGCTTCCACCTCCTGGGAAGTGGTGTATCAGCTGAACGGCACGCCGACGGGCGACAAGGATCAGGGCTCCTTCAACGAGACAACGAAGGACATTAGCGCAGACCTCGCGAACTTCGAGAAATGGACAGAGGTCGGCAAGTATGATGTGATCCTCTCCGACACGACGCTACCGAGCAACAAGATACTGAATGCTTCTGCGGAGAAGCAGGAGTATGTGGTCAACGTTAGGTTCGCGGAGTATACGGTTACGTATACCTTTAACGGAACGTCGAAAACGCTGTCCGGCACCTATGCTTATGGCACCGACCTGGTAGCCTTGATTGAGGCGGATCTGGGTCAGGCGACGACGGGTTACTCGTATTCGTTCACCGGTTGGGCCAACACTTTCACCGAGAGCGGCATTGTGAAGGTCGGCAAGGGCAACGTTACGGTTGACGTCGCGGAAGCGGCGGGAAATGTCAACTATACCGTGAACATCTTCAAGCTGAAGAGCGACTTCACGGGCTACGATTCGACACCGACGAGGGTGATTCCCCGCTCAGGCCAGATCGCCGCTTCGGCAGCCGTTAAGGCGAGCGACACCGACATCTCAGGCTGGATCAGCCCCTCGAACAAGGAGAAGTTGGACGTCTCGGCGACGTACGCGGACGGGAGCAACAGCTTCACCAACAATGCTGGGTCTTACACAGACGCTACAGGCTTCACCTATGCGATCGCTTCCGGCGCTGTGATCAACATTTATGTTGGCCGCGCGCAGGATACCTATGAATTCCGCCTGAGCAACACCAACACCACGGAATGGACGGTCTACAAGACCATTACGGTGTATTACGGCCAGCCGATTGACCAGACCGACCTGGCGAAAGCCAAGGTGAATGACTGGATTGCGGCGCAGGGCACGTACGGTGAGCAAACGTTCTTCCAGTGGTACGGGAACGAGGCGCAAAACGCAGCCATCACGATCCCGGCCCAGGGCCCCGGCACCGACAAGACGGTTAAGGTGTACGGCAAGGTGAGCACCGCCGCGCTGGCGGACTACCACATGCTCAAGGCGTTCCTCGGGGAAGAGGCGTACGATGCGGTGGATCTCGGCGACCATAAGACCATCTGGGATCTGATTGACGAAGAGCCGCTGCTCAATAAGTATCTCACACCGGAATTCCTGGAGATGCTCCACGATTACACCGGGGTAGGCGGCGAGTCGGATGCTTCGCTGCCCGCCGGTTACGAATTCGACGGCGCAACGGTGCAGTATGTTATGGGCGGTCTGGCGAATGCCGATCCGTTTACTAACTCGCGGATGATGGCAAAGTTTGCCTATGACGCTGGCCTGACGCTGAAGATGGATCTCGGGTACTATCAGGACTTCGTGGCGGCCGAGCAATTCAAGGTTGACCGGATGCTGGAAGACCTGAAGATGCTGGTGTCTCTGGAGCGCTACGACTACGTGCGCAGGCCCTCCGCTAATCCGCCGAACAACCCGGTGGATAATGGGTGGATCGCCTATAATTCCTCGGACGTCGGCATCGGCGTTTCCGGAAGGACGGGCCAATTTAACCCCTTCCTGTATCAGGGGTATACGGATGAGATCACGAAGCCGACCGGATTCGGAACCGGAGGCCGATCGGTGGTGCAGCACTATCCGTTCTACAGCGAGAAGCAGGGGTCCCATGCATGGTATAAGCTGGTCGCGACGGCGATCGACATTCCCGACGAGCGCACCACCGACCCGACCGACACGGTGCCCGGCATCCGGGTGGATGTGTACGGCAAGGCCGATTTCGCGGTTTCCCAGTTTGACGCGACATGGGTCACCAACCGCACGAAGCTGAAGCTGGTGCCGGTGGAGTACATGTCAACGACCAGTGTTTATAGCTTCGTACCGTTCTATACCGGCTACGACGAGAATGAAGAGAGCTGGTTCCCGGCGGATTACCTGGAACTGACGACTACGCTGACCCATAATGACCCGACGGATTATCCGATCGCCGCTTATGGTATGGTCTACGCCACCGTCGCCACCGCTACGAACAACACCATGATTCTGCCGCCGCCAACGCCGCTGAACACCAGCCCCATTGACCTGACGGATCCCATCTACAAGTGGAATGCGAAAGCCGCCAACGGTGTGGGCGAGGCCTACCAAGGCAACGGGACCGCGCAGCGGATATACAACTATGAGACCTCGAAAGCAGTGGCCAAAGCAGCTGTTTCCGATCAACAGTGGGCCGGGCGCGCAACCAGCACAAGCAGCGTGCTGGTGACGGGGTCCTATGAGGGCGATCTTCTGGCGGGCGTACCGGTCGGAACAGGCAACAACTACCGCATGACCGATGCGGTGACGAACGTGCCTTCTCCCTCCCGCACCGCGAACCAGGCCGAGATTGATTTCCATGATTATTACGCCCTGAACCACGCGCAAATCGCTTTCGCGCCTTGGGATCAAGACGGCATTGTTCTGGATTACAGCTACAAGCCGCTGGTTCCGTCCGATTGGCAGCAGTTCGCTTCCGCGACCTATGAGATCGTCGGTGGCCACACGATCAACGACATCCTGCCGTCCGACGTTTTGCTGGATCCCTACTTCCTGCATTCCTCCGAGCAAGGGGCGGTGGACGCATCCAAGACGATGATGATGCGGATCTCCGAAGACGAATTCAACATTATGTCTAATAGCTTGCTTTCCTACGGAACAAACGCGAGCTACCGCGGCGCGGAATTCCCCGACCTGAAGCTGAAGAATGAGTATTCTTGGAGGCAGGGCGACATCACTTTCATCTACACGACCGACAACAGCCCGATTGATACGACGACTAATGTGCCTTGGGGCGATGCTCTTTCGGATTACCCGGCGCCCGCGATGACCGAGACGGTCAACGGCGGCTACGCGGCGAATGCCCGTTACCCGCTGGGCGGCACCTGGAACACCCGGACCGGCGCCGGCACGACCGGCGACCCGTACGTCTACACGGTGTTTGATTACAGCAACGAGACCATGCCCAACGAGGACCTGACGCTGTACTTCATCCCCGCGCCAGCGCACGACATCAAGTTCATCGACGCGAAGACCGGCAACGCGATTGCAACCTATGCCTCTGTGGTGCACGGCACGGATCTGACGGCTCCGACGTATGCCGTTCCCAGCAAGTCCGCGGCGGACGGTGTATGGGCGACCCGGACCGGCGAAGGCACGACCGGCGACCCGTATGTCTACACGAAGGTCAACCTCCCGGCCGATTATCCGGAGGAGATGCCGAACAGCGCCCTGACGTACTGCTTCCTGCCGTATCTGACGATTACGCTCCAGGATAACGACGACAACGGCGGGAACGTCCTTGCGACCCGCACGATCCTTTGGGGCGACGAGATCAGCGGCACGACTGTAACGGGCGGCGTAACGATGCCTGCCGCGTCCACGACGACCGGCAAGTGGAGCTACAACGGCACGGAACTGACGACCCCCGCGCTGACGGACATCACCGGCAAGATCCTTGATAACATTGTAGTGATCTATGCCTCCCGCACGTATCAGTACTATCACGTCAAGTTCTGGGACAACAGGGCCATGACCGGTTCGCCGAGGTACGATTACTGGGTTGTGATCCGGGATCCGGATTATGGCGAGAGCGCGAACTTCGCGCTGAGCACCGGTACGCTGGGCAGCGCTACAGGAGCGGCGTATTCTGTGCCGAGCGGCACCTCGCTGACCACGATTGCCGTGAAGTTCAACGCATGGCTGAATGTGGAGGACGACAGCGCGCTGATCGCGGCGGCCGATCTGGTCGGCGCCAACCTGAACTTCTATGCGGAGCTTGTTCCGCAGGAGTACACGGTGACGTATTACGACAAGACCGGGACCGGCACGGCGCTGGGAACGCAGTCGAATGTCACATACGACACAGCGGCGCCGTCGGCGGCTACCATCGTAAGCAACTACAACACCAATACCCTCTTCCTGCTGAATCCGCGCGAGAAGTTCGTCAAGTGGGTTTATGTGAGCGGCCCGACGATGGAATTTATTCCCGGCACGACAAAGGTTTTGGGTGACGTGGCTGTCAAGGCCGAGACCCAGGCGGAGACGCCTGCCTACTGGCACGTCAAGTTCTGGGAAGAGGTCGGCATGACGAACCTTGTGGCTGACTTCTGGGTGAAGAAGGCCGACGCCTCCTTCGGCGACACGGCGGCAGTCTACACGCTGAGCACCGGTACGCTGGGCAGCGCTGCAGGCGCGGCGTACGCCGTACCGAACGGTTCGCTGCTGAACACCGGCACCGAGACCTTCACGGCCTGGCTGAACGTGGTGGGCAACGCGGCGCTGATCGCGAATTCCGCCGTCGTCGGCAGCGACCTGAACTACTATGCTTCCTTCGGTCAGGTTCCCTTTACGCTGACGTTCAAGGACGCGAAGGGTAATGTTCTTAGCTCTGACTCGACGATGCACCACGATGATGCCCTGACCTTCCCGGAGACGACAGGCGGCGCACCGGTATACACGACAGGCTATGAGTTCGCTTACTGGTACGAGGAAGGCGACGCGAGCAAGACCCCGGTCGTCACGACTGGCCTGAAGAT
>JAIRXU010000069.1 GCA_031268095.1 Oscillospiraceae bacterium | reverse complement strand
CCGCGATGCGTTCCCACTGCGCGTCCGTCAGGTCGCTTGGATAGTTTGTCGGCTTGAATGTTATATCATTTTTCATGCCCCCATTATACCATATCTTGGGGTTGAATACAAGCTCTGAGTTTCATCTGCGCGATGCGGGCGTATGCCGTTTCCGCAATCTTGTCCGCCGCGGTCAGCAGCGCGATGCCCAGGGTATACATGCCGATGGTCAGCAGGATGTCCCGCCGCTGCGCCCCCGCCATGACCGCGTCGATGGCTTTTTGGGGCAGTAGCGCGGACAGATAGGCGGACAGGGGCTGAAACACTGCCGCCATCAGGAGGGTGACAACGAGATAGCCTTTGCCGTATTTCCAGCAGGGCTTGAGCAGAAATAAGACATGGCGCAGTTTGGCCCGGCCCTGGCGCGGTTTTTTCTTCAAAGGGACCCCTCCCGTTCCTGTTTTCCGGTAAGAACTATGCCAACGGGACCGCCAAGAACCGCTCCATGCGCCTCAGCGCCTCAGCGATGTCCTCCATAGAGGCGGCGTAGCACATACGCACATACCCTTCGCCGCCTGGCCCGAAAGCGGTGCCGCTGATGACCGCCACTTTTTGCTCTTTGAGCAGACGCTCACAGAACAAATCGGAACGCAGACCGAATTTCGCAACGCTGGGGAAGAGGTAGAACGCGCCGCGCGCTTCAAATGTTTCAAGCCCCAACCGGCGCAGGCCGTCGAGCAAAAAGCGGCGATGGTCGTCGTATTCGTCGCACATGCGCGCAATGTCTTCGTCGCCTGCCCGCAGGGCCTCCACGGCGGCATATTGGCTGGCGGTGGGGGCGCACATGATCGCGTACTGATGCAGCTTGGTCATCTGCTCCAGCAGCGGCGCGGGCCCGGCGGCATACCCAAGGCGCCAACCCGTCATGGAATAGCATTTGCTGAACCCGTTGACCACAACCGTGCGGGGGTTCAGTTCCGGCAGCAGCGCGGGCGAGCAGTGCCGGGAACCGTAGGTGAGTTCGGCATAGATCTCGTCAGACAGCACCACAACGTCCGTGTCCCGGAGCACCTGCGCGATGGCCTCCAAGTCGCCGCGCGCCATCACGGCTCCGGTGGGGTTGCAAGGGTAAGGCAGAATCAGCAGTTTTGTTTTTGGCGTAAGAGCTGCCCGCAGTTCGTCCGGCGTTAATTTGAAATCGTTTTCCGCCTGGGTGACCACCGGCACGGGGACGCCGCCCGCCAGCCGCGTGAGGGGGTCGTAGCATACAAACGAGGGACTGACGATGATCACTTCATCCCCGGGATCCACCAGTGTGCGGATCGCCAGGTCAATCGCCTCGGACCCGCCGACGGTCACCAGCAATTCCTTCTCCGGGTCATAGGTCAGCTCAAACCGCCGCAGTAAGTAGGCCGCAATTTGTCGGCGCAAGGTGAGTATCCCGGCGTTGGCGGTGTATTTCGTCCAGCCCTTTTCCAGGGAATACACCCCCGCGTCGCGAATGTGCCACGGCGTTTGAAAGGCGGGCTCACCAACGCTCAGCGAAATCGCGTCCGGTGTTTCAGCCAGCAAATCAAAAAATTTGCGGATACCGGAAGGTTGCAAGTTTTGCGCTTTTTGCGAAAGTGCGCGGCTGTAAAAATCTTGAGTCAAGAGAGTCCTCCGTCTAGCCGCCGCGTACGGCGGCAGCACCAATCAAACAGGAAAAAACGCGCTGTTCCTGTGTTGTTTTTCAAGCGCCTACACATGCATGCCGCGCTCCTGCTGGGGCGGCGGCGGATTCAGGATGACGCCGTTGTCCTTGTATTTTTTGAGGATGAAATGCGTGCTGGTGCTGTTGACGCCGTCGATGGTGGACAGGCGCGCGAAGACGAAGTTCGCCACTTCGGCCACGGTTCTGCCTTCCAGGATCACACAAAGGTCATAGGCGCCGCTCATCAGGTAGACGCTGGTCACCTCGTCGTATTGGTACACGCGTTCGGCAATGCGTTCAAACCCATTGTCGCGCTGCGGCGAGATTTTCACCTCGATCAGCGCTGTAACAGTTCCGGTTTCCTGGATCGGTTTTTCCATGGATGTCCCCTTTTCTCCCTCTTTTTCAAAGACATGATGTTGTCCCGGAAGAAACTCATTATACATAAAAAAATTTCATGTGTCAAGTCCGGCAGGAGATTTCCAAACGGAATTTTCGCGCGGCCGCATGGTTTGCCCCGCGCCGCCCCATACTATATTTATCTGCAAATATCTGTAAAAATCGGAAGGTTCGTACCGACACAGAAAGGAGGCGGCAGGAGATGAATTTCCGCAGTGATTTGGCGATGGAATGCCGAGAGCGCTGCGACGCGGATCTGCCAGGCCTGCGCTGTTCCGAACGGAGCGAGGAAGGTGTGCGGGTAACAAGGATCGAGGTGCTGGACGAAACAGGGGCGCGGAATCTCGGGAAGCCGGTTGGAAAATATGTCACACTGGAGGTGGCGCCCTTCGGAGAGCAGGCGGAGCAAGGGGATCCGGCACTGGACTGCCTGGTGCGGGAACTGCGGGATCTTCTGCCGGAAGAAGGCCCCGTCCTGGCCGTCGGCCTGGGCAACGAAGGGATAACCCCCGACGCGCTGGGACCCCGCTGCGCGCAGCGTCTGCTGGCGACCCGGCACATTAGCGGAGAACTGGCCCGCAGCGCGGGGCTGGGGAACCTGCGGCCGCTTGCCTGCCTGGCCCCTGGGGTGCTGGGCGAAACAGGAATGGAGACCGGGGAGATCGTAGCGGGGGTGGTGAAGGAGACGAAGCCCGCCGCCGTGCTCACCATCGACGCGCTGGCTGCGCGCTCCCTGGGCCGCCTGGGCCGCACCGTCCAGATGACCAACAGCGGCATTGCCCCCGGTTCGGGGGTGGGCAACGCCCGGACGGAACTCAGCGCCGGAACGCTGGGGGTGCCGGTAATATCGGTCGGTGTGCCCACGGTGGTGGATGCGCAGACGCTGGCGGGAGACCTGTTGGAAGAACGGACCCCGCCCCCAGGCCGCTGGGACGCCGCTGCGGAACAAATGATGGTCACGCCGCGGGAGGTGGATCTGATGATTGACCGGGCGGCGAAATTCATCGCCCTGGCGATCAACTGCGCGATGCAGCCGCACATGATGCCGGAAGAGTTTTTGGCGGTGCAGTCGTGAGAAAGTGAAGAGAGCTATGAAATGAAAGCGGTTCTTTTTTGGGCTTGCGGCGCATAGGATTTCCCTGAGCGATATTCGCAGACAGGGGAGATGAGGACCATGAAAGAATGCACGGCGAGCGCCCCCCGCGGCGCGGCACAAGACAAGCCCCCGGCGCGCACGGTTTCTCTGCGCAACAGGTTGATTGCGGTCAGCTGCGCGGCGGTGGCTGCCGCGGCGATCTTTGCTTCAGACCGGGTGATGCGGGATGCGGCGCTGCTGGGGACGGGAATGCGCTTTCCCTTCGGGGGAGGCAGCCTGCTGGCGGGCATCCAAGGCGGCGCAACGGTCCCCGGCGGGGACACAACAGCCACCGGGAAACAGTCTTTTGCGCAGACAGACGGGCAGGAGGTCACGAAGGGCAGCGCCTCCGCCGCTTCCGGCAATCCCGCGGACCTGACCGCAACGCCATCGGATATCAAGGTACTGATAGAAGAAGCCAAGAAGGAATACGCCAATCAGAAAAAGGACGGCGACATTTCCGCCCGGACCTATCAGAAATCTGACGGGACCGATGTCCTGGGCAACGTGTCCGTCCGCAACACGACGGAGACCCGGAAAGTGAACCTCCAGAAGGAACTGGACACGCCCATGAAGCTCAGCATCGACAAATCGAAACCTGCCGTGCTGATTTACCATACCCACACGACGGAAGCGTTCGAGATCCTGGACCGGGGCTGGTACGCCCAGGGCTACACCTCCCGGTCAGAAATCCCCGGGCGGAGCATCGTGCGGGTGGGAGACGCCATCGCGGCGGAGCTGGAACGGGCGGGCTTCCAGGTCATTCATGATAAAACCATCTACGACAAACAATATGGCGGAGCCTATTACCGCTCGATGGATACGGTCGAAAAAGTGCTGAAAGAGAACCCGGAGCTGATGGTTACGCTGGATGTGCATCGGGACGCGATCCATGCGGACGGCGGCGTACACATCAAGCCGGTGGCCGCTGTCAACGGAAAAAAAGCCGCCCAGGTGATGATCATCACCGGGACGGAAGAGGGAAGCATTACCGACTACCCCAACTGGGCGCAGAACCTGAATTTTGCCGTGCACCTCCAGCAGCAGGCGGAGACGGATTTTCCCGGCCTGATGCGGCCCATTTTCTTCTGCCAGCGGGTGTATAACATGAACGCCACGCCGTTTTCCCTCCTGCTGGAGTTTGGCGCGGACGCGAACACGCTGGAAGAAGCGGTCTACAGCGGACGGATGATCGGCGCTGCGCTGGGGGAGTTACTGAACCAGTACGCGCAATGACGCGTATTTCCTTGAGAAACGGAGGATAATCCATGAAACCGAAGAAGACGGACAAGATCCCCGGCCCAGAGGAACCGGCCCGGAAGCGCAAAGAGCGCCGGGAGCGGTCGGCGTACCCCACCGAGAGTATGCGGCTGATCAAGCAGTTTTGCCTTTGCAGCATTCTGCTGCTCTGCCTGACCGCGTCCGTCTGCGGCGCGGCGACAGTGAACGAGAACGCGCGGCAGCTGACCTTCGGCGAAACGGGCCGGACGGTGGGCCTTGCCCTGGACCGGCAGACCACCACGATCCGGCTCACAGAGGGCATAGACATCTCCCTGCCGGACTGGGCGCGGTTCACCCGAGCGTTAGACTATGCCCCGGCGCCGCTCAGCGGGTTGGTGGCGCTGGGGAAGGAATTGGCGAGGTAACTGGATTTTCAGCGTGTTACGCCGCTGGCTTCACCGCTCTGGTCGCGAGGTATTGCGGGGCGAAAGCGCCGATTTCCGCGCCCTCGCCGGGGCGGTCGCGGTCTTCGTAAAGATGCGTTAGCCACAAGCCCGCCGCGAGCTGGCCGCCGATCTGTTCTTCCATCGTGTGGCTGAACTGGAAGGAGCCGCCGCATTCCGCCAGACGGCGCCGCTGTTCCTCCGGCGGGAGTTTCAGGGGGTTGACGGGCAGCCGGTTGACCACCCGCAGAGGATCATCGCCGTCAAACAGGAAATTGATTCCGTTGTCGAACCCCGCCAGCAGTACCCCGCCGGGGCGCAAGACGCGGAAGCACTCGTCCCAAACATGCCGGACGTCTTCAATGTAGCAATTGCTCACGGGGTGGAAGATCAGGTCGAAACTGGCGTCTTCGAATGGCAGGCGCAGGGTCATGTCCGCCTTGACGATCCGGATGCCGTAGCCCTCCCGGGCGGCGACGTCCCGTTCCTTTTGCAGCTGACTGTCGGCGTAGTCCAGAATGGTGCAGTCAGCGCCGAGCGCGGCGAAAATCGGCATTTGCTGTCCGCCGCCGCTGGCGAGCCCCAGCAGCTGGCAGCCGGGGAAGGGCAGGAACCAATCCTTTGGCACAGGAATGCAGGGAGTCAGGTAGACGCCCCAGTCGCCCGCCCGCGCCCGCGCGATCTCCTCCGGGGATACGGGGATGGTCCAGGGACAGGGCTCGTCGCCGGCCGCCCACCGGTCCCAGACGTTGGAATTGACTTCCGTGTACCGCTGTTCCACAAAGCAACACTCCTCTATACACAACTTAAATTATATAACATTATAATAACATTTTCATGTCAAAAGAAAAACAGGATGCCGGTTCCCCCGCATCCTGTTTTTTGTGTTTATTTCTGTCCCAGGTTGAAGCGCTTGTTGAAACGGTCCACACGGCCGCCGGTATCCACCAGGTGCTGCTTGCCGGTGAAGAAGGGGTGGCACTTGGAGCAGATATCCACGCGCAGGTTGCCCTTGGTGGAGCGGGTCTCGAACGTCTCGCCGCAGGCGCAGCGGACGATCGCCGTCTCGTACTTGGGATGAATGGCGTCTTTCATATCATTCCGTCCTTTCGGTTACATATCGGGGGATTTGGAGAATCATTGGATCATACTGGCGACTTCGTCCGCGAAATTGTCTTCTTTCTTCTGGAGGCCTTCGCCCTTAACGAAGCGGACAAAGTCCACGGCCCGGACAGCCGCGCCCAGCTCCTTCGCCGTTGCGGAGATATATTGCCCGACGGTCAGTTCGTCGTCCTTGACATAAGACTGCTCCAGCAGGCAGACTTCTTTATAGTACTTGCTGATCCGGCCCGCGACGATGCCTTCCAGCACCTTGGGGGGCTTGTTTTTCATTTTCTCATCCTCGGCCAGCTGGGCTTTGAGGATCTCTTTCTCATGGACGATCACGTCCGCCGGAACCGATGCTTCGTCCAAATACAGCGGGCTCATGGCGGCGATTTGCATCGCGACGTTCTTGCCCATGGACTGGAAGGTTTCGGTGGCTGCGGCAGCGTCGTCCGCAGAAAAGATTGCCAAAACGCCCACCGCGCCGCCGCCGTGGATGTAGGTCGCGACGGCCGCGTTATCCGCGATCCGCACAAAACGGCGAATGCTGAGGTTTTCGCCGATGGACAGCACTTTTTCCTGCCGGGTCTGCTCGACGGTACGGTCCCCGCCGGCCAGGGGCAGGGTCAGCAATGTCTCGACGTCAGCGGGATTTTCCGCCGCAACGGTCTTGGCCACATCCAGGACAAAGGCCTGAAATTCCGCATTTTTGCCAACGAAATCCGTCTCGGAATTGACTTCTACCAGTACGGTCACTTTCGCGGCCAAGTCCTGATACGCCAGCACGACGCCTTCCGCCGCGACGCGGCCCGCCTTTTTGGTGGCGGCGGCCAACCCGCGCTCCCGCAGGAGATCGACGGCCTTGTCCATGTCGCCGTCCGCTTCGGTCAGCGCCTTTTTGCAGTCCATCATCCCTACGCCGGTTTTCTCGCGCAGGGCCTGGACGTCCTTCGCAGTGAATGCCATACTCATTCCTCCATATTATCAGTCAAAAAATCATACGTTTTAGTTGGCCGCGGTTTCGCCCTGGTGGCCCTCAATGACGGCGTCAGCGATCACGGAGGAGATCAGGCGCACGGCGCGGATGGCGTCGTCGTTGCCGGGGATCACGTGATCGATTTCGTCCGGGTCGCAGTTGGTGTCAACGATGGCGAGGATCGGGATACCCAGTTTCTTCGCTTCCGCCACGGCGATGCGCTCCTTGCGGGGATCGACGATGAACATGGCCTGCGGCTGGCGCTTCATTTCCGTGATGCCGCCAAGGAATTTTTCCAGCTTCTCAATCGTCAGCCGGAGCTTGATGACTTCCTTTTTCGGCAGCAGTTCAAAGGTGCCGTCCTCTTCCATGGTCTTGAGCTGGGCCAGACGCTTGATGCGGCGCTGGATGGTGTGGAAGTTCGTCAGCATGCCGCCCAGCCAGCGGGCGTTGACGTAAGGCATGCCGCAGCGGGTGGCTTCTTCCCGGATGGAGTCCTGGGCCTGCTTCTTCGTCCCGACGAAAAGCACCGAACCGCCCTGCTCCGCGATGCCGCGGGTGACCATGTAAGCTTCTTCCAGCTTGCGGACGGTCTTTTGCAGGTCGATGATATAGATGCCGTTGCGCTCGGTGAAGATATACGGGGCCATCTTGGGGTTCCAGCGCCGGGTCTGATGGCCAAAGTGGACGCCGGCTTCGAGCAACTGTTTCATAGATACGACTGCCATAGAAAATCCTCCTGTTTTTGGTTTTTTTCCGCCACGCATGCCCCTGCTCACGCGGACCGGGCCCGCGCACCGAACAGGGGGTCTTCCTGCGTGTGTGAAATAAATTGCGTTCTATTATATCACAAGTAAAAAAGAAATGCAAGGGCTTTTTTGGAACAGATTAAAGTTTTTTAGGAAAGGCACCCTGTCAGGCCACCCGCCCGGTCAGGGTATTATTGCTGGAGAAAAAAGACAAAAATTTTGTCAGAGGACTTGCAATTGTGACGAAAAGATGGTAAAATGAGCGCGGTTCACCAAAAGTAGCCAGAAGAAAAAACAGGACGGGAAGGTGGAGGCAGATATGACCAGGGAAAACGTCACTTTCTTGGTTGGAGTACTCATAGCAGCGGCAGCTGCTTTGCTGTCACTGCTTATATCACATGTTTACGGGTGCTACCGCAAAGAAAGTCTTGAAGGGTCTTACCCTCATTCTTACAGCTGTGTTTGTGATTATTCTTCTTGCTTGGATTGTAACTTGGCTCAAAACCCCCGCTCCCGTGTCCGCGCCCGGCGGCCAATCGTCGTACGAGGTTCTGGAGAAGGACAACAACGGCGAGCCGCTGGTGGTGAAATTCGGCTCCTCCCGCTGGAAGGTGCTGGAACATAGGAACAGCCGGCTGCTGCTGATCAGGGAAGATATCTGGACGGAACTGCCGTATAACGAGAAAAACAAGAACGTCACGTGGGAGACCTGTACGCTGCGGGGATACCTGAACGGGGAATTTTATGAGAGCTTCAGCGAGGCGGACCGGGCGAAGATCGTGGAAACGACCGTGAAGACGCCGGACAGCGGTTACACGGCGGCGGACGGGACGACCT
Source organism: Oscillospiraceae bacterium (assembly GCA_031268095.1). Lineage (GTDB taxonomy): Bacteria > Bacillota > Clostridia > Oscillospirales > Acutalibacteraceae > WRMQ01. The sequence goes on along the minus strand of JAIRXU010000069.1, from coordinate 28 downwards.
GGAGCGCGCCGGGCGGGAACGAGACGAA
>JAIRXU010000068.1 GCA_031268095.1 Oscillospiraceae bacterium | reverse complement strand
CGACCGGTTTTTTCCGCTTTTCATTTGCCCGTCCGCTGCGCCGCAGCCGGGGCATTTCAGTTCGTTCTTTTCCATGTCCCTATTATATCATACTAAACGCTATTTGTCCTCACCTTCTTTTCAGGCGTTTCCGGCTTCTTCGCGGGTGCCCTCGTAGAAGAAGGGGTTGTCAATTTTCTTCTTGAAGCCATTGGCGATCAGACTGACCAGAAGGCAAACCACAATCGAAGCGGCCATCGCCATGACGGCGTACTGCGATCCCTGATTGGCAAGGATGGTGACCGACGGCGCGGCGGTTTTGTCTATGATCGTGATGATTTTACAGACGGCGGGGATTGCCGCGATTCCGAAGCCGATCAGGACGGAACACCAAGCGCCAATTTTATTGATTCCCTTGAAGTACAGGGACAGCACGTACGGCGCGAGGAAGGAACCGGAGATGATTCCCCAGGAATAACTCATCAGGTTGATGATCGGCGTGTTGCTCTTTGCAATGAAATAGGAGAGCGCGACGAAAAGCACACAGACCAGTTTCGTACCAATTTTCAGTGACCCTTCCTTTGTTTTGGGCCGAAGGCTGCGAAAGAAGTCCATGACCAATGTGGAACTGGCGGTCAGCGCTACGGAGCAAAGCGTTGAGACCGAAGCGGCAAGCAGCAAAACCAGCACGACGCCCAAAAGTACGTGGGGCAAACCGATGGTTTCCGCCCAAGGCAGCTTCACGTCATGAAGCATGGTGGGAATAATGTAATCTTTAAACGTGTTTTTGTAGATCTGCTCCAGGCCCGCGAAATGATCGCTGCTGAAACGGTGGCACAGGGAACCGATGAAGTAGCCGCCGCCGGCGACCAGCAGGGCGAAGGCTGTGGAGATCCAAACGCCGCGCTTCGCCTGGGCGTCGCTGCGGATGCCAAAGTATTTCTGGATCATGTGCGGCAGCCCCCAGGTGCCAAAGCTTGTCATGAACACCAGCGAAAGCAGCGCCCACCAAAGTTTTCCGTCCAGTTTCGGCAGGCCTGCCGCTGTTTTTGCGTACTCTGCGATACCTTGTAAGCCGCCCACTTGCTCGCTGCGCACCATGAAGAATATCAGCAGCACAACGCCGCCGACCATAATGATTCCCTGGATAAAGTCGGCCCGGGCCTGAACCAAGTAACCGCCGAAGACCAGCAGCAGCGCGGAAAGCACCGCGATGATGATCATAAATTTTGTGTCGTCGATTCCCAGCAATACCTGCGAAATGGACCCAAGCCCACGGTAGACCGAAGCGGAGTACGGACTGAGAAAGAAGAAGATCACGACGCAAGAGAAGAGCTTCAGCGCTTTGCTGTTATAGCGCGTTTCGAGAAATTCGGGCATCGTATGGAGCTTTAGCCGAGCAGAAATGTCTCGTGTGCGGCGAGCCAGCAGCAGCCAAGCCAACAGGGAGCCAAACACAACGTTGCCCAAGCCAGCCAAAACGCCCCAAAGACCAAACGCATAGCCCGTGCTGCCGGCATAGCCAACGAACATGACAGCGGAAAAATAGGCTGTCCCATAAGAGAGCGCCGAGAGCCAAGCCCCCATGTTCCGCCCGCCGACGGTTAGATCCGAGATGCTCTTCGAACTGCGGGAAGATACCAGCGCCACGACGACCAAAACCGCCACATAGATGCCAATGGTAATCCAGGTTACTACCATAAAAATTCCCCCATCCACTTTATCGATTGAAAGCGCTAAAGCGACTTACAATTCTATTATATCACAAGATGGGACGAATGTCAAGAGATTTTTCTGGTGAATTTGCATGAATCCAGACAAAAAAAGACCCCGGGATGTCCCGAGGTCTCTTCGGTTGTTGCTCAAGAGGAAAAGCCCTTACGCTTCCTTCTTCTTCAGGCAGACAAACGCGGCGGCAGCCACAACGGACAGGGTCGCGAAGGTTGCGATTGCAATGGTGGAAGAAGAACCGGTGGGCGGCAGGGGAGCTTCCGTGGCCGGAACGGTCGTGGCAACCTGCGTGGGCACATCAACGGGGATATACAGGCCAGCCAAGAAGGAGACGAAATCATTGCTCATGGCATCCTGGATCTTCTTTTCGAGGTCGGTGCCGGTCAGGTTCAGGGAAGAGACGATGGTGGCGGCAACATCGTTTGCCGTGCCGTCGGTGAGCGAGCCAGCGTCGACCTCAGCGTCCGTGATGCCAGCATCCTTCAGGGCGGTGGTAACGGCGGCCTGAATTTCTTCCGGAGAGGAGACCTGCGCCAGTTCGCTAATGATGCTCTGGAAATCTTCCTTCGCATCAGCAAAACCGATCACGGTCATAGAGAACGCCAGAACCAGTGCCATCGCGATAACAAGTGCCTTTTTCATGGGGGATCATCCTTTCATTCTTATGCAGATTATGTGTTTGCCCGAAATAGACAACCATTGCTTGTCTATAATACCATACCTGGACCCAGTTGTCAACAGAAAATTCACATTTTTTCAAGGAAATACACACCGGTCCAGGAAGTACCCAAAAATTCCCGTCCGGGAAGGGGTGGGATTGCCTGATTATGCATCCACGTCGATATACTGCCAGGCGAACTTCAGATGGGTGCCAACAATTGTATACGTCTCGACGTTGGTTTGGCTGGGACTGCCCTTGCTGAAGCCGATGGCGGCGAAGGGGGGCTCGAAGGCTTCCAGCATCCCGTCGTGTCCGTTGAAGTTGAGGTCGGCAACCAGGATGATTTCCTTCTTGTTGTTGTACTGATAGAAGGATCCGGTGACGAATCCCGTCAGCCACCAGGCGGATTCCGGGCCGCGCGTGAAGAGCTTCTGGATCTTATTGTTCATGGGGTTATAGTGGTAGCAGTCCATGGCCATGACCAGTTCTTCTTCTTTGATGGCGCTGTAATAGTGCTCTGTCGTCTGGTTGGCGGCCTTGGTATAGACGCCGATTTCGCCGCCGAGCATGACCGCGCCGTAGCGGCCCTTCCAGGCTTGAATCATCCAGTCCTTGGGAATCTTCTGGCCCTTTTCGTCCAGCTCATAGACGGGTTTGCCGGTGAGGTCGCGGACGACGTCGCCCTTCTTGTATTTGCCGTTGGGGTCGTCCTGCTGATATACTTTATAAACGTAGTCGTAGCGGAACTTAACGCGGAAGGTGGCGTAGACCAGTTGGATGAGCGGCGCGGCCACGTCATAGATCGCGTTGAAGCCAAATTGCTTCTGCCAGGGCTGATGGTCCACGTACCAGATCCCGTTTTGGTCCATCTTATAATTCATGAAACTGATGGCCAGGCGCTTCTCTTCTGCGGTCATACTGCTGCTGTTGATCTTATTTTTCTCGCTGTCGATCAGCTGTTGGTCCGCGGATTTTTTCGGGGCGGTGGTGGTGCTGACCTTCCCGGGGACCTTGACGGGAGCGGGCGCTTTGGTAGAAGTTTTGCCGCTGCTGCTGCCCAGGGAGGGTGCGGGCGAGATCCCGCTGCTCACGGAAGGCAGTTCGTCCGAATTGCCTTGCTTGGCATAGAGGGTGCGAACGTCTGTGCCCTGCTCCTGCGCTTCCACCACGCGGATGGTGTTGCCCAGGACGGTGACGTCGATGATCTTGCCGTCATCGCCGTAGTCCGCCGTCAGGACGTCCTGATCGCTGACCGTAACACTCTGGCCGAGCACGTTTTGCAGGACATAAAGGCCGCGCACCGTAATCACGTCGGCGCCGCTCTCGTCTTTCTGGGCGGTGGCGAAGTGAATAAAGCCCTCCGGAATGGAGACGGGCGCGAAGGGAGGTTCGCCTTCCGCCGTAGACGGCGCGGTGGAGGGGAGAGGGACGGTGGTGTTTTCTTCCTTTCCGCCGGTGCAGGCCGCAAAGACGGAGACCAGCAGCAACGAACACAGGAGCAGCGCCACAAATCGTTTCATAGCAGTTGCCATCCTTTCATGGGATTCATATTCCAAAATTTCCAATGTATGCTATCGGCCCAAGGTTCATTTAAGACCGGTACCATTGTAACAGACGGCCGCGCAGCCGTCAAGTGGGACCTGCTTCCTTTGGCCGTTTTTGTCGCGTCGGCAGACGTCGTTGGTTACCTGGCGGCCGTTTCGCAGTATGCGCAGCGGTAAAGCGGCGGGTCCTCGCTGACCAAACGGAAGAGATGGTCAATACTGGGCTCAGAGGCGGTGATGCAGCGAGGATTCTTGCAGGGAATGATGTTGACCAGCCGCGCCGGGAGGGGAACGCCCCGCTGCTTTTTCCAAAGTTTCCCGCCTCGGATGGTGTTAACCGTGATGTCTTTGTCAATGAAGCCCAGGATATCCAGATCCAAGTCGATGGTTTCGTCAATCTTGATGATGTCTTTGCGGCCCAGCGTTCTGCTCTTGACGTTCTTGATGATGGCAACGGTGCAGTCCAGGTCGTCCAAGTGCAGCAGCCGATAGATCTCCATTCCCTTGCCGGCCTGGATGTGGTCCAGGACGATGCCGTCCTGAATGCTGTCGATTTTCACGCAGCCTCGCCCTCCTTTTCCAGCCCCAGCAAAAACAGGATCAGTGCCATACGGACATATTTTCCAAAGACGGCCTGTTCGAAATACCGGGCATGGGGGTTCTCGTCCACCTTGGCCTGGATCTCGTTGACCCGGGGCAGCGGGTGCATGACAATCATTTCCGGTTTGGCGCGGGCGAGCTTGGGAACATCAAGGATAAAGCTGTCTTTGAGCCGGACGTAATCCGCCTCGTTGAAGAAGCGTTCCCGCTGGACCCGGGTCATGTAGAGAATGTCCAGCTGGTCCATGACCTCTTCCATCTGGCGGCTCTCCTCCCAGGCGACCCCGCTGCGCTGGATCTGCGCCATAACGTAGTCGGGGCATTTGAGTTCCGGCGGGGAGATCAGCACAAAGCGCACGTCCGGATACCGGACCATGGCGCTGATGAGGGAATGCACCGTGCGCCCGAATTTCAGATCTCCGCAAAGACCCACCGTCAGCTTGCTCAACCGCCCGAAAGATTGCTGGATGGTGAGCAGATCGGTAAGGGTTTGGGTGGGATGGTTGTGGCCGCCGTCTCCGGCGTTGATGACCGGGACATTGGCGTGTCGGGCCGCGACGATGGGAGCCCCTTCCTTGGGGTGGCGCATGGCGATGACATCGGCGTAGCCGCTGACAACCCGGATGGTGTCGGCCACGCTTTCGCCCTTGCTGGCGGAAGAAGAATCCTGGGACGAAAAGCCCAGCACCGCGCCGCCCAATTCCAGCATGGCGGCTTCAAAACTCAGACGGGTGCGGGTGCTCGGTTCATAGAAAAGGGTTGCCAGTTTCTTGCGGTGGCAGGCGTCGGCGTAGTCGCCGGGCCGGGCGAGGATGCCGTCCGCCCGGGAGAGCAGCGCGCCGATTTCCGAAACGCTGAGATCCTTGATGTCGATCAAATGCCGCAAGGGCGCTTGCATTGGCATTTCCTCCTTTTGTCGCGCGTCACGTGAAAATTCCTCATATGAATTCGCGCGTATCTTTTCTTTTTATACTAGCAATTCTCGCCAGGAGGGGTCGCCGGGTGCGTCCCGGAAGCGCAGGAGCGCGGCCTTGGCGGTGGGCGGCAGGTATCCCGTTGCGGCGGCAACGTCCGCCAGAGTGTCAAAATTCGTCAGGCTGGTGTTTTCGATACGGGCGGCCGCGAGGTTGTCCAACCCCTTTTGCATGTCATATGTTACGATGCTAATGATGCCCAAAACATCGGCTCCGGCCTGCCGGAGAATCTCCACTGTTTCCAGCACACTGCCGGCCGTGGAGATCAGATCTTCCACCACAACGACTTTTTCGCCGGGGCGGAGCTTGCCTTCAATCTGGACGTTCCGGCCGTGGTCCTTGGTCTTGCCCCGAACGTACCCGGCGGGAAGATCCAGCAGGAAGGCGGTGATCGCGGCATGGCCGATCCCAGAGGTGCTGGTGCCGAAAAGCGCTTCGCACTCTGGATACTTCGCCTGGACCAGAGCGGCAAAGCCCTCTTCGATCCGGCGGCGCACGGCGGGTTCCGCGTAGGTCAGGCGGTTGTCGCAGTAAATCGGGGAGAGGATTCCGCTGGCCCAGGTGAAGGGCTCCTCCGGCCGGAGGAATACAGCCTGAATGTCCAGCAGGTCGGCGGCGATTTGGCGGGAGAGGGCTTGGGGGTCATAAGCAGTCATGGGGACGTCCTCCTTTTGATTTGTTATCCCAAAAACTCTGTTATGCAGCGGCGGTAGGCGGCGACAGGGTCCGGCGCGGCGGTGATGGGTCGGCCGACGACGATATAGTCCGATCCGGCTTCCCGCGCTTTCGCGGGCGTCATGATCCGGGCCTGATCGTCCTTGGCGGCGTCGGCGAAGCGGATGCCAGGGGTGACGGTGAGGAAATCTGCGCCGCAGGCGGCTTTGACCGGCGCGGCCTCCCAGGGAGAGCAGACCACGCCGTCCAGTCCCGCCGTCTTGGCGTTTTTCGCGTAGCGCAGGACGGTTTCCTCCATAGAAGCGTTGATCAGCAGTTCCTGCTGCATGCGCTCTTCGCTGGTGGAGGTCAGTTGGGTCACGCCGATCAGCAGTGGACGGACGCCGTCTGGCCGGGTGATCCCCGCCCGGGCGGCCCGCATCATTTCCATGGTTCCGGCGGCATGGAAGTTCGTGATATCGACGTCCAGCCGCGCCAGGGCCGCCGCGGCCTTCTGGACAGTATGGGGGATATCGTGCAGCTTCAGGTCCAAAAAAAGTTTGTGTCCCCGGCGCTTGACTTCCCGGACAATGTCCGGTCCCTCGCTGTAGAAAAGTTCCATGCCGATCTTGACATAAGGCTTTTCCCGCGCGGGGAACAGGTCCAGGAACTCGAACGTCTCCCGCGCAGAAGAGAAATCCAGGGGAATGATGACGTCTTTTGGCATCGTTTGAGGATCCTTTCTCTTGCGCCAGCCGGTTTAGCTGGCTTAATAATAGATGTATACGGCTATTTCCCGTGCGCCGCGCCGACGATCTCCCGCAGGCTGTCGATTCCCAGCCGTTCCATTTCCGCGGGGAGGTCCGCGAGAATTTTCGGGCAAGCAAAGGGGTCCGTCAGGTTGGCGGCGCCTACCTGCACGGCGGCGGCCCCGGCCAGCATCATCTCAATGACGTCCCGGGCGGAAGCGACGCCGCCCATGCCCAGAATGGGGATCCGGACCGCCGCATAGACTTGATAAACCATCCGCAGCGCCACAGGGAACACCGCCGGGCCGGAGAACCCGCCCGCACCAGTGGAGAGCACCGGCTTCCTTGTCCGCAGGTCAAGACGCATTCCCAGCAGGGTGTTGATGAGACTCAGGCCGTCGGCGCCCGCCGCTTCGCAGGCCAGAGCGACGGCGGCGATATCGGTGACGTTGGGGCTGAGTTTGACGATCAGGGGCTTGCGGCAGACGGCCTTGCAGGCCGCCGTCACCTGTGCGGCGCAGGCCGGGTCAGTGCCGAAAGCCAGGCCGCCGCCGTGAACGTTGGGGCAACTGATATTCAGTTCCACCAGATCCACAGAAGGGCTGGCGCTGAGGCGGTCGCAGCACTGCGCATATTCTTCCAAAGAGAACCCGCCAATGTTGGCAATCAGCGGCTGACGGTAGTGCTTGCGCAGCCGGGGCAGTTCAATTCCCAGCACGGCGGCTACGCCGGGATTTTGCAGCCCGACGGCATTGAGCATCCCGGCAGTGCATTCGGCGGTCCGGGGGGATTCGTTGCCGAAGCGGGGCTCCAGTGTCGTTCCCTTGCAGGAGAACGCGCCGAGAATGTTGCTGTCATAGAACGCCGCGAATTCTTCGCCGTAACCGAAGACGCCGCTGGCGGCAATGATGGGATTTTGCAGTGAGACGCCGCAATAGGAGATGGCGAGGTCAGGCGTTGGCATCATAAAATCCTTTCTGGCGGGAGTGCATCGGCCGAATGGTTAGAACAGAATCTCTTCCCCGAAGAGGACGGGGCCTTCTTTGCAGATGCGTTTGGATCCGGAGACTGTGCGGCAGGAACAGACCATGCATGCGCCAAAGCCGCAGGCCATCCGCCGCTCAAAGCTGTATTGCGCCCGGCCGGGCGGGAGGTGCACCCGTTCCCAAAGAGCCCGGAGCATCGCTTCCGGCCCGCAGGCATAGAGTGCGTCGTAGCTGCCCGGCAGCAATCCGTCCAGCGCGTCGGTGACGAAGCCTTTCGTTCCCTGGCTGCCGTCCGCCGTCGCGACGGTGACCTGCCCCAGAGCGGCGAACTCTTTTTCATAGAAGACGTCCGCCGCGCCTTGAAACCCCAAGATGGCCAGCGGCCGCACATCCCCGCCGCCGCATAGCCGTTTGGCCAGCCCATAGAGGGGCGGAACGCCAACGCCGCCGCCCACCAGCAGCGGCCGCCGGACCTCCGGCAGGAGGGAAAAGCCGTTGCCCAGTCCCGTCAGCAGGTTAAGTTTTTCCCCCGGTTTCCGCGCGGCCAAGCGGGCGGTTCCCTCGCCGATGACTTTATAAATAAGGGTGCAAGAGGTCTTGTCCCAATCGCAGACGGAAATGGGGCGGCGCAGGTAGCATCCCTCGATCCGCACGTTCACAAACTGCCCCGGCGTGGCGAAGTCCTCCGTCGTTCCGCCCAGCACCAGGCGAAGCACGTCCCGGGCCAGGGGCATCTGCTCCAGAATGACAAAATCTTTGACCTGCATGGCGGCGCTCCTTTCTCAGAGCTTGTATTCAACCCCAAGATATGGTATAATGGGGGCATGAAAAATGATATAACATTCAAGCCGACAAACTATCCAAGCGACCTGACGGACGCGCAGTGGGAACGCATCGCGG
>JAIRXU010000011.1 GCA_031268095.1 Oscillospiraceae bacterium | reverse complement strand
ATTCCGCGATGCGTTCCCACTGCGCGTCCGTCAGGTCGCTTGGATAGTTTGTCGGCTTGAATGTTATATCATTTTTCATGCCCCCATTATACCATATCTTGGGGTTGAATACAAGCTCTAATGTTCCGCTTTCGCGCGGCGAACCGCACCATGCACCGGTTTGCCGCGCGGCATTCTTCCTCTCTTTTCTTCGATTCGAGAAAAAACAAAAACACTGCTCCCTGACCCGCTGGGGTCAAGGAGCAGTGTTCGGTAACGGATAAAATTCGCTGGTGTCGGCGGATGCTTGAACCCTGAGAAAATTTATCCATTCTCCCATCCGTTGGGATCGTCTGCGATCTTATTGCCGGGAAGCGGCAAAGCAATCGCTGCAGAGGACCGGACGATCCTCGCGGGGCTTGAAGGGAACGCGCGCCACGCCGCCGCACTGGGCGCAGGTGGCTTCGAACATTTCCCGTTCGCCACGGCTGGAGTTTTTCCGGGAGTCGCGGCAGCCCTTACAGCGCTGGGGCTCATTCTCAAAGCCCTTTTCCGCGTAGAATTCCTGTTCGCCGGCGGTGAACACGAATTCGTTGCCGCAATCCTTGCAGATGAGAGTCTTGTCTTCGTACATTTGCCATACCTCGCTTGATAAAATATTTGCCCTTGGGCGGAATCGCACCGCCACCCTTGGTGAGAACCAGTGCTCTACTGTTAAGCTACCAGAGCAGATGAATCAATAAAATACGAGGGCTGTTCTGGTAGCTTTAGCTACACAGAGCAGATGAATCAATGAAATACGAAGGCTGTTCTGGTAGCTTTGGCTACACAGAGCAGATGAACAAGTGAAACGGAAATACAAGCAGCTGGGCATTACCGGAATTCTTTCAGCTTCCTGCGGACACGCTGGATGGCGTTGTCCACGGCTTTGGGCGTCACTTGCAGCCTCGCCGCAATCTGGTCGTACCGTTCGCCGGCCAAATAAGCTTCCGCGACGCCGCGCTCCAGGTCCGTCAGCCGCAGGCGGATGGCCTCCATCACCCGGTGGGTCTCCTCCATCATCGAAAAGATGTCCTGCGGGTCCGCGTCCGCGCCCCGGGCTGGCAGGTCTTCTTCTGGCAGGGGAACCGTCGCCTCGCTCCGGCCCCGGCGCAGCGCCGAAAGGATTCGGTTGTTGATGCAGGCACTCGCGTAGGTCCGGAAGGAAGCGCCTTTTTCTGGGCGGAAGGTTGTCACCGCGCTGAGCGCCCCAAGCATCCCTTCCTGCGCCAAATCCTCTGCCGTCTGGGCGGCGCCCCGTCCGGCGGAGAAGAACTGGGCGGCCCGGGCTTGCGCGAGAGGAACCGTCCGGGCAATCAGCAGGGCAAAGGCCTCCGCATTCCCCGCCTGCGCCAACTGGGCCAGCGTTTCGTCGCTGCCATGGGTCAGCAGGGTTTGTTCCTCCGGCATTCGGGCATCCCCCTCCAAGAACCATTGTTAATCATATCCTAGTTTGCGCCGTTTGTCAACAGTTATTTTCTGTTTTTTTTACATTTTTTCGCAAACCGGCTAAATCTGGCTCCCGAAAGCTGTTTTAGCAGGGATTTTATGTCAAATCTGAATTTTAATCCGGGAGGCAGGGGACGCCTGCCTCCCGTTTCCCTGCCCTGTTACCGCTGGTCTGCGTCATAGGGCGCCATGCCCTTTGCGTCGAAAAGATGGGCCGCTTCCTTGCAGATGTTCAGGGACAGCGCCAGGCATTCGGGGTCGATGTTGTCTGCCGTGTCCTGCCGGGTATGGTAGTAGCGCTTCGCCTCATGGCTGACCGCCGTAAAGCCCGTGGCGCGCAGGCCGACCATGGAGAACGCCTCCGCGTCCACCGCGCCGGGGTACAGTTCGCTGTCGGGGATGTCAATGCCACAGTTGCCGGCGGCTTCGTGGAGCAGGTTGCCAACAGCTTTGTCGTTCTTGACAGTTCCGGTGCAGCCGAAGTTGCATACCCGCATTTCCTTGATCTCCCGCATCGTGTCCATGGAAATAAAAATGGTCTCGACGTCGGACAGGTCTTTCTTATGTTTTTGGGAGAAGGCCTTCGCCCCCCGGATCCCCGCTTCCTCAGCCCCCGTCAGCAGGCAGCCGACCTCCGTGTTTTCAAACCGGAATCCCTGCTCCGCCATATCCCGGATCACGCTCATGCTGATGAAGTTGGCCGACAGATTGTCGTTGGCGCCATCCACCACAATTTTATAATTGATAAACAAGGCAATAATAATAATGAACGGAATGGTGACCAGCAGGACCACGCCCATTGCCAGCCAGCCGGGATAGTCCGCCAGCGAGAAATAATCCCTCATGTGCTTGGAGAATTCGCCGTACTGGGTTTGGGCCAGAATCACATAGATCATCCGTGCCAAGTTAATGAACAGCCCCAGCAGCATACTGGCTACGCCGCCGAAAATCGCCACCGCCAGCCCCTTTGCTTCCGCCGCCATGGACCAGCGCCATTCATTGGCCGCGTCTGTGTGCCCGCCAAAGATGATGCGGCGCTTGACTTCGCCCTGGGGCTTGCGTACGCCGTAGACATTGCGGGAAACTTTCTTGGGGAAGAGGAAATCCACAAAATTGCGGTAAAACAGGAACTCAAACAGGAACATCAGCAGCGCCAACAGCGGCAGCACAAAACCGATCACCGCGATGGCTACGGAACCGTGCCCCACCCAATAGAGGACCACGGAGGCCAGCATGAAAAGCGCCGCTATCGGGATGAATCCCATAAAAGCGCCGGGATGCAGATCAAAGTCTTCCATCATCACATTGTCGCAGTAGCCGCCGAGCTCTTTCTGGAAGAACGCCTGGGCGTTCCGCTCAGGCTGGCTGCCGGGCAAGCGCTTCTTGAAGGTGCCGCAAATGTAGCGGATGCCGTCGATCATGTATTGCCTTGTGGTCGGGGAAACCGTCAGGTTGGGCTCGCGCAGTTTTACTTTTGGCATAATAAGGGATCCCTCCGTCAGCAAAAATTAGAGCATGCGCCATGCCGGAATTGTTACGGATGATTATACTCCTTTCTCCCGGAATTTGCAACAATTTTATGCTTTACCCCATAAAAATTGTCGAAATTCACAAAACATTTGTCTTCTCAGCTGTAAAAATTAGCAGCAGACGAGGCGCTGTTTCCGGACACGGACGCGCCTTCGCCTTCCAATTTTCTCCACCCCCTTGACAGTCCTCCTTTTTCTCTGTATAATCATTAAGTAATTTTTTATCGAGAAGGTTCTTCCATGTCTAATATATCCAAACCCAAAACCAGTTCTTTGCCGCACTTCGTTTTGGTTCGCGCCGTGCTCTGCGCGCTCTTCGCCGCGCTGACCGCCGTCCTCTCCCAGCTGGCATTCAATATTGGGCCGGTTCCGGTCAATTTGGCGCTGGTGTCTGTTTTCCTGTCGGTCGGACTGCTGGGCTGGAAGTGGGGGAGCCTCAGCCAGCTGCTCTTCCTGGCGATGGGCGCCCTGGGGCTGCCGGTGTTCGCGAACTTTAAGGGCGGCCCGGACGCGTTCTTCGGCCCGACCGGGGGATTTCTCTGCGGCTATCTCCTCTGCGCGCTGGCGGCGGGGCTGCTGCTGGACCGCTTCGGGCGGAAGATCCGGGTTGCCGTCCCCGCATTCCTGCTGGGCTTGCTGCTGTGCTATCTCCTGGGGATTCTCTGGTTCATGTACACGAAACAGCTCCCGCTGGGCGTTTCCCTGGGCTATTGCGTTTTCCCCTTCCTTCCTGGTGACGCGGGCAAAATCGCCCTGTGCGCTTTCCTCACCAACCGTCTGTTCTTTCTGTTTGATCCCCAAAAAATGAAATGACAATTTTGTCACTGTACAAATCCAGTCATATGTGATATAATTTATGCGCAGCGATGCATATTGATTGGATATCTTGCGAAAAGAGGTGTTTTCTGTGTCGCAGGACGCGAAGACCAACGCGCGGTTCCTTTGGCAGGACCCCTACATGATCGGAGAATATAAATTGCCCGGGCACAACTTGGCTCTGCCGCTGGAGGAGGGAGACCCTCGCTCCTATGACGCTTCCAAGTACAAACTGCCGCTGGGCGGGCCCTGGCGTTTCTTCTGGCAGCTGGGGCTGACGGAGGGCGTCGATCCCGCCGTGACCGGGGAAGACTGGGACGACAGCGGCTGGGACACCGTAGAGGTTCCTTCCGTTTGGCAGCTCCCTTCCGGCGGGAGCTACGGCAAACCCATCTACCTTTGCGCCTACCTTTCGAAGGAGCATGTTTCAACCAAGAAGCGCGAAATCCCCACCGTTTACCCCGAAACCAACGAGGCCGGGATTTACCGCCGGCGCTTCACTGTCCCGGAAACCTGGGACGGCCGCCGGATCCTGCTGCATTTCGGCGCGGCAAAGTCCGCCTTGGAAGTCTGGATCAACGGGCGGCGGGTGGGGTACTCCCAAGGCTCCATGACCCCGGCGGAGTTCGATGTCACAGCTTTCCTGCGTCCGGGCGAAAATCAGCTTACCGCCATTGTATATCGCTTCTGCACCGGATATTACCTTGAGGACCAGGACATGTGGAACTTCGCGGGGATTTACCGGGACGTTTATTTGCTGGCGGAGCCGGCGGTGTCTTTGGCGGATCTCTACGCGGATACTTCCCTGGCGGAGGACAATACCACCGGGACGCTGCGTCTGCGGATGACATTTTATAACAAAGACCCCGGCGCGCGGGACATTTCCGTCCGGGTCCGCCTCGGGGACGACCTGCTGACGGAGCAAACCCTTGCCGTTGCGGGAACCCTGGAAACGGAACAGTCTTTCGAGGTCCCCCAGTGCAGCCCCTGGTCGGCGGAAGAGCCGAACCTTTATTACCTTAGCGTCGAACTGCGGGACAGCGCCGGCGCCCCGGACGGGGACGGTTTCCTCTGCAAGAAATGCCTGCGCATCGGCTTCCGCCGGGTGGAGATTGACGGCAACGTCCTGAAGCTCAACGGGAAACGGGTGATCCTCAAAGGCGTCAACCGTCACGACTTCGATCCTGACCGGGGCTGGGCCGTCCCCCGGGAACGCTACTATGAAGACCTGTACCTGATGAAGCGCGCCAACATCAACGCCATCCGCACCAGTCATTATCCTGACGACGATGTGTTCTATCATCTCTGCGACGAGCTGGGCTTCTATGTCATGGACGAAGCCGATGTGGAAAGCCACGGCGTCCGGCGCAAGAACTGCCCCGGGGACCATCCCCAATGGCAGGAAGCGCTGGCGGACCGGGCCCGGCGGATGGTCCTGCGGGACCGCAGCCATGCCTGCGTTTGTTTCTGGTCGCTGGGCAACGAGTCCGGGGACGGCGAAAACTTTATTCACGAGCGCAACGCCATCCTGGCTTTGGACGCCTCCCGCCCGATCCATTATGAGGGCGATTTCACCTTCGAAAAGTCCGATTTCATCAGCCGGATGTATCCGCTGCCCTATTTGGTGGACCTGATGCGCCAGCAGAAGGAATTCCGCCCGGGGCTGTTCGATACTGTCGCCAATAAACTCGCGGCGGACAATAAACCCATCCCGGCGGCCGTGTACGCAACCCATCCGGTGCTTTACTGCGAGTTCGCCCACGCAATGGAAAACAGTCTGGGCAATTTCCGCGAGTATGTAGAAGATTTCGAGCAGTATGATCACATGTGCGGCGGCTTCATCTGGGACTATGTGGATCAGTCCATTCGGGTCAAGGGCGAGGACGGACGCGATCGCTGGCTCTACGGCGGGGACTTCGACGAAGGCGCGACCAGCTATTATTATTGCTCCAACGGCATTATCGGTGCGGACCGGATCCCTCACCCTTCTTATTATGAAGTCAAACAGGTCTATGCCAACGTCTGCGCAACAGACTTTGATCCCCTGACCCGCACCGTCCGGATTCGCAACAAAAACAGCTTTCTCCCGCTGACGTATTATCAGATCGTCTGGCAGCTCAGCCGGGACGGCGAACGGCTCCAGCAGGGCGAACTGCCTCTGGGAGATCTCTCCGCCGAGGAGCTTGCCCCCGGACGGGACGTTGACCTGCCGGTCCCGGTTCAATTGGGCCAGCTGGGAGACGGGGAATGTCTGCTGACAATTTCCGTCCGTCTGGCCGGCACCCAGGAATGGGCCCCGGCCGGCTATGAACTTCGCTTCGACCAGTTCCCCCTGAAGGTCCCGGGGCGCGGCGACTCTCTTGGACACGGCGACGGCGCCGGCCTCCCGGAAGAGGCGCCCCTGGAATTGCTCCGGAAAAAGGGCGGTATGCTGATCCTGCGCTCCGACCGGATCTCCGTCTCCTTCCGCCGGGGCCGCCTGTGCTCGCTGGACTTCGGGGACGGCGAACTCCTCGCGGCGGACCAGAAAAAGACGGCGCTGCGGCCGAACTTCTTCCGGGCGCTGACGGACAACGACATCAGCTTCTTCAATTTCGTCCCGAAGCTGGCGCACATTCATATTCTTTACATTTGGCGGTTCCTCAGCCGCTGTCTCTCCGTCTGGAGCGTCCGGGCCAAGCGGCTCTCCGCGGGCGCTGTGCGGGTGACGGTGCGCTGGATCCCGCCGCTGTCTCCTTCCCTGAGCGGCGTCGTCACCCGCTTCACGGTGCGCAGCGACGGCTCCATAGACGTGGATCAGCAGGCCCGGGGCTGGTTCTTCCCCATGCTGCGGGTCGGCATGCGTCTGGGCCTGCGTCCGGATTTCGCGAAGGCGTCCTGGTTCGGCCGCGGACCGCACGAGGCCTACTGCGACCGCCAAACCGGGCAGAAGCTGGCGCTGCACAGCCTTCCTCCGGCGGTGCTGGAACACCGGTACATGCGTCCCCAGGAAAACGGCAACCGCAGGGACGCCCGTTTCCTGGACCTGACGCGGGAAGACGGCGCGGGGCTGCGGGTCGAAATGCGCAAAGACACAGCGCTGTCCCAGCCGTTCCACTTCAGCCTTCTGCCCTATACGCCCGAAAAACTGGACGACGCCACGCATCTTTACGACCTTGCGCCCGATCCCTTCCTGACCCTGACCATCGACGGCTTCCAGCGGGGCGTCGGCGGCGACATGCCCGGCAGCGCCGCCCTGCACAAGCCCTACAAACTGCGCCCCGGAAAGTACCGGTACGCGTTCGTCCTGCGCAGGGCCAAGGAAAAAACAGTCGCGGGGGAATAACATTCCCCCGGCGCTCTCCGAAGGGTCCGTAGGGTTCTCTCAGGTTTAACGTACAGGAGGGTCCCGCATGCCCCAATACGAAAACGACGCGTTGTCCGCCGGCGTCCATCCCGGCGGACTGCTCAACCGGGAACAAATCCGGCTGCTGCTCTGCTTCCTGGCGCGGGAGCGGGACGGTTTGCTGGAGTCTGCCCAGGCGGAGGAACTCTGCGCGGCGGAGGGCCTGGCCAACTATTTCGAATGCCGCGCCGCGCTGGACGAACTGCTGGCTGGCGGGAAATTGCGGCTCGCGGCGGCGGGCGGACGCGCCGTTCTCCGCCTGGCGGAGGGGTTGGGCCATTCCGTCGGCGTCCTGGGCGGCGACCTGCCCCGCACTGTCTGTGCCCAGGCCCTCGCCGCCGCCGACCGGATCTGTCTGCGGGACCAGCGGATCCGGGATAACCATCTCGCTGTTTCCCCCCTCCCCGGCGGGGGATACCATGTCTCCTTCCGCCAGGGCGAGGGTGACGACACGCTGCTGTCCGTCACGGTTTTCTGCGCCGGGCTAGCCCACGCGGAGGCGGTCAAGCACCGGTTTCTGGAGAATCCCGAGGCAGTGTACGGCGCGATTCTAGCGGCGCTGGAGTGAAGCGACGCTCCCAGACCATCTCCGCTTGACCGTGCCCCGCTTATTTTAACGAAGGAAGGATGGATGGACCCATGCATGAAAACGAGCCCAGTCCGGAAGAAAAGCAGAACCCCAGGCTGCGAAAAGTCCTCACGCGCTTTAAGGTCAGCGAACCGTCGCAGGACGAGGCGGTGGAACTGCTTCACCACCCCGTCCGCTGGATGAAGGGCGGCGACAATTTGCCGGCCGGGCATCTCGCGCCTTGGGAAAAGCTCCTGTTCGGCCTCAACGGCTTTCTTGGCACGTCGGCGGGCGGATTCAACGGACAGGACCGGCTGTTCCGCTATACCTTCCATGTTGATCCCAATCACCTGACCATCAGCGGCACCATTTCTTCTGTTTGGGACGCCGTCAACGACCCCATCATCGGCTCCTTTATGGATCGCCATCCTTGGTCGGACAAAACCTACCGCTGGATTTGCCGGGCCAACCAGCTGCTGGTTTGTGTGCTGAATGTGATTATTCTCCTGGACCTCGGCTTGACGCCGCTGCAGCATGTCGTGCTGCTGACCGTTTTCAACGTGTTCAAAGACGTCCTCGGCACCTTCGCCGGCGTTTCCTACAGCAAATATTTCGCCGGCATCACGCCGTTTTCCAATGAGCGCGGCAAAACCATCGTCTGGAATAACGTCGGCAACCAGTGCGGTTACCCCATCGCCAATATCCCCAATATTATCATGGGCTTCGCCCGGGACCGCATGAAATTCAGCGACTACCGGATTTATGTCTACGGCACACTGATCCTCTTCCCCATTGCCCTGATCGCCGGCTGGCTGCCAACCTACGCCCGCAACCGTGTGCATTTCCATCCGGAGGAAAAAGAGCTGGAAAAATCTACCCCCCCCCGCAGCCTGCGCGAAAAAATCAAATATTTTCCGGATACGCTGCGCAGCATAGGCAAATCCTTTTCCATTCTCAAGCATAACAACTATCTCATCCTCAATTCCATCGCTTCTTTCATCACGGTATTTACGCCCTCGTCGGATGACCTGCCGATCTATCGCTACATCATGCCAAAATATCACATCGGCAGCCGGGAAATGCGCGGCGAAGCGCTGATCTGGTTCAAAAAACAGTTTTCCGGCCTGCCGATCACAATTCTATACCCCTTCCTGGGCGTAGTGGTCAACAAAGTCGGCGGCCCGAAACGCATGCATCTGGTCAACAGTTCCCTGCAAATTGTCTGCAACCTGATCAAATTCGTTTTTGATCCCCGGAGGTTCAAACGTACCATTCCGCCGCTGATTATGATTACGTTCATGGACGCTTTCTTCGAGACGCTCGGGCCGCTGGACGGCTACGCGAGCGGCATCCTGACGTATGAAATGTACGACTACGTAGAATACAAAACCGGTGTGCGCAGCGAGGGCATCTCCACGGCCTTCAACGCGCTGTTCAGCAAGATGATCACCGGCAATATCAATAATGCCACATACAACGCCTTCCAGTCCTGGAGCGGCATCAATAAAGTGGATTACGAAAAAGGCGACCCTGCGCCCGCCCGCTATCTGAAATATGCCTGGGCGCTGTTCTGTCTCGCCCCGGTGGCGGACAGCGCCATTTGGCTGATCGCCCGTCTGCTCTTCAAATACGACCCCAAGCAGAAGGCTATGATCGAAGCCGAACTGATGGAGCGCCGCGCGCTCGCCGCGCGGCAGGCGGACGCGCTGGCAGACGAAACAGAGGCCTGAAACACAGCACCTGAAAAAAGCCGAAAAACACAGCGACGGAGCTTCTCCATGACCAAAAACGACATCCTGACCCTCTCTGTCACCGGCATGACGCTCCAAGGCGCGGGCTTGGCCTGGGCGGAGTGAGCACATTTCTTTTACAAAATTTTCTTCTCGGCATTGGGATTTTTGTCATCTCTGTGGAATTTTGGAAAATTTTGTGGAAACCCTTTGCTTTTTTGAGGATTTGTGCTATGATTCTTCCCGGTTGTACACGGCCAAATCTTTGAAAAGCTGAAAGAGTTTTTATTCATGGAGAAAAGGTTGTTTCGTGCAGTGCTTTGCCTGCTTCTCGTCCTGACCATGCTGTTCGGCAACGGCATATTCCTGACGTGTGCCGAGAATGCGGAACCCCAGTACCTGGAGTATCATGACCAAATCAATTTTGAGAACCTTTAGAAGAAGAGGGATATGCATTCATGAAAAAGAAAAAGCTTCTCTTCTTCGCCTTTCCCGCTGCCTTGGTTCTCCTCTGCGTTACGCTTTGTATACAGTACCTCACTTCGTCCTATACCTTCCTGAAAGCAGAAACCTACCTTATTAAACACACAGCACAGCAAGCAAGCGGCACTTCCCGGCATTCTGATATAGAGGATGCTTACGGCGAGAATCTCTATATCCTGCCGGAAGATAGGAAGGATCCCCATCAGCCTTTTGAGCTGCTGATTCTTCGCCCCAAGAAGTTCCTGCGTTTTGTTCCCGCCGGGCGTTATGAAATTGCGGCAACCGTCAGTTGCGCGCCGTCAACTACTGGAATCACATGCGGGAGCTATCTGTTTACTTCCCGAAATACCGTAACCGGCGAGAAGGCCTCAACAAAGACGCTGCTGCTATTCGGATCCCTGCTTGCTTTGGATTCTGCATCCGCCAGCTGCGAATACACCGTTCTAGAAAACGGCAACTCTACCTCTGAGCGGATTGTTTTGACTCCCGGCCGCTCGTTCGCTGTCTTCATTCACGGCCTCGGCACAGCCAACAGTGTCACTCGCGCGTTTCTCGAAGCCAAGTTCTATGACGCGGACGGTCAGTTGCTCTATGTTTATCAGCTGTAACCATCCCTCATTTTGTTTTGTGTAGGCGGCTTATGACCAAAAACGACGTCCTGACCCTCTCTGTCACCGGCATGACTCTCCAAGGCGCGGGCTTGGCCCGGGCGGAGGGTCTTTTGGTGTTTTTGCCTGGCGCCTGCCCGGGGGACACCGTCCGGGCCGTCATTGTCAAAACCAAGGGAAACTGTGCTTTCGGGAAGTGCCTGGAGGTGCTGGAGCCCTCCCCCGCGCGGATCCCTTCCGCCTGCCAGGCCTTCCCCCGCTGCGGCGGCTGCGCCTTCCGGCATATCACCTATGAAGCGGAGCTGGCGCTGAAGCAGCGGGAGGTTGGGGAGATCCTGCGGCGGATCGGCGGTCTGACGCCGGAGCTCCGGCCCATTCTGGGGGCGGAACGGCCGGACCGCTACCGCAACAAGGCGATGGTCCCCCTTGGCTGGGATGGCGGCCGCGTTGCCGCGGGCTTCTTTGCCCCGCACAGCCACCGGATCGTTCCGCTGCCCGACGCCACCCCGCCCGAATGCGCGGGCGGCCCCGGTCGGCTGGACTGCCGGCTGGCCCCCGTGTCCTTTGGCGGATTGCTTGCCGCCGTGGTCCGCTGGGCGGAGCGGCGTCGGGTCTCCGTCTATGATGAGACCGCCCACCGGGGACTGCTGCGCACCGTCGGCCTCCGTTCCGCCGCGGGCGCCGGCGGCGATATCCTCCTGACTTTGGTCATCAACGGTGAATCCATCCCTCAGCCGGACGAGCTGACGGCCGCCCTGCGCGCGGCCTGTCCCACCTTGCGCGGTGTCGTGCTCAACAGCAACCGCGCCCGGACCAACGTGCTGCTGGGGCCGCTCTGCGTTCCGCTCTGGGGAGAAGAGACGCTGACCGACGTCCTCTGCGGGCTGGAATTTTCTGTTTCGCCCCTGTCATTTTATCAGGTCAACCCCGCCCAGGCCGCGCGGCTCTATGCCCTGGCGGGAGACTACGCCGGGCTGACCGGAGCGGAGCGGGTGCTGGACCTCTGCTGCGGGACGGGAACCATCGGTCTGACGCTGGCGCGCCGGGCGGCAGAAGTCGTTGGGATCGAGGTGGTCCCGGCGGCGGCGGCGGACGCGGCGGAAAACGCCCGGCGGGGCGGCATTTCCAACGCCCGCTTCCTTTGCGCCGACGCGGCGGAGGGCATGGCTTCCCTCGCGGCGGAGGGCTTCCGTCCGGATGTCATTGTCGTCGATCCGCCCCGGAAGGGCTGCGCCCCGGCGCTGCTGGATCTGATGGCCGAAGCCGCGCCCCGCCGGATCGTCTATATCTCCTGCAACCCGGCGACCTTGGCGCGGGATCTGGCGATCCTGGCCAAAAAAGGCTATGCGGCCCGGGAGGTCACGCCTGTTGACATGTTCCCCCGGACCGCCCATGCGGAGTGCGCGGCGCTGCTCGAGCGGCTTTAGCCGGCAATCGAACCCAGCGCGCGCCGTGCCGTCCGTTTTCCCGCGGTACAGCATGCGGACTTCGCCGTTTGGACCGCGGAAATACGCCCAGCCGTCCAATTTTTAAAAATAAATTTCCCCCCGGCCCGCCGCCGGAGGGCTTTTTGTCTTGCCAAATCCGGACGGTCATGCTATAATATCCGGGTATCCTGATCAACAGAATGGAGGCTTTCCTATGTCCGATCCCGTCCGGCTCAGCCGTCGGCAGTCTGTCCTGCAAACCCTGAAGTACGCGGGCTTCATGTGCTCCGCCGGCGCCATCCAGATCGGCGTCTTCACGCTCCTGACGGAGCTGAACGTCTTCGGCGACCGCGCAAACCCTTACGGCCCGAGCTATTTCATCGCTCTGGCGCTGTCGGTCGTCTGGAACTTCACCTTCAACCGGAAGTTCACTTTTAAGAGTGCGGCGAACTATCCTATTGCCATGCTGAAGGTCTTCGGATATTATCTTGTCTTTACCCCTCTCTCCCTTTGGTGGGGCAATGCGCTGACCGCGAAAGACCCGGCGAGCCGCTGGCTGCCCTATGCCGTGCTGCTGGGAACCATGGTGATCAACGGCGTGACGGAGTTTCTCTTCCAGCGCTTTGTCGTGTTCCGCAACAGCATCAACACCAACCCAAGCGGGCAGAAAGAAGAGGCGGCGAAGCATGATTCGGTCCTGTGACTGCCATTTGCACAGCCGCCATTCCCCGGATTCCCGGGAGACCATGGCGGCGCACTGCGCCCGGGCAGCGGCCCTGGGGCTGGACGCGCTGTGCTTCACAGAACACTATGATTTTGACCCCCAGAGCCTCGGGCATTACCATGCGGACGACTTTTTTGCGGAACTCGGGCGGCTGCGGGCGGAATACGCCGGACGGCTGACGCTGCTGGCGGGGCTGGAATTCTCGGAACCGCACAATCATCCCCGGGAATTTGAGGCCATGGCCGCTTTGCCTTATGATTTCCTGCTGGGCAGCATACACTATTACCTGGGCGGGCTGTTTGTCGGAGAGATGGCTGCCCGGGGCATGGATCCTCAGCTCTGCTATGACGCCTACTGGGATCAGGTCCGGCAAATGGTGGCTTTCGGCGGCTTCGACGCGGTGGGGCACCTGGATTTCCCGAAGCGCTATTTCCGGAAACTTTTGTATGACCCCGCCGCGCTGGACGATATCTTCGCCCTCATGCGAAAGAACCGTATCCTCCTGGAGGTCAATTCTTCTTCCCTGCGGCAGGGCCGGGACGAACCGATGCCCGGCGAAGCCCTCCTGCGGCAATATATATCCCACGGCTTCACGGAAATCACCCTGGGTTCCGACGCCCACACCGCCGGCGATCTTTATCGGGACGTCCCCGCCGCCCGCGCCCTGGCGGCGTCGCTGGGCCTCGTCCCGGTCTGTTTGATAGAAAGGAAACGCTATGCCCTTGCCTCAGAACACCGCTGATCCGGCAGCCGCACCCCGGACCGCCGTTCTCATCGCGGCGGATACCGGCGCGCACGACGTCAGCCGCTCCCTGGCGGAACTGACGGAATTGGCCGCCAACCTGGAAATGGAGGCTGTCGCGCAGATGGTTCAGACCCGCTCGTCCCCGGATCACGGCACCTATTTCGGCCGGGGCAAGCTGGAGGAACTGAAAGCCTTTTGCGAAGCGGAGGAGTGTCGTATCATCCTCTGCGACGACGAATTGACCCCCGCGCAGCAGCGGGGGCTGGAAACCTTCCTCAACGGGGATCGGGCCCGCCACGGGGACCAGGCCGAAACCGAAAAAGAGGAGGAGGAAAAATATCAGGTCCTGGACCGCACCATGCTGATCCTGGACATCTTTGCCGACCGGGCCCGCAGCAGCGAAGGCAAGCTGCAAGTGGAACTGGCCACGCTGCAATATTCCCTGCCCCGGATCACCGGGCAGTGGATGGGCCTGTCCCGCCAGGGCGGCGGGATTGGCACCCGGGGCCGGGGCGAAACAAAATATGAGACCGACCGGCGGCACATCCGTGCCCGCATTCACCGGCTGGAACGGGACCTCGCGGAACTGGCGCGGCACCGCGGCCTGCGCCGGGAGCGCCGGAAGAAAACCGGCGTCGAGACCGCCGCTATCGTCGGCTACACCAACGCCGGAAAGTCCACCCTCCTCAACGCCCTGACGGGCGCGGGAGTGCTGGCGGAAGACAAGCTCTTCGCGACCCTCGACCCCACCGCCCGGGCCCTGACGCTCCCGGACGGCCGCCGGATCATGCTCACCGACACCGTCGGCCTGATCCGCCGCCTGCCCCATCATCTGGTCGAGGCCTTCCATTCTACGCTGGAAGAAGCGCTGGAAGCCGACCTGATCCTGCATGTCTGCGATGTATCGGCCCCCGACTGCGCCGAGCAAATGCAGGTGACGGCCGATTTGCTGCGGGACCTGGGCTGCGAGAAAACGGGAATCCCGGTGCTGCCGGTGCTGAATAAGTGCGACCTGGTCCCGCCAGAGGTCCTTCGTATGCCGGTGATTGGCGGCGGGGTGCAGATTTCCGCCCTGACGGGGTACGGCCTGGAGGCGCTGCTGCGCCGGATGGAGCAGCTCCTTCCCCCGGACCGCCGCCGGGCAACGCTGCTGCTGCCCTACGCCAAGGCGGCGCTGGCAGCGCGTTTCCGGGAAGAAGGTTCGGTGGAATCCGAGGAATTCCGGGACGACGGCGTACTGATTACGGCCATCCTCCCCCTGCGCCTGCTGGGGGAAGCGAAACCCTATTTGGTCTGAGACGCCGTCTTCCATGGATTCCAAAAAATCATTTCACTTTTCCTCTCCCATTCCTTTCAGTAAGTCCCCCAGTGTGGAGCGCTGCTCTGGTTTCTGCTGCTGGAGGAAGTGTTCTGTATCCCGTTTGTTGGCCCCGGCAGTCTCCCTGCGCTTCTCAAAATCGCTCAACCGCTCCCGGAACCCGCACATGCAGTAAAACGACCGCTTCTCCCCCTCTCCCCGCAGCTCCAGCTTCTTGTGGCATTCCGGGCAGCGGGCGTTGGTGAGGACGCTGAGCGATTTGCGGTAGCCGCAGTCCCGGTCGGGGCAGACGAGCATCCGTCCCTTCTTCCCGTTGACGTCCAGCAGCTGCTTGCCGCATGCAGGGCACCGCTCGCCGGACAGGTTGTCGTGGGTGAAGACCGCGTCGGAACCGATCACCGCCGCCACCAAGGACGAGGCGTAGCGGCGCATCTCCTCCAGAAACTGGTCCGCCCGGTCCTGCCCCTTCGCGATCCCCGCCAGCCGCTGCTCCCACTGGGCCGTCAGCGCGGCGGAGCGCAGGTCCGGCGGGACGATCGTGATCACCTGCTTGCCCTTGGAGGTGGGCCAAAGTTCCCGCCCCCGGCGCTCAATATAAAACGTGTCGAACAGTTTTTCAATGATGTCCGCCCGCGTGGCGGGTGTGCCGAGGGCCGGCGGGTTGAGGTAAGCCGACGGGGCCGGGTTTTTCGGGAGGTCCGGCGGATTCTCCATCGCGGTCAGCAGCGTTGCTTCTGTGTAGCGGGCGGGCGGCTTGGTCTTCCCGGTCCGGACCTCGCAGCGGCGCACGGGCAGGCTGTCCCCCTGCCGCAAAGCGGGAAGCCGCTGACCCGGCAGTTCGCTCTCCCCCGTATTCTCTTCGTCTTCCGTCTCCTGGAGGTTGGCGACGCTCTTCCAGCCGGGAACTTTGACGGTCTTCCCCCGGGCGGCGAAGCGGTGCTTCCCGATCCGCAGGAGCAGACGGATGTCCTCGTATTCGTGGGGCGGGCTGAGCACCGCGAGGAATCGCCGGACGATCAGGTCATAAATCTGCCCTTCCTCCCGGCTGAGTTTAGCGAAGTTGGGGCTTTCCTCCGTCGGCAGCAAGGCGTGGTGGTCGGTGACCTTCGCGCCGTTGACTAAGAACCGGGTTGAGATCTTCCCTTTCAGCAGGCTTCGCGCCGTCTCGGCGTAGGTTCCGACGGATACGGCCCGCAGCCGTTCCGGGATTGTGGCGGCCACATCCTCGGGAATGTACCGGGAATCGGTGCGGGGATAGGTTACCAGCTTGTGGATTTCGTAGAGACTCTGGGTGAGCGCCAGCGTCTGTTTGGCGGAAAAGCCGAACCGCCGGTTTGCCTCCCGCTGGAGCTCCGTCAGGTCGTAGGCGGGTGGCGGCGGCGTGTTGCGGTATTCCCGCTTGAGCTCCGTCACCACCGCCGCGCCGGTTGCTTCTCGGACGATTTGCTCCGCCTGGGCCCTGTCCGCGCAGCGGGACTGGTTCTTCCCGTCGATATAGAGGGCCGAAAAGCCTTCCAGCGCGGCGGACACCGTATAGAATTCCTTCGGGCGGAAAGAGAGAATCTCTTCTTCCCGCCGGACAATCAGCGCCAGCGTCGGCGTCTGGACCCGCCCGGCGGAAAGCTGCGCGTTGTGCTTGCAGGTCAGGGCCCGCGTGATATTCAGCCCCACCAGCCAGTCGGCCTCCGCCCTGGCCTGGGCGGAGCGGTAGAGGTTCTCGTATTCCTTCCCCGGCCGCAGCGCGGCGAACCCCTCCCGGATGGCCTTATCCGTCTGGGAGGAAATCCAGAGCCTGCGCAGCGGTTTTTGGCACCCGGCCTTCTGGAGGATCCAGCGGGCCACCAGTTCCCCTTCCCGCCCGGCGTCCGTCGCGATCACGATCTCCCCAACATCGGCCCGGCGCAGCAGGGCGGAGACGGCGCTGAACTGCTTCCCCGTCTGCTTGATCACCACCAGCTGCATTTTTTTCGGCAGCATCGGCAGGTCTTCCAGCCGCCACTGCTGGTATTTCCCGTCGTAGGTTTCCGGGTCAGCCAGCGTCACCAAATGCCCCAGCGCCCAGGTGACGATATAATTTCCGCCCAGCAGGCACCCCGGCCCGCTCTGACGGCAGCCCATCACCCGGGCAATGTCCCGCGCAACGGACGGTTTTTCGGTTAAGATCAGCGTTTTAGCCATGAGATAGCCCCTTCTACTGCGATATTCTTGAATTTATATCTATTATACCACACCCGGCACAGAAAAGGAAGCGTGAAATGCTGTATGTCGTCGGTACGCCCATCGGGAACCTCGGGGACCTTTCGCCCCGGGGGCGGGAGGCGCTGGAGCGCTGCGACTTCATCGCGGCGGAAGATACCCGCGTCACCGGCAAACTCCTGCACTATTTCGATATTCATACGCCCCTGGTCAGCTACCATGAGCACAACCGCCGGCAGCGGGGAGAGGAGATTCTCCGCCGTCTGCTGGCCGGGGAGCACTGTGCGCTGGTCACGGATGCGGGCATGCCCGCCATCTCTGACCCCGGGGAAGACCTCGTTGCCCTCTGCCACGCCAACGGCGTCCCGGTGGAGAGCGTCCCGGGGCCGACGGCTTTCGCCACCGCCTTGGCTGTCTCCGGCTTCCCGTCCGGCCGGTTCACCTTTGAGGGCTTCCTGACCGTCAATAAGCGCGGCCGGCGGGAGCACCTGCTGTCCCTGGCGGCGGAGCCCCGGACCATGCTTTTCTATGAGGCTCCGCATAAATTGCCCGCTACCCTCCGGGATTTTGCGGAGCACTTCGGGGACCGCCCGCTGGCGATCGTCCGGGAACTGACGAAAATCCATGAGCAGGTGATCCTTACCACGGCTTCCGAAGCCGCCGCCCGGTACGCCGACGGCGCGCTGAAAGGGGAAATTGTCCTGGTTCTGGCCGGCTGCCCGCCCGCCGAGACCGCGCCCGTCCCGCTGGAGGACGCCGCCGCCCTGGCCCGTTCCTATGCTTCGGACGGCCTCCCGCCCAGCGAGGCCGCCCGCCGCGCCGCAAAGGAGACGGGCCGCCCCAAGGGGGAGATTTACCGGCTGCTGGCGGCGTCCGCGCATCCCGATGCGGAAGAGGCAAGCCCATGACGCGCGGGAAGCGTCTGCTGTATGTTTGTGTGCCGTTTGCATGATATTATATTTTAGAACAGGGGGACAACGCAATGCCTTCGAATCGGAGTATCCTGAAAATGAAAGAAAACCGGGTCTGGCGGCTTTACCTGGGCGGAAAACTGCTGGACGAGCTCCATGGACGAGCCGGCGCCGGCGAAGACGGCTATTTTCCGGAAGACTGGCTGGCCTCGGTGGTGGACGCCATCAACCCCGACCGGCCGGGCAAACCGGAGCGGGAAGGCCTCTCCGCCGCGCTGCTGCCGGACGGGAGCGAAGCGATCCTGCGAGATCTGATCGAAGCGGATCCCGCCGCCTGGCTGGGGGAACCCCATGCCGCCCGGTTCGGAACGAAACTGGGGGTCCTCGCCAAATTCCTGGATTCCGCCGAGCGGCTGCCGATTCAGGTTCACCCCGACCGGGAGACGGCCAAGACCCTCTTCCGTTCCGACTTTGGCAAAACCGAGGCTTGGTATATCCTCGCGGGACGGGAGATCGGCGGCGAAGCGCCGTATATCCTGATGGGATTTCAGGAAGAGGTCACCCCCGCCCGGCTGCGGGCCCGCTTCGAAGCCCAGGACATTGCCGGCATGGCGGCGCTGATGCACAAAATCCCCGTCCGTCCCGGCGAAGTCTATCTTATCGAAGGCGGCATGCCCCACGCCATCGGCCCCGGCTGCCTGCTGCTGGAAATCCAGGAACCGACGGACTACACCATCAGCCTGGAGACCCATGATTCCGCCGGAAATGAGGTCCCCCCGCGGCTGGTCCATCAGGGCGTCGGCTTCGAGCGGATGTTCGATTGCTTTCATTACCGAA
This sequence comes from Oscillospiraceae bacterium, assembly GCA_031268095.1. GTDB lineage: Bacteria > Bacillota > Clostridia > Oscillospirales > Acutalibacteraceae > WRMQ01. The sequence goes on along the minus strand of JAIRXU010000011.1, from coordinate 5,271 downwards.
CCCAATCCCCCTCCGCCCTGCTGGCCGCCGTCAGTCCCGCGCCCCGCGCCCTCGCGCCGGGGTACGAAGAGCTGATCTCCTACGACCGCACACCCTGTTTTTCTCTGCGCCGCCGGACCGTAACTTCTTCCGCCGCCGTTCCCGCGTCCGACACCCCGTACGTCCTGGCGCTCACCAAGGGCGAGGGCCTGCTGGACGGCCGGCCTGTCCGCCGGGGCGACTGTTTCTTTGTTCCGCCGGGGATTTCCTATACCCTGTCCGGCGGCCTTGAGGCCCTGGAATGCTGGCCGCCGAAATCGCGCTGAACACCAAACCCGCCGAAGCAAAACGGAGAACTCGCATTCACAAAAAATCTCTCAAAAATCCACCGTGCAATCCTGTGAATTCAAGTTCTCAGGGAGGCCGAGAATCGGAGGGGCGGTATGCCATATCCAATGCAGACGCTGCGGAACACTTGGGCACGGATCCCGCGGCGCTGGAAGATCACCTTTCTGGCCGCTTTCGCCGTCGGCCTGGCCGCCCACGCCTACCTGTTTCTGAATAAGCTCCCCAACCGGGACGACCTGCGCCAGACGGTGGACGCCATGGACTATTTCACCGCCGGGCGCTGGTTCCTGTTCTTTCCGGCCAGTTGGAGCACTGCCAATAGCCTGCCCTGGGTCAGCGGGCTGCTGTCGCTCTGCTTTCTCGCGGCGGGGGCGGCGCTGGTCTCCTCTGTGCTGGATTTGCGCGCCCCGCTCTCCTGCGCGCTGCTGGGCGGCCTGACCGCCGCGTTCCCGTCGGTCACCTGCACTCTCCTTTACCTGAATACCGCCGATCCGTACTTCTTCGGCTTCCTTCTGGCTTGCGCCGCCGTCTGGCTCGCGGAACGGGGCCGCTGGCGCTGGCTCCTTCCGGCCGCCCTGTGCGTCACGCTCTCCCTGGCGATCTATCAGGCCTATATTTTCTATGCCGCCGCCCTGTGCGTCCTGCGCTGGATCCTCGAAACCATCGGCGTCCGCTCCCTTTCGCCGCCAGTTTGTCCGCAGACGCTTCGCTCCGGACCCCGCCGGACGGCCTTCCTCCTGCCGCCCGCCGCCTTCGCCCTGGGGATTGGCCTGCATGCGCTGGTCTCCCAGGCCATGGCCCGCCGCGCCCCGCTCCAGCCTTTCGCGGGACTGGGCTTCCTGGCGGTCTTCCGCCGCCCGCGGGAACTCCCCGGCCGCGCCTTGCGCGCCTACCGGGAGGTCTGGGACTTCTTCGTCCGGGATACTTTTCTGGCGCACAACTTCGCCTATTCCAAATACGTCCTGCTGGCCCTGGGCCTTTGCGCCGCCGCCACCGCTTTCTGGCTGACCGTCCGCTGCGCACCGCCGCGCCGCCGCGTCCCGCGCCTGTTCCTTTTGGCGGTCCTGCTGGTTCTGTTCCCGCTGGCCTGCCATCTGGTCATTTTCGCGGAGCCGGCCGTTCCTCTGCGCCCCATGATGCTGGGCGGGCTGTCGGTGTTGCTGCTCCTGCCTCTGGCGGAGGCGGACGCCCTGCCCCGTCTCTTCCCGGCGGAATCCTCCGCCCGGGTTGGCCGCTGGCTGGCCTGCGCCCTCTGCTGGGCGCTGAGCGGCGCGCTGGCCCTGCTGGCCGGGCGATATGTCCTTCTGTCGAATGATATCTATCTCAAAAAACAGCTTGGCTTTGAGCAAAGCATGGCTTACGCCGTCCGTCTGACCGCCGCAGTGGAAGCCGTCCCCGGCTATACGCCGCAGACCGCCATCGTCCTCGCGGGCCGCAGTGTGCTGGCCATTGACACGGACCCCGCCTTGGGCGACACCGCCGCCTTTGATCCCGACGCCGACTACAACTTGGCCAACGCCTACAGCTTTGATTACCTTCTGCGCTATTACATCGGCTGGCAAAATCCCGTGATCCTGCTCCGGGCGGAAGAATTCCCGGAAACGGTCAGCGCCGCCCCTCCCGGGACTCCGTTCGAGTCCGGGACTCCGTTCGAGTCCCTTCCCTGCTATCCCGCCCCTGGGTCGATGGTCTGGCTGGAAGACGGCTCGCTGCTGGTGAAGCTGGGGGATGGGGAAAAACCAGAGACCCCAAAGTAAGAAAACACAGGAGATGACGCAACATGCGCATCCGGCGGATTTTTTGTTCCCTTCTGGCCCTCTTGGCGGTTGCGGTGCCGCTGTCGCTGACCGCCTGCAATCCGGAACAGACGGAGGGCCGCTCCGCGGACGACGACAGCTACACCGGCCTGCTGAAAACCTGCCCGAATTTCCTGCCCAGCAGCCCGGGGATCCGTCCCGTGATTGATTTTGGCGGCGAAACCCTGCCGCAGTTGCGGGAAGCCTACGGCCTCGCGGCCGTCGCGGGCGAACTGTCTTCCGCACGGACGACATTCTCTCAGGCGACGGCTCTCCTGCATTGGGTCAGCCGGCATACGGTGCACGATGGCGCCTATGACAACCATGTCCCGGAAAACGCGCCGGAGCTGCTGGCCTACGCTTTCGACAAAGGAGCGGACGGCGCGCTGAACTGCCGCGCCTTGTCGGTCATTCTCACGGAATGCCTGCTCTCGCTGGGAATCCCGGCGCGGACCGTTTCCCTTATGCCCTTCTCCCCCTATGACAACGACAATCATGTTATTGCCCATGCTTACATCGGGGAATTGGGCAAGTGGGTGGTCCTGGATCCCACTTGGGACGCCTATCCCATGGATGAGCGCGGCGTCCCCTTGGGTTTGCTGGAACTGCGCGCGCTCCTCGCGGCGCGGCAGCCCATTCAATTCAATGCCGAAGCGAACTACAACGGCGCGCCGATGGACGCCGCGAACACTGCGTACTACACCGCCTACCTGACAAAAGACCTGTTTTATTTCAGTTTTTCCGAAACCAGCGGCTTTGGGGACCAAGGGAATCCCCGGACCCTGACCCTCTGCCCGGCGGGATATGACGTCAAGCGGAGAGAACTGAACAACATCGCCTGGCGGATGGAAACCTTTGGCGGCAGCGAAGCCATGCAGGCCTGGCTGACCCGCCAGAAGGCGCGGGAGATCCTCTATGTTTCTGCGGAAGACTTTCTTGCCGCCCCAGCGCTTGCCTATACCATCGTCGATTAGGCCTCCGGCTTGGCCGTCCCTCTCGCTGAAATCATAAAAATAGGCCTTGTAATTTTGGCTGAGTTGCGGTATACTGTATTGGTGTTCCGGAAGCAATAATATACATAAGAATTATGACATGTAAAAGGAGTTTGATCATCATGTCCCATACCCCCTCCCTTCCCAACACCCATCCCGCCATCGGCATCCGCCCGATCATTGACGGCCGCTGCGGCGGTGCTCGCGAGAGCCTGGAGGCCAAAACCTGGCAGCTAGCCAAGGCCGCGCAGACGCTGATTGAATCCAGCGTTCGCTATGCCGACGGTGTCCCCGCGCGCTGCGTCCTCTCGCCCTGTACCATCGGCGGTTCCGCCGAGGCAGGGGAGTGCGCGCAGTTCTTCGCGGGGCAGAACGTCTGCGCCACGCTGAGCGTCACCCCCTGCTGGTGTTACGGCAGTGAGACCATGGACACCGATCCCCAGACCGTCAAGGCCGTCTGGGGCTTCAACGGGACGGAGCGCCCCGGCGCGGTGTACCTCGCCGCCGTCCTGGCCGCCCACGCCCAGCGGGGCCTGCCCGCCTTCTCGATCTACGGCCACGACGTCCAGGACATTCCCGACGAGAGCATTCCGGACGACGTCGCGGAAAAGCTGCTTCGCTTCGCCCGCTGCGCCCTGGCCCTGGGGCAGATCAAGGGCAAATCCTACGTCGGGATCGGCGCCGTGTCGATGGGCATCGCCGGGAGTTACACGGACATTGCCCTGATGGAAAAATACTTCGGGCTGCGACCCGAGTGGGTTGATATGTCTGAAGTCCGCCGCCGGGTGGATCTGGAAATTTACGACAAGGACGAATACGCCGTTGCTCTGGCTTGGGTGAAACAGAACTGCCCGGAGGGCTTTGACAAAAACGAAGTTCCGTCCTCCCCGGAGCGCAAGGCCTGGGAATGGGAATTCGTCACCAAAATGACGCTGATCTGCCGGGATATTCTGCTGGGGAATCCCAAACTGCGGGACGTCCGGCCTTCGCCGGCGCTGCTGGGCCAGAACGGTGTGCTGGAGAACGGCTGGCGCGAAGAAGCCTTGGGCCGCAACGCCATCTTGGGCGGCTTCCAGGGCCAGCGGATGTGGACCGATTTCATGCCCAACGGTGACTTCGCGGAAGCAATCCTCAACTCCAGCTTTGACTGGAACGGAAAGAAAGAGCCGCTGACCTTCGCCACGGAAAACGACGGCCTCAACGGCCTTTCGATGCTGCTTGGCAAACTCCTGACCGGTACCGCCAGCATCTTTGCCGACGTACGCACCTACTGGAGCCCCGACGCAGTAACCCGCGTGACAGGCTGGACGCCCGAAGGCCGGGCCGCCGGGGGCTTCATCCACCTGATCAATTCCGGCGCGGCCGCCTTGGACGCCACCGCCGCCCAGCGGGACGAAGCAGGCAACGCCGTCATCAAGCCTTGGTGGGACGTGACGGACGCAGACATTCAGGCCATGCTGGCCGCGTCGGATTGGTGCCAGGGGGACAAACTCTATTTCCGCGGCGGCGGCTATTCTTCTCATTTCCGCACCGGCGCGGAGATCCCCACCACCATGATGCGCCTCAATCTCATCAGCGGCCTGGGCCCGGTTCTGCAAATCGCCGAAGGCTGGACGGTGGTCCTCCCCGACGACGTCCATCAGAAACTTGACCTGCGCACCGACCCCACCTGGCCAACCACCTGGTTTGCCCCGCGGATTGACGGCGTCGGCGGCGAAGCCTTCGGAGACGTGTATTCCGTCATGGCCAACTGGGGCGCCAATCACGGCAGCCTGACGTACGGCCACATCGGCCGCGACCTCATCACTTTGGCGAGCATGCTGCGGATCCCCGTTGCGATGCACAACCTTCCCGACGCGGCGGTCTATCGCCCCCACTGCTGGTCCGCATTCGGGACGAAGGATCTCGAGAGCGCGGACTTCCGTGCCTGCGCGGCATACGGACCCCGATTCTAGCCGTCGACCGCAGCCCCGAACTTTCCCGAAAACAATTGCAAAAGGCGAGCGGGCGGACTGCCCGCTCTGCGCTTTCCCCGAGTGTTACCCGCCGCGCAAAACGAGAGTAAAAGCCATGGAAAGACAGAGCGAAAAATAAGAAAGCACACAAAAGAAAACAGGTGCAAGATCTCAAATAATGTGGTAAAATAGACTCCCAAA
>JAIRXU010000043.1 GCA_031268095.1 Oscillospiraceae bacterium | reverse complement strand
CATTCCTAGTAGTATTTTGTTCAAATCGCGATTTTTTATGGTCAGCTTAGTAACATGTACAACCCCAAAAGCCAGTAATATCAAGGCTTTGCTAGCAACATTCAGCAAATGAGGATTTTTTGATTTCAACGGTTCTCAAATAATTTTTTGGCTATTAAGATTGCAACGGAACGGAAGGAGACGCGCCATGCAAGTACTGGAACAACTGACCGCCGAGTTTCATCTGCAAAGCTGGCAGGTGGAGAACACCGTCAAACTCATCGACGAGGGCAACACCATTCCCTTCATTGCCCGCTACCGCAAAGAGCAGCACGGGACGCTGGACGACCAGGTCCTGCGGGAACTTTCCGAGCGGCTGGACTACCTGCGCAGCCTCGAAAAGCGCAAGGCGGAGGTCCGGGGCTCCATTGAGGCGCAGGAGAAGCTGACCGATGAAATCGCCGCCGCGCTGGAGAAAGCGGTGACGCTGGCGGAGATCGAGGATATCTACCGCCCTTACCGGCCCAAGCGCCGCACACGCGCTTCCGTCGCGAAAGAAAAAGGCCTCGAGCCTCTGGCGGAGCAGATTTTTGCCCAAGCAGCGGACGCCCCGGCCCCGGTCACGTCGGCGGCAGGGTTTGTGGACGAAGAAAAAGGCGTCGCTTCGGCGGAAGAAGCCTTGCAGGGCGCCATGGACATCATCGCGGAATGGATTTCGGACAATGCCGACATCCGCCGCCGTCTGCGGAATCTTTGCGGCGTGACCGGAGAAGTGGCGGTGACCGCCGCGAAGCCGGACGAAGACAGCGTCTACGCCGACTACTACGACTTCCGCGAGCCGGTGAAGAAAATCGCGGACCACCGGGTTCTGGCGGTCAACCGGGGCGAACGGGAGGAGTTCCTGAAGGTTTCGGTCACGCTGGACCCCGTCAAGGGTCACGGCGTCGTCTCCTCCGTGACGCTGGACCCCACAGGGCGTTCCCTTTGCACGGAGACGGTCCGCGCGGCGGGGGCGGACGCCTACGACCGGCTGATTTTTCCCTCGATTGAGCGGGAGGTCCGGAGCGTTCTCACCGACCGGGCCAACGCCTCCGCGATCAAAAATTTTGCGACGAATCTGCGGGAGCTGCTGCTCCAGCCTCCCGTCAAAGGCAAGGTTGCCCTGGGGCTGGATCCCGGTTACCGCACGGGCTGCAAGGTCGCGGTGGTCGGCCCGACAGGGCAGGTGCTGGATACCGGCGTGATCTACGTCACCCATTCTCCGGCGCAGGCGCAGCAGGCCAGGAAGCTGATCCTGGATCTCATCGCCCGGCATGGGATCGAGATCGTCGCCATCGGCAACGGCACCGCCTCCCGGGAAACGGAAGCCTTCGCGGCGGAAGTCCTCCAGGAAGCGGCGGGCCGGGGCCGGGCTGCGGCATACATGATTGTCAACGAGGCGGGCGCTTCGGTCTATTCGGCCTCGAAGCTGGCGGCGGAGGAATTCCCCCAGTTCGACGTCTCGCTGCGCAGCGCGGTTTCCATCGCCCGGCGGCTGCAAGATCCCCTGGCGGAGCTGGTGAAGATTGAGCCGAAGGCCATCGGTGTCGGGCAGTACCAGCACGACATGCCCAAGAAGGAGCTGGAGCGCGCGCTGGACGGCGTGGTCGAGGACTGCGTCAACTCCGTCGGGGCGGACGTCAATACGGCGTCACCGTCGCTGCTGGGCCGGGTGGCCGGGGTCAACAGCGCGCTGGCAAAGAATATCGTCGCCTACCGGGAAGAGAACGGCGCGTTCCCCTCCCGCGCGGCGCTGAAAAAGGTCCCGAAGCTGGGCGCGAAAGCCTTCGAGCAGTGCGCCGGGTTCCTGCGTGTGCCGGAAAGCGGCAACGTCCTGGACAACACCGGCGTTCATCCGGAGAGCTACGACGCGGCGAAGGCCCTGCTGGGCCAGTGCGGCTGCGCGCTCCAGGACATCAGGCGCGGGCATATCGCCGACCTGGAGGAGAAGGTCCGGGCCGCCGGGGGCGCGGAGGCGCTGGCCCAGCGGCTGGAAGTGGGGCTGCCGACGCTGCGGGACATCATCAAGGAGCTCCAGCGGCCCGGCCGGGATCCCCGCGACGAGCTGCCGCCCCCCATGCTGCGCACCGACGTGCTGGAGATGAAGGACCTCCAGCCGGGGATGGAGCTGAAAGGGACGGTCCGCAATGTCATCGACTTCGGCGCGTTCGTGGACATTGGCGTCCACCAGGACGGCCTGGTCCACATCTCCCGCATCACGGACAAATTCATCAAGCACCCTTCGGAGGTGCTGAAGGTCGGCCAAGTCGTGACGGTCTGGGTTGTGTCGGTCGATCACCAGAAAAAACGCATCGCGCTGACGATGAAGAAGCTATGATAACGAAGCTATCAAAAACGGCAAATCCCCGGCGGGAGGAAAGCCCCGCCGGGGATTTTTCTGTTGCGCGCGCGGGCGCCGGGGACGGATCCAACACACAGCCGCCCCGGGCCGCCGCATTCGCTGCCGCCGTTATTTCACGGTGATTTCCGCTCCGGCGCCGGCGTCGCGGACGGCGATCCAAAGAACGCCGTTTTCGCGGGCGTAGCCGGACGTCTGGGTCTTCAGGGCCGCGAGGCTGCCGGCGTCCGCCAGCGGCGCGCCGCCGAGGCTGACCGACTGCGGGGCGGCTTCGCCCGTGATCCGGAAGAGCAGCGGGCGGTCCGTGCCGGTGGCCCGGAGGGTCAGGCTATCTTTGGCTTTCGTGTAGGAAAGCATGCTGCCTTGTTTGTCCTGTTCGTAGAGACCAAACTGTTTCGTGCCGGTGACGGGCTGCCCGATCCGCACGGTGGTCCAGTCGCCGTCCTGGTCCTGGGTCGGGACGATGGCGCCTTTGCGGACAAACACCGGGAACTCGTCCAGGCCGAAGTGCAGTTTCCGGATGCTGCCGCCCGGATAGACCTTCGATTCGTCAAAGAGATAGACCCAGTCGCTCCCGAGGGGGAAGACGACCGTGCGGTCCTCGCCCTCCTGATAGAACGGCGCAACCAAAATGTCGTCGCCCAGCAGGTAGGTGTACATGCCCGTCCGCGGACGGATGGTTGGCATCGTCCGTTCGTAGGCGTAGGCCGCCTGGCTGTAGATGTAGGGGATCAGCTCATGGTGCAGCAGCGTGAATTTGCGGTAGATCGCGGCGGTCTCGTCGTCGAACAGCCAGGGCAGGTGTTCGCCCCCGCCGCCGCCGTTTTCCATCACCGGGGAAAGCGCCCCCAGCTGCGCCCAGCGCAGGAAGGTGTCCTTGCGCCGGTCGTTGCCGTCCGCGTCGCTGGAGCGGAAGCCGCCGATGTCGCTGCCGTAGCTGACAAAATTATAGAGGCTGGAGGTGAACATATTGTCCAGCGCGGCGCGCAGCCCGGCCCAGTCGTTGTCCTGGTCCCCGACCCAGCCGGCGAAGTTGACGTCCCGCTGCGTGAAGACCAGGGGGAACCCGGCGCGCAGCAGCTGGTCATCAACCGGCCGGGCGGAGATCACCCGGTCATTGCCCAATTTTTCCCGCGTGTAGCGGAAGAAATCGCCGTAGGTCTGTTCTTTGTACTTGCTCCAGCTGACCAGCTGGCCTTTGTAGTTCAGCGCGGGCAGGAGCAGCAGCGCGTAGGGGTCAGACCCGTCCACCTTCCAGCCGTCGATGCCCATATCCAAAACCTGGTCCATCTGCCGGTGCCACCAAGCGACGGCCTCAGGGTTGTCGTAATCCACCAGCGCGCCCTTCCCGGCCCACCATTTGACGGTTTTTCCGCCGCTGAGGAAGTACCCCTTGTCCTTGGCCTCCTGGAAATTCGAGGCCGTCTCGTTGACCATGCTCGTTGCCCAGAGCATCACCCGGACGTTCCGGTCGTGGAACTGCCCGACGTAGTCGCCGAGGTCCGGATACCGCTCCGGGTCGGGGATAAAAGTGGTCGCTTCCGTGGCCCAGGGCCGGTCGATCACCACCGCCCCGACGGGGATGCCGTGCTCCAGGTAATCGTCCGCCAAGGCCAGGGCGGAGTCCTGGGTTCCCTCGTTTTCCCAGACCCAGTGTTCGTGAACCCAGACGGGCCAGGCGGGCGGGGCGAGGCTGGGGGCCTTCGGCCCGAGGGACACGCTTCCGCCGGAAAACAGGCCGGTGAAGCTGGAGAAAAAGACGGCGATGGCCGTCAGGATGCGGGACAAGGGATAGAAAATAGTACCAAACATGACTGCGCCTCCTTGCCTAAAATTCCGCAACTATTGTAGCAGGTTTTTAGAGAAAACGCAAGAGGAAAAATCAAAGCAGGACAAAAAGTTCCCGCGCCCGTTCGAACCGGCCTTCCAGCCACAGCCAGCCGAACAGGGCCTCGAGCGCCGTGGCGTAGGCGTATTCCTCGGTGGTGCAGGAGCGGGGGACGTGGCCGGGGTGGGCATTGCGGCCGCGGCGGAAGACGGCGGCTTCCCGCTCGTCCAGCGCCGGCAGGAGGAGGCGCGCCGCGGCGGCCTGCGTCCGGGCGTTGACCAGCGCGGCGGCGGCGGGCTGGAGTTTGCGGGGCGGGCGGTTGGCCTCGCGCAGCAGCCGTTCCCGGACGAGCAGGTCGAAGACCGTGTCCCCCAGGAAGGCCAGGGCGAGAGGGGAGAGGGCGGCGTGTTCGGGCATAGAAAATTCCTTCCGTATCGTCGGTATGATCCTTTTGAGGAAGATACCGTCATTTGACATAGTCAAACTCGAAATCGTAAATCGACACGGTGTCGCCTTCCTGGACGCCCTGGGTCTCCAGCTCCGCCAAAATCCCGCTGGACTGAAGCAGGCGCTGGAAGTACTGCAGGGACTCGTAATCGTCCATGTCGCTGTGCTGGAGGATCCGCAGCAGCCAGGGCGCCTCGACGAAGTAAACGCCGTCCTGCCGGACGACCCGGAAGCCGCTGTCCTTTTGCCGGGCGAGGTCGTCCAGCGGGGCGTCCTCCGGCGTGTAGCGGCGGATGGGGGGGAGTTGGGCGAGCTGCCGGGCGACGGCCTGGACCAGCGCCGCCGTGCCCTCGGCGATCGGCGCGCAAAGGGGGTAGAAGGCGAGGCCCTGTTCCTCGACGAAGGCGCGCAGGCGTTCCAGCTGCGCCGGCGACGCCAGGTCCGTTTTGTTGGCGGCGACGATCTGCGGCCGGTCGGCCAGCGCGGGGAGGTAGGAGCGCAGTTCGCGGTTGATGATCCCGAAATCCTCGATCGGGTCCCGGCCCTCGCTGCCCGCCGCGTCAAGGATATGCACCAGCATCCGGCAGCGCTCCACGTGCCGCAGGAAGGCGTGCCCGAGGCCGACGCCCTCGCTGGCTCCCTCGATCAGGCCGGGGATGTCCGCCATGACGAAGGATTGCCCTGGGGCCAGGGACACCACCCCCAGCACGGGGGTGACGGTGGTGAAATGATAATCCCCGACGATGGGGTTGGCTTCGCTGACGACGGAGAGGAAGGAGGATTTCCCAACGTTTGGGAATCCGAGCAAGCCGACGTCCGCCAGCAGTTTCAGCTCCAGCGTGCATTCCCAGCGTTCGCCGGGGGTCCCGGGTTTCGCGAAGCGGGGGGCCTGACGGGTGGGGGTGGCGAAATGGACGTTGCCCCAGCCGCCGCGCCCGCCCTTGGCCAGCAGGACGGGGTCGTCCCCGGAAACGTCAGCCAGCAGGCGGCCCGTCTCAGCATCCCGGACCAGCGTTCCCCGGGGAACGCGCAGGACCAGGTCCTCGCCGCTCTTGCCGGTACGCCGCCCGCTTTCGCCTTTGCCGCCGGAAGGCGCGGCGTACTTGCGTTTGTAGCGGAAATCGGTGAGGGTGGAGAGCTGGTCGTCCGCCAGGAGGAAGACGCTGCCGCCTTTCCCGCCGTCGCCGCCGCTGGGTCCGCCGGAAGCGACGTATTTTTCCCGGTGAAACGCGACGCAGCCGTCCCCGCCGTCACCGGCGGCAAGGGTGATTTTCGCAGTGTCTACGAACATGAAGAACCTCCTGGAAGGGAAAAGTTGGGGGAGACAAAACACGGCCGATTTCGGACATACCAGTCGTTCGATAAAGAAAGAATAGAATACCGCATCCCGCCCTTCGGCGGGGTTTCTTTGATTGGCGGGGGACTCAGTCCCAGTCCTTGAGGAAGAGCTGGCTCCAGTAGAGGCGGCCGTCGGCGTCACGGGCCACACCGATGCCGATGCGGTCGAAACTGCCGAGGATATTTTCCCGATGGCCGGTGGAATGCATCCAGCTGTCCATGACTTCCGCTGGATTGATCTGCCCGTAGGCGATGTTTTCGCCGACGCCCTGGTAATCAATTCCATAGGCGTCCAGGACGGAAAAACAGCTGCTGCCGTTGGGGCGGGTATGGCTGAAGCTGCGGGGGAGCTCCTCAGCCCGGACCTGCGCGGCGGCGGTGAGGCTGTCCCGCGCGTAAGCCAGCGGCGGGAGTCCCTGTTTGGCGCGCTCAGCGTTCACCAGCCGCGCCACCTCGGCGGCGTAGTCCTCCAGCGCGGCGGTCTTGGCGGTCGTCGGTTTGACGGTGGGCGCTGTGGCGGCGGTGGCTGTGGTCGGGGCCGCGGCCGGTTTGGTGGTGACCGGTTTGGTGGTGGCTGGGGTAGTGGTGGGCCGGACCGAAGGCAGGGGAACCGAAATGTTGATGACCGGCTGGGTGACCGTTGTGGGCCGCCGGGTCGTCGCCGGAGCGGAGGAAGCCGCGGAGCTTCCGGTGATGGCCGCGTCCGACGGGGCCGTTCCGCTTTCTTCGATCAAAGAATACAGGGGCGGCGCCGGCTCGTCAAGGATGGTCGGCTGGTCGTAGGCAGGGGCGGTGCTGGCGAAGGTAGACGGGCCGGCCGGCTGGCGGGCGCAGGAAGGCAGCGCGAGGGCGGCGAGGCATATCGAAAGCAGCGCCAGCAGGGCTGGCTGGCGGGACCTGGGCCGGCGCGGAATTGTCGTCATAGCAAGGGCCTCCTTTATATGGAATCGGGGGCAAGCGCCCGGGCGGGGAAGAGGTTCTCCCCCGCCGGGCGCAGAGTGGCTGCGGGGCTTAGATTTCCGGAATGGAAATTTCGATCTCGCGGCCCGCTTGGGCGGATTGCAGGATGCCGTCGATGATGGCCTGGTTATAGAGGATTTGGCTGGAGGGGACGGGGGCGACGGCGCCCGCAAGGACCGCGTCGAGGAAGGAGCGGATCTTCTGGTCGAAGAGGCCGCCTTTGGCCGGGTTGTTTTTCAGGATCGGGATGGTGGTTTCGGTGCGCTCGCCCGCGACGTCGTGATACAGCGTCATCGCGCCGCCGACGGAGCCGTTCCAGCAGTCGGTGGCGGGGATGCGCAAGGCGCCTTCCTTGCCGAACAGGATGGTGTCGCCGGGGGAGTCGGCGTGCATGGCCCAGGCAATCCGGAAGTCGAGGATGATCCCTCCTTCGAGCCGGACAAAGGCGGCGGCAAAGTCGTCAACGTTGAAACGGGCGGCGTCGGCGGGGTTATTGTACTTGGGATTCTTGCCGAAGAAATCGGAAATATAGCCGCTGACGGTCAGGGGTTTCGGGTAGCCGACGGCGTTGAGTACCATATCCAGGGAATAGCAGCCGATATCGCCCAGAGCGCCGATGCCGGCGGTGGACTGCTCAATGAAGGTGCTGTTGGGGATGCCGCGGCGGCGGCCGCCGCCGGTCTGGATGTAATAGACTTCGCCGAGGGCGCCGCTTTCGACGATGCGTTTGATCATCTTCATGTTCTCGTCGAAGCGGGGCTGGAAGCCGATGGACAGGACCTTGCCGCTCTGTTTTTCCGCGCGGCAGATCGCGACGGCTTCGTCGGTGGTGACGCACATGGGCTTCTCCAGCAGGACGCTGACGCCATGGTTCAGCGCGTCAATGGTGCAGACGGCATGGGTGCGGTTGTAGGTGCAGACGCTGACGGCGTCCAGGTCCGGCTCCGCCTCCAGCAGAGCATGGTGGTCGGGGTAGTAGCGCACGGAATCGGCGAGGGCGGGAGCCCACTTTTCCAGGAAGGCCCGCGCCTTTCCGGGGATCAGGTCCGCCGCCGCGACGATCTCAACGTCCGGCTGCTTGAGGTAGGACTGGATGTGGGATTCGGCGATCCAGCCGGTGCCGATGATCCCGATCCGGAGGTTGCGGGTGACCGTTTTTTGGACTTCCTGCTTTGCCTGGGTAAACTGACTGAGGACTTCGTCTGCCATGGGAATCTCTCCTTTTTTTATTTTATTTTAGTAAGATGGAATTTTAAATTGGAGGCGGCCGCCTTATTCGATCCCCAGCGAGGGAACAGCGTTGAGGCTGAGGGCGGCGCGGCTGCCGGCTTGGAATTCGTAGTACCCCTGGGCCGCGATCATCGCGGCGTTGTCGCCGCAGTAGCACAGCGCCGGCATCCGCAGGTCCAGTCCGGCCGCCGCGCAGCGTTCGGCCATCTCCCGGCGCAGGACGGTGTTCGCGCAGACGCCGCCGGCCAGCACCAGGGTCCCACGCCCGGCTTCCCGCGCGGCCCGCAGGGCGGTCTGACAGAGGTAATCCGCCACGGCGAACTGGAAGGACGCGGCGAAATCGGACAAGGCGGACGGCTGGGGATGGCCGGCGGCGTCCGGTTCTGGCGCGGAGCCGGAAAGGCCAGCGGCGCGCATTGCGTTGAGGGCGGCGGTCTTCAGGCCGCTGAAGCTGAAGTCCAGGGGATGGCCGGCGATCCGGGGCCGGGGAAAATCGAAGGCATGGGGGTTGCCGCCCCGGCCGAGGCGGTCCAGGTGGACGCCGCCGGGGTACGGCAGGCCAAGGGCGCGGGCGGTCTTATCGAGGGCCTCGCCCGCCGCGTCGTCATGCGTCTGGCCGAGGACGCGGAAGGAGGTGTATCCGGCGACGTCTACCAGATGGGTGTGTCCGCCGGAGACAACGAGGCAGAGGAACGGCGGGGCCAGATCCGGGTGGGTCAGGTAATTGGCGGCGACGTGGCCCCGGAGATGATGGACGGGGACGAGGGGTTTGTCCGCCGCGTAGGCCAGGCTTTTGGCGAAGTTCACGCCCACCAGCAGCGCCCCCACCAGCCCCGGCGCGAAGGTGACGGCCACAGCGTCAACCGCGGAGAGCGGCGCGCCCGCCAGCCGCAGGGCCTCGTCCGTCACGCCGGAAACGGCCTCAAGATGCATGCGGGACGCGATCTCCGGCACGACGCCGCCGAAAACCCGGTGGGCCGGGATCTGGCTGGCGACGACATTCGAACACACGGCGCGGCCGTCGGCTACAACAGCGGCGGCGGTTTCGTCGCAGGAGGTTTCGAGGGCGAGAAGGAGCATGAAACGAGTCCTTTCCGAAGCGGCGTTTTGAAAAATAGGTCCAATCAGAAAACAGAAAGCGTGAGGAGAAGCGCGTCTTCCTGGGGAGAATGGTAATATTTGGGCCTTCGGCCGACTTCTTGGTAACGGCGGGCGGCATAGAGGGCGCGGGCGGGGGCGTTGGACGCCCGGACCTCCAGACGGATCTCCGCCGCGCCGCGCAGAGCGGCGGCCGCTTCGGCCCGGGACAGCAGGGCGTTGGCGATTCCTTGGCGGCGGAACGGGGGGTCCACGGCGATGTTGGCGACGTCAGCGATATCCAGAATTTGGGTCACGCCGAGGTAGCCGACGAGAGTTCCCTCCCAGAGAGCGGCAAGGTAGCTGGCGTACGGGCTGCGCATCCCGCTGCGGATGGCCTGTTCGCTCCAGGGGACGGCGAAGGCGCGGCGCTCCAGCGCGGCGGCGGCGGGAAGATGGGACTCCTCCAGGGGGACAATTTCGCAGCCGGGGCGGCGCTCGGCAAACGGGGCGGCGCACTCGGTCAGCAGGGCGGGGAGGGCGCGGGCCACGGCGGCGGCGCAGGAATGGTAGGTCTCCAGGGAGCCGCCGTAGGGGTCGGGGATCCCGCCGCCCAGCAGGCGCAGCTTCGCCGCGGGGACAAGCTGCGCCAGGACGGCGGCATGCTCGGCGGCCAGGGCGACGATCAGATCCGCGCGGGCGAGGAGTGCGGCGGAAACGGATTGGCTGCGGTGAGCGGTCAGGTCCGCGCCGTGTTCGGCGGCGGCGAGAATGGCGCTATCGGCGGCGGGGCGGCCGGGCCAGGCGCTCAGCCCGGCGGAAGAACCCTCCGCGGCAATATCCCGGGCGGCGCAGGCGGCGCGGAAGAGCGCCTCGGCCAGGGGACTGCGGCAAGTATTGCCAGTGCAAACGAAGAGTACTTTGGCCGGCGGCATCGGGACACCTCCTTGGGACAAATTCATAGTCTTCTTATTTTACCACATATTGAAGAAAAGCGCAAATATTTTTTTGGGGGAGGGAGGAACGGGGACCCTCTCTTTTTTTGAAGAAAACAGACCAAAAAAATTACGGGAAAAAGCGACAGAAAAAGTTTATTTTACGGAATTTCAAAATATGTACCCCTGGAGGGGTACAGAAAGGGGGTGCGGAGGGGATAGGGTGAGAGACGATTTTTTGGGGGGGAAAACGAAAGGAGCGGAAGGATGAACGGGAAAAACAGGAAATTGGTGGCGAAGGAGATCCTCTTCTGCCAGGCGTACCGGCGCACACGCAACGGGCGGGAGGCTGCGGCCCAGGCGGGCTACGCCCTGCCCCAGCGGACGGCGGGGAAACTGCTGGCGCGGCCGGAGATCCGGCGGGAAATCGCCCGGGAGGACGCGAGGGGGGGCGCCGCGCAGATCCGGGCGGAGGTGGAGGCGGGGTTCCGGCGGCTGGCTTTCGGCGCGGGGACCGACGCGCTGGGGCTGCTCTTCGCGGAGCAGGCGCCGGGGCGGGAGGAACTGGAGAGGCTGGACATCTTCAACGTCAGCGAGATCAAGCGGCCCAAAGGCGGCGGGCTGGAGATCAAGTTCTTCGACCGGATGAAGGCGATGGAGAAGCTCTGCGCGATCCAGGAGGAAAACAGTTCCCTGGACGCGGCGAAGGCGTTCTATGAGGCGCTCGGGGGAGCCGCGCCGGGGGCGGGGGAATGAGAAGGTGAGAAAGAAAGACGAAATCGTGTTCGCGGGGAAGCAGCGGGAGGTGCTGCGATGGTGGACACCGCAGCACCCGCAGCGGGACCGCGACGGAATCATCTGCGACGGGGCGGTGCGCTCGGGGAAGACGCTGAGCATGGGGATGTCATTTGTGGCGTGGGCCATGGCGTTCCACCGGGAGCGGACGTTTGCGCTGTGCGGCAAAACGATTGCGTCACTGCGGCGGAACGTGCTGACAGAGCTGCTGCCGGCGATGCGGGACCGGGGCTTCACGTGCCAAGAAAAGGTCAGCCAGCATTTGGTGGAAATCTCGCTGGGCGGAAAGAAGAACCGGTTCTATCTCTTCGGCGGGCGGGACGAGAGCTCGGCGGCGCTGATCCAGGGGATTACGCTGACGGGAGTGCTGCTGGACGAAGTGGTGCTGATGCCGCGTTCGTTCGTGGAGCAGGCGATCGCCCGCTGTTCGCCGGAAGGGGCGAAGCTCTGGTTCAACTGCAATCCGGCGTACCCGGGGCACTGGTTTTACCAGGAATGGATCCGGAAGGCGGAGGCGCGCAACTGCCTCTATCTGCATTTCACGATGGACGACAACCCGTCGCTGAGCGAGGCGACGAAGGCGCGCTACCGCCGCAGCTACAGCGGGACATTCTACGCGAGGTTCATCGAGGGAAAGTGGACGGCGGCGCAGGGGCTGGTCTATCCGATGTTTTCGGAAGCAATCCATGTCTGCCGGGAGATTCCGGCGAAGATGGAGCGATGGTATGTCAGCTGCGATTACGGGACGGCGAACCCCTCGTCTTTCGGGCTCTGGGGCAGGGCGGAAGGGAGGTGGATCCGGGTCCGGGAGTATTACTGGGACGCGAGGGCCCGGGGAGAGCAGCGCACGGACGAGGAGCATTATCGGGCGCTGGAGGCGCTGGCGGAGGGTGCGGACGTCACGGCGGTGGTTTGCGACCCGTCGGCAGCGAGTTTCCTGGAGTGCATCCGGCGGCACGGGCGCTACGCGGTGATCCCGGCGAGAAACGAGGTGCTGACGGGGATCCGGCTGGTGGCGGAGGCGCTGCGGGAAAGGACAATCCAGTTCAGCCCGGACTGCGCGGACTGCCTGCGGGAGTTCCAGCTTTACCGGTGGGAAGAGAACGGCGGGCGGGACGCGCCGCGCAAGGAGGACGATCACGCGATGGACGATGTGCGGTACTTCGTCAGCACGGCGCTGGCGGAAGACGGAGAGAGCTACTATTTCGCGAGCGTGAAGCGGGGGTAGGGGCGGCGAAGCGAGGACAGAACGAGACGATTTTTTGGGGGAAAGGGTGACGGGATGGCGAAGCCAATGGGGAAACGACGAAAGGACCGGGCGGCGGGGAACGGGACGCCACAGGCATGGGGCGCGGAGGGAGAGGTTCCGAAAGACGCGGCGGCGGTCACGGCGCGGCAGCGGCAGCGGGTGTTCCCGGCGCTGACGGGGGGGCAGGCGCCGCTGGGCGCGGGAAGGCTTTTCGGCGGGGGCGCCGGAATGGAACGGGAGGAGTGCTGGTACCCCGGGGCGGAAGGGCGGCTCTACCGGTCACTGCGGGAGGCGGTGCCGATCATTGACGCGGCGATTTTCCGGCTGGTGCGGCTGGCGGGCGGGTTCGAGGTCCGCTGCGGGGACGAAGAGGCGCAGGCGCGGCTGCGCGGGGCGCTGGAGACCATCCCTGTCGGGGGGAATCAGTGGGGGATACACGCGTTCGTCGCCTCGTACTTCGAGCAGCTGCTGACGATGGGGACAGCGCTGGGGGAACTGGTGCTGCGGGAAGACGGGAGTCCGGCGGCGCTCTGGAACGTCCCGCTGGAGGGGATTACGCTGCGCCGGGCGGCCAACGGGCTGGACGCGGCGGTCTGCACCGGGGCGGACGGGGAAACGCCCGCGCCCTGCCCGGAGCTGGTGTTCCTGAGCGTACTGCACCCGGAGCCGGGAGCGCTGACGGGAAATTCACTGCTCAAGGGGCTGCCGTTCGTCAGCTCGGTGCTGATCGGCGGGGGATGTGAGCATCCAGGTGATCGGGGCGGACGCGCCGATGCCGGACAGCTCAGTGCCGATGCGGCAGCTGATGGAGCAGATCGTCGCGAAGACGGGACTGCCGCCGTTCCTGCTGGGGCTGACGTGGAGTTCCACCGAGCGGATGAGCTCCCAGCAGGCGGACCTGCTCACCAGCGAGCTCGAACATTACCGCCGGGTGCTGACGCCGGTGATCCTGCGGATCTGCCGGACGATGCTGCGGCTGTGGGGCTGCGAGAGCGGGTGCGAGGTGATTTGGGACGACATCACGCTGGCGGACGAAGTGGAGCTGAGCCGGGCGGCGCTGTATCGGGCACAGGCGGAAACGATGCTGGAGAAAGGCGGAAGGGAAGATGGACATTCGGAAACAGGCGGAGGTTGACGGGGAAAAGCGCGGACCGGCGGATCCGGGGGCGGACGGGGGAGCCGCAAAGGCGGCGGCGAACACGCCGACGGCGGCGGAGCTGCGGCTGATCCACCGGTTCACGCGGCGGGAATTGCGGGCGGAAGAACTCTATGTCTTCCGGGTGATTCTCTGCGACAACGAGACGGACCGGGACGGCGAGCGCTTCGAAACGGCGGGGCTGCCAAAGCTGGCGGAGCTCTTCGTCGGAAAAACAGGGCTTTTTGACCACAGCGGGAAGAGCGGGGACCAGGTGATGCGGATCTATGACACGGAAGTGATCGCGGCGCCGGGGCGGACAACCGGCGCGGGGGAACCGTACACGGCGGTGCGCGCGAAGGTTTACTTGCCGCGGGGCGGGACGGCGGAAGAACTGATTGCCCAGATTGACGCAGGGATCAAAAAGGAGGTCAGCGTCGGCTGCGCGGTGGGGCTGGCGAAGTGCTCGGTCTGCGGCAAGCCGCACGGCAGAGAGGGCTGCCGCCACCAGAAAGGGAAAGTCTATGACGGGGCGGTGTGCTGCCGGATCCTCTGCGACCCGGCGGACGCTTATGAGTTCTCGTTCGTGGCGGTGCCCGCCCAGCCGGGGGCCGGGGTCATCAAACGGCGGGGACAAACGGAAGAAGCGGCGGAGCGTTGGGCGTCGGTCCGGGCGGAGGAGCTGGAGGCGCTGCGGGAGCTGGCCGCGGACGGCAGGCGGTACCGGGGCGAGCTGCTGCGCAAGGCCAGGCGGGCCGCCGGACTCGCGCTGCCGCAGCTGCCGGGAGGATTGGCGGAGCAGATGTGCGCCGGGCTGACGACGGAGGAACTGGCCCGGGCGGCGGAAGCCTTCGAGTCCCAGGCGGCCAGGGGGCTGCCGCTGCGGCCCCAGCTTGCGCCGCAGGGAGAGGCCCAGGCGACAGGAGTTGCGGGGTTTAAGTTCGGATGAGGCTTCAGCGGCTGGGGGGAGACCCGCCGGAGGGCGGATGGAACTGTTGATCGGAAGATCAAAATAGAACGGAGAAAGGTTGGGACAGGCATGGCATTCGACACGGTGAAATTGGACAAGGGGTTCTACGCGGCGGGACAGGGGTTCTCGCAGGTCTTGGAGGAAGCGGATCCGTCCGGACAGTACCGGGGGACGGCGCTGGGGGAGCTGGACGCGTATGAACGGCAGCTCAAGCGCTTCGGCATCCGCGCGGGCGGACCGGGGAGCGACCGGGTGGAGAAGTTCTTCCAGTGTGCGGAATCGGCGGTGCTCTTTCCGGAATATGTTGCCCGGGCGGTGCGCCAGGGGATGGAGCGCGCGGACGTTCTGCCGGGGCTCGCGGCGGCGGTGACGCTGACCGACCGGCCGGACTACCGCTCCATCTCCTGCACACCGGGCGCATGGGATCCAACGGACGAGGGGGAAGAGCTGCCGGTGACGCTGGTCCGGACGAAGGGGAGCCTGGTGGCGATGAAGAAGCGCGGGCAGGTGCTCAACGCCTCGTATGAAGCGGCGCGTTTCCAGCGGCTGGACCTGTTCACGGTGACGCTGCGGCAGATCGGCGCGGGCATTGCCAGGGCGCAGCTGCGTGACGCGGTAGACGTGCTGCTGCACGGCGACGGGGACAGCGGCGCCGCCGAGAGCGTGGCAAAGGACGGGGCCGCGCTGCGTTACACGGACGTCGTCAAGCTCTGGAGCAGCTTCGGGGAATACGAGATGACGACGCTGCTGGCCGCGCCGGGGATGGCCGAAGAGTTGCTGGCACTGCCGGAATTCCGGGACGCTTACGTCAGCGGCGGCCGCCGGCTGGTCACGCCGCTGGGCGCGGAGCTGATCCGCTGCAGCGCTGTCCCCGCCGGGAAGATCCTGGCGCTGGACAAAAACTGCGCGCTGGAGATGGTCAAGGCCGGCGAGGTCATGACGGATGCCGACCGGCTGATTGACCGCCAGCTGGAGCGCGCCGCCATCTCAGCGACCGCGGGCTTCGCCAAGCTCTTCGCCGGAGCGACGAAGGTGCTGGGTTAAAAGAAAATGGGGGGCGGGGGATCCCGGGAAGGGCCTCCCGCCCCCGGGAAGGGGAGGCGACGGGATGAGTCAGTGGGGGGTATTGGGGCAGCTGCGGCTGCTGACGGTGCTGGACGAAGAGGGCGCGCGGGAGGCGCTGCCCTTCTGCGCGGCGGCGCTGGCGCAGGTCCGCGCGACGCTCCGGGCGGACGCGGGGGAAGATCCCAGGATCGACCGGGCGGCGGCGGGGCTGGCGTTCTATATGATGACACTGCGGGAAGAAAACGGCGAGGGGATCCTTTCGTTCAGGGCGGGGGACATTGCGGTCAGCCGGAAAGACGCCGCCGCGCGGCTGCGGGCGGCGGAAGAGGTCCGGGACGAGGGCATGACGCTGATCGCCTCATTGCAGCGGGACGAAGGGTTTTGCGCGGGGCAGACGGTGTTTCGGGGGTATTTCGAAGAAGACAGACCGGCGCGGGGCGGCTGAACGGAGAAAGGGGGCGGCGGAATGCCAGAGATTGCGGAGGTCATGGAACGGTTCGGGCGGCGGGTGTGCCTTTGCCTGCCGGACGGCTGGCGGTCGGCAGGGTACGGGGCCTTTCTCCAGCCGCTGCGCTACAAATACAAGATGTACCTGGGCGGGGTCAATACGCGGATCGGGTTCAACCGGGAGGGGTATTACCTCTACCTCGGCCCGGCGGGGCACGACCTGACGAAGCTCGGGCGGGACGTCTGGATCGAA
>JAIRXU010000041.1 GCA_031268095.1 Oscillospiraceae bacterium | reverse complement strand
TTCGATCCAGACGTCCCGCCCGAGCTTCGTCAGGTCGTGCCCCGCCGGGCCGAGGTAGAGGTAATACCCCTCCCGGTTGAACCCGATCCGCGTATTGACCCCGCCCAGGTACATCTTGTTTTTGTAGCGCAGCGGCTGGAGAAAGGCCCCGTACCCTGCCGACCGCCAGCCGTCCGGCAAGCAAAGGCACACCCGCCGCCCGAATCATTCCATGATCTCTTCCATGTCAGTGGCCACTGTGGGTCCCTCCGTCTTCTAGGGGGTCAATCTTGCTTCGCAGCATTTCAAGCGCGCGCTTCTCTGATAGGTATCCGTTAAACGACGGGCACACTTCAAAAATAGGACATTCTTCCCGGCAAGACGTTTCGCAGCACGTATGGGAGATCAGGCGTGCCAGCCAGCATTCGGTGAGCTCCACGCGGAGCTTGTCAAAAAACGTCATCCCACCACCCCCGGCGATAAAGCCCACAGGATTATGTAAAGGCGAATAACCGCGACATTTAAAACGATCGCCGCCACAAGGATGCGGTTGATCTCATCTGATTCGAAGAATTTTCTCACTCGGGATCCTCCTTTCTTCTAGCCAGCCAAGTTTCGTACTCTTCCCGAAATCTCGGATGGCGGAATGACAGAAACATGCGCCGCAGGGCAAGACGGGACAGCGCGTTGAGCTCGTACGGCGGCGCGGCTACAGGGTCGCATGTAAGCATGATTATTCCTCCTGCTGTTGAAAATTTGCAGCTTTCTGTTGCAATTGCAGCTTCAACATGCTATAATTGACGTGCCTGTTTAGGGCAATCTGAAAAAGGCGGTGGTTTCTCTTGACCAAACTTTTGAAGGTGCCCGTTCCCGAACCGAAAGGCTCTGATACATAGGGCATCTGCGGAATCCTAACCGCGAAAGTGAAGAGGTTCCTGAAGAAGCGCACGGTTGTTGTGCGCGCCAAAAGGCAATAAGTGCTTTGCGTCGAGATGCTGAGCTCGTTAAAAGAGGGCAAGGCAGGGTTCGGGCCAGCGAGTGCCGACTCGTTAAAAAGGGTTGCGCCGAACCTGCCCTAGGCTGCAAGGAATTTCGGGTAAACAATCGGGAGGAAGCTTGGTGGCATAACAAACCATGCCACTAAGCTTGGCTTCGAAGCCATTAAAACGGGGGATGAAGGACTTCGATCAGGTGGGCTAGCGCTGCGGCTACGCCCCGCAGGTCGGTTGTTTTTCTCATGGTTGGCTCCTTTCGTCTTAAATTGGGGGGCGGGCGTCGGATTCGAACCGGCAACGAGCAGCTAGCGTTATCGCTCGTGTACCATCCCCGCCGTGTAGGCCGGGGTCATTCCCCGGCGGTCAGCCGTGCGGGTCAGCCCCCTCGACTGTCCGCATCCGTGCACCCAATCATCAAGTCAGTTTGCTAGCCGGTGTCCACCGTTAAGCGGCCCTTAAACCGTCAGCATCCCTAGCACGGATTCCCGAACGGTTTTTATTCGGCGTCCTCGCTTTTCTCCTCGTTGCGCACCAGCCGGACAAGGTGCGTAGCCTTCGCCGTGCTGTACACCCAAGTTTCCGATTCTCCAAAGTAGGCGCATCGAAACGGCTTGTAGATGGTGGATTCGTTTGGGTCGTCGTACATCACGTCGGTAACGCTGCATAGGGCTTGGTAGTCGTTTTCGCCTTCGGCGGTCACGGTGCGGGTCAGCCGATTCCGGGTGGTTTGAATTTCATAGCGATTCATGGTATTTTCTCCCTTTCTGCTTCCCGTTATTGGGGCGCGGGGGCATAGTGTTTTGTTTCGAGATCGAAACATTCATTCCAAAAAAATTTGGCTCCAGTCCTCATTGAGTTTTTGCCCCAGTTTAGCCGCATCCTGAATGCTGAAGTCGCCATACCCCGCGATTCTGTCATCAAAGGTTCGCTGCGTTACCCCAAGTAGTGCGGCGGCCTCGCTTCGACTAATCCTATTTAGCTGTAGCAATGCGGGGATCGCATAGTACGGTTCGTGTTGCCGTAACTTTGTGCGCGCCATGAGATTTTCCTCCTCTCCTTGATGTTTCGCTGTCGATACACAGAGTATAGCACACCTATGTTTCGTTGTCAACCCTTTTTTCAAAAAATTTTCAAAACTTTGTTGACAACGAAACATAGGTGTGCTATACTGTTATTAACAGAGGAGGTGACGCTAAGTCATGGGCGGAATCGGAGAGCGTATACTATATCTGCGAAAGCAAGCAGGGATGACGCAGGATGATTTGTCGACCGCAATAAATTTACGCTTTGGGCTGAACACCACTCGGGGCATGGTTAGCAAATGGGAGAGTGGGTTTCATACCCCGACGATCCACCCTTTGCGCTGCTTGGCGGATGTCTTGGGTGTATCACTTGATTACTTTTCGGCTGAAGACGCAATTGATACTATGCACCGGTCAAAAGAAAAAAGCAAGCAGTCCCAAGTCCCCATCCTCGGCACGGTGGCCGCTGGTCTGCCGATGTACGCCGAAGAAAACATTGAGGGCTACGCCACGCTGGCGGAAGATTTGCCGCAGGGCGGAAAATATTTCGCCTTGCGAACGCGCGGCGACAGCATGGACGATGCCTATATTCCGAACGGATCTTTGGTGATTATCCGCCAGCAGGAGCGCGTGGAGAACGGCGAAATCGCCGTAGTGATGGTGGGGGCAGAGGACGCAACCTTGAAGTACTTTCGGCAGGAGGGCAGCCTTGTTATCTTAACACCAAAATCGCACAGCCGCGAACATCAACCGCAAGTGTATGACATCAGACAAACCCCCGTGCAAGTGGTCGGTAAGCTGATGCGGGTGGAGATTGACGCGGAAATCCTGATTTAGGGAGTGTGCGCCCTGGGGGCGTGAAAATACAGAAGGAGGGGCCGCAATGGAATATAATGTAAACTTTCTATAGGATGAAGAGGCAGGCGTTTGGGTCGCCGAAAGCCCGGACGTACCAGGTCTGGTGCTGGAATCCGGCTCTTTTGATGCGCTGGTGGAGCGCGTCCGATACGCTGTGCTGGAGCTCCTATCACTGAACGCCGCCGCGCAGACGCCCATACGGTTGCACTTGCATTCGGATCGGCGGGTGTCGCTGTAATGGCTGAATATGAGAAAAAGGTATGGTACAGCCCGATCACAAAGCTTCACGTGACGGTGGACGGAAAGATAAGGTCACGCCATACCGCAAACGCGATATTGCAGCAAAGTGGAATCAAGCAAAGGTTCTGACCACAACGCGAAAAAAGACCGCCCCGGCGGTTAGGCCGGAGCGGTGGCGTCGTGTGGCAGAATATGGGGTTATTGGAGTGTGAAGGTCTTCACAACTTGTGCGTCAGAGAAAGAGAAGGATTCCCCAACCTCAACCTCGACCGGGGATGTGGTGTTGATAAGCTCGTAGGCCAACGTCAGTTCAAGGGTTGCGCCGGGTTTCAGGTCGGCATATTCCTTTCTCGTCTCCCCATCTCCCGCAATGGTGGATGTACATTCAATGCCGTCCTGATATACTTTCTCGTCTAATGCTATCAGGAAAGAGGTCGCGTTGGAACTGTTGTTCGTCCACTTGTAGGTAACAAGAATTAGCTCGTCTTTGGTGTACTCCGTTGTCTGGCGCTTTGCTGAAAGAATCTCCACCTGATATTTGCCAAGGGTACCAGCGCCTTGCATGATCTTGTTGTCAGATTGCACAGCTTCAATTGTTTTCCCATTCGCATCGGTCTGCTGTGCGTTCGGCTTGTCGTCGCCACCGGACGAGGCGATAGCGATGACGATCAGTACGACGGGGATAATCAGGATCCAGAACCAGACGCGCTTGTAGATGGGCTTCTTGGGCTTTTCAACAATCTGCTGAACGACGACCTGCGGCTGTTGGGGTTGTTGGGGCTGTTGGACTTGATTGTTTTCTTCCATGGTGAATCCTCCTTTAAAATTGGGTAGCAACATTATGACAGATATTCCGCCGAATTTCAAGTATATTTTTGAATTTGGCAAGAAAAATCTCCTTAAATTTTTAAAGAACAAGGACGTGACCGCGTGAAGGCCTACATCTATGGCCGCTACAGCAGCCACAGGCAGAGCGATACGAGCATTGAGCAGCAGTTTAAGGACATATACGAGTACTGCCGCCAAAATGACATTGCAATTGTTGGCGAGTACGCAGACCGGGCCGTCAGCGGAAAAACCGACAACCGCCCGGAATTCCAGCGCATGGTGCGCGATTGCGCCAAAGGAAGGGTGCAGTTGGTAGTGTGCTGGAAGGTTGACCGCTTTGCCCGTAACCGCTACGACAGCGCCATGTACAAGGCGAAGCTGAAAAAGCACGGGGTGCGGGTGCTGTACGCCAAAGAGGCCATTCCGGAAGGCCCTGAAGGCATTTTGATGGAGGCGATTTTAGAGGGAAGCGCGGAATATTATAGCGCAAACCTGTCCCAGAATGTCCGGCGCGGCATGATGGCAAACGCCGAAGATTGCAAGGTCAACAACGGCGCTTTGCCGCTGGGCTACTGTAAAGGCGCGGACGGACGGTTTGCCATTGACCCGGCGGGTGCTGAAATCGTGCGTGAGATCTTTGCCATGTACACCAACGGCATGAAGTGCTGCGACATATGCGCCGATCTCAACAGCCGGGGATTGCGCACGGCGCACAACGCCCAGTTTAACAAAAATTCGTTGCGCTCCGTCCTTAAGAATGACCGTTACATCGGCGTTTACGAGTACGGCGAAGTGCGCGTAGAGGGCGGCGTTCCGGCTATCATATCGCGGGAGGTGTTCGACTTGGCACAGGACGCATTGCAGCGGCGGGCAAAGGCCCCGGCGGCTTCATGGGCGGATACCGACTATCTGCTAACGGGAAAGCTTTTCTGCGGCGTCTGCGGCGGCACGATGATAGGGGAGAGCGGCACTAGCCGCAACGGCGCGAAGCACAACTATTACACCTGCTCCGCCCGCAAGCGCGCCAAGACATGCCCAAAGAAGCCCGTCAAAAAAGACTGGCTAGAAGAAATGGTGGTGCGCTCCGCCGTCGAGTACGCGCTTTCGGATGCCATGATCGAGGCCATCGCGGAAAACGCCGTTCGCTTGCAAAAAGAAGAGCAAGAGCAAGGCGAACTGCCGCTTTTGAAGGGCCAGCTGAAGGAAGTTCAGCGCAAGCTGAAAAATGTAAACAAGGCTATTTTGGAGGGTATCACCGCCCGAAGTACCCGGCAGATGCTGGAAGAGTTGGAGCAGCAGGAGGCCCAGCTAAAAGAGGCCATCCAAAACGTCGAAGTTGAATTTACGCACTTCACCAAAGAAATGCTAATATTCTGGCTCGAAAAATTCCGCGGCGGTGACGTGAAAGACGTCGCCTACCAAACAAAAATTATTGAGGCCTTTGTATCGGCGGTCTACCTTTATGAAGACAAGCTAAAAATCGTTGTACAGTACGCCAAAAACGGCGACGACACCATCACACTGGACTTTGTGGACAGCGTCACAAACGGCGGCGAATGTTCGGCGTTGGGCGTTGGAAGTCCACCAACAACACAAATCTGTTTTTCGAGGCTCTTTTAGGCCAAGAATAAACGGGTTTGTTCCTTTTTCGGTCCGAAACGGCCAGTCGAGAACAAGATAAGTCCTCACAAAATTACGCAAGGCAAAAGCCCGGGCGGGATCGTCGATGCGCTGAAAGAGCAGAAACAATCACACCCCGCCGGCCATTGGGGCAGCGGGGCGTGACATCGGCGTCTTCACATTACATCCAGATCCACCCGAACAGGAAAATGATCAGCAGCCACTGCCTGGTGGTGGGACGCACTTTGACGGGTACTTCGACGAGCTGGTCGCCCGCGCGGCCGAGCAGTGTGCAGTTGCCCCACTTAACGAAGCCCTTGGCGATCACCTGATTGCCCCGCACCTGCGCGCCCAGCCCTTTCACGCCGGTCCAGATCACCGGCACGTCGGTTTCCGGGCTGATGCAGTCCAGGTATTGCATTGTGATGGGCGCGGCGGTCACCGCGGGCAGAGCGGGCGGGGCGCCCTGGTTCATGGTGCTGTCCGCGTCCTGCCCGGTCAGGGCCTGCCACTGGGCCAGGGTGCCGTAGACGACCTTGCCGCCGCTTTCCAGCGAAAACGCCTGGGCGGGGTTCGTGTGATAGAACCGGTTGCCGCCGCCGGTATAAGTGCGGGCAAAATCGCTGAAGAACCGGTGGTTGCCGTCGCCCAGATAAAGCGGCCAATAGAGCTGGCCAGTAGCGCTGGCGATGGTGCAGTTGATAAATTTGGGGGTATTGCCGTGGCCTTCCCGGTCTTCGTGGATGGCGGACACGGCCCGCTCCGCATTGCCGTAAATCGTGCAGCCGTCGAAGGTAACGCCGTCCGCCGCGCGCAGGCAAACCCCCGTGCCGTTGCCCGCGAACGCGCAGTCCTTGAGCAGCATGGGCCCCGGGTTGGCCTCCAGCTCCAGGCCGTTGCCCTGGTTGCGCAGGAATTTGCAGCGCAGCATGGTGATGTTCGCCGCGCCGGTGTCGAACCAGATCCCCGCGTTGAAGTTGCCCTCCCAGCGGCTGTCCACAAATGTGCAGTTGTTGATACCCGGGCAGAACTTCGTCCCGGCCGGATCCCAGTAGGTGAAGCTGTAAAACTGGCCGATCCAGGTGTTTTTCTCCGCGATGACGCGGTCGAACAGCACGTGGGACGAATAGTATCCGGTCATGCCGTGTGTGCCGTTTTCGCTGATGGTCACATTGCGCACGATGCTGTATGAGGTGCTGCTGATATTAAGCCCGATGCCGCGGTTGCGGCTGGCGGTGCAGTTTTCGATCAGCGCGTTTTGCAGCTGAATCGCCCGCAGCCCCGCGCCATAGCCCGCGCCCGTGAAGCTGACACCCCGCAGCACGAAGTTGGACAGGTTGTGCACATAGAACGCGTCGTCGTAAAGCGCCAGTTCCGGCGTTTGCGCCGCCGGATCAAAATTGCCGCGGGGCTTGACCAGAATCTTTTTGGTTTTGAAGTCCAGCATCATCGTGCCGGGCAAAAAGTCTTTGCAGTCCAGCACACGCACATACATTTCGCCGTTGGCATAGAGCATCCCGGCGGAAAAGTAGCCCAAGTTGGGGGCAATGCCCCAGTCGAGCCACGCGCTGGGCCGCGCGCCTTCGGGATACTGGGCGCTGAGCACGGTCGCCATCTCATCCGTCAGCGGTGCGCTCCACTGCGTTTCGGCAAAGTTCAGGACCCAGCCTTCCGCCGGCACGGGCACGGCCCCGGTGACGGCGACGTCCGCGCCGGGGGCGGCTTCCAGCGCGATGAAGGGCGCGGTGAGATCTATGCCGCCGCAAGCGCCGCCGTCGAAGTTCACGCTTTCGCGGTATACCCCGCCGCTGAGCACGATCTTCGTGCTTTTGTCCGCCAGGCGGTTTTGCCCGGCCCGCGCCAAAGCGGCCTGAATGCTTTGCCCCGGGGCAAGGGCGATGGTTTCGTCATAGGCCGCCGGGATTCTGCTTTCGTCGAAGAATGACGCGGGGTCAGGGTCGCCGGCCTCGATTGCGCCGGCGGAAACCGTCCCCGCGGCCAGAACGCCCAGCGCCGTGACGACCGTGAGAAAAAAGCTGCCGTCCGTTTCATGATCAACCCTCCTGTATTTCGGTTCGGCCTTTATTATACACGATTTGCGCGCGCATTGCAAGGAACTTGCTTGTTTTTCTTGGCTGAGAGAAATCAAGTTGACGAATGCCTTCGTTTGTGTTACAATTAAGTTACAATAAAAAGAAAAGAAGCAGGAGATTTTTATGCCGGTTTTTACCACCGACGCCGCGCTGGACGGCCGCCGCCTTGCGCTGCGGCTGGAACCCTTCACGGAACATATTTTGCGGGTCAGCGCGGGGTTTGGGCCGCTGCCCGGCGCGCAAAGCCTGATGATAGACATGGCCGCGCCAACGCAGCCAATCGCCGCAGCGACCGAACAGAGCGACCAAACCTTCACGCTGACCACCGGCGGCATGACCGTAACGCTGGACCGGAAACACCTGGCGCTGACTGTGGCGAAACCGGACGGTACGCCGCTGCTGCAAACGCCCGACTGCTTCTTGCGGCTGTTCGCGCGCAGCTTGCCCCGCCCGCGCTATCATGCGCAGTTTTTTCCGGATACGCAATCCGCCGCCGACCCGAACGACCCGGCGGCGCTTTACGACGTGGACAGCGGCGGCGCGGCCCTGGGTTTTGTGGAGATGACGCCGGCCCCGCAGGAGGCGCTGCCCGGTATCCGCTACCGCTTCCGCTTCCGCACCGCGCCGGGCGAGGAACCGCACGGGCTGGGCGGCGGGCAGACGGGGGCGTTCAACCGCGCGGAGGGCATGCATTGCCTTTGGCAGGAAAACATGCTTGCGCCCGTGCCGTTTCTGGTTTCCGAAAAAGGCTGGGGCCTGCTGTTCGATACCCTCAGCTGCGGCGCGTTTTACCAGGACCACGGCGCGCACACGTTTGATTGCGACGCGGCGGACAGCGTTGAATTTTATATCCTTACCGGTGAGGGCTACGACGCCCTCATCAAGGGGTTCCGAATGCTCACGGGCAAGGCTTCGCTGATGCCCAAGTGGCTGCTGGGCTATATCCAAAGCCGCGAGCGCTACCCAACGCAGCGGGCGCTGCTCGAAACCTTAGCGGGTTTCCGCAGCCGGGGCATCCCGCTGGATCTCATTGTGCAGGACTGGTGCTACTGGCCCAAAAACACCTGGAGCGACAAGTCATTCGACCCCGTGCGCTACCCGGATCCCAAGGGGATGTGCCGTACAGTGCATGACGCAGGCGCGCGTATTATGCTTTCCGTCTGGCCCAACACCCGGGGCGGCAAAAGCAGCCGGCAGCTGGCCGAAGCCGACGGGCTGCTGGGCGACGGGCAGGTCTACGACGCGTTCAGCAAAACTGCGGGCGAGGTCTACTGGCAGCAGCTGCAACCCTTGTATGACATGGGGTTTGACGCCTGGTGGGCCGATTGCAGCGAGCCGTACGAAGCCGGCTGGGCCGATTTTCTGACGCCGGACGAACAACTGCGCGTTGGGCTGGCGCCGTTCAAAAACTATTTTGACCCCCGGCTATTCAACGGCTACGCGCTGTATCACAGCAAAAATATCTACGACAACCAGCGGCAAAGCGGCGCGCAAAAGCGCGTTGTGAACCTCACCCGTTCCGGCACCGCCGGGCAGCAGCGCTACGGCAGCATCGTCTGGAGCGGCGACATCGCAGGCACCTGGGCGCAGCTGCGCAAACAAGTGGGCGAGGGGCTCAACTTCTGCGCTTCCGGCATGCCCTGGTGGAGCAACGACGCGGGCGGTTTTTTTGTCAAAACGGGCGACCGTCCGTTCAACGAAGGCTGTGAATACCGCGAACTGTTCGACAAAGGCTACAGCGAGCTTTACGTGCGCTGGCTGCAATACGCCGCGTTTTTGCCGATCATGCGCTCCCACGGCACCGACCAGCCCCGGGAGCCCTGGCATTACGGCCAGCCCGGCGACGGCCTGTTTTATGACGCGTTGACGGAGGCCATCCGCCTGCGTTACCGGCTGGCGCCCTACCTTTACAGCCTGTGCCGGGAAGTGTACGCCGAAGACAGTACGCTGCACCGCCTGCTTGGGTTCGATTTTGCGCACGACCCGGGCGTCAGGGGCATTGCCGATGAATTCATGCTCGGGCGGGCGCTGCTTTGCTGCCCCGTGCTGGAGCCGCAATATTTCACCGCCGGCAGCACACCGCTGGAAGGCATGCCGCACACCCGCGAAGTCTACCTCCCGGCGGGCGCGGACTGGTTCGATTTTTATACCGGCGTGCGCTGCGCGGGCGGGCAAACCCTCGCCGCGCAAGCGCCGCTTCACCGCGCGCCGCTGTTTGTCCGGGGAGGAAGCCTGCTGCCCCTCGCGCCGGTGATGCAGTACACGGACGAGGATCCCGCCGCGCCGCTGGAATGGCGGATTTATCCCGGCGCGGACGCGGCGTTCACGTTCTATGAGGACGAGGGCGACGGCTATGCCTATGAACAGGGGGCCTTTGCTCTGACCTGCCTGCGCTGGGACGACGCGGCCGGGACGCTGCACATCGGCGCGCGGGAGGGGGCGTTCCCCGGCTTGGTGCAAACGCGGGACTGGGAGATACGCAGCATGGCCGGCGGCCAAAGTGTGCGGCTGCGCTATACCGGCGAGGCGCTGGAAATCGCGCTGTAAGCGCCGCACGGGATCAGCCAAGAAAAAAACTTTTCTTCGAAGTTTCGAAGGCGCAATGGTACGCGCTGAAGGAAAAGTATCTGTCCGTTGGATCGGATGAAATTTGGAACTGACCGTCGTTCACGCCCTTGCCGGGGCAAGCTTGCACACCCCGTGTCACTTTGGCATATAATTTAGTGGCAACAGAACAAATATGCAAGGAAATAAGGATGACGGAAACATGTTATATTCCAACAGAAACCATTGCTGCGGGGGCCACTATTATATTGACCCTTGCGGCTGCCGTGTGGGCCCCACGGGCCCGACCGGGCCAACCGGGCCTGCGGGCGGCGGCGCGGACTACACCAACACCGAACCCGACAACGCCCGCGCCTATACTGTAAACCAATGTACAGGCGCTATTGACATTTGGAACGGCGCGACCGGCAAAAGCCTAGGGTCAATCCCGCTGGCCAGTTCGCCTTTGGAGATTACGATCAACCAGACCACTAAACTGGCTTACGTAACGGAGAGCGACGGCAGCTTACAAGTGATCGACCTGCGCACCAACCAAATTGTGGCCACCCTTCCGAACAATTACGGCACGCGGCCCGCCGTCAATGAGAACACAAATACCGTTTATGTCGCCGACGCCGGCAGCCCGGTACTGAACGTCATTAACGGCGCGGACAACAGCGTCGTTACGCAGATCCCGCTGTCGGATATCCCTGCCGCCATCGCGGTGGATCCGACCCTCAACCGAATCTTCGTCGCCGAGCCTGGCGCGAACGCCATCCAGGTGATTGACGGCAACACGAACCAGGTCATTCAAACCATTCCGGTCCCCAATGCGCCCCTCCGGATCGCTGTCAACCCGAATACGCACATGGTGTATGTTGTAAGCGAGAACCCGAACGGTGCGTCGTCTTCTAATGAGGAACTGCTCACCACCATCAACGGCAGCACAGGGTTCATCCTCAACCGGCAGCCCTTCCCCGGGGATAATCAAGGTGGCGACATCGCCGTCGATACCGTCAACAATCAGGTTATGATCGCCACCGACCTCGGCAGCGGATCGACCTATCTATTCGACGGGGACGGCAACCTGATTCGGCAAATCACCACCACCAACAACGACGGATACGACACCGGCGCCGCGGTGAATCCGGAAACCGGCAACACGTATCAAGTCGATCCGCAGAGTGGCTTATCCATCTACAACAAGAACGGCGACAAGGTGCAGACGATCCCGTCGCCTTGCGCGGATGGCGTAGATGTGACCAATCTGTAGCGCAGGCGCGGCGCCAACAACCAACGGACGGAATCGGCTGATTCCGTCCGTTCTATTTTCATTTCGCGGTCTCCGCCGTACCCACGGCGACACAAAGCGTTTGCGCCGCGCACAGCTCCAACTCCGTCAGCAGGGTTATCTGCTCACGCACCTCCCGGAGCACGGATGCGAAGTCCCAGGTGAGAGAAGCTTTCAGAAACCCGTTTTTTACCGCGTTCCACCTCTCGCAAAGCGCTTCGTCCTCTAAAGGGCTTCCCCTGATCAGCGCAGGCACGCGCCGCGCGAGACAGTGCCTATAAAGCAGCCGATTGCTGATCAGGCAATCCACATACCGGGCCGCTTTTTCGATTTCTTTCCGGTCGCTCTTTTCGCACCAGCCGAGCAGCCGCTGGCGCAGCGCCGGACTTTCGCGCGCCGCGGCCTGTATATCGGCAAACGGTTCCGCCGGCGCGCCAGTTGCCGGGCATTGGGACACGAGGATGAGGTCGTTGGCATAGTCGACGGCAGCGGCGGCGGGGAACCGTTCGTCCGCTTTGCCGTAAGTCGGGTCGTAACAGAGCAGCCATTCCGGCGCGGCGTTTACGGCGGCAAAATAGTGCGAGCCATGGAAGAGGCCGGCCCTCGGGCTCCAGGGAAGGAAAAAGGCGTCCATCCCTACCACCAGAAAGGCGCTTTCCTCCAGCCGCGCCAGGCTGCGCGCCCGTTCTTCCGGCGCGGCGCTGGGCAGCGTTTCCAGCCGCACCCCCAGAAACGCCAGATTTTCCAGGAAACGCCGCGAAGAAAAGGCGTTGCGAAAAGGGTCATAGAGAAAATCGGCCTCTGACCAAAGCGTACCGAACGCGGAGACAACATCGGCCCCCATCGCCTGCGCAATGCTGACAATGCTGTTGTAATAGCAATTCAGGCCCTCAAAATGGATCAGCCTCATAGCGCTTCCCGGTTGGTTCGTTTGATTTTGCCGGTAGCCGTTTTCCGGAAGCCGTCTGTCAGCAGTATCTGCCGGGGTTGCTTATAGTCCGCGAGGCGTCCGCGGCACCAAGCCATGATGTCTGCCGGCGTCACGTCCGGGGTCTTTGGAACGATTTCGGCGCACACCCGTTCGCTTCCCAAGCTGTTCGCCTCCCCCCGGACAACGCATTCTTCCGCCAGACCGCTTTGCATAATACATTCCTCCACTTCCTCCGCATAAACGGTGAACCCCCGCACCAAAATAACGTTCTTCATCCGGCCGCACAAATAGAGATAGCCGTCCCCGTCCAGATAACCCACATCGCCGGTATGAAGCCAGCCTTCCCGCAGGACGCGCGCCGTCTCAGTCTCATTTTCGAAATATCCCAACATAACGTTCGGCCCTTTGACAACCACCTCCCCCCGCACAAAGGGTTCCCTGGTTTTCCGGTCGCCGGTTTCTATCATCAGCGCCGTCTCCTTGCCCGGAAGTCCGACCGAAGAGCGCTTTTCCAACGGAAAATATTGATCAGGCTTGGTGATCAGCGGGGAGGCCTCCGTCATGCCATAACCCGGCCAGAATACGGCGTGCGGAAAGGCTTCTGTCAGCCGGCGCATGGTTTCCCCCGAAACGCCGCTGCCGGCGAAACAGAAGTAACGCGCGCAGCTGATATCGTAGGGAATCCCGCGCCCAGCGCACTGCTCCATCAGCGCGGCCGCTATGGCGCCCCCTTCGAAATGCGTCACCCTGCATCTCGCGATTGTGCCGAAAAAAGTATCCGGGGAAAAATGTGCAGGTGCCGCGACGAGAGTAAACCCCCGGCGGAGCAGGAGGAACAGGATATGCAACCCATATACCGAAGATAACGGCGTACCCAGGAGATAGCGGATATCTTCTTCGTTACAGTTTCCGTAATCGATCCTGCACAAATTGTCCGTCACGCTGCTCTCCACGTTCCTTTCTGACAGCATGACAATTTTGGCTTTGCCGGTGGTGCCAGAGGTCGCTAGCAGCAGCATGCATTCGTTTGCATCGGCCCACACCCTCTCGGGGAAGGGCCCGTTCGTCCATGGCGGGAGCTCTTCCATATACAACGCCTCGGGCGGATCGGCCATACCGTCCCAAAGCGGGCGAAAAGCAGCGGAAGTCACGACTCGCCGGGTGCCGGTCTGCGAGAGCAAGGCTTCGATCTCATGGCGTGTCAGGGTTGCGTTCAAGGGAAAGGCCGTCGTCCCTGCCATCAAGGCGCCAAACAAAGCGGCTATATAGTCGCCGCCGTCCGGCAGCAAAATCGCCGTATGGCTTCCCGCCGCCTGCGGCAGCGTCAGGCGTATGCAAAGAGAAAAAGCCCTTGCGGCAAGGTCGCCATAAGAGATCGTGTTCTCCCCATCCAAAACTGCCGTTTTTGCCCAGTGTTCCCGATTCAGCAGCAAAGTTCTAATCATCTGCGGGCACGTTTCCTTTCCGTCCGGCAGCGTCCGTTTTTTCTGTTACCATCGCAACGAGACGCCCTACCCACTGGCACTCTCCCATTTCCAATATTGAGAAACGGATTGCGAATGTACGTTCTGCTTGCACGAGCAATGACATAAGGGAGAGAGAATCAAACCCTAAATCCAGATACAGATTCGTCAGCGGGCCAATGGGGACAGAAACAGGCATGATCTGCCGTATGAGACCTTCTGTCTCATCTTGGATATTCATCGTAAAGACCTTTCTTTTCTATTGCATGGAAAACTGCGGTCATTTGCGTTGATGCTAAAAGCACATTTGGGGGACACAGACCGACTGTGCTCCATACATCATTTCTTTGACGGCGCGTCCAAGGCTCCTTGGATGGCGGGATGCCGCACAAACGCCTTGGACGATCGTCATTGGTATTATATGGATGTTTCATGGGGGGTGTTCGTGAAAAATGTAGTTAAAGTAAGCAGCAATCTCTTGGCTGCGTTTGCCGCTGCTGTTGTCGGGGGCATGGATTTCGATACGTTCTACCAGTTCGCTCAGCATGGTCGGGGTCAGTTCCGTGACCTTCGTGTATTTCCGCACTTGCGCGAGGAAACGGCTCAGGTCAAGCGGTTGTTGTTCCTGCGCGGCGACAATGCGCCACCAACTTTTCGGTTTCGGCGGTTAGGTCGGTCTGCTCCTGTTCATAGCCCCGTGACAACCTGATGAACCGCTTGTCGGTCCGCTTGCCGGACACGTTGTCTTCATATAATCGTTGGATTATATGGTCTAACTCTTGGATGCGGTTTTGCGACCACACTAATTCGCTTTTACTGAATAAACTATTGGTTCAGGCGCATTCCCTGTTTGCCACAATTCCGCGGGGCAAGGTCTTTGACCGCTTCGTCCGCTTTCCAACCCATCCGCTAATCCCCAAACCATAAACAAAATCCGAACCCTTCGCCTATCGTTTGGATAGGGGAACGGTTCGGATTTAACGCTTTTGGCAGAGGAAAACGCTGTCGACCGAACAAGCCGCAAAGACTTTCGGCGTGACAGTGAACAGTTTTCGCAGATGGGTCAAACAACGGCATCCCGAGGTGATAGAGTCCAAAAGCACCGAGCCGCCCGCCCTGTTTTTTCAGCTGTATGCGCAATGGAAGCAGGGGGAAGTCAAAACAACGGTAGCGGCGCGGATGCTGGGCATTAGCCAGAGGACATTTTATAAATGGGCAACGGCCCAGGGCTCTTCGCAAGAAGAGCGGCGTGAATGGCGCACAGTACAATTCGAGAAAATTTTTGTGAAATGGAAGGCTAAGAAGCTGTCGACCGAACAGGCGGCCAAAAGCTTCGGTGTTTCAGAAGGCAGATTTCGCGAATGGGTCAGGCGGCTGCACCCTGACGCGATGATTCGAAAAGTACCACATAGGCATTCCGGTTATACCAAATTCCCGTTTTATTATGCGGCTTATCGGCAGAAGAAGGTCACGCTCGAGCAGGCCGCCACATGTATTGATGTATCAAGGGAGACATTCACCAAATGGATCAGGTGCTGCGAAACGGGAGGGGAGCAGTTGGATTTCGCGGCGGCGGAACAGGCGTTCGGCATGAGTCAGGACGAATTCTTGTTACGGATTTCCGCGCAAAACAAAGATTTGCGCTCCCAGCGCAAGGAGGAACAGCGACAACGGTATGAACGCGTGTTTTTGCGGTGGAAATCCAAGGAACTGACGCAGGAGCAGGCCGCCGAGACGCTTGGCATAGAACTCGCTTACTTCCGCAGCTGGGTTAGGCGTCAACATCCGGGGGAGCTGCCTACTCCGCCGAATCCTGAAGCCGCCAAATTTCCGCTCTACTATCAGGCTTTCAAGAAAGGGAAAATTCGCGCCAAAACAGCTTCGGAAAAGATGGGCATTCACATTCAAACATTTTATTTGTGGGTACACAAGAAAGAAAAACGATAAAGGCGGGTTTGCCAATTGATTGCAGGTTGTAGTCGCGGGTTGTGTTTTGGCGGCTGATTCGTTATACTGGTTTTTATGGAAGAGAAAATAGATAGAATAGAAGGCATATTAACTAAAATGGCTGCGGAGTTCTCTGAAATGAAATCGGATGT
>JAIRXU010000037.1 GCA_031268095.1 Oscillospiraceae bacterium | reverse complement strand
TTGCGGGCCAGGGTATGGACGGTGATATTCTCCGGCGCGCAGGCCCGCACCCCTTCCAGCGACCGCCGGAACCCCGCGGGGCTATCTCCCGGCAGCCCCGCGATCAGGTCCATGTTGATCTCCCGGAAGCCCGCTTCCCGGACCAGCCGCAGCGCCGCCAGCGCGTCCGCCGCCGTATGCCGCCGCCCGGCCAGCCGGAGGACTTCGTCGTCCAGGCTCTGGGGGTTGACGCTGACGCGGGTCACACCCGCTTCCTTCAGGACCGTCAGCTTCTCGGCGGTGATGGTGTCGGGCCGACCGGCCTCGACGGTGAATTCCCCGCAGTCTCCCCAATTGAACGCCGTCCGCAGCGTCTCGCAAAGGTTCGCCAGCTGTACCGCCGTCAGGATAGTGGGCGTTCCGCCGCCGACATAAACTGACGCCACCCGCAGGCCCAAAATCCGGACGATCTCCGCAGTGCGTAAGAGTTCTTCCCGGAGCTTTTCGAGATACTCCGGCACCAGACGCGCCGCGCTGGACCGCTCAACGGTATGGGAAACAAAAGAACAGTAGCTGCACCGGCTGGGACAAAAGGGAATTGCAACGTATAGACTGCATGTCTCCGGACGGGTTAGGGCCAGCACCGGTTCTTCGGCCGCCGCCACCCGCGCCGCCAGGGCTGTCTTCTCTTCGCTGACCCAGAGCGATTCGCGGAAGTACCGCGCCGCCGCCGCTCCGCCCCCGTCCGCGCGCAGTTGGAGCATCAGCTTGGACGGCCGCACTCCTGTCAGCAATCCCCAGGGGGGACAATAGCTCGTCGCCCGGCGGAACACCGCAAAGAGCAGCCGCGCCAGCGCCAGTTCCCGCGCGTTTCGGTCTGTCCCCGGCGGCAGGTTCCGTTTGGCCCGCCAGCAGCGTCCCTGCCGTCCGCAGGCCGCCTCCAGCACCCACCCGTCTTTTTCAGCGCGATGTCTGGTCAAAGCCCAGGGACTCGCCCTCTGGCGGTTCATCCGCAATCGGTTTGTTCTGATGCGCCAAACCAGACGGTCCCGCGCGGATTCGGCCGGCGTCACGCGGCGGATTTCATCCGCCGGAAAAAACACCCGGCAAAGGTTCTCCATCTCGAAATGAAACGGATGCCCCACAATCAGCAGGGTCATACGCCGCCCTCTTGCAGGAGCTTGGTCAGGTATGGGTTGCTGGCCCGCTCGTGGACCAGGGAGGTTGCGCAGCCGTGCCCGGGGAAGATTTCATAATCCCCCTCCAGCTCCGCCAGACGGAGCAGCGAACGGCA
Organism: Oscillospiraceae bacterium; assembly: GCA_031268095.1. GTDB lineage: Bacteria > Bacillota > Clostridia > Oscillospirales > Acutalibacteraceae > WRMQ01. The sequence goes on along the minus strand of JAIRXU010000037.1, from coordinate 18,370 downwards.
GAGGGTCGGCCAGTCCCCGCCGGGCAAATCGTCCCGCCCGACTTCCTCGAAAAACAGCGTGTCGCCGGAAAATATCCAGCGCTCCGCCGCGGTCAAATAACAGACGCCGCCCCGGGTGTGCCCCGGCGTGGCCAGTACAGTCAGAACGCTCTCCCCCAAGGCAATTTCGTCCCCGTCCCGCAGCGGGAGATCCGGCTCCATTGCCTTGACCCGGTTGAAAGGCGGACGGTCCAGCGCTTCGCCCGGCGGCTTGGCCCGCAGGTAATCCGCGTCCGCCGCGCCGATCCCCACCCGCGCGGCGGGGTAGGCCTCTTTGCCGCGGGCAACGCCAATGATATGGTCGAAATGCCCGTGGGTCAGCAGAATATAGCGCAGATCGCCGCCCGCCGCCCGGATCGCTTCCGCTACGGGTTTATTATAGAAACCGCAGTCGATCAGTGCTAGCTGTCCGCTGGGTTCGTCCCGCAGCAGGTAGCTATTGCTCTGGATCATCCCTACCGGGATGCAGGATTTGGTAAGCATGGCAGGGCTCCTTTCTCGTTTAGCATCGTTCCGCGGCCGCGCCCTCCAGAATCCGGAAGGCCGCGCGCCCGCAGTCGATCTCCGCCAGCGCGCCATAGGGGAGGCAGAATTTCGGTTCACAATGGCCGAAGCTGAGGTTCCAGAGCACGGGCAAGTCCTGGCGGTCGAATTCGGCCAGAACCAGCCGAAGCTCGGCCTTGTATTCACCGTCATATTTCTCACCGTAGGGTTTGCCGAAGATCATGCCGCGGATGGCGCCAAGCACCCCCACCGCACCCAGAGCCCGAAGGATATAGCGAAACCTGTGGGGCGGAGGCATGTCCTCGCTGGTTTCGAGAAAGAGAACCGCGCCTTCAAAATCTCCGGCTGGCGGGAAAAGCTCCATTCCGCGTAACCAGTCCAGCACCTCCAGGCAGCCGCCGACCAGCCGCCCGCGCGCCGTACCCTCGCCCTGGAGCAGCTCGTGGCCCCGGTTGGGCAAGAATGTCCGCGGGGTGGCCTTCGTGGCTTCCTCGTCGCCCCAGTCAGGGAACCCGCTGGCGAACGATTCCGCCGGCGGGATCTCGCCAAGCGGTTCAGCGGAAAAAAGCGCCCTACTCAGCCAACGGTCGGTGTATTCCGGCAGGGCGACGTTTTCGGCAAGGTCGGAGAGGATCGCCGGGCCGTAGAGGCTCGACAGTCCGGCCTTGTAACACATAAAATGGGTGACTGTCGCGTCGGAGTAGCCGACGAACCATTTCGGATTCCGGCGGATCAGGCCGTAATCAATGAACGGCAGCAGGCGAATGCTTTCTTCCCCGCCGATGTAACTGAAGATCCCTTTGATCTCCGGGTCCGCGAAGGCCGCCATCAGGTCCTCCGCGCGGGCCTCAGGACGCCGGTAAAGGAAATCGGAACCCCGCAGCGCGTTCTGCGCCGGAACAACGCGCAACCCCATCGCCTCCAGCCGGGAGACGCCATAGTCCGTCCGCCAGCGAAGGTTCGGCTCCCCCGCGCTCCCGCTGGAGAGGGACACGGCGGCGACTTTGTCGCCGGGGCGCAGCTGGAGTGGCTGAATCAGACGCATTTCTCCGTTCCCTCCTTCTTCCAGATCGCGGTGTCCATCAGAATCGTCACCGGGCCGTCGTTTTGGATCTCCACCCGCATCCGCGCGGCAAACCGCCCTGTCTCGACCCGGACGACGCCTTCTGTCCGCAGACATTCGACAAATTGCTCATAGAGCGCCTTGGCCAGCAGCGGTTCTGCCGCCGGGGTGAAAGCCGGCCGGTTGCCCTTGCGGATATCCGCACACAAGGTGAACTGCGAGATTACCAGCGCCCCGCCGCCGACGTCCAGCACGGACAAATTCATTTTGTCCGCTTCGTCCGAAAAAATCCGGAGCTTCGCGACCTTCGCCGCCAGCAGCGCCGCGTCCGTCGGCGCGTCGCCTTTCGTCACGCCAAGCAAAATATTGAGTCCCCGGTCAATCGAGCCGATGATTTCTCCGTCCGCCCGGACGCTGGACTTTGTTACCCGCTGCACCACCGCTGTCATGTCCGCCCGCCTCCCCGTCCGTAAAATTATAAATACATGAGCGTCGCCGCGAAGAGCGCCTGCGCCAGGTAATACGGCAGCATCACACAGACCGTGAACTGCCGCTCCAGCCAGGCCTTCACCTTCGGCGCGCCGAGGTTCGCCAGGAAAAGCGCCGTGTCCGACGCCGCAAAGAGCAGCGCGGCGGGGAGAACCAGTCGGCCCAGCATCCCGCCGTCCAGCGCCAGGTTGACCGCCGCCATGACCATCGCGCTCAGCGCCCCGGCGTAGACCAGCACGGCAATTCCTTCCGCTTTCATTCGCAGAGCCTTCGCGCCCCAGAGAATGCCCACCAGCAGCGGCAGCATCAATATTACCGGCAGCAGCCAGAGCCGCAGCCGCGCCAGAGACAGGAACGTCGCCGTATAGCACAGCTGCGACAGCAGGAACGGCCCCCCGCCGAGGAGGTAGAGGAACGTTTTGTACTCTTCGGAGTGCAGCAACGGCCCCATCGCCAGCAGAATATCTCCCACCAGCGCGCAGCAAAACGCCAGCAGCATCCCCGCCGCGCGGAACCGCAGCCGCTCCTGCTGGGCCGCGGCGGAAATTCCTGCCAAGCAAAAGAGCGTCGAGGCCGTCACCTTGCAGGCAAACCCAAACGCCGAACTGCGGGCCGCCGCGCATTTTTGCAGCCCCAGCCGCAGCAGCACCGGTTTCCCTACCATAATCAGAACGCTGCCAGCACCCAGCGCCACCGTCAATATCATAGCGATCCCCCCATTTTCCTTCTCCTTTCATTATATCAGACCCGCCGGAAAAATGCAATGCGCACAGGGAAAAACTTTCTTCGCCGCTGAGAGCCGGGATCCCTTCGCCGCTGACAAGCACCTTATTTCCGCCGCGCACATATCATAGAATAGTTTAGTGAAAAATAGGAGGCTAATGCTATGGCCCTAGATCCCACCTTGATGCGCCAGCTCCGCGCGGCGGTTTGCAGCGAACCCATCGTTATGCCTCCCCAGCCGGAGGTTGACGCCGATCTCGCCTACAGCAACGGCAACAACTTCTGCTCGCTCGCGCCGCCGGACTCCCAATATAACCGCATCGGCTCGACGCCCATCGTCACCATCCTCGCCACTGTGGATGGTCAGACCCTCTGGGCCTACTGTGTGCGGCACGGCCTGGCAGGTCCCAACGGGAATTTCGAGAACATATCCGTCGAAGACGCGCTCAACCAGAGCCCGGAAATCAACCTGGCCGTCGCTTTCGCCGTCGCCAATAGCCCGACGGACGGTTCCGACCAGACGGCGGCGACAAACCTGTTCACCATGCTGGGCATCGACCCGGCCGGACTGAACGCTTATGACGCCTACGCCGTGATCCAGGCCACCGTCTGGATGCTGCTGGGGCAGATCACCTTCGCGGACCTGGCGTATCCCATGTGCGACGGCTCCGCCAACCCCAAAGCGGCCCGGCTGATCGCGGCAGTATCCGCGCTCTATAACATGTCCCTTGCCTACGGACGGGGCGACCGCTCCGGCTGCGAAACCACCAACGGCGGGGGCGGGGCAACCGGAGGAACCGGCAGTACCGGAGGCACGGGCGGAACCGGCGGCGGGGGATCCACGGCGGGCAGCGTTGGGAGCGGCGGCGGCGGCGCGGGCGGCGGTTCCTGCTGCATGCCCTGTGACGTTCCGCCAGGCGGTCTGCCCTTCGGGAGCCAGATCGGATCCCTCGAAACCTGTAACACCGATACGGCTGTCACCGACGACAGCGATACATACATGGTCTTCGTTGGATGCCCCAACGACGTGCGGGAAGTCTGCGGCCGGGTGCTTGTCGGCCCGTTCCTGCTCCAGTCCAGCAACACCGGGACCCCCACCGTCACCGCCATCCCCTGCGGCGGCTGCTCCAGTATCCCCTTGCTCTTCGCCGACTTCTGCGGCAATCTCATGGCGGATCCGCCCGAAGTCGGGCAGGAATTTTATATCCTGATCCGCCCCCAGTGCTGCGTCACCTCCTTTGACTTGGAAGCCTGCATGGATGGCACCGCCAATGGCGTGTTCTTTTTCCGGGACGCTGCCACGATCGGCTCGGAACAGCCTGTGGCTGTGCTGGTCCCCGTCAACCGCCATATGTGTACCCGCATTCACGTCCGGCTGGACGTCTGCCCACCGGAGGAAGGACCACCCTTCCCGCCGGGATCTCCGCCCTCCTGGCTGGAACACATTCTGATTAACAATAACAATAATAATAACAACAACGCCAACAGCTCCAACAATAACAACACAAACAACAACAATAATAACAATGCCTTCCTGACAGGGCTGCTCAGCGGGATGGGGCTGCACGGTTCCTTCGGCGGCGGACCGTTCCCACCCTATCCGCCCTACCCCCCTTACGCACCGTATCCGCCCTATCCGCCAACCCCGCCCTATCCCCCGTATCCGCCAGAGCCCCCGTACCCACCGGTCCCGCCATACCCACCAACTCCGCCATACCCACCAACCCCGCCGTACCCACCAACTCTGCCGTACCCGCCAACCCCGCCGTACCCGCCAACCCCGCCATATCCACCAACCCCGCCATATCCGCCAGAGCCTCCGTATCCGCCAACTCCGTTTCCCCCGCCTTCTCCTCCGCCGCCACCGATTGCCCCCGTGCCTGCCCCTGCCCCGGAACCTCCTCCGCTGCCCGTCGTTGTCCATCCACTGATGCATCCTGCCAGCGGGATGCCCCTGGGGGACGGCTGCCTGATGACCCCCGCCGGCCTGCCCGGCGCACTGCCGGGAATGCTGCCGGGCGGCGCTTCTGTCCTTTCTCCGCTCCAGCCTTTTTCGGGCTTTGGGGGTAGCTTTGGGGGCTTTGGCGGGCTGCTGAGCCAGCCGACGCACCTGCTGGCCTTCCAGGGCGCGCCGCTGCCGGTGCCGAACATCCCCATCCCTTATGGACCGGTGGCCTGCGGGGCCATGCCGTGCGGCTCTCCCCCTTGCACAACTGCATGCTTTGGCTGTGCGCAAAATTGCGTCTCAAATTGCCCCCAAAACTGCGCGCAGGGTTGCGGAGCCTGCCCCAACGGCAGTCAGAACAGTGCCTGCGGCTGCCCGGCGAACAGATGTCCGTCTTCCGGCTGCCAGCCCGCCGGACCCAGCCCGCCGTCCTGCGGACCTCCCGCCGCGCCGCCCTGCCCCGTCGCTCCGGTCGGCCCGCCCATCATGCAGCCACCGATGATGCTGCATCCGCCGCCGATGATGCCAGCTTCGCCTTTCCTGCCAGATACATATTGTCCACCCGTTTTCCCGCCTGCGCCGCCGGAACCGCCTTTGCCGATTCCACCGATTGTTCCGCCGCCGGATCCCTGCGATTTCCTGCCGCAGCTGGAATTTTACCACCCGCCGCCGGCATCTTATTTCCAGCCGCCGGAACCTTATTTCCAGCCGCAGCCGGTCTATGACGGCCCGGAACCCGCCGCCCCGTCCGCGCCGGAAGCGCAGGCATACATTCCGCAGGCGTTTGCGCCGCAAGCATATGAACCGTTATCCTATCCGGAACCGTATCCGCAGGAACCGCTTCGTCCCGCGCCGCTGCCGCCGGAGCCGCTGACCCCGCTGGAGCCGCGCCCGGATCCCTTGCCGCCTCCGCCGCAGCCCTTCCCACCGGATTCCCAAGAATCGACGCTTTTCCTGCCGGAATTCTCTTCCGCGCCGCGCCCCCAGTGGGAGGATCCAAGCCACACCGCCGCACCTGCCGCGCCGCCGCCGCGCCGCCTGCGGCCCGCCCACGGTCTTTTGCAAGGATGGTTCCGCTAACAAAATAAATATCACCCCCACAATCCTGCACAAGGTTGTGGGGGTGATACGGATTTCTACCGCGCCTCTGTTGAAATCTCATTTCATGTATTCACATCAGCACTTCCCGATAGGCCCGTTTTTGGGTCACGTCCAGCACGTCCGTGCAGGGCCTCCCATCGATAAACCGATATATCGCAACCCTTACCGGGGTACAAACGACCGTTACCTCGCCTAACATACCGGAATAGGCGGCATAATACTGTGGATATTTTTCTCTGTATTTTGCAAGGAACCCCTGTATTTTTCCCGGATCTTCCGTGACCTGCGCGGTAGCTTCCACCTGCATATGCCCAGCCGCGAGCGCCACATTGCGGTTTTGGGTCAGCTGCCGGATTTTTTCACTGTGACCGCCTGTCTGGAACAAGACGGTCAATCCATCATTGACCACCGCCATGCTCCGCGCGGTAACTTTATTGTTAGAACAGGTCGCAAGTATCATGGTCTGCGTGTTTTCCAGTAACGTTATCATTTCTTGCGTCAGTTTGGCCTCGTCTAAGTCCAACATGCCATCCCCGTTCCGTTCTTTCCGCTTATCCGTCAAAAAAACTTGCGGCCGAAACATTCACGGCGCCGCCGTGGTGGCGAGCGGGCGCTTGAGGCGATCTTCGTTCATGGTAATCACCAGCTGGGAGCCGTCGCCCGAACCCTGGACATACAGCCGCACCCGTCCCGGCATCAGGGGCAGGGATTCTCCGTAGGTATCCATAATCAGATCCGTGTAATTATTGAGGACCAGCTCGTCGCCAACCAAATGGACGTTATACAGTCCGGCCTTTTCGTAGAACGACTGCAGCAGCAGCAGATTGCCCCGGAGCGGCAGCGGCGTGTCCAGCGGCAGCGGATCTTCCATCGCGCGGTCTTCCGTGGAGCGCAGCAAGTGCAGCGGCAGCAGCAGCCGGGCCGAGTCCCCGTTTTCCCCTTGGATGGCGCCGCACATTGCCGTCAGGAAACATTGGGTGCCGCGGCCGTTTTTTCCCGCCGTAACCTTCAAATAGAAGAAATCATAGGGACCGCCCGCGCCGGAAAGATCCACCTGGAAGAGGATGCCGCTGCCTTCGATTTGCGCCGTTACTTCCGGCGGCAGGGCCTCGGGCTTTGCCAGCAGATCCATCAATTCCTCCAGGGATTTTCCGCTTTTGAAGCGAACCCAAATGCCGTCGCCGCTTTTCTTGGCGGAAAAAGAACCCAGCGGCAGCGTCAGGCTAACGTCCGTCCAGGGGGAAACCACCTGAAGCTTTGTTGCCGGGACGCCGGAACAACCAGCTGTCAGCAAGAAAAATACCGCGCAAAGCGCCAGACAACCGACGCGTTTCATCCATTTCATTGATCCAAAACCTCCCTTAAGTTACCGCTGCAGCATTTCGCGCTTATTCTCCCCCGCCTGCCGCAGCAGACAATTGAGCGCATACGTGTCCGCCTGGCAAAGCGCCTCCCGCACTTTTTGCAGCGAGGCCAGATAGCGGTCCAACCGCTCGACGGTGTTGGCCCGGTTGTCCAGCAGCAACTCCGTCCAGGCCGCGGCATTGATATCCGCGACGCGGGTGCAGTCCCGGAACGCGCCGGCGGTGAACGCCACATTCATGCCAGGGTGGAAGTCCATGCAGAGCCCCGCCGAAGCAATGTGCATCAGGTCGCTGGTGTAGGCGATAATTCTGTCGTGCTCCTCCGGAGAAACGACGCTGACCCGCGTCGCGCCGATGTATCCCGCCATCTCTTTCATGGCCGAAATACTCTCGGTACTGCTGCGGGGCAAGGGCGTAATGATGAAGCCGCTGTTTCGGTAAAGAAGAGGGTCGGCGTTGTCGAAGCCGTCCCGCTCCTTCCCCGCCATCGGGTGAACGCCAACGTAATCGACATGCCCCGGCAGCAGCGGTTCCATCGCCTGATATAGATGGGTTTTAACCCCGCAGATATCCCCCAGCAGTGCACCGGGCTTGAGCTTCGCGGCATGGGCGCTGAGCAGCGGCGGAATATGGTGGGCATAGACACAGAACAGCAGCAGGTCCGCCTGGGCCATTACTTCCCCGGCGTCCTGGGTCGCCTTGTGGACCGCCCCGGCGAACTCCGCCCGGCGGCAGACCAGCTCGTCCGTGTCGGCCCCAAGGAGCCTGGCTTCCCGGAACCCCCGCAGAGCGTACGCCATCGATGCGCCCATCAGTCCAAGACCGACGATTCCAATGGTAAAATTACTCAACGCCTCCGTCCTTTCTCCGCCGAATAGAATTCCATTGCCGTCCCGCGGTCAATCACCAAAACGTCCCGCGGGGCGCGCAGCAGCATCCAAACAACGCCGATATCCCCAACCGACCCGGAGATGTTGGCGGCCATAACGAAATACGGCAGCCAGAACCAGCCGCGCGGCACCAAGAAACAGAGCGGCAGCAGCGCCGCCGTGATCAGAACCAGCGGGGCCAGGGCAATGACAGCATACGGTTTTTTGCTGATATACTTGGTTTGACAGGCGGCATAGGCAAAAAGTCCCGTGAAGCCAAACGTCGGCTTCGTCCGCCCCAGCAGGCGGATCGCCGCGCCGTGAATCAGTTCGTGCGCAAAAATATAACCGACGGCGCCCACCAGGAGCAAGCCCCAGAAGAGCATCTCTTCCCCGAACGAACGCCCGTCAAAGCCCGCGCACTCCCGCAGCGGAATCCAAAAGCCCGCCGGGATCAGCAGTGCGAGCAGCACCACAAGCGCCGCAACGTTGACCGCCGCAGCCCATTTTTTATCTTTTTGCATGTCCAGCGTCCGGATCCGCCAGAAACTTTCCGGCAACGTGTCATAATTCATAACCATCCTCCTCATACTAAAAGCAGCCAAAAGCAACATCAAGCAAGGGGGAACCGATTTTGACACTTTTTCTTGCTCTTCTTAAGGCATTTCTGGTCGGAGGTGCCATCTGCCTGCTCGGTCAAGTCCTGCTGGACACCACCAAACTGACCATGGGCCGGATTCTGGTGATGACCGTCCTGCTGGGCGCAGTTCTGGGCGCGGCCGGCGTCTATCAACCCTTCGCGGACTGGGCAGGCGCGGGCGCGACGGTCCCGCTGCTGGGGTTTGGCAACGCCATGGCCCGGGGCACACGCGAAGCCGTGGACAAACAAGGCCTACTGGGAATCCTCTCCGGCCCCTTCACGGCGGGAGCGGCTGGGATTGGCGCGGCGGTACTCTGCGGGCTGATCGCCTCATTCCTGACCAAACCCAAAGCAAAATAACAACACCAAACCAAGCCCGGTACGCCCCAGGTTTGCCCTCATAGTATGTCGCCCGACCGGGAATCCCCCGCCGGGCGGTCTTTTTTAGTTTTCTTCCACCGGAATGGGCTCATCGTCCAGGCAGGAGCAAGCGACATAGGATTCCAGATCTTCAGCCTTCGCCTTTTTCTTGTCGAGGACTTTCTTCACAACGACGTAAACAGCGGCGCCAGCGGCGGCAATGGCAACAATGATCGCAACGACCTTCAGGATCTTCTTGATGGTATCACACATGACAGTTCTCTCCTTTAAAATAAAAAATAACCGTTGGGTACCTTTGTCGGGAGTATTATACTATAGTTTGTCCCGACAGTCAAGAAAAATTTCAGGGACTTTCCTCGCACTTCTGCGCAAAGCGGTCTTTGCCCACCTTTTTTCTGAAATAATTTTTTTCTCCATTTTTTTGCCGCCGCACACCTTCCCGTTAAATGACAGCCTCCATGCATTTCCTCCCGCAATTTTTCGGCGATTCCCACAAAAATCCCATGAAAATGAATTTCTCGCCTTTTCCTCTTGCAAAATGCCGTCAACTCTGCTATAATGGATAAAGTTTGGATGAAAGAAGGTCATTTCAATGGATAAGGCATTAACGAAAAATCCGACGGTCCTTTCCTGGCTGGCAGAAAAACTCGCGCTGGTGAACCCCGACAACGTTGTCTGGATCGACGGCAGCGAAACCCAGCTGGATGCGCTTCGGGCGGAAGCCGTCGCTTCCGGCGAGCTGGCGAAGCTCAGCGAAGAAAAACTGCCCGGCTGCTACCTTCACCGCACAGCCCTCAATGACGTAGCGCGGGTCGAACACCGGACGTTCATCTGCACCCCCACCAAGGAAGAAGCCGGCCCGACCAACAACTGGATGGCCCCCGATGAAGCCTACGCCCTGCTCGCCGGCATCGCCAAAGACAGCTACCGGGGCCGCACGGCTTACATCATCCCCTATTCCATGGGCCCCGTTGGCTCGCCGTTCTCGAAGGCAGGCGTGGAACTGACCGACTCCATTTATGTCGTGCTCAATATGTCTATCATGACACGGGTAGGCCAGGCGGTTCTGGATACGCTGGGCGACAGCGATGACTGGGTCCGGGGGCTGCACTGCCGCTGCGGCATCGTTGAGGAAGACCGCTATATCTGCCAGTTCCCGCAGGATAACACCATCATCAGCGTCAACTCCGGCTACGGCGGGAACGTCCTGCTGGGGAAAAAGTGCTTTGCTCTGCGCATTGCTTCTTATCAGGGATACAAGGAAGAGTGGCTGGCCGAGCACATGCTGATCCTTGGCGTGGAAAATCCCCAGGGGGAAGTCAAGTACATCTGCGCGGCGTTCCCCTCCGCTTGCGGCAAAACCAACCTGGCCATGCTGATTCCCCCGGAAGCCTACCGCAGCAAGGGGCACAAGGTCTGGTGCGTCGGCGACGACATCGCCTGGATCCGCAAGGGGCCCGACGGGCGGCTTTACGCGATCAACCCGGAAAACGGGTTCTTCGGCGTCGCGCCCGGAACCAACGCGAAGAGCAATCCCAACGCCCTCGAGAGCACCAAGAAAGGCACGATTTTTACCAATGTTGTGCATACCCTCGACGACAATGCCGTCTGGTGGGAAGGCCTGGACAAGAACCCGCCCGCCAACGCCACCGACTGGAAGGGCAATCCCTGGAACGGGCAAACCAGCGACGAGAAGGGCGCGCATCCCAACTCCCGCTTCACCGCGCCGGCCCGGAATTGCCCGTGCATCAGCAGTGAATTTGAGAATCCCCAAGGGGTGCCGATCAGCGCGTTCGTCTTCGGCGGCCGCCGCGCGAAGCTCGCGCCCCTGGTCTATCAAGCCTTCGACTGGAATCACGGCGTGTTCGTCGGCTCCATCATGGCCAGCGAAACCACTGCCGCCGCCGCGGGCGCCGTTGGCGTCGTGCGCCGGGACCCGATGGCGATGCTCCCCTTCTGCGGCTACAACATGGCCGATTACTGGCAGCACTGGATCGACGTCGGCGCGTCGCTGGAGCCTGAGAAAGCCCCGAAAATCTTCAATGTCAACTGGTTCCGCAAAGATGAAAACGACCAGTTCATGTGGCCCGGATTCGGCGACAATCTCCGTGTGCTGGACTGGATCATCGCCCGCTGCGAAGGCAAGGCCGGCGCGGACGAAACCGCCATCGGCTACCTTCCCAAGACCGGGGACATCAACCGCGAGGGCATTGAACACGAAGTCAGCTTGGATTCCCTGCAAGCCATGCTAGATGTGGACCCCGCGCTCTGGCGGGCCGAGGCCGACGGCATCGCGGAATTTTACGCGAAGTTTGAGGGCAATATCCCCGTCGAGATGCGGCAAAGCCTGGAGGCTCTGCGGGTGAAATTAGGCTAAGCGGCGAGGAAACAAAGCAACGGCGGGCGGGAATCCCCCAAGGGGAACTCCCGCCCGTCAGAAATTTAAGGTCCCAGATCTATCCACAACGCGGGGCGGACGCCGCCCGAACTCTCGCTGACAAAGATACCACCGAGGCCGACATAGCCGCCAATGAGGACGCACACGGCGTCGATAGGAAGGATGCCCGGCGACCGAAGCCACCACCAGTGGTAATCATTCTCAAAATTGGCTTTTCTTTTCTCGTCGTTTTCATCGCTGAACCAGAAATACTCTTCTTTTCCCAATTTACTGTTGCCGAAATATTTCAGCACTTCTTCTATCGAGAGCAGAAAAATTTTGTCGGTGACGACCTTTCCTCCGTCTGTTTCATACCAGGGGTTGCTTGGCGTTCTCACTTCTGTGTCAACAATTCTTTTTCGGTCCACCGGTACAAAACTATCGTAAAATTCCCCGTTTAAGTACGTTCGCAGTGTGCAGGTTTCCCATGTGACGTCCTCATTGGCCTCGTTATACGCCCTCCCCGTCATGATATCCTCCGTGATAATCAGCGCCTTTCCGTCCCGCACTTCCAGCACCCGCCAGTTGTAGTTTCCAAATAGGATGATGTCCCCAACGCCCGGCTGAGGCTTCGCGGGGGGCGCTGCGTTGGTATTGGCAGATCCCTCGGACGACGATTGGCCGGCGGGAACGGAAACCGTAGGCGGATTGGTAGTAGTCCCTCCGCCACCGCCAATGCCCATGAGCCACGTTATACCTCCAGCGATCAAAATGATCCCGAATACGCCCACAGCAACAAGAGCAAAAACACGAAGGACTTTCTTTCTTGCCTGACCCTTTTTCGTCTCATCTACAAATAACTGCCCGAGCAGGGCAATAGCGGAGAATACCGCACTTATAATATAATTCCAACCCAAAAAGTGATGGTCTCTGGTGTCATCTCCGCGCCCCTCCCTCTGCTCAACCTATAGGCCAGGGGCTCATTTTACCATCTTTTCGTCACAATTGCAAGTCCTCTGACAAAATTTTTGTCTTTTTTCTCCAACGAAAAGCCCCCGCCCGGACGGCTCGCCGCGGCTGGGGGCTTTGTTCGGGTGTTTTGGGGAGATCAGTACGCCTTCGCCCAGCATACCATATGCTTCGCCGGCTTCCCGCAGCAGACGCAGGTTTCCGCAAGCTCCTCCTGCTCCGCCGGAATACACCGGGACCCGACGCCGGTTTTTTCCTTCACCTCATCTTCGCAGGCCTCGTCCCCGCACCACATGGCATAGACGAAGCCGTCACCTTTTTCCGCCAGCGCCTGAGGAATCTCCTCCAGTTCGCGGCAGCGGTAGGTGTGCCGCTCGCGGTTCTCCAGCGCGCGCCGGTAAAGGCCGTCGTGCACCGCCTTCAGCAGCGCGGGGACGACGGTTTCCAATTCCGTCAGCGGAACGGTGACTTTTTCCCGCGTGTCCCGCCGGACAATCACGCACTGCTTCGCCTCCAGATCCTTCGGCCCCAGTTCCAACCGCAGCGGCACACCCTGCATCTCCGTCTGCGCAAACTTCCAGCCGGGGCTGTTGCCGGAATCGTCCGCCTTCACCCGGCAAATCCCACTCAGCCTGGCAGCGACGGACCGCGCCATCTCCATGACGCCGGCTTTGTGGGCCGCAATGGGAATGATCATCACCTGCACCGGCGCAACGGCGGGAGGCAGAACCAGACCGCTGTCATCCCCGTGTGTCATGATGATCGCGCCAATGAGGCGGGTCGTGACCCCCCAGGACGTCTGGTAGGGATAGGTCAGTTTATTCTCCCGGCTGGTATACTGGATCCCGAACGCCTTGGCGAATCCATCGCCAAAATAATGGCTGGTTCCCGCCTGGAGCGCCTTTCCGTCATGCATCAGGGCTTCGATCGCGTAGGTCGCCACCGCTCCGGCAAATTTATCGCTCTCGGTCTTCCGCCCCCGGACGACGGGCATCGCCAGGCTTTCTTCGCAGAAGCGGGCATAGACGTCCAGCATTCGCTCGGTCTCTTCCTGAGCCTCCTGCGCCGTTGCGTGAATGGTGTGTCCTTCCTGCCAGAGGAATTCACGCGTACGCAGAAAAGGCCGGGTTGTTTTTTCCCAGCGGACCACGCTGACCCACTGATTATAGAGTTTCGGCAAATCCCGGTGGGACTGGATAATATGCGCGTAATGCTCGCAGAAGAGGGTTTCCGACGTCGGACGGACACACAGCCGCTCTTCCAGCGGCTCGCTCCCGCCGTGCGTCACCCAGGCGACTTCCGGCGCGAAACCAGCCACATGGTCTTTCTCCTTTTGCAGGAGACTTTCCGGAATGAACATCGGCATACAAACATTTTCGTGTCCCGTCTCCTTGAACATGCCGTCCAAGATGCGCTGGATGTTTTCCCAGATTGCGTAGCCGTACGGACGGATGACCATGCAGCCCTTGACGCTGGTATATTCCACCAGCTCCGCCTTCTTGACCACATCCGTATACCACTGCGCGAAATCCGCCTCCATCGGCGTGATTTCTTCGACAAGTTTTTTCTGCCGCTCTTCCTGCGCCATGATGCTCTCCCCGCTTTCTCTTTTTGGAATCGTCTCCCTATTTTCGCCCGGTATATTCCGTCTTGGAATTCTACATTTCGAAAACAGGAGACCGCCCGCGCGGGGGATCAGTTCTCCTCGATGAAGTTGACGATATCGCCAACCGTATGAAAGCGCTTGATGGCGTCTTCCGGGAACTCCACTTCAAATTCCTCTTCCAGGCTCATAGCCAGGTCGTAGAGGTCCAGGCTGTCGGCGTTGATGTCGTCCAGAGTCGTCGCCTCCGTGACGCTGGACAAGTCAGCCTCGAATTGATCGCAGATAATTTTTTGGACACGCTCGAAAATCATGGTTTTTCCTCTCTTTCATGTCGTTTGCGGCGGACGGCGCCCCACGCGGCGTCCCGCCTATCCGGTCAGAAAATGACCCCACCCAATATTACTCATTCTGGCATGGGTTTGTCAAGGGTATTCCTGAAATTTTTTACGGAATCTCATAAAGTTTCTTCCAATTGGTCCGAAATTGGTCCGTATTTTTCCTTAAAATGCCAAAAACAGGGGTGCACCACACCAACAGTCCTCCTGTCCCGCAGCGTTCGGCAGAACTAACATCACCCCGCGCAAAGGCAGCGGCGCGCCGCAGCGGAAAAGTTCCGTCCAGCCGTCGTCCCCGCAGTCCGCAGTGAACGCCTGCTTGCAGCAGCACAGTCTCAGGCAGGGGCGCCCCTCCCGCGCGGGCGCGCGCAGCTCCGCCATTCCGCTTCCGCCGTCCTCCGCCGCCAGAGAGAAGCAGCCCCTGATCCAGAGCAGTTCCCCCGGGCAGGGCTTTCCCGGCCGCTGCCCGTTCGGCAGCTCCCGCAGCAGCCCCTGCGCCCGCAGCGCCTGGAGGACCTTCCGCAGCCGGTAGAAGTCGTTTTTATCCAGCAGCGCTTCCCGGTAGCACACAGCGGTCTGCCCCCGGTCCGCGCCGTTCAGCGAAAGGGACTCCAGCAGTTCGCCTTTGGGCAGAATGCTCAGTCCCCGGTGATCGGTGCTGCTGACAGACGCTTTCTGCACCAATAGCCGCGCGTCCGGCAGTTGACGGTAGAGCTGGTCGATTTTCTGCTGTGAAAAATAAACGAAATAGGTCAGGCCATCTTCCATCGTATCCATCGCATGCATCTCCCCCGGACCATACTATGACGGCGCGGGGGCGCACATGCCTTTCCGAGGCTCTTCCCGTTTCCTGTTTCTCGGGCTTTTCTCCTTTTCGAGTCTGCCGCGAGCGTTCCCCCATTCTCTATTTTCCCCGTTTTCCCCTTGACATTCCCGCCCCGCCGTGTTATCATAGCAAAGCGAATGAAGTCGAACGGAAAGGGCTGAGGCGCATGCAGAACGCTCGGAACCCGCAGGCCCTGCGGGCCCTGCGGAAAAAGTTCATCAAAAAAGCGATCGTCCGGCTGCTGGCGATGGCCTTGGTGGTTTGTGCGCTGCTGATTGCCCGCACGGTCTATGATAATTCCCGCGCGGCGGCGGCGGCCGTCGCCCAGCAAGAAAAACCCACCCTAGCTGAAGCGCTGGGAGACGGCTCGTCCTCCGACAGCGGCGGGCGGAAGGTCGATTTCGGTACGCTGCGCAAGCAGAATGTCCATGTTGTCGCCTGGCTGCATATTCCCAAAACACAGATCGACTACCCCGTCGCCCAGGCAACCGACAATGACTATTACCTCAGCCACACCGCACGCCTAGAGCCTTCGCGGTACGGTTCGCTGTTCCTCGACTGCCGCAACCACGAGGACTTTTCCGATTTCAACAACATCGTCTACGGCCACAACATGCGCGACGGAAAAATGTTCGGCAGTCTGAAGCAATTCGGTTCCGAGGAATTTTTTAACGAAGTCAAGACCGGAACGCTGCAAACCCCAACGCGGAATTACCGTCTGGAGTTCTTTGCTGTCCTCGTCACCGACCCAAAAAGTGACGTCTATAACATCGCTTTCGCCGCTCCCGCCATGCAGGACGGGCACCTGGCCATGCTCCAGCAGCGGCATTTGTACTGGCGCGACATCGACATCGGCTACAGTGACCGCATCCTGACCCTCTCCACCTGCGCGAATAATCTGAAAGACCGGGTCGTCGTCGTCGCGAAAATAGTCCCCCTCCCCTAACTTTTCACTTTTATAAAATATCTGTCATTATTCCATCCCGGAGGCTTTTCATGCGTTCTTACACCCTCGTCCGCACCCGCCGCACGACGGCGTCAATTCTCATCCGGCCCGGCGGTTTGGTGGAAGTCCGCGCGCCGCAGCACATGCCCAAGGCTGCGCTGGATCAGTTTGTTGCCGAAAAAGAATCCTGGATTGCCGAAAAATGCCGCCTGGCGCAGGAACAGCAGGCCCGGCGGGACGCCTTCGCCCTGGCTTATGGCGGAACGGCGCTGCTGCGGGGCCGAGAAATTCCGATTGCCGCCGGCAACGCCTGGCCCCATTTTGACGGGACGCGGTTTTGCGTACCGCCGGCGCTGGACGCGGCGGGAATCCAGGCGGCCTGCGAGGCAATCTACCGGCAGCAAGCGCGGACGCTCCTCCCGGTGCAGGCGCAGACCTTCGCCCAAGTCATGGGCGTCGTCCCCGTTTCCTTGAAAATTAACGGCGCAAAAACCCGCTGGGGCAGCTGCTCCGCCGCCGGGAACCTCAATTTTTCCTGGCGGCTGCTGATGGCCGACGACGCGGTGATCGATTACGTGGTGGTTCACGAGTTGGCCCATCTCCGGAAAATGAACCATTCGGCCCGGTTCTGGGCCGTCGTCGCCGGCGTTTTGCCGGATTATCCGGCCAGGCGGGCACAGCTGCGGGCACTCCAGGAGAGGCTGCGAGGGGAGACTTGGTGACCGCGGCCTTCCTAATTGCATAAAACTTTTATGCCGTTTATAGTGCCTATAAAAATAATGAAATAGAAGGGGACCTCCCATGCCAATGACCGATTCGCAGCGCCGGGCTATCCTCCACCCGTTCCGCTGGCTGTTCCAAAAAGAAAGCGATATCCCCGGCGAACTTCCGCGCAGGGAATTGACTTTTTACGCCCTGGGGCTTTGGGGGCAGAATCATCTCAACAATATGGCGGGCACCAACAAATTCTTCCTTTTCTGCACAAACGTACTGCATCTGGACGCCAAACTGGTGGGGCGTATGACCGGGGCGGTTACAGCCTTCGACGCGATCAACGACCCTTTGGCCGGCGCACTCATTGACAACCACCGGTTCCGGGATGGGCGCAAGCTTCTGCCATAGATCAAACTGACGTCGCCTCTCATCGCGGTGCTGGCGTTTTTGCTTTTTGTCAACTGGAACCTGCCCAGCGACAACTTCAAAGTGCTTTATTCCATGATGATCTACGTCTGCTGGGATGTCCTCTATTCCTTTCAGGACGCGTCGCTTTGGGGAATGACCGCCGCCATTTCGCCGCTTTCGGCCCAGCGGACCCGCGCAACCCAGTGGGCGGATATCGGCGCGTTTTTGGGCGGACTGCTGCCCGGACTGTTGCTGCCCATGCTCAGCAGCAAGGAATGGCTCGGCATGACCCAGCAGCAGGTGTTTCAGCTCTTTGCCCTGGTGATGTGTTTGGGCGGCGGGTTCCAAAGCATGTTCGCCTTGGGCGCCACCGAACGTGTGCGCTCTCAGCCAGGGGAGGGCACTTCCGTATGGCGCAACTTAGGCGCGCTGAAACATAACTACATCCTGCTGCTGTTTCTGGTCAGCGAGATTCTCCGCGCCTGCGGCCCCAATGTCGGCGACGAATACATTTTTCAGCAGCTGATGTATCCGGTGGGCGGCAAGACGATCCCCGCCTCGGTCGTCATTACGGTCATCGGGATTGTGCTGGGCTTGCCGGGCGCATCGATGAAATTTTTCGCCACCAAAAATCGCCGACCGTGTGGGCGGGATGAAACGTGTGCTACTCATCGGCTGCGTCACCGACATTCTTGTGCGTGTGCTGGGTTATTTTATCGGCATCCAGACCCTGCCCCGACTGATTCTTGTGTATGTCCTCAATAATATTTCCTACCTGCCCAATTCGATCTACAGCATCGCCCAGCGCAGTTTGATCAGCGAAAGCGTGGAATACGTGGAATGGAAAACCGGCCAGCGCACCGAAGGGATCACAATGTCGGTGCGCAATCTCATGTCGAAACTCGGCGTCGCCCTGACGCGCTTCATCCAGGGCCAGTGCCTGACGTTCTTGCAGTTCGATTCTGACCAGTAGCTCCATAATTGCACGTCACATATACTGTCAGAGCAGTAACCGAAGAACCCTTATAACGGGGGTTCTTTGGCATTTCAGGGGCTGCGTTCTGCCCGGTT
>JAIRXU010000022.1 GCA_031268095.1 Oscillospiraceae bacterium | reverse complement strand
GCAGAGTTAGTTCCTCTTGCTTCGCCATTGCTGACACCCTCCTTGCTTTGATATTCCTATTTTAGCATGTTCTTTCTGTGCTGTCAAGGGGTTTCGGAGGTAAGTTACAGGTCATATTTAAAATCAAGTTGGGCAGGCGCTTGAGGGTGAAATACAGAAAAAATGAATGTTCGGAAGTTAGAACGCGTTCCGGTAATGCCGCAGGGAAGCCAGGGCGCCGTCCGGCTTCAGGTCGATGCAGATCACGTCGCAGCGGGGCTGCTTATTGCTGGGGAATGCGATCAGCCAGGCCTCTGCCGCCGCGAGGAAGCGCCGCTGCTTGTGGACGTCAACGGCCTCTTCCCCGGATACGAGGCTGCCGCGCCGCCGGGTCTTGACCTCCGCGAAAACAAGAAAATCCGCATCTTCGGCAATGAGGTCCACTTCTCCCTGGCGGGTGCGGAAGTTCCGGGCCAGGACGGTGTACCCTTTGTAAGTCAGGAAGCGGGCGGACAGGTCTTCCCCCAGCGCGCCGCGGTTTTCTGCGGCTGGGCCGCTCACGGACGCTCCTCTGCGAAGTCTTCGCCGTAGACGATCCGCATGGCCAGGTCCGGGAAGTCGGTGATGATCCCGTCCGTTCCCCAGTCCCGCAGACGGGCCAGGCCTGTTTCCTGATTCACCGTCCAGGGGTTGACCAACAGCCCCGCGCCGTGGCACGTCCGGATGTATTCAGGGGTCACGAAGAACACGAAGGGATGCAGGGCGTCCAGGCCGTATTTTTTGGCGAAGGCAGGGGGATCGTCGCTGATCGCCTCCGCTTCCGGGGAGTTGGGGGAATATAACATGGCCGCGCGGGCATTTGCGTCTGCGCGCTTGGCGGCCCGGAGCATGTCCAGGTCGAAGCTGGAGAGGATCAGCCGGTCGAAGCAATGATATTCCTTCGCCAGACGGATGACTTCGGCGGCGCTTTCGGTTCCGCCGCTCAGCGCCCGCTTGATCTCGACATTGATGATCTTCAGGGAATCGCACAGGGCAAAAAATTCTTCCAGAGAAGGAATTTTTGTGCCGGCGAACTGCGGCCCGAACCAGCTGCCAAAGTCCAAATCCCGCAGCTGCGCAAAGGTATGGTCTGCGATGCGGCCGCTGCCGTTGGATGTGCGGTCGATGGTTTCGTCGTGGCAGACCACCAGGCGGCCGTCCCTGGTCATGTGAACGTCGTTTTCGAAGCCGTCAACGCGAAAGTCCAGAGAACGCGCGAAAGCGGGGAGGGTATTTTCCGGCGCGAGCTGGTTCGCGCCCCGGTGGGAGATGACAAGAGGCATACCAACACCATCCTTTGTTCTGAAATATAAACATACAAACCGGAGCATCATGATCTGGTGGTTGGATTATCTAAAATAAAGCCGCGTCTGCGGACAGACGCGGCTTTCGTACGATGGCGGAATCAGTCCGGATTGGGGGCGGAAACGGGACAAACCGCCGCGCAGGCGCCGCATTCAATGCACAGATCCGGGTCAATGACGTAGGCCTCATCCCCCGCGCTGATGGCTTCCACAGGGCATTCCGCCTCGCAGGCACCGCAGGAAATGCAGTCGCTGTTGATCGCATAAGACATAGAACCTATCCTCCTTTATCCATGATGCCTCTATTGTATCACATTTTTGTGAAAATGCAAGTACTTTTTTGGAGGAAGATGGGATCGCATTGGAGAACGACCGGGCGAAATTTGGATAAAAAAGGAAGGAAAGGCGCGAACGGGGTTACTGGCCGTCGCTTCCCTGACCTTTGCCGCCGGGCCGCCGCCGCTTGTGGCCTGATTTGCTGCCTTCCGAGGAGGGCGCGCCGGTGGGGCTGCGTTCCGCCGCCGGAGATTCCGGAGGCGGGGGACCTTTGGCGTCCCGCCTGTTTTTCTGCCAAGGGGCGGGGCCGCGGCGTTCCTGGGAAGGCGCTGCCGGGGCGTTCTGCGGATTGTTGGCCCGGCGGATGGCGCCGTAGCGCGGGATGCCGCCAATATCGGCGGCCGGGGCTGGAGGAGGCGTATTGGGGCGGGGGGATTCCGCTGGCCGGGCGTCGCCGCCGGGCCGGGGCTGCTTGGCGGTATTGGGCTGCTGCCGCGGCCTCTGCGTGTTGTCTTTTGGCGAACTGTTGTTTTTTTGGCCGTTTCCGCGCGGAGAATCCGAGGAATTGTTGCCTTTTCGCTCGAAATTGTTGTTTTTTTCCTGGCTTTGCCCGGATTTATTGGGCGGACGCTTGGAAGCGTTGTTTTTTTGGCCCTGCCTGTTGTTTCTTGGGCGATCCGGGCCTTTCTCTGCAGGCGGGGGATCTTCCGCCGCGTCGAAGGGATCCAAAAACGCGCCGAGACTTTCCGCCAAGGGGGCGAAGCTGCGCAGGGAATTGTCCGCCAGGACGGGAGAGCGCTCCAGGTTGCGTTCCACCCGCTGCAAAGTCTTGGTCTCCCGGTTCATCTGAAAGGAAACGGGAACGTCCGGGTGCTGCTCCAAGCGGACCTTGACCATTCCGCTAATGGCGTTAATTTCCAGTACCGTGCCGCGCCCCTCGGGGGTATCTACCGAAGCGCCAACCTTGGGCAGGTCCCGAAGCAGGTGTTCGTAGGCCTCCTGCTCATATTTCAGGCAGCACATCAGCCGCCCACAGGTGCCGCTGATCTTGACGGGGTTGAGAGAAAGATTCTGCTCCTTCGCCATTTTGATGGAGACAGGCTGGAAGTCGCCCATGAACGAGCTGCAGCAGAAGGGCCGGCCGCAGATCCCCAATCCGCCCAACAGCTTCGCCTCGTCCCGGACACCGATTTGCCGCAACTCGATCCGGGTCCGGAAAACGCCGGCCAAATCTTTGACCAGCTCGCGGAAGTCCACGCGCTCGTCGGCGGTGAAATGGAAGATGATCCGGCTGGCGTCGAAGGTGTATTCAACGTTGACCAGCTTCATGTCCAGTTTGTGTTTTTTGATTTTTTCCTCGCCGATGCGGAAGGCGTCGGCCTCTTTTTCCGCCTTCTTCTGGACGGTGGTCAGGTCTTCCGGGGTGGCGACGCGGATGAGCATTTTGAGAGGATGTGTGATCTGTTCGTCGGGAATTTCGGTATTTTCCAGCATCACCTCGCCGCACTCGATGCCGCGCGCGGTTTCGACGATGACACGATCCCCTTTTTTGACTTGTTTGTCGCCGGGATCAAAGTGATAGACGCGTCCGACCTCGCGGAAACGGACGCCAATGATAATTGCCATACAAAACCTTTCTAGTTCAGGTGAAAATTAGGGAATAGACTCAGGCGCGCAGCCCCAGCGCGGCCAGGCGGGTGAGCAGCAGATTCTGGTTGGCGTTGCGCGCAACGGCGGCTTCCAGTTGCCGCACTCCCTCGATCAGTTGCAGGCAGCGCTGTACCTGGGGGGAGAGGGCGGCAGCGCCGGCGCATTCGGAGAGCAGCGCTTGGTGCAGCGCGCCGCGCAGGACGGGAAGCACCTCCCGCAACAGGTCTTTGTCCGATTCCAGCGGCGCGGTGGCTTCCAAGAGCGCGTATGGCGCGGTGGGGTGCAACAGGGCGGCGGCGACGGCGGCGGCGATGGTTTGCAGCAGCTGTTCCCGTTCCGGGTCAGGGGCCTCGTCCCGGCTTTCGCCCAGGCGCAGGACCGTGGCGCGGGAAAGAACCGTAGGCAGCAGCATCCGCGCGGAAGGGACGGTAAGCACCAGACAAACCGCCGGGGGCGGTTCCTCCAGAAGTTTCAGCAGTGCGTTCTGCGCTTCCGCCGTCAGGGATTGGGCGTTATGCAGGACATAAACCTTCCGGTCCGCCTCGTTGGGCAGAATGTAGGCGTCTTGGCGCAGCTGCCGGATGGCGTCGATATGGAAGCTCCGGGAGCCGGTTCCGCCCTCAAGGATACGGACGTCCGGGTGGGACAGGGCTGCGCTTTTAACACAGTGGGAGCAGCGTTCGCAGGGGAGCGGGAGGTCTTCTTCTGGTGAGGGTTCCGGGTCTGGGTCGCCGAAGAGGGAGAGGCCGCCGAACATCGCGGTCTCGCCTCCAGATTCGTCTTCAGGAGATTCGCCGCCGTTGGCCTGACGGCAAACCAAAATCCGGGACAGGGCCCGGGCGGCGTCCAGGCGAACGGCCTGGGTGGAGCCTTCCAGCAGCAGGGCATGGGACAGTTGACGGGACGCCAGCGCCGCGCCAAGCAGCCCGGCCACTGGAGCCAGGGGGGGCGGCGTGATGGTGAAGCGCATGCGAACCCTCCCGGTCGTCAGATTTTGCGGAACCGCTCCACGTCGAGGACAAAAACCGTCGCGCCGCCAACGGTGACTTCCACCGGAGCATGCAGCAATGTCCCGAGGATGGGCGCCGCGCCGACGTCAACGAACTGCTGCCGCTGGCGGCAGAACCGGGCGAGGAGCGCCAGCACTTCTTCGACGGCGGTGTCCTCTACCCCTAGCAGCAAGGTGTCGTTTCCGGCGCGCAAAAAGCCGCCGGTGGTGGGCAGCCGCGTAAACGATACGCCCTGGGCGGAAAGTTCGTCCAGCACAGCGGGGCTGTCCTCCTGGTGGATGATGGCGATGAGAAGTTTCATAGGGAAACCTCCAATTCGAATTTTAGCCGGTCAAAAATAGGAATTGCTCCGGCGGCGCTTCAGGCGGCGGGTCCGGACCAGGGCAAGGACCGCCAGCACCAGCGCCACCAGCGCCAGCCCCAGGGCGATCAGGGAAATCAGGTTCTCCTGAAGAAAATCCAGCGGAGAAAAAGAACTGCCGTCCGAAGAAGCGGCTTGGAAGCCTCCGACAAATTCCCCGGCCGGATCCCCGGTCTCGTTAGGAATGGATGTTTCTTCCGGAACAGTGGGAGACTGGACGGTGGGGGCTTCGGCGGAGACAGGTACGCCCGGCGCGGGCGCAGCGACGGTTGGGCTGTCGATCGGCTGGGCAGTCTGCCCCGGCGGGGAAAATGAGGTAGGGGACGTCGTATCGGCGCTGGGCATGACGACGGCCGCCGCGGACAGAGGCAGCGCGGCTAGCAGGAGCAGCGCGAGAAGGAGGGAAAGAAGGACGCGAATCCGCTGCATGAGAAAACCTCCTGGATAGTTTAGTATTACTATTATACCTGATCCGGGGGCAGATTGTCAATTGCCTGCCGGATTTCTTTTTGGGAGAATGGCCGCTTCATAGGCCTCCGCCTGCCCGATCCAGTCCGTTCCTACCGGAACGCCTGCCCGGGCGCAAAGTTCGTCCCAAACCGCGCCGACCGGCAGGAGCTTATATTCCTCCTGGAGGGCCAGCAGACGGGTGAAGTCGCGGCGGTCCTGGAGCGCGCGCAGTTGGGGATGGGGCAGGAGCAGCGCGGCCAGCAAGGCTTTGCGGACATTGCGCAGGCCGATCACCCAAGCGGCGATCCGGTTGATGCTGGCGTCGAAATAGTCCAGCGAGAGCAGCACCCGGTCCAGCGCGCCGCAGCGGACAACCTCCTTGGCAATTTCCAGCAGCTCATCGTTCCAAGTGACGACATGGTCGCTGTCCCAGCGGACCCCCCGGGTGAGATGGAGAGCGAGCCGGTCGGCGAAGAGCAACAGAGAGGGGATTTTGTCAGAGACGGTCTCGGTGGGATGATAATGGCCATTGTCCAGCAGGCAGACGCAGCCGGTCTTCGCGGCGTAACTGAGGTAAAATTCATGGGAGCCGACGGTGTAGCTTTCCAACCCGATGCCGAAGACTTTGCTTTCCACTGTGTCGATCAGCAGGGCGGGGTCAGCGGGGTCGGCAAGGATTTCGTCCAGCGCGTCCTTCAGCCGGGCGCGGGGGCCCAACCGGTCCGCCGGGGTGTCCTTGAGCCCGTCGGGGATCCAAATGTTATTGACGCAGACCTGCCCCAGTTCCTGGGCGAAATGCCGCCCCACCCGCCGCATGGCTTTGCAGTGGTCGATCCAGAAGCGGCGGACCGCCCCGTCGGGATGGGAAAGGGTCATACCGTCGGCGGCGAGGGGGTGGGAAAACAGGGTGGGGTTGACGTCCAACCCAAGACCCCGCGCCCGGGCATAGTCTACCCAGGGGGCGAAGTGTTCCGGGGCCAGCCGGTCCCGGGGGACGGGCTCGTCTGTAACCGCGTAGATGGCATGAAGGTTCAGTTTGTGCTTCCCCGGCGCGAGGGCCAGGACCTGGTCCAGGTCCGCCATCAATTCCGCGGGGGTGCGGGCTTTGCCGGGATGATTGCCCGTGGCGGCGATGCCCCCGGAGAGGGAACCGCCTCCCTGCTCGAAGCCCGCGACGTCGTCCCCCTGCCAGCAGTGGATGGAGATCGGTAAGGCGAGCAAGCGGTCAATGGCGGCCTCCGTATCGAGGCCCAGGGCGGCGAACTGTTCTTTGGCAAGCGCATAAGTTGTTGACATGATCATCTCTCCTTGCGTTATGGAAATGCAGGGTCTTTCCGATGGATTTTGTATTGTTCCCGCGCCAAAGGAACCGCCTCGCTCCAAAAGTAAGATAAAAATGGTTGGACCCTACCCGGTCAGCGGGTGTGCCTCCCGTTCCAGCGGTCCATCCGGCGCCAAAGCCAGAGCGCGGCGGCGGGAAGGCGCCATTTTGTCAGCAAGAAAATCCAGCGGTCCAAGTGGGCCAATGAGAGGGCGGGAGACAGGCGCGCCTCCCGCAGGGCGCGGCAAACGAAGGGGGAGCGGAGGATCGCCCGCTGGGCGCGCGTTGCTTCTTGCGGGGGATGGACCAGCGCGGCGTTGCGCAGAAGGGGAAGGAAGAAGCGGAGATTATACTGGGAGATCCCCGCATGAACTGCCATGCGGTCAGTTTCCGGGAGAAACCGGTCCGCCAGCGCGCGCTTGGCCTCGTCCTGGGCGAAGACCTGGGGGACATAATCAGGGCGGGACAGGATGGCTTGGGAGGCGCTGCCCGGCGACGGGCAGTAGTGATAGTACGCAGCGGGGCAGGTGCGGACGCGTTCCGCCCGCAGGCAGGCTTCCAGGCAGAAAACCGTATCCTCGCCGTAGCGGAGCGCCGGAGTGAATAAAATGTTCTGTTCCAGCAAAAAAGACCGACGGTAGCAGCAGCGGGCGGGGAAGTGAAAAAAGAGCGTTTCGTGCATCTCGGGCAACAGAGCGAGGATGTCTTCATGGCCCAGCGTACGTGCGGAGGGGTTCTGGCCGGGGGCGACGCCAAGGTCTCGGCGCGCCTCAGAGCCGTCAGGGTTCCGGCAGAAAAGCGCGGCCGTCACCACGTCGCTGCCGCCGCCGTCCGCCGCGGCGCGGAGCAGTTCGGCCGCCGCGGCGGGCTCCAGCCAGTCGTCCGCGTCCAGGAAGGAGACGTACTCTCCCCGGGCGGCGGCCAGGCCGGCGTTGCGGGCGGCGCTGACGCCCCGGTTTTTCTGGTGCAGGACCCGGATCCGCGCGTCTCCGGCGGCGAGTTCGTCCGCCAGCGCCGCGCCTGCGTCAGTGGAGCCGTCGTCCACCAGAATCAGTTCCCAGCGGGGCTCTGTTTGGGCCAGAACAGAATCTGCGCAGGCGCGCAGCGTTCCGGCAGCCTGATAAAAGGGCACGACCGCGCTCCACCGGGGTGGTTCCCGCAAGGCGCAGCCGTCCGTCGGGATCCGCAGAGGCGCGAAGCCGAGACTGTCGGCGGAGATCAAGCGGAAATCGATCCCATCCCGCCTGCCCTGGAAAGCCCAGCGGCAGCCCTCCCCGTGAAGATGGCCGTAATAGCAGCGGGAAACGCCCTCCTCCCGGAGGACCCGATAGATTTCGTCGCAGACCCTGCCGCCGGCAATGGGGGGATAGTGCAGGAAGACGATGAGGTCGCGGCTCAGGCACTTACCCGCGCGAATGGAGGCGCGCAGCCGCCCGGCTTCCCGCAGCAGAACTTTCTGGACGTCCCCGGCCTCGTCGTCGAAAAACCAGCCCCGGCTGCCGCAGAGGGCGACGCCTTCCGCCAGCAGGGCGCTGTTGTGGAGCAGCCGCAAGGTTGAGAGGTCATGGGCAGCCCAGAAGGTTTCGATTTTTTTGCGGGTGTTCCACCAGTAATCATGGTTGCCTTTCATGATCAGCTTGACGCCGGGGAGGCGGTTGAGCCACTGGAAATCAGGCAGCGCCTGGTCGAGACTCATCGCCCAGGAGATGTCCCCGGGAAGGACGACGGTGTCTTCCGGGCGCACCGCCGCGCGCCAAGCCTGTTCCATCCGCGCGGCATGGTCGGCCCAGCCGGAAAAGACATCCATAGGTTTGGCGGATCCAAAGGAAAGGTGCGGGTCGGCCAGGACGAAGATGGACATGAAAACCTCCAGGAAACTATCAGGATTCGCGCAGGACATGCTCAGCCAGCCAGCGGGCGGGGCCGTCCCCGTCGTTGCTGCCGCAGACGAAATCCGCGGCGGCTTTGACCTTAGCGACCGCGTTTGCAACAGCTATTTTTGTTCCGCAAACGTCCAAAAAGTCAAGATCATTTATATCATCGCCAAATCCAACTACATTTTCCTTATTCATATGTAATTGACGTATAATTTCCGACAACGCTAAGCCTTTGTAGGCATCTTTATGCACGAAGGTTGTGAGGGAGTCCACATAACTTTGCAGGCGAACCTGCGGGAACAATCGCCCAATGTCCTCTGCGATATGATCGCCGCCGCGAAAATCGATGTAATGCACGTCCTCAGTGATGGGTGTTTGAAACTCACAAAGCGCCGAAAACGAGATATGGCTTGCTTCAATCGGGCGCTCCGATAACCGAAGCCGTGAAGTGCCGACGGTAATTTGTCCTCTGCGCGCACGGATTTCGGCGATGATTTGACTGGCGAGCTGCGGCTCGATCAATGCCTGATAGCGCACCTTACCCTCGCCGTATGCGTACGCGCCGTTGGATGAAATGGCGATATCCGGCTGGAATCCGATAGCGGGAACAACCCATTCTTCAATCGTTCTGAAATAACGCGCCGTGGCGAAGACAACAAAGATTCCCCGTGCCTGGCAGCGGCGCAGGACGTCCGCCGTGTATTCGGAAATGGTGTTGTCGGAGCGCAGCAGTGTACGGTCCAGGTCGGTGACAATCATGCGGATCTCGGCGGGCATGGCGGCGTCCTTTCTAGCCGGCGGCGTCCAAGGTGACGCGCCCCAGCCTGCCGCTGCGGAAATCCTCCAGCAGCGCGGCGGCGGCGCGGGAAAGGTCCGGCTCCCCGCCGGGCAGGCGCATCCCCCGCCGCTGGGCGATCTCCTCCAGCAACTGCCAGGGTTCTCCGTCCGGTGTGCCGTCACGCAATTGGTAACGCGCCCGCAGGCGGTCGGGATAATCCCGCCGGAGCAGCGCCAGCAGCCGCAGGGCCAGGGCTTCTCCGTCCAGGACGGTGTCTTTCACGGAGCCGATGAAGGCCAATTTATCCCCGACGGCGGGGTCCTCGAACTTTGGCCAGAGGACGCCGGGAGTATCCAGCAACTCCAGCTTCACGCCGCCAGCGCTGCCGATGGGGAACCACTGATTTTGTCGCGTGACGCCGGGGCGGTCGGCCACCTGGGCGCGGCTGCGGCGGTTGGCCTGGTTGGACATGCGGTTGATGAACGAGGATTTGCCGGTGTTGGGGATCCCGACGACCATCAGCCGCAGCGGGCGGCCCGCCATTCCCTTGGCCTGCCGGGCGCGGATCAGCTCGGCCAGGGACTGCCGGACCGTATCCGGGAAGCGCTGAAGCCCCTTGCCGCCGCGGCAGTCCACCGCCAGCGCAACAAAACCCGTCCGGCGCAGCAGCTGCAGCCAGCGGGCGGTGGCAACCTCGTCAGCGAGGTCGCATTTATTCAGCAGGACGATGCGGGGTTTGGCCGCGGTGAGGGTATCCAGTTCCGGGTTGCGGCTGCTTTCCGGCAGCCGGGCGTCCCGCAGCTCCACCACGGCATCCACCAGAGGCAGGGCCTCCCGGATCTGCCGCCGGGTGCGGGCCATATGCCCCGGGAACCATTGGACGTTGGGGGTGTCATTCATAGGCGAAGAACCTTAATACTTAACATTATTATTTATTTATCGATTTGAAAATTTCCGAGCGGCCAGAGGCGGAACCGTACCTTGCCCAGGATATAGTCGCAGCGGATGAACCCGATTTCCCGGTACCGGCTGTCGGTGGAATTGGTCCGGTTATCTCCCATGACGAAGACGTAGCCGTCCGGGACCTTCAAGGGGAGGGGACCTGTGCAGAACGTATCCGAGGGATAGTAAGTCGATACGTCCGCCGGGAGGTACGTTTCCTCCAGCAGTTCATCGTTCACAAAAACCTGTCCGTCCCGGATGTCAACCGTTTGCCCGGCGACGGCGACGACCCGCTTGACCAGCGGTTCATGCCAGCGGTTGGGCTGGGTGATGATCACAATTTCGCCCGGCCTGGGCTGAAAATCAAAGGCGGAAACCGCCAGCCAGTCTTTATCATGCAGCGTTGGCTGCATGGACGGCCCCACCACCCCGGCGAAGCGGAAGAGGAACAGGAACAGCACGGTGATCACCAGCACGGCGGAGACCAGAATGTCCGCCAGGTCATACAGGCTGCTGAGCAGGCCGGAAGGTTTCTCCGTCCGGCGGAAGGCCGGGACGTTTTTTTCCGGCGCCCCGGAGACGGCGGGCGCCGCCAGGATTTCGTCTTTCCATTGCTCCGATTGATCTGACATGAATGGTTCTCCTCACCACGCGCCGAAGCGCCGACGTTCAACATCTAAAATCCGGCATTTAATTTTTTCCACTGCCGCAGGGGCAGGATCCGGGCCTGGGCCTCGCCGACCACTTTATTGATTTCAACCATGCCGACGGAGCGGAAACGGCTGTCCAGGGAATCGCCCCGGTTGTCTCCTAGGACGAAACATTTTCCCTGCGGAACAGTCACGGGGAAGGTCACGTCGGCGGAACGGGTGGTCGGACCGGCGACATAGGGTTCCCGCAGGATGCTGCCGTTGACGATGACCTCGCCTTTGTCGAAGTCAATATCTACCGTGTCTCCCGGCAGGGCAATGAGTCGCTTGACGATGGGTTTGCGCAGTTCCTCTCCCTCGGCAATGACAACGATCCGCCCCCGGTGCAGGCGGGGGTTCAGGCTGGAGACAAAAAGCCACTCCCCGTTGTGCAGCGTTGGCTTCATCGAATCGCCCGCCACGCAGACCGGTTTCCCGGCGAAAGTGAATAGCCCGAACACCAGCAGCGACGCCATCATCATCGAGGCCGCACACTCATACAGCCCCCGCAGGAAGGGACGCCAAGTCCGGGGGTGCAGCGCGCGGGTGCGCAGCGGCACCCAATATTCCTGCGAGATCCGCATGGCACGCGACCTTTCGTCAGATTCAGGGAGAGATAACACCCAAACGCCCTTCCGGCTGTCTTTCCAGAAAGGCGGGGGATGCGGGACAGAACCGAAAAGCGGACAGGCCGGACCCGTCAACCCAGCTTTTCCTTGACCTTGGCGGCTTTGCCGACACGGCCGCGCAGATAATAGAGCTTGGCCCGGCGCACCTTGCCCAGGCGCACCAACTCCACTTTCGCGACGTTGGGGGAATGAATCGGGAACACGCGCTCCACGCCCACGCCGTAAGAAATCCGGCGGACGGTGAAGGTTTCGGATACGCCAGAGCCCTTGCGGGCGATGACGATGCCCTCAAAAATCTGGATGCGCTCACGCTCGCCTTCGCGGATTTTTACGTGCACCCGCACGGTGGAACCAATAATGACCTTGGGAATGTCCTGCTTCAGGGAATTCTGGGCAATCAGCTGCAATGCGTCCATGGGAGTTGATCTTCCTTACTTCGTATATTCCAATGTTCGTGCCCGGCCAGGCCGGCAGAGGAACACGGGTGGCAGGATTTGACGCCGGCGGACGGTCCGCACAGCACACGAATCACAGTATAGCACAGACAGAAGGAAAAAGCAAGCATTTTTTTCGGAGAGGAGAGCGGGCGGCAGCGTTTTTTCGAAAATGAGAAAAAAGAAGGCGTTTTCGGAGAAGGGGGGAGGATCCTAAAATCCGTTCCGGCCCCGAAAAGGTGAGGACAAATAGCGTTTAGTATGATATAATAGGGACATGGAAAAGAACGAACTGAAATGCCCCGGCTGCGGCGCAGCGGACGGGCAAATGAAAAGCGGAAAAAACCGGTCGGGA